>NZ_CP036339.1:1872884-1927884 GCF_007746075.1 Lacipirellula limnantheis | reverse complement strand
GACGGCGTACTACCGGGCGGTCGGCGCGAGCGCGGAGAACCTCGCCTTGATGCGGCGGATCGACGAGCAGTATCTGGCGACGCCGTTCTACGGCAGCCGGCGGATGGCGGACTTGTTGGGAGTCAATCGCAAGCGCGTGCAACGGTTGATGCGGCAGATGGGGATCGAGGCGATTTACCCGCGTCGGCGGACGACCTGGCCAGGGGTCGGGCACAAGATTTACCCGTATCTGCTGCGGAACGTGGCGATCGTGCGGCCCGATCAGGCGTGGAGCACGGACATCACGTACATCCCGTTGCGACGCGGCTTCTTGTACCTGACGGCGATCATGGACTGGTTCAGTCGACACGTGCTGGCATGGCGGTTATCGAACACGCTCACGGGCGACTTTTGCATCGAGGCGCTGGAGGAGGCGCTGCAGCTTGCGACGCCGGAGATCTTCAACAGCGATCAGGGCTGCCAGTTCACGGCCGCGGCGTTCACCAAGCGATTGGAGCGCCGCGGGATCGCAATCAGCATGGATGGCCGAGGGCGCGCCTTGGACAACGTGTTCATCGAACGACTGTGGCGAAGCGTCAAGTACGAGGAAGTCTACTTGCACGACTACGCCGACGGCTGGGAGGCCGAAGAGCGACTGGGGGCGTACTTCCGGTTTTATGCGACCGAGCGCCCGCACCAAGCCCTCGGCTACCGGACCCCCGCCGTGATGTACGCCCAGCGGAACTGAAGCCGCAGGAGGCGCCGGGTCGATGAAGCTCAACGACGAATCGCGCGAGAGAATTGGAAACTCAAACGGAACCCAATGCTTGGAAGTAACGGATGCGGCCGCGCGAGAGCTTTGAGGGCTCTCGCGGGCCGCTCCCCACCTTATTCAACCCCAGATTCTGTCCAACGATTGGGGTCCACCTGAGGGACGCATTTTAGCCTTCGGCGAAGGAAATGGTTAAGATGGCGGTATGGACCGACGCAAGCCTTATTTGATTTGGCGACTGAGCGCCACAACGATAACTGCCGGGTTAGCGTCGTTTGTAGCGGCATTCCTTCCGCTTAAGACTGTCGCTGCCACGGTGTTGGCCGCGGTTGGAGATTTAGGCTCGACTCAAGTTGGTGCGACTCACGTCGCCAGCTTGGTGGGCAGCGCGTCGTGGCAAACAGATTACGTTCTCGCACTTGGCGATAATAGTGGCAGTAATTACATGCCGGGCAGTCCCGAGTGGGATGACGTCATCGGCAAACGCTATGGGCAGTTCATTCAAAAGCGATCAGGGGCGGGCGCTCCGGCCTATCCGCAACAGACAAGTGAAGTGCAACGCTTCTTCCCCGTAGTCGGCGACCACGATCGCGACCTCACGTCTGGCAGTATTTCGGGATATCTCGACTATTTCCATTTCCATACAACGCCGGGTGGATCCGCTGGTCGGTTACCCGACGGCGTTCACGACGACTCGCAGAGTTACTACGACGTTGCGCTGCCGATTGAAGGCGGCGCCGGTTCTGTGCATGTATTTGCGATGGATAGCGAAGCGTTCGCTTATTCGCCTCAATCACGAGCTTCGCGGATCGAATGGCTGCGCGACGGATTACGCAATTCCACGGCAACCTGGAAGTTCGTCACCATGCATAGCCCTCCGTATTCCTCTTCCCTGCATAACAGCAATCCGCTCTACCAGCTGCCGTTTCAGCAATGGGGAGCTCACGCCGTCTTGTCGGGGCATGACCATGTGTACGAACGGGTATCGGCAACAAATGCGGGGGAGGTTGACATGCCCTACTTTGTTAACGGACTTGGAGGCTCGAACATCTATCCATTTACAGCGAATCGTGCGCCAGGCAGCGAGTTTCGATACAACCAGGACTTCGGCGCGATGCGCATCACAGTCTCCGACAACGAAGCGATATTCGAGTTCTTCTCAATTGATTCGTATGGCGGAGATCAGGCCGCAAACGGAACACTCTTGGATTCTTTCACTCTCTCCAAGAACGCTCTTCCCACGCCGCCGGTCCTAGGAGCTGACTTCAATGACGATGGCCTTGTCGACGAGGTCGACTTGTCCATGTGGAGGTCCGCCGTGGGATCTAACGCTGGCGGAGATGCCAATAGCGATGGCCAAAGCGATGGCGATGACTTCCTGACGTGGCAACAACAGCGTTCGAACTTTCGGCCCGACCATCCGCCAACGCTTGAAGTCGTCCCGGAGCCTGTTTCCCTAGCCTGCGGCTTGCAAGCAGCAGTGGCGCTGGCAATCGCTCGAAGACGGCCGTCGGGCCCTCATCAACTGACAGCGCAACTCGCGTAACTTCTGTTAGGTTTGAACGTGAAGGCCCTCGTCTACGAGAACTTTAATGGTCCGCTCTGGCTGAAGCAGGCGGCTGACCCAGTCGCGTCGCCCGACGGAGTCGTCATCGCCGTTCGCGCCACCGGCGTCTGCCGTAGCGATTGGCATGGCTGGCAGGGCCACGACGCCGATATCAAGTCGCTCCCCCACGTCCCCGGCCACGAATTCGCCGGCGTCATCGTCGAAGTCGGTCGCGACGTCGCCAAGTGGCGCGTCGGCGATCGCGTGACGATGCCCTTCGTCGCCGGTTGCGGCCAATGTCCCGAGTGCCGTGAAGGCGCCCCCCAGGTCTGCGACGCCCAGTTTCAACCAGGCTTTACCGCCTGGGGATCGTTCGCCGAGGCGGTGGCGGTTCGCTACGCCGATTTCAATTTGGTTCGCCTCCCGGAATCGCTAGAGTTCGTCACCGCTGCGGCCCTTGGCTGCCGCTTGGCGACGGCCTATCGCGCCGTTGCCATCCAAGGCCGGGCCGCCCCGGACGAGTGGGTCGCCGTCTTTGGCTGCGGCGGCGTGGGTCTCTCGGCGATTATGATCGCCAAAGCCCTCGGCGCCCGGCCGATTGCGATCGATGTGCGCGCTGAATCGTTGGCCATGGCCCAATCGCTCGGCGCCGAGCACGCGATCAACGCCGCCACCGTCGCCGATCCGGCAGCAGCCATCGGTGAGCTGACGGGGCGCGGGGCTCACCTGTCGCTCGACGCGCTCGGCAGCGGCACAACGGCTGCAAACTCACTGCGGTCGCTCCGCAAACGAGGCCGCCATGTGCAAGTAGGCCTCCTCGCGGGATCGGAATTCCAGCCGCGGCTTCCCATGGAGCTCGTCATCGGCCGCGAACTTGAAATCTACGGCAGTCACGGACTCGCGGCCGCCGACTATGCCAAGCTGCTCGCGCTGGTTGCTTCCGGCAAGCTCGACCCGCGCCGCTTGGTTCATCGCACCATTTCGCTGGCCGAGGCCCCTGCGGCGCTCGCAGCCATGGGCTCATTCGGTCAACCCGGCATCACCGTCATCGCCGAGTTTTGATCATCGCCGCCGCGCTGCACGCCAATATCAACAGCAAAGCGGCCGAGGGTTCTGGGATGGCCCGCGTCGACCAGGCCAAGGCGTACGATTCGCGATTGAGATCATTGCTGAAGTCGAACACCTCGCCCCACCACCGCACGCGCAGCGCGTATTCGCCGGCCGCGGGCAGGGCGAACGAAAAGTGCTCGGTATTGTTGAAGGCGCTGAACGACTCGCTGATCAGCGCATCGGGGACGCCGCCGGCGACGCTCCACAGTTCCAGGTCGAGATCATCGTAGCTGTCGTCAAAGGCGAACGCGTTGCCTTCCAGACGGCGGTCGCGAAACCAGGTCAAGGTAGCCGTGAAATTTGCCCCGGCCGCCAAATCGTTCTGGAAGTAGTAGTCGTTGGTCGTGCCTTGCAAGACTTGGCCGAAATCCCAGCCGATTTCGTCAACCAGCCCAAGGTTGCCCGACGCCGTGCCGGGCAAATCTGCCGTTCCCTCAAAATATTGCTGAAAGGCGGCGTCAAGGTTCATCCTCCCGGCGCCCACGCGGTCATCCAATCCTTGCCCTGTTTGCACGCCGCCGAGGCCATTGGGGTGCGAGATTTGGCCATTGTTCCAACCGCTGGTTTTGGTCGCCGAGTTCATCAGCACAGCTTTGACGACGCGCGCGTCGCGGGCGTCGGCATTGCCGGCGAATTCCACATAGGCCGCGTCGTACAACAGCGCCGCGCCGCCGGCGACCGTCGGGGCGGCGAAGCTGGTGCCCGCGATGCCCCGCGTATAGAAATTGGCGCCCCCGGCAGGCCCGTCGGCCGGACCCGTCGGGCCGGGGCCGCCAACGCTGGGGTTATCGGTGAGCCCATTGCCGCCGCTCTCGCCGCCGTAGTAGGCCAAGCTCAATTGCTGCCCCGGCGCCGCAATATCGACCACTTGCCGCGCATTGTCGAAGGCTCCATTGAAGGGATCAGCGTAATCGTTCGGCCCGCCGCTCGAAAACGAAGAGGGGAGGTTGTACGTCGGATTCGCTCCCAAAGCAGCCACGGTCAAGTCGTTGTATCCCGCGCCCGGCGCGCCCACTTGATCGGGTCCAGCGCCCAAATTCCCCGCCGAGTTCACGAACAACGTGCGAGGGTTCGCATTGGCGAGGCCGTCGACGCCCACCGTCAGGGCCGACGTCCCCGTAATATCGCCGCCGCCAAAACTGCTGTTGATCACGTCGGCCTTGCGTCCCGTCCCGTCGACGCCGGTCTGAAAAGCGCGCCGATACTGATCCAGAAACGCATTGACGTTAAAGCTAAAACTGAACGCCGTTCGCGCGCCCGACCACTGCGAGGCGATGGCGCCGCTATAGAGTTGTGCCGCGGGGGCCATCCCCACCTGATAAGCGCCGGGGGAAGCGCCGCCGCTGCGTCCTCCGAGCGTCATGCCGACCCACGTCGCATGGCGATCGAACTCGTTGAGCGCCAGTGGCGAGTTGGGAAGCTGTTGGGCATGTCCCAGCGCCTCGTGGTTCGACCAGATGTGGCCGGCTTCGATGTTGGCGATCACGGCGTTGCCGCCTTCGAAGCCGTGGTTGTAGAAGGCGTCGGCGCCGACCACGGAGTTGATGTTCGTGCCAACAAACGGCCCAGTGACGGCGCCGAGGTTGGGCCCGCTCACATAATCCGCGCTCGCCGTCGCCGTCTCGTCAGCGTTGATGCTGATCCTGCCTTCAGCGTCGCCGCCGGGCAGGGACGCTCCAGCCAGCGAGGGCGCCTGAGCTCCCGTGTGCGCCGCGTCGGCGAAGGGAAAGTCGACGCAACTCCACAAAAGTGCGCAGACCACGGCTTGGCGGAATACCCGCCTGAAAGTCGAATTCATTAGCGTGCCACAAGATGCGAAATCAATGGTGAGTAGGCTGCTCCATCTCAGCCCCCGGTTGGCGGAAAGTCAAGCGTTCGACTGCCTGAATGGCTCAGAACTGCGAAGTCGTGGTCGGTTCGCCCAGCAAGCAAACCGCCGGACGGGCCTTGCGCGCTGACGAATGCGCCAAACGCGGGCTGGAACTGCTCATTTCGGCGCCGGCCGGATCAGTAATCGCTGATTCGCGAAAACGCATCGCGCCGCCGGCGCGCCAACCTCAACCCTCTTCCGAGATTGCCGGACCAGCTCGCCTTGGCTCCATTCCCGCATCCGTGGAGGTCGTCGCACCGGAAGTTTAGTCAAAGCAACCGTCTGAACTGAGAATTGATAGTGGGGATGCGCTGACTTTTCCGATACTAGGAAATATGCGGGTTGCCTGACGGCGCCAGCATCGCTTTTCTCATCACGACGCCGGCTGGAAAACCAGAGGTGCGTGGGCATTCACTGCTCTCATCTCCCCTGATTCGGCCAACGCATGGTCAGACTAACCACGTGGCGTTCGTACTTAGCGTGCCGGCAGGCTGCGCTCTCGTGCGTCTGGGTATTCGTTCTGCTAGCGGCTTGGGGCTCGGCGAACAGTGCGACGGCCGACGAGCCATTGGCCGGCCCCTCATCATTGCGGTTAGCCCAAGCGAGCGAAGACGCTGACGACGAACCGACGCTGACGCCTCTGCCGCCTCCGGCTGAAGTGATGGACGAGGAGTTCTCAACGCAGCCGTACGATATGCCGACGCCGGTCGACGCCGATCTGAAGAGCATCCTGGGACGATTGGAGGCTTTGGAAAAGGCTGCTACTCCCAAAAAGCCTGACGTCAACGCCGATCTGAAGAAGGAATTCGACGAGAACGACGGTCGGGGCAAGTGGACTGATCTCTCGGGCGACAAGTGGGCCGTCAAGCTTGGCGGCCAAGTGCAGATCGACAGCATCAACTGGGCCAATGTCGAGAATCCCCCCGTCCCCGCCTTCAACTACTTCGAATTCCGTCGCGTGCGGCTGATCGCCGATGGCGTCGGCTACGGCATCTACGATTTTCGCCTTCAAGTCGAAACCGAGCCCGAGGCTGAAGACACTGTCACCACGCCGGTGACGACCATCAGAGACGCCTACCTGTCGATGAACGAGATTCCAGTCATCGATCGGTGGCGCATCGGCAACTTCTTCGTGCCGTTCAGCCTAGAACAGGTCACCAACGATACGAACAACCTCTTTCTTGAGCGCTCGATTCCCACCCAGGGCATCTTCTCGGCTGATCGTGAACTAGGGATGGCCGTTTACGCCGTAAACGACGCCAAGGACTTCACGTACACCACGGGAATCTTCATCGACAGTCTTAGCGAAGCGCTCAAAGAGCGCATCGACAACAATCAAGGGCAACGCATTAGCAATCGCATCACTTACTTGCCCTACTACGACGAGCCTTCCAACGGTCGCTATCTCGTCCACACCGGAGCGGGCGTTCTCTACACGCACGACCAAGATCAGCTCGCCCGCTTCCGCGCCCGCCCGCAGATTCACGAAGGCCCATTCCTGATCGATACCGGCAATTTTCCGGCCCGTTCCTACACCACCGGCAACATCGAGTTGGCGACGGTCTGGGGACCGCTCTCGGTCCAGAGCGAAATGTTCCTTTCCAGCGTCGATCGCATCAATGACGACGACGCCACAATTTCCGGCGCCTACGTTTACTTCAGCTACTTCCTCACTGGCGAAAATCGCGTTTACGAGCGCTACGGCCAGCACGGCGCGCAATTTGGTCGCGTTGTCCCCTTCTCCAACTTCTTCCTCGTCCCCGGCGGCTTCGGTCCCGGGGCCTGGGAACTTAAGGGACGCTGGTCGAACCTCACCCTCACCCAACTTGACAGCGGCCAATACAACGACTTCACCTTCGGCCTCAACTGGTATTGGTCCGATCGCGTCCGCACCGAGCTCGAGTGGATTCATCCTATCACGCGCTTCGGCACTACCCCCTACGGGCCGCAGACCGCAGATATTATTGGCCTGCGTTTCGATTTCAATTTCTAGACGCGTGAACGAACAGGCCAGTTTCCTCAATCGTTGACCACTTTCTAAGTTTCGAGGGCCACATGAGCCGTCGCACTTCGCTGCTTTCAACCCTTCTCGTCGCCGTCTCCTTCAGCGCCGCGTTAGCCACGGCGCAGGCCGGCGAGCTCTGCTGCGCGCTCTGCGGACGCCACGACTCGTGCCAAAAGGTCTGCCGCCTGGTTTGCGAGGAAAAGAAAGTCGACGTCATCTGTTGGGGCGTCAAATGCGAAGATTTCTGCGTTCCCGGCCCCAGCAAACCCTGCTGCAAGCAATGCGACCTCGTCTGCGACGACTGCGGCAAGAAAACGAAAGAAGGCGATCCCGTGGCGACGCCGCATCGCTTCATCTGGCGGGAATGGATTCCCAGCAGCTGCGCTAACATTTTCACCAAGAAGAAGCTGATGCAGCGCATCGATACGAAGAAAGTGCCCAGCTACAAATGGGTCGTCGAAGATCTCTGCGCCAAGTGCGAGTCGAAGGCCAAGTCCGCAGCGATCGAGCCCGGCGCCCAGATTCCTCCTCCCCCCGACATAGAGGCAAAAATCCTGGTTGCCGGCGCGTCTGAGCCTGCGTTGAAGTAGTCTTATTCGGCCAGCACTACTCGGCGCCCGCACGCCTAAACGGGGTATAATCAAGTTGCCGCCACCGCCGCCGCAATGCGCCAACCCGGGCGACGGCGCTTTACCCTCCTGTCCGCCGCCGAGTTCCGCCGTGGGTTGCCTCGAAGACAAACCGAACGAGTGGGACCATCCCGGCAAGTACAAGTGCAAGGCGTGTCGCGCCACTGCCGACAAGAAGTCGAAGCTCTGCAAGCCGGCAAAGATCGAGAAGAAGAAAAAGTAATCAACTTGCAGCCGATACCTTTCCCGGCCGCTCGCGGCTTAGCGTCTCGCCCCCGCCCACCCGCTCACCTATAGTGTGCGAAATGCGAGTCGGCCTCTTCATCCCCTGCTACATCGACCAGTTCTACCCCCGCGTCGGAATCGCGACGCTGCGGTTGCTGGAGCACTTCCACGCCGGAGACGTCGAGTTCCCCGCCGCTCAAATCTGCTGCGGCCAACCCATGGCGAACGCCGGCTGCGTCGCCGACGCGCGCCCCGCCGCCGAGCGCTTCGTTGCCACGTTTCGCCCCTATGATTACGTCGTGGCGCCCAGCGGCAGTTGCGTTGCCATGGTGCGTCATCATTACCAGGGCCTCGTCGCGGACGAGGCCGCGCGTGCCCAGGTGCAAGCTAAGACCTTCGAGCTGTGCGAGTTCCTCACCGACGTGTTGCAGATCGAGCCGCCGCGCGGCCAGTTTCCGCGTCGCGTCGGCCTCCATCAAAGTTGCCACGGCTTGCGCGAACTGCGGCTCGGCAGCGACAGCGAACTGAATGTTGCGCCCTTCAATAAGGTGCAGCGGCTCCTGGCAAACCTCGAAGGCGTCGAATTCGCGCGACTCGAGCGCCCCGACGAATGCTGCGGCTTCGGCGGCTCCTTCGCCGTCGATGAGGAAGGGGTGTCGTGCATGATGGGCCGCGATCGCATCGCCGATCACGAGCGCGCCGGCGCCGAGGTCCTCGCCGCCGGCGATATGTCCTGCCTGATGCACCTTGATGGCCTCATCCGCCGCGAACGCCGCCCCTTGCGCGTCCTCCACGTCGCCGAACTCCTCGCCGAAGCCCTTGGCCTGACGATTTCCGACTGAACAACAAGGTAATTCCATATGAACCGCCAAGGACGCCAAAGACGCCAAGAGCGCCACGGAATTCAAGAAGAGGAACCGCTGATGCACGCAGATAAACAAGAAAGATGGCGTCTCAAGATCATTCTATTTGCGTGCATTCACATTCATCTGCGGTTCTGACATTGCAATTGCTGCCCTTGGCGTCCTTGGCGGTTAAGTTTTGAACGTTGCAGTTCTCCAGTGCATCGCCTGGAATTCAGTTGAATGCCAACCCAAGACCACCCAGCCGCCGCCAACGCCTTCGTCGCCGACGACGCCCACGCGCACTGGCATGATCAGGCCCTCTGGTTCATCCGCGCCAAGCGCGACAAGTGCGCCCACGGTCTCGCCGAATGGGAAGAGCTGCGCGAGCTGGCCGCTCAGATCAAGCAGCACACCGTCGCTCATCTCGGCGATTACCTCGAGCAGTTCGAACGCAACGCCACCCGCCTCGGCGCCGTCGTCCATTGGGCCCGCGACGCCGCCGAGCACAACGCCATCATTCTGAGACTGCTTCAGGAGCGTCGCGTTCGCCGCATGGTGAAGAGCAAGTCAATGCTCACCGAAGAGTGCGGCCTGAATCCGTTCCTCGAACAGCACGGCATCGAGGTCACCGACACAGATCTCGGCGAATGGATCGTCCAACTGCGGCACGAGCATCCCAGCCATATCGTGCTGCCGGCCATCCACATCAAAAAGGAAGACGTCGGCGAGCTCTTTCATCGCGAACTTGGCACCGCCAAGGGGGCCACCGACCCGGCCTACCTCACCGAGGCCGCCCGCCATCGCCTTCGCGAAAAGTTCCTCGCCGCCGAGGCCGGTCTCACCGGCGTCAATTTTGGCATCGCCGAAACGGGCGGCTTCGTTGTCTGTACGAACGAAGGCAACTCCGATCTCGGCACGTCGCTGCCGCCGATCCACATCGCCTCGATGGGAATCGAAAAGCTCGTCCCGCGGCTCGACGACATGGCCGTCTTTCTTCGCCTGCTCGCTCGCTCCGCCACCGGCCAACCGATCACTGCCTACAGCACCCACTACCATGGCCCGCGCCCCGGGTGCGAACTCCATATTGTGCTAGTCGACAATGGCCGTACAACACTTCTGGCTAGCGAAGAGTTCCGAAACTCGCTCCGCTGCATCCGCTGCGGCGCCTGCCTCAACACCTGCCCCGTCTACCGCCGTAGCGGCGGCCACAGCTACGGCGTCTCCGTCGCCGGGCCGATCGGCTCAATCGTCAACCCGTCGCGGGATCCGGCAACGCACCGCAGCCTGCCGTTCGCGTGCACGCTCTGCGGGTCGTGCGCCGACGTCTGCCCCGTGAAGATCGACCTGCCCAATCAGCTGCTGACGTGGCGTCAGCGCATCGCCGAGCTGGGCCTGCTCAAACCGTCGAAGCGCCGCCTCATGCACTTTGCAGGCGCGGTGCTGAGTCGGCCGCTGCTCTATAACGTCGCCGGCGGCGTCGGACGCGCCGCACTGCGCTGGGCGCCGCGCTGGCTGGTCTACAACCGCTTCAACCCTTGGGGCCGCCAGCGCGAAATGCCGCTGCCGCCGAAAGAAACCTTCCGCCAGTGGCATTCCCGTCAATCGCGAGATGACAAGCCATCGTCATCCTGAGCGCAGCGAAGGATCTGGAGCCGTTTGCGAGCTTCCAGATTCTTCGATTCGCTTAGCATGACACAGCTCAAACCTTCCACTCAATCGATGTCCTCCCGCGATCACATCCTCCGCGAAGTCCGCCGCTCGCTGCCGGCCGATGCGCCGCTGCCGTCGCTCGACCGCCAGTGGACGCGCTACGACGATCCGCACGCCCAATTCTTCGATGTCCTTCGCGGCGTCGGCGGCGCGGGCCGCATCGTCACGGGCGAACCGCAACTCCGCGAAGAAATCGACCGCGTCATCGCCGCCATCGGCGCCAAACAGATTTGCTCAGTGATTTCTGAGGCCGCGGCCGGCAACGTCGATATCGCTGCGATCGACGATCCGCACGCCCTCGCGTCAGTCGACCTCGCGATCCTCCCCGGCGAACTCGCCGTCGCCGAAAACGCCGCCGTCTGGGTCAACGCCGCTCGCGTCCGCCAGCGCGTCGCCTACTTCCTCTCGCAGCACGTCATTCTCGTCGTGCCGTACGACCGCATCGTCAGCAACATGCACGAAGCCTATGCCGGGCTGCAGCTTTCGGCGGACGGCTACAGCCCTTTCGGCGAAACCACCTGGGGAACGTTCATGTCGGGCCCGTCGAAAACAGCCGACATCGAGCAAGCCCTCGTCATCGGCGCCCACGGCGCCCGCTCGCTCCACGTCTTTTTCACGAAGCCGTAAAGCAAGTGCGTTTTATTTTTCAGCCCCTGGCTCCGCCAGGGGGTCGGTCACCATACCAGCAGACTCAGTCCTGCGTAACGCTACCCCCCGGCGGAGCCGGGGGCTGAAAGCGCTACATCGATCCGCAATTCATCGCCGACGCGAATTTGTCGCGGCCCCTCCGCCGCCGGATCGAGTGACGTGTTTAGCGTGAGCCGATAGAAGTGATTGAACGCCGCCGTCGGCGCCCAGCTCGGCAATTCCGCTTGCCGATGCGCCGAAAACGTCTTAGCGAACCCAGAGCTGACATCGCCCGACGCAGAGTCCCGCGTCGGCACCACGCAACGTTGGCACGCCGTCCGCCCGCGGAAGCGGACGCTGCCGATGGCAAACGGGATCGGCCCGGCGTCGGTCTCGGCGAGCCGATCTTCCCAGAACGGCTCCGCAGCATCGATTTCCAGGTTCGCCCGCATCCGCCGCCGCACCTCGTCGAGGTCGAGCGCAAACCATTCCGCCACTCGCATCAGCGACGCGGTGCTCACGAGCGTCGGCCCCGCCGCGTCAGCGTCATCCGGAAAGCCGACAACCAGGTTTTCAATCAGCAGGCACTTCCGCCCGATCGCCTCGCTCAACCACGCCGCGGCTCCGCTGGCTTCATCCGGCAAACGAAATCGCCCCGCCTCCCCCCGCTCGCAGCTCAGCGTCACCACCGCCCCGCCCTCCTCAAACGCCGCTCGAATCGGATGCACCGCCGCCGTCCGCTTGCCGTTGACGAACTGCCGCATCGGATCGACGATCGCCCACCGCCTATCGCCGACAATCGGCCCCGTCGGCATCAACTCCGCCGACTCGACGGTGAACCCATCGAGCGACTTGATCGGATAAATCGTAATGCGACTTAACTGCGGCATAAATTAAGAATTAATACAGAGGACACAGAGAGCACAGAGTAAAAGGCATTTGTATTCAAGATGATGACTTCAAGCATTCGTTCACATGGCCAGCATTCACTCTGATGCATTTTTCTTCTCTGTGCTCTCTGTGTCCTCGGTGTTGAAACATTCTTTAGCAGCTCATCCACCCATCGCCCGCTCAATCTCCGCCAACAACGGCCTCGCATCCGACAAGTCATCCAGCAACAGATCAGGCTGCGCCGCCGCGAGTTCCTCGCGCGTCGCCCCGCCCGTCGGTACCGCGACGGCAAACGCCCCGATCGCCCGCGCACAGCTGACGTCGTGAATCGTGTCGCCGATCACCATCGCCCCCGCCAACTCGCAAATTTCCAGCCGGCTCGCCGGGCTGTATTCTTCCCGCGCCAATCGTTGCGCCTCTGCCAGCGCGGCCGCGGCGATTTCGCTTCGCTCATGCGACACGTCGCCGAAGCCGCCGAAGTCGAACCGATCGGCTAGCCCGTAATGCTGCAGCTTGTGATCGGCCCCTTCGCGAATGTTTCCCGTCAAGAGCCCAACCAGCGGATGCCCGGCCGCCGCCAACTGATCGAGCAGCTCGATCACGCCCGGCAACACCCGCCCCGTTTTGCGCTGCAGCGCCGATGGCAGGCGCTGCAAATACCCGGCGCGAAACCGCTGCCAGTTCTCCTCATGCGGATCGACGCCATGGACCCGCATCAAGTCGCCGGCTATCGCCCGATCGCTCCGCCCCGCAAACGGCACCTTGCCGCTCAGTTCCTCGACGCCGAACTCCGCAGCAAACGTCTCGGCAAACGCCAACTGCCCTGCCCCGCCGGTGGAAACAAGCGTGCCGTCGATATCAAACAGAATGGCGTACACAGTTAAGAACCAATCAGCAGTAGGAGTTCAAGCGCCTCGATGGAGCTTGACCTTAAGGCATCACTACCCCCAACGCTAGCCACGGACGGTGTCGGGAGCCCTTTGCCACTGGCGGCTCTCAATCAGAGGCAACCTTTCCAGTGGCAAAAGGCTCACGACTCCCTTCGGCGCGCCATCATCGATACGGCCGCAACTCTTTCGCCTCCTGCTCGCGATTGAGCAGTCCCAACGCCCGTGGTTCCTGCTTCAGCAGCTTCACCAGCTGCGAAGTCGAAATGCCGAGCCGCTCCGCCGCAGCCGGCGCCGACCAATCTTCTGTCGACAGACAATCGAGAGCCTCAGCCAGAATCGCCGGGAAGTCGTCATGCGACGCGCTCACGGTGATTCGCTCGCCGGCGACTCGGCTGCGCCACAACGGCGAGGGCGAGACAACGGGGTCGGGGACCTTTTGCCGCTGGCGACTCAACTCCTCCGGTAATCCCCCAAGCGGCAAAAGGTCCCCGACCCCTTCCGCGCTCCGCACCGCCAGCGCCAGCTCAAGCCGTAACCGAAACTTCGCCTGCGCCAGATTCTCCGCCTGGCTCCGACGTTCCGACGCCTCGCCCCGCACGCCGCTCGGCAGATGCGTAATCACGATCGCCGTCTCGGTCTTATTACGGTGTTGCCCCCCCGGCCCCGAACCGCGCGTCCGATCGACGCGGCAGTCCGCCAGAAGCTGGTCGATCGGCAATGCGGCAGGGTGGGGCATGTATCGATACTTTCAGCCCCTGGCTCCGCCAGGGGGTGGGTCACCATTCCGGTAGGCGTAGTCTCACGTTGTGCTACCCCCCGGCGGACAACATAATGCAATAGCTAGCACGCGTCGCTAGCGGTAAAAAGGCCCGCGTTCCAGGCTGTTCCTAGAGACCTGACACGTTTCTAGGAGGTGAGCCATGGAACGCGAACTCTGGAGCGTACTATACCGTTTGACTCGGCGGTTATGCAGCGATCGTTCGGGACACGTCTATTCGGTCAGTTGGATCGTCGGCGTCTATCTCTGGGCGGTGATCCACGATCGACCGGTGAGTTGGGCGTGTCGGCCGGAGAATTGGCCGTCGTCATGGCAGGTGCGGCTGCCGAGCCAATCGACGGCGAGCCGTCGTCTCCGCACGGCGGCGGCCGTGGAACTGATCGAGCGGTTGAGGAAGCGTTGCTGGCAGGGCCCGCACCCGCCGGAGGTGAGCTTCCTCGACGGTAAGCCGTTGCCGGTAGGAGGCTTCAGCAAGGATCCCGACGCCACGCGCGGGCATGGCGTCGGCGGCCCGGCCCGCGGCTACAAGCTGCACGCCGTCTGGACGATCGATGCGCTCGTGGCGTGCGAAATCCAGCCGCTCAACGTGAGCGAACAGACGGTCGCCCGGCGACTCTTGCCGCAAGTCGGCGGAGGCTGCGTCCTGGCCGACGGCAACTACGACAGCAACCCGCTGCACGAGATCGCCGCACGGTCGGGCGTGACGTTGATCGCTCCGCAGCGTCGCGCGGGACGAGCGCTGGGCCACCGCCGCCACAGCATCGGCCGCTTGCAGTCGATCGAACTGCTGACGACCGCCGATGGCCAAGCACTCTTCAAGCAGCGGACGTACATCGAGCAACGCTTCGCTCAACTCACCAATTTCGGCGGCGGGCTCGGACCACTCCCCAACTGGGTGAGGCGACTGCCGCGCGTCACCCTCTGGGTGAACGCCAAACTCTGCATCCAGGCCGCTAGAAACCACTTGCGACGAGGAAACGATCTGATGGCGTTTGCATAATGTTGCGGAGCCGCGGGCTGAAATCGCGGCTCCACCCCGCACAACCCTCACCACGCGCACACCCCGCAAACTTCGCGCGAGCGTTGCCTGCGGCAAAATAGTGCTAGCTGCTAGGGCCGGCATCGCACGCACTCGATACAGAGGAGGAACGTGCGATTGCACCCATTTGAACGGTTATTATGCGGCTCAAGCAAGTTGCCACTTTCGGTGCGGCCATCGTCGTCGCGGCCCTGGGTTGCCGCTGCCCCTCGCGCTGCTGCGTCCCGGCGACGCCGCACGTCGCCTGTAACTTCGCCGAGACGACCGGCGAGAACCAACCGCCCAATTTGAGCGAGCTGACCCCCGACTGCAACGTCGAGTCGTGCAGCCTCCAGCAGCTCCCCAGCCCTGGCGAAACCTACCAACTCCTCACCGCGAGCGACGCGCAATGCCGCGCCGCCGCCAACGCGACGATCGCCAATCTCGTCGCCCTCGAAGAACACTGGGCCGGCGTGATCATTGAGTGCGATTCTAAAATTGTCCAGGAGAACGTCTGCCTCCAGCGCGACCTGCTCGAACTCCACGCCGCCGACGTGCGCAACAAGGCCGCCGCCTCGGCCCTCGACGCTTTCTACCAACTCGCCGGGCTCGAAGCCCGCAAACACTACCTCGAACTCGCCACGCTCGAAACCACCCGCACCCGCGAGCGTCTCGACAAGCTCAACGACCAGGGTCTGCCGGTCGACGGACTTGATCGCGACGAAGTCGACGCCCGCCTCACCGAGCTTCAGCACCAACGGCTGCAGCTCGACTTTGCCCGCGTCCAACTCAACGGCCAGCTCCAAAAACTCCTCGGCTGCCCCATCTCCGAAGAAACCTTCTTCTGGCCGCAAGTCGATTGGACCCCCAATCTCGAACCGCTCAACGCCGAGAGCGAGCTCGCCGCCGGCTTGCCGAACCGTTTCGACCTCCGCGGCATCGAGCTGGTGCTCTGCAACCTGGAGAAATCGACGATCCGCGTCGCCCGCGGCGTGCTGGGCGTCGCCGACGCCACGCTCGGTTCCGTTGAGCCGACCGAAGGCATCGTCCACAAGTTGCGCTGCCTCAAGTGCAACGACCACGAGGTCGACGTTCGCTGCCGGCAGCTTTCGATGCTCCACGCCGACACCGAGCAACTCGCCACCGCCGAGATCAAAGGCGCCGTCTACCAAATCGTGATGCAACAACAACGCGTCGCCCTGGCCCGCACGGCCGTGGAAGCGCGCCGCACGAACGTCGACGCCCTCGTCGCCCGCCGCGACGCCGACGACACGCCCGTCTTCGAAATCAGCGCCGCCCGCGGCCGGCTCTACGACGCCGAGGCCGATCTGGTGCAGCAGATCGCCTCTCTCAAATCCGCCGAAGTCGGCCTGAAGCGGACCCAAGCCGCGCTGGCCGCCGAATGCGGGTTCGAGCCCCACCTCTGCTGCGAAGGCTGCTGCAACGGGCATTGCATGCGTTGCCAGGCGCCGACGTGCAAGACGTGCGAACTCCCCTGCACTTGCGAGAAGTGCCGGAAGTAGTCGCTCGCTATCGGCGTCGATTTTTCTCATCCATCCCTCCTTTCTGTCGCGTTGGACTTTTTGTCGCGAAACGCGTTTTTGGCGACACAAATCGTAAACTGTTGGCTGGCTTGGGGTTGCTTTGTGTCGCGAAGTGCTTTGTGAGTGGTGGTGAGTAAGTGTTTAGGTGAGTAAGTGAGTAGGTGAGTAGGTGATTTCACTTACTCACTTAAACACCTACTCACTTATTCACCCACCTCGCCCCTTTTTGCTTTTGCGTGCGCCGCGGGGGGCCCCATTAAACTGCCGCAAAAGTCTTTCCTCCGGCCGTCTGGCACGGTTTTTTTAACTCGGCGTTTGCCGAGTGAACTTGATGTCACGGTCGCTTTTTGGCTGGCGGAATTCTGCGTTTCTCTGAAAAAGTTTGCCGACGCAAAAGTCGCAAAATTCGGTCAGCGTATGCGAAGGACGTTTCTCCTGTCGTAAAGACCTTCCTGTGTGGGATGGCCTCGGCGGTACTCCCCCGAGGCCATGTGAAGGGTTGAGCGTCGAGGCCAGCGGCAGTTCTGCATGCTCACAGCCTGCGGCCGAGAGCATGCCACCCGGCGAGAACGCCCGACGACGCCACCCTAGCAAGTCGCGCGGCCAATTTCTGTAGGGGAGTTTTGAGAATTTTCTGGGGAGGATGGCCGGCGAAGACGCCGCATGACACGAAGCTCAGGCCTCCTGCGCCTGAATATCGATGAGCCGCAAAGCGGCGCCATCACTTTAGCCGTGGGCGTGAGCCCACGGAACGAATCGGGCCAGTGGTTTCCTGAGTCGCGCAGCGACGACACAATCGAATTTAACTGGAGCTTAATCGTCCAATGAGACGTGCCGCCGCTGCGCGGCTACGCCGTATCGAGCCACCGCTGTCCGTGGGCTGACGCCCACGGCTAAGTGATGACGCCGCTCCGCGGCTGCTGGGAGCTCGACTGACTTTGTAAGTCTATCGTACGCTGAAGCCCCGCATGCTCACGGCTGATGGCCGAGAGCATGCCACTTTGCGCGCGGACAATTGGGATGCGGATCAACGCGGGTTAAACGAATTGCCGCGGCTTCAAACGCGTCGCCAAACGCTGTAAGCGTTCCATCGTCCAGCCATGCGCATCGACGAATAATTTGCCGCAGACCAATGACGTCTCCTTGCTTGTAACGCGCCCTCGCGATATCGCACGCATCCTACTCCCCCTCAATCACCTCCTCGATCCGATTCTGCTGCGCCACACAACAAGCGTGCACGTTGAACGTCACCCGCCCATCGTCGCGGATCCCCACGTTCACCGCGCTCGGCCAATCGTGGTAGTGGCAGGCAAACTCGCCGACCTGATCGCGGATTTGGTCGGCTGCGACTGCGAGCAGTTGCCGCAGGCGTTCGTCGCTGGGCGGGTCGCTTAGCGTGACTTCAACCATGGCGTGTTCCTCACTTGCCGCTCTTCATTGCAGCCCCTGGCTCCGCCAGGGGGTCGGTCACCATGTCGGCGGGCGTCGTCCCTCGTCGTGCTACCCCCCGGCGGAGCCGGGGGCAAAAAAGAGGGTGATCTACGCGGCTACGTCCGGCTCGCCAGGACGTTCCGCAGCTCGTCGACGAACGTCTTGCTCCGCGCCAGCACGTCCTTGAAGTCGGCTTTGCCGAGCGTGTAGAACACCGACTTCGAGCGGGCGATGATCGTCGCATTCCGCGGCTCGTCGCGTAAGAGGGCCGCTTCGCCAAAGTACTGGCCTTCCACCAGCTCGGCGACTTTGTTCGCGACGCCATCCTCCTCGATCACCACGTCGACCAGGCCGCTGCGAATCAGATAGAACAGCTCGCCCGGATCGCCCTGGCGGATGATCACGTCGCCCGCCGACGCCTCCTGAACCATCATCTTGTCGGCGATATCGGTGAGCGTACTCGTCGACAGATCCGAGAAGAGCGGGAACTGCCGCAGGAACTCGCAGATGACCGACGTCTCGTGGACCGCCACGTCGGAACGGATGTAGCCGTCGACCATGTTCACAATGCGGTCGGCGACATCGAGAATGCGATTGTCGTGGGTCACCATGATGATCGTGCACCCTTCGTCGCGAGCGAGCTCCTGGAACAGCGTCACCACTTCGCGGCCCGAGTGCTCGTCGAGCGCCGCCGTCGGTTCGTCGGCCAGCACCAGTTTCGGCGAGTGGACCAGCCCGCGGGCGATCGCCACCCGCTGCTTCTGCCCGCCGGAGAGCGACTTGGGCTTGTAGTGAATGCGATGCCCCAGCCCGAGGCGATTCAGCAGGTAGTCGATCCGCTCTTTGGCGACGTTGCGGTCCATATTGAGGAGCTCCGCCGCCATATTGACGTTCTGAAACGCCGTGAGGGACTCGAACAGATTGTGGGCCTGAAAGATGAATCCCATCTCACGGCGGAGCGCGACGATCTCGTCGCGCGATGCGCCGTTGAGTTCATTCCCCAGGACCTTGAGACTGCCCTCCTGCACGGTCCGTAGCGTCCCGATGAGCGTCAACAGCGTCGTTTTCCCCGAACCGGAGGGGCCCGTCATGATGACGATCTCGCCCCGTTTGACTTCAAGGTTGTTCTGGTGCAGGGCCTGCTTGCGCAACTCCCCCTCGCCGAAGTAGTGATTCAGCTGCGAGACCTTGATCGTCTTGGGGACCTGCGGACCCTGGGAGTAGGCGCCGCTGGTGGCCGGTAAGGAAGCAAAAGCAGTCATGGGGAAGGGTGAGTAAGTGTTTAGGTGAGTAAGTGAGTGGGTGCTATGGGGCGTCGGCGTTTCCTTGACGACTGCGGTTTAGGTAGGCGATGTAGCTGTTGATTCTAGCGACGAGCTCCAGTGCTTTCGTTTTTAGGTCTTCGGCCGTTTGGGCGTCGCTATATCGTTCGTCGATACAAACATTTAAGTCGTCAATCACCTCACCGACAGAACCTCTAGCGATTCGACAGAATCTTGCGTTTTCTTGGAAGTACCACCGTCCATGCCCCTCGGCAATGTTGTTCGTAATGGAGACCGCGGCTCGCCGCATCTGGTTGGCAAGGCAATATCGTTCTTCAGGAGGGAGTTTGCGAATGAGCTTGTAAATTTCGATGCGAAACGTGCGAGCAACTCGATAGAGTTCAAAATCATCTAAGGAGAACCGCGACTCGTAAGCCATGATCACCCTCTGCTCTACTTACTCACCTTCTCACCTGCTCACCTGCTCACCCACTCACCCACTCACGTACTCACCAAGTCACCTAAAAAAGATTCGCCGGATCAGCGGCAAGTAGCTTTCGAACAGCAAGCAAGCCCGAGGCAATGCACATCGCGATTGTCAGCACAAGCACCGTCAGGATTGCTTGCGGGGTCATCCGCAGCAGCAAGCCGGTTGAATTGGCCAGCATCGCGTAAAGCCCCGTACTGACAATTAGCCCGGGGATGAAACCAACGAACGATAGGAAAATGCCTTCCATCACAATCAATCGCAGAAAGTACCCCGTCGTGTACCCCATTGCCTTCAGCGTCGCAAACTCGGGCATGTGGTCGGCGATGTCCGAGTAAATCACCTGGTAACAAATCACCATCCCGACGATGAAGCCAATGATCTTGCCCGCGGTGAAGATGATGCCGATCGGCGTGCTTTTGTCCCAGAAACCGATTTCCTGATCGCGGAACTGCTGGCGCGTGAGGACGAACACCCGCTCGTCGAGCAGTTGATCGATCGTCTCCCGAACTTCCTCCGTCCGAGTTTTGTCGCCGACGTGAACGATGCCCAAGTCAACGACGCTCAAGGGATCGCCGAACTGCTTCCGCTGCGGGAAGTACTCGGCGAAGTTCTCGGCGCTCATCGCGAGGTTGCCGTCGTGGGCGAAGTCGGTCCCGAGGTCGAACGTCCCGACCATCACGATCTTGCGATCGGCGAGTTCCGCCTGAACCTTGGCCAGTTCCTCGTCGCTCTCCGTGGGGAACGGAAAGTTGTCCTGCTTGCTCCGCACGTCGAGCAGTGCTGCGTACGGCAGGCGCAGCTTTTCGAGCTGCGAGTTGATCCGTTCGGAGCTGAAGATCGGATCGTCGAGCCGGAATCCGATTGAGCGGATGGGAAATGCCTTGCTCGGCGCCTCGGTCCCAAAGCTCTTCAACCGCGAGAGGGTCAGTTCAGTGTAGAGCGGATAGGCGCCGATGACGCCGCTCGCCGATCGGGCTTGATTGACCAGTTCCAGCGGGAACCGCTTCTCGGCCGCGAGCGTGTATTTGGCCCGACTCACCAGGAAGATATCTCCTTGCAAGTCGTCGATCATTTTCACTTGGCTGTCGAACAGTGCATTTTGAAATCCGACCTGCGTGAACATCAACAATACCGCAAAGCCAATCCCCGCCACCGCCACGATCAGCCGACGCCAATCGTGGGTGAGGTTCTTCCAGGCCAGCGGTGTTTTGGTGAAGTTCAGCATCGATCAAAGACTAACCGCCAAGAGCGCCAAGCGCGCCAAGGGAATACAAAAGCATTGGAACCGTTAATGAACGCCGATGAGCGCAAATGATTTGTTGGATCACACCAGTACCTTTCCTCATCTGCGTTTATCTGCGTGCATCTGCGGTTCCACTGTTCAATTCCTAAAACAAATCAGCCGGATCAGCTTGAAACAACTTCCGCAGCGCCGCCATGCCCGAGAGGACGCACATGACCACGGCCAGCACCAACACGGTCGCCGCGATCTGCCAGGTCATCACCATCGGCAGTCCGGCCCTGGCGCCGACCAGCAGATACAAGCACCACGAAATTGCCAACGACGGCACGTAGCCGACCAGCGCCAAGAGGACCGACTGCTGCAGCACGACTCGCGCCAGATACGAATTGGGATAGCCCATCGCCTTGAGCGTCGCGTATTCGCCCATCATGTTTGCAATGTCGGTGGAGAGAACTTGATACACGATCGCCACGCCAACGAAGAGCGCCACCCAGACGCCGAGATTAAAGATCTTTCCCAGCGGCGTTTGCACCACCCAGCGGTATTCTTCACGGGCGTTGACTTCGGCGCGGGTCAGCACCTCCGTGTCGGCCGGCGTCGAGGATGCGACCGGGGCGAGCGAGTTGGGCGCGACCATCGGCGCCACGAGTTGTTGGACGGCAATCTTCGCGGTTTGCGGATCGACTCCCGGCTTGAGTTTCAGCAGTCCGAAATTGATTTCATCGAGCGGCTGCCAGGGGCACGCCCGCGCGAAGCCATCGTAATTGGCGATGCACGCTCCGTTCGCCGCCAGGCCCGTGCCGAGCGTCACCACGCCGACGATTCGCACGCGTCCGCTCCCCAGAGCCGTCTCCACGCCGATATCCGCCTCGCCGAATCGCGTGCCGTTCTTCGGGCCGAAGTCGGCTTTGCTCCGATTGTCGATCAGCACGAACCGCGGGTCGGTCAGCAGTGCCGACTTCTCGCGCAAGCCTTCCGGCCTGAACGCCGGAGCATGAGGGTCGACTCCAATGGTGATGATGCCGCGCCAGTCGCCGGTGAATTGATCCGGCGGATTGTTGCCGGGCTCGGGCGCCTGCCATTCGCTGAGACCCAAGTAAAACGGTTGGGCCGATGCAATCTCCGGCAGCGACGCCGCCTGGTAGACGCGCTCCCGCGGGAATGAGCGGGGCTCGGTGAGATGCAAATACGACGGCGACCGCAGCATCAGATCGAAATCGAGGGCGTCGTAGATCTGCGTCGCGGTTTTGCGCACGGCCCCTTTGAATCCCATCTGCATAAAGATGAGGATGACCGCGAAGCCGACGCCAGCCAGGGCGACCGCGGTTCGCACTTTGTTGTGCGTAAGATTTTTCCAGGCGAGCGGCGTCTTCATCGCGATCTCTACGCTCTCTGGAAAGCCGACGAGCTATTGAAGCCACCGCCTCTGCGGGCGGACGAACTGATTGAAACGTCAACCGCGCCGCGTCCACCGGCCGAGCCGGTGGCTTTTATTAGTTCGCTTTCATTGCCACTACTTTGCAGGTCGCCTCGTTGCCTCATCGCCCAGGAATTCGACGGTCACCTGCAGTCCCACCTTGCTGGCGGCCTCGGCCGTCGCGGCCCGGTCCTGCGGGTCGATGGCGACGTCGACCTCAACGATCGACCGATCACTCGGGGCCAAGGGATTGCGATTGGTAAGCCCCGGGCTGGCCACCATCGAGCCGATGCGGACGACTCGTCCAGGGATGCCGCCGGGTTCGCCCACGTTGCCATCGGCGAATTTGCCGGTAAACGCGGGGCTCCGCAGCGTCACCGCTTCGCCCACCTTGATTTCCTTCGCGTCCGCTTCGTAGACCTCGGCCACGCACGACATCCGACTGAGATCCGCGATCTCCAGTACTGGCGTCTGAGCAATCAACTCGCCGGGGTCCACCATCGTCCGCAGGACGGTGAACTCGGTCGAGCCATCGTCGAGTTTGGGCGCCCGCAGCACGGCTTGATCGAGCGCTGCCGCCGCAGCCTGTCGGTCGAGATCGGCTGCCAGCGTCTGGTCGACCTTCTCCACCAAGGCGGCATTCTGCTGTGCCAAGCGAACCCCTGCTTCGGCCGCCGCGACTCCCTTGCGGGCCGCCTCCAGGCCGTCGGGGTACACGGCTGCCGCCGCTTCGTATTCCTTCGTTGCCCGATCGCTGGCATTGCGGCGGCGGCGCAGCTGATGCGGCGTCACCAGTTCCTCATCCTCCGCCTGCAACTCAGCCAGCTTCTTGTAGTCGTCCTCAGCAATCGCGGCCGCTTCCGCGAGGTTTTTTAGTTTGCCCTCTTGGGCCATCATCTCCCGCAGTTTTGCCTCAGCCTGTGCCTGCGTGGCCAGCGCCTGCTCGACCTGCACTTGTGCCGCAATCAACTCCTGCGAACGTTGCTCTTGCGAGGCCGAGAGTTTCAGTTCCGCCGCCCTGAGTTGCGTCTGCCGCAACTCAAACGTCGCCGTCTGCGCGAGCTCGGCGCCGGCCGGAACGTTCGCTCCGGGTTCGACGCCGGCCGCGTACTTCGTCAGGCGCTCACCGGGCAGGGCGCTAACCGAAATCACTCCGGCTGTCGGCTCGATTCTTCCCAATGCAACGACGTTCCGCGTCGGCGCCGGGGTCAGCGCCATGGTTGCCGCCGTCGTTCCCGCGGATCGATTGCAACCCGTAATCGCCAGCAGCCCCAACGCCGCTCCGAGGGCGATTGCGGATCGCCGCTGTCGGGCAGCATCTTCGAGCTTTACAACCATCTCGCGTGGACCCATGTTCGCCGCCGAAAAGTGCCGGTTTGAGGAAGCCTGGAGGTTTCGTTCAAGTTTAACTGCCCGGGAGCGCCGCGGGGTCCTCTGGCGCCCCATTTCCCAGAATCGAGCGCCGCCCGCCGTCGCTGCAGTAAACGCCGATTAAGTCGGGACTTGCGGCATCTGCGGCCTATCGGCTTGCTCGACGACGCGAACAGCGGCAACGTCCAAACCGTACTTTGGATAGAGCGTCGGCCGGTCTACACTGGTTAAACCGGTTCCGACGATTTCCCGCCTCGCTCGCCCAACTCGCGGTTCAACGGAGTGAAACGCCATGCGACGACTTCCCACCTTCATCTTCGGCATGATCGTCGGCGGTTTGCTGATTTACGGCGGGCTGAACTACCACGTGATCAACACCTCCACCGGGCTCCATTTGGTGCCGAAGGTCGATTCGACGTTGGCGGAAACCTATGTCGACATTCGCGGTTGGGGCCTGGCCGAGTGGTCGCAGCACAAAGACGTCGCAGCGGCGCTCCTCTCGGCCAACCGGCAAGATCTGATGCAATCGGCCGCCGAGGATTCGCTCCGCACCGGGCTCGATCGGTTGCTGCCTGCCGAGAACGACCGACGTTAACCGTCGCGTTCGTACAAGCGCCCTCTCCGCGCCCCCCGGCATCTTCCGCAGGACCTCCCGCATCGGCGCCTGGTCGGCTCGACTTCAGTCGAATTGGTTCGCCGCACGATAACTCTTGAACAAGCACGAGTGGGTGAATTGCGTCTCAATCGGCGAAGCGAAGTTGCACGCAGAATCGCCGACTGAGGCCGCGTGGAGTGCGCTCCGATGGAACTCAATCGCAATCAGTACTTCTTCATTGGGCTGGTCATCCTATTGATCGGCGTCCAATTGCGGATGGTGAGCTCCTACACGCTGACGCACGAGGCGACGAAGTTCCTCGCGAATCGATCGCAGACCTCCGCCTCCGACAGCGCTCTGCTCGCAATCTCCAGCGACATGGGCGCCCAGCATCAGAAAACGATCCAACCTCCGGAATGGATCGGCTGGTGCCTGATGTCGGTCGGCGGCGTGCTGATCCTTCACAGCCTTGCAATGCGTAAGCCGGGGGCGGGATGAGCGTTTTTGCCGTCAGCGCAACTCGACGCTCGACGACCCTGGCGGCAGCCGCAGCGATGGCTGCAGTCAGCGGCCAACTGCTAGCCGAGGATGAGGTCGTCGTCTCAACGCCGGCACAACGAATCGTCGAGTTTAGCACCCCATCGCACCCGCCGATTGGCGCCAATCGCCAGGAGAAAGTGGCCGCTGAAGCGCTCAAGCTCCGCATCCGCGAAGGGACGCGACTGAAGGACGTGGTCGGCCGCTTCCGCCAGTCGGGCGATGCGCTAGTCTTCGTCGACGCGGAAAACCGCGAGTTCGGCGGCCTGCTGAATCTGAATCTGGAACGAGTCGCGCGGATGCTGCAATCGGTGGAGGAGCCTGAAAGCGTCACTTGGAGCGTTAGCGGCACGGTCACCGAGTATTCCGGCCAGAATCACCTGCTCATTTCCCGGGCCGTCTTCCGCTCCGCCGCCCCGCCGCCACGGCCGGAAAATGTGGCGGAGTGACCTCCGCCCGCCCAGCGGGCGCCCGGAAATCCCCCGCAACTTGATCAGCGATATTCGCGGCGATATCATCAAGAGGTCGCCCGTCCTCATTCGTGCGCCGGCTTTCCCTGGAACGGCGATCGAAGTGCTCGCGGCACGGCGGCGACTTCAATTGTCCACGATCATCGTCTGAAAGCTTTATTCTCATGGCCAGCCCGCGTCGTCTCCAAGTCAACGAATCGGCCAGCATCTCCGTGGTTCGTTTTAAGGATCAGAAGATCATCGACCCTGTCGCCATCCAAGAACTGGGACAAGAGCTGTTCGATCTCATCGAGAAGGACGATCGTAAGAAGATCGTATTGAACTTCGACAACGTCGAGTTCCTTTCCAGCGCCGCCCTGGGCAAGCTAATCACCTTCGAGAAAAAGGCGAAGCGAACCGGGGCTCAAATGATCCTCACGAACATTTCGCCGGAAATCTATCAGGTCTTCGCCATTACTAATTTGGACAAGTTATTCAAGATCAAGGACAGCGAAGCCGACGCCCTGGCCGTGCTGTAGATCCTCCGCGCTTTCTCGGAACAGAGGCGCTATGTCTGCCACGCCGCCATCCGACGAACGATCGCTCCAGGTCGCACTGCCGAGTTCGCTCGATGCGTACCATGGCTTCATCCAGTCAATCATGGAGCATCTGGAAGAGCTAGGCTGGTCTGGGAGCAACCTATTTGCGATTCAGATGGCGCTGGAAGAATCGATTTCAAACGCCATTCGCCATGGCAACAAAGAAGATCCCTCGAAGCAGGTCGTCATCGAGTGCGAACTTAGCAGCGTTCGTTTTTGGATTCGCGTCTGCGATGAAGGCGCAGGGTTCGATCCCAAGAAAGTTCCCGACTGCTGCGATCCTGATCGCCTGGAGATCCCGGGGGGCCGCGGCCTTGCTCTCATGCAGGCCTTTATGAGCCGCATGGAGTACAACGACCGCGGCAACTGCCTGACCATGGAAAAGTCGCTGTCCGCCGCTTCCAGCGGATGCAGCTGCGACTGAAATGGAGCTTGCGGACCCGCTGTTTGGGTAAAATCAGCCCAATCGCCCCGATCGCGCCGTCGGCGTCGATTCGGAAGCTTGGCATTCGCCCTCATCCCCTTGTCGCCCGTTGAGGCGTAAGATATTTTGAGTAGTTCAACGCCGTTTCGGCGTGCCATTCCCCTGTAGCTCAGTTGGTAGAGCAAGCGGCTGTTAACCGCTTTGTCGTAGGTTCGAGTCCTACCGGGGGAGCTCCAAAAACGGTCACCGGAAAACGGTGACCCGCTGGTTCACACCGAACGCCGAGGCGAGAGTCGCCTCGGCGTTGTGCGTTTAGGCCTTTATTGGCCGCGTTTTCAAACAGCGGGCCAGTTGGGGCGGGCGACGCCGTCGACAAGAGAGTGTGGAATTTACGTCGCCCGGAGGCCAATTGCTTCGTCCGGTTAACAGACTCTCTGCCTCTCACTGTTTTCTGACTGGGTGGTTAGAAGCCCAAATTGTCGCCTACGAGCGATCTCTCAGCATCCCGCCGACCACGAAGCTGGCAGCCTTATCGAGATGAACCGCTTCCAAGGCATCGGATCCCGCGAGATCTGCTACGGTGCGTGCCACCTTCGCTAGTCGGTCCATGGACCGCGTTGAAAGTCGGTTGGCATCGATCGTCGTCTTGAACCGCTCGAAGCCGGCATCCGAAAAGTTGCAGTACTCTCTGACGTGCCCGCCAGGCATGGCCGCATTGAAGGGGATTTGCTTTCCATCGTAGCGCTTGCGCTGCCTTTCGCGGGCTTGCTCCACCTTCGCTCGCAGCCGCGGCGAGACGCCGTCCTCCGACTCGGCGAATCGCTCCTCGGTCGTCAGCGTTCTCAGTTCCACTTGCAAGTCGATCCGGTCCAACAGCGGACCGCTGATCTTGTTTTGGTATTTGTCGATCGTCGCGCTCGGACAGACGCAGCGGTCCGTGCCAAAGAACCCGCAGGGACAAGGATTCATCGCTGCGACGAGCGTGAACTGCGCAGGAAATCTAAGAGTCCCGCCGACACGTGAAATGGTCACCCATCCCTGCTCGATCGGCTGCCGCAGCGACTCAAGCGTGCTGCGGGAGAACTCGGCCAACTCGTCGAGGAACAGCACGCCCAAATGGGCCAGTGTGATTTCTCCCGGACTGGGCGTCCCGGACCCACCGCCGACAGCACTGCACCGGTTTTGTCGCGGCCATTGCCTAAGGCAATGCCACAGTCGGCTACTACACGAACTGGACGTTGCCCGAACTCCACCGCGTCGATTTTGAGGAGGTCTCTCCACGGTCGTTGGATCAGGGTGCAATTGATTCTACGATAAGAACTTTGTTAGGCTTGATACGGGCGCAGGCCACAATCGGGCATCCGCCGACCTGATACGTCTGGTGGCCGAGTTCATGCGCAAGATCATCAACTGAATCGTCCACGACGGTTAGCTCGTCTCACGCTCGCACGCGAGGTAGTTCGCTATGCACAAGTCCGTCGCTCTGTGGCTCACGCTGTTGACCGTCTGCGTTTTCGGTGTTGGGCCAGCTTTCAGCGAGGACGCCCTTGACAAAGTCCTGCCAGTACGAGGGTTCTGCATTGCAGCGCCGAGTCGCAGCGAACTTGACTCCTTCGTGCAGTTCATCGAGCAGGAGTTGGCGCCGCGCCGCGTGAACACGCTCGTGCTGCGCGTTGACTACAACTTCCAGTACGCCAGCAGGCCTGACCTGGCCGATCGCGACGGTCTTTCCAAAGACGACGCAGCTCGTTTGGCAAAGACGTGCCGCGACCACGGCATCACTCTTATTCCGCAGCTTAATTTACTTGGGCACCAATCTTGGGCAAATCACACTGGCCGCCTGCTGCAAGTCCATCCGGAGTTCGACGAGACTCCGTGGGTTAAGATGCCTGAAAAATACTCATGGCCGAATCCCGATCGACTTTACTGCAAGAGCTACTGCCCGCGGCACCCAGAGGTGCATGCGGTGGTTTTCGACTTGGTCGACGAGTTGTGCGACGCGTTCGAGGCCGACGCTCTCCACGTCGGCATGGACGAGGTGTTTTACATCGGCGAGGAGAAATGTCCGCGATGCGGCGGAAGAGATAAGGCGGAACTGTTTGCTGACGAAGTGACGCTCATCCGCGATCATTTGAATAAGAAGGGCCGTCGGATGTGGATGTGGGGCGACCGCCTGCTCGATGGCAAGGCGACGGGGATCGGCGAGTGGGAGGCAAGTGAAAACGGGACGCATGGAGCGATCGACCTGATCCCCAAAGACGTCGTCATCTGTGATTGGCACTACGAGCGCCCGGACCCGACGGCCGTGTATTTCGCCATGAAGGGGTTCGACGTGGTGACTTGCCCGTGGAAGGACGCGGCGGTCGCTGTCCAGCAGCTCGACAATACGCTGGAATTTCGCGCCGGGTCGACCGAAGAACTGCGGCCGCACTTCCGCGGCATGATGCAAACCGTGTGGTCGGGCGCCGGTGGCTTTCTACGCGAGTTCCACGACCATGGCCGCGAGGGTGATGATGGCGGCGAAACTGCGAGCCAATGCTTTCGCACGCTTTACGACGAAATAGGCAACCTGCCAGTCGACTAGCGAAAGAGCGAATGCGTGTCCATCTCTAGTTGCGTCTAATCAACGATGAGCCTTTGCGTCGGAGGGCCCCCGCCGACAGCATCTGTGCATCAGCGGCTCTTCAATGCGTCGAAGCAGACGCAGCGGCCGTTCAACGAGGTGCTGCAGCATGATGCACTCGGACGCTGGCTGTTCCGCCGATCGCAATCAAGGCGCCGCGAGCACTTGGTCCTTAAGGGCGACCTCATGCATATCGTGTGGAAGACGCCCGCCGAGAGGTCATAGCGCCGTGCCGTGCCCATCAGAAATTTAGTTCCCACTGCACGTAGGTGAAATCGGCATCGGTTGGGCCGAGGATTTTATCGCCGCGCCAGAAGTGGGAATAGCCTGCCAAGATGTTCGATCGCGGGCCGATCGTGTATTTGGCGATCAAGTCGAGTTCTTGGCCGAGATAGGCTGCGTCGAGGCTCTGAAGTTCCGTCGCCGTGATGGCGGGAACAATGTCGCCTCGTTCGGCCGCCCGAAAGTAATAGTACCAGAGGAGGAACTCCCAATTGGTGTCCTGAGGTTTGGCCGTCACCTGGACGTTCGGCGCAAAGATGTTCGAACGTTGCACCGCGTCGATCAAGCCCAAAAAGCGATGGCCCCAAGGGAAGAGCTGGTTGTATCGCGCTGATTGCTGCGTCTTCGGACTGGGCGTCATCGTCCCCTTCGGCCTCCTCAGCGTAGCGCGGCTGGAGGAGCGCGGTTTGCAAAAATGGGCTCGACGAGATGTCCCTGACGTTGCTGACGGCAGTTTGGGCAGCCCTCGGGCTCGATGTGCCCGTGACTAATACTGGGCTCGGAGCCGTGAAATCCGCATGGTCGCCGTGTAATTTGCTGGATTCGACTGCCTAATGACTGACGAAGCAGAAAGCCCCGGGGAAAACCGCTCGTCGAAAGGATGGCACCGGCATTGCTACCGAGTCCTTCATCGGAGCTTCACACGATCTCCGCCGGCGCCTCGGCAAAGTCGCGGCGCTGGCAGTCGCTCCGGGGGACTCGGTGACAAGTGCCGTTGAAGCTTCTTCGACGGCCGGTCGTGCCGAATTCGAGGATTCTTCCGGCGACCCGAAAAGTCAAGCAATGGGCTGCTTCGAACCAGGCGACGCCGTGGGTGGCGTCTCCTTATTAATCCGCGGCCTCCTACTCATCGCGCGACATCTATGACTGAGAAAGAAATCGGACTGCTGATCCTCACCTTCGGCGTCTTCCTCTGTTTCGTTCACGTTTTTGGATACGTCTTCGAGCGGCTTCGGCAGCCTAGGCTGGTAGGCGAGATCGTGGCCGGCATCTTTTTGGGGCCATTCGTCCTTGGAAAGCTTTCGCCCGGCGTTTCCGACTACCTCTTTGCGAATCCGGCCCTCGGCGCGGATCGAACGAAGGCGATCCTCGGGTTTATCTACTGGCTAGGCGTGCTGCTGCTAATGTTCATTTCGGGCAGTCAGGTAAAGCGACTGCTCTCCAAAGAGAATCGACGCGAAACGGCGTGGATCCTTGGCATTGGCACGCCGCTGCCGTTTTTGATCGTGATGATTCTCGGCGTCTCCGGCGTCATTTCGATTGGCCCGCTCGTCGGCGTGAAGGGAGTCGAGATGTCGGCGCTGCTCGTTCTGGCGAGCGCCGTCGCCGTAACGTCGATTCCCGTGATCTCGCGCATTTTCAACGACCTCGGCATTCTTCACACGCGGTTCGCCAGCTTGATCCTTGGTTCAGCGGTGCTCGAAGACATCGCGCTGTGGGGCGTACTCGCGGTAGCCACGGCGCTCACGCGCCAGACGTCGCTCGCCGACCAATATATTGTCGGGTCGACGGCCCAGCATCTCGTCATCACGTTCACTTTCATGGGTACTGCCATCTTGGCGATGCCGACAGTACTGAAGGCGCTCGGCCGCTGGCGGTGGAACCTTTTGCTACGTGCGTCGCGCCTGGCTTACGCGATCATTGTGCTGTTCGCTTACGTTGGCGCTGCGGCTTACTTTGAGGTGAATCTTGTTTTCGCGGCATTTCTGGCGGGCTTTGGCTTGGCGGGCGGAATCAGCGGCGGCCAGCGAGAACACTTCTCCGACGCGCTCGATTCGATCAGCAAATTTTCCTACGGCATCTTCATTCCGGTTTACTTTGCCTTGGTGGGCTATCGATTGGTCTTCGGCCGCGATTTCTCACCGACCTTGCTCGTCGCCTTCCTGCTGGGGAGCACGGCATTGTCGCTCATTTCCGTAGGTTTGGCGGCTAAATTGGCGGGCTTTCGCCGACTCGACATTCTCAATCTTGCCATCACGACCAACGCTCGGGGCGGACCGGGAATCGTCTTGGCCAGCGTCGCGTTCGACGCGGGGATCATCAGCGCCGCCTTTTACACGACGCTGGTCCTCACGGCGATTATCACTTCTCAAATGGCGGGGCTGTGGCTGCGGTACGTCCTCAGCCGCGGCTGGCCGTTGCTGTCGACTGATGAGGAGGACGTCGTCGAAGCCCCTGTGGCGACGCCCGTTGGAGGCGACTTGCTTGGTCACCCGAGTTCGCCGTCGGTCGGATTCTGAAATTTCCAGCCCCTAGATGAATTGCCCCGAAGTTATTGCAACCGCTAGATCGGAACCATGTCGATGTCGTCTCGCCGTATTGTGAGCGTCCTGTGCACCCTCGGCCCGTCGTCCCTCAATCGAGGAGCGATCGAGCGATTGCAATCGCGCGGCGTCGATTTGTTCCGCATCAATCTCTCGCATACGCCGTTGGATCGCGTCGCCGACACGATCAAAACGATTCAGTCGTTCTCGCAAGTGCCCGTCTGCTTGGATACCGAGGGGGCGCAGGTTCGCACAGGAACGTTGGCCGCGAGCGTCGAGATTCAGGATCGTCAACACGTCACAGTGACCCGCGAAACGATCATCGGCGACGGCCAACGGTTCACGCTGACGCCCCCGAGCGTCTTCGACGATTTGAAGCCCAACACCCTGATCGGCGTCGACTTTGACGGGGTCGTGTTGCTGGTGTTGCAGGAAACTGCCGGCGGCGTTGATACAGTCGTGCTGAACGGCGGCCGCGTCGGATCGAATAAGGCCGTCACCGTTGACCCCGCTCCGATTCTGCCAGCTCTTTCGGAGAAGGACCTCGCTGCCGTCAGGATCGGCTTAGAGCATGGCGTCCGGCATTTCGCACTTTCCTTCGCCAATTCGGCGGAGGACGTGCGGCAGCTTCGCGAACTCGTGGGCCCCGATTCCACGATCATTTCCAAAATCGAAAGCAAACGGGGCGTCCGAAACATCGATTCCATTTTGGCTGAGACCGACGAGATTCTGATCGACCGTGGCGACCTTTCCCGCGAGGTGCCGCTGGAGAATCTTCCCTTTCTGCAGAAGGCGATTATTCGCAAGGCAAATATCGCCAAGGTGCCGGTGAACGTCGCCACGAATTTGCTGGAGTCGATGATCGTCAATCGCAAACCGACCCGGGCGGAACTGAACGACATCGTCAACACGATGCTCGACGGCGCCAACGGTTTGGTCCTCGCGGCCGAAACTGCCATCGGCAGCCACCCGGTACGGACCGTCGACATCGTCCTCGGCCTCATCGAACGCTATCGCCGTTCGCTCGAAGGTTATCGCATCGCCGATCTGCTGGACGGCGGTTCGGTGCTCTTGCCATCGCCTCACGGCTCGGAGACGGCGCGCCCCCTGCGTTTGCTTTCGCACGGAAGCTCGATGCGCCGTCACTCGTCTCGTTACCCGTCGATCGAGATCGACTTGGAAACCTCGATGGACGTTGAACAGCTCGCACACGGCGTTTATTCGCCGCTGCGGGGGTTCATGACGCGGGAAGAACTGGAGAGCGTGCTCGACCGAAACCGGCTTCCCGACGGGCAAGTTTGGACGATGCCCATCGTCCTCCAGGGGAAGTCGCAGGAGTTCGCCGCCTTTCAGCCTGGTCAGTCAATCCGATTGATCGACCAGCGTACCGGCGAATCGACGGCGATCCTGCATCTGGAAGACAAGTACGAAGTCGAACTAGAGCAAACGGCGAAACGGTGGTTCGGCACAGCCGATCGAGCGCATCCTGGCGTGGCGCGCTTCATGAGCCGGGGCGTTACGTTGCTCGGAGGTCCGATCGAGTACCTCGGGCCGGCGAGCGTTGCGCGTTCGCCGTACCAGTTGACCCCGCAGCAAACGCGGATGATTTTCGACGTCAAAGGATGGACGAAGATTGTCGCATTCCACACCCGCAACGTTCCTCATCGCGGACATGAACACGTCATTGCCAACGCCTGTGAACGGGCGAGCGCCGACGGCATCTTGATTCATCCCGTCATTGGACCCAAGAAGAAGGGCGACTTTACGCCGCAGGCAGTGATGGGGGCGTACGAGCGGCTCATCTCAGCGCGCGTCCCGAACGCGTTGCTCGCGGCGTTCAGCACCTATTCCCGCTACTGCGGCCCGCGGGAGGCGGTGTTCACGGCTCTTTGTCGGAAGAACTTCGGCTGCACCCACTTTGTGCTGGGCCGCGATCACACGGGAGTCGGCGGGTTCTATACGCCGAATCAAAATCGCGATCTTTTTGAATCGCTGGGAGACATCGGCATCGCCCCTGTCTTCTTCGATTCCGTTCACTTTTCGGATCAGGCGGACGACACGATAGAATCCGCCACGCTGGGGGATGGTCGCGCGATCTCCGGAACTGCCGTGCGGGATCTGATCGCTCAAGGCCAAGTGGTGCCTGACTGGTGCATGCGGACCGACATATCGAATTGGCTTTTGGAGATGCAAGGCGCTGGCCATTCGCTCTTCATTGAGTGAGAGCTAAGCCGTTGCTGGCGACGATGATTCACGCAATTGCCCGTTATGTGACCCTGAGCGCACGCCTCCACTTGAAAGGAGAGGCGCCGGTCATCGTCTATTCGAAGGAGAGAACGGGGAGCGTCGCCCTGTACAACTCGCTGGTCGCCGCCGGCGTCCCGGCGATCGCCACGCACTATCTCGATCCTGCCAAAATTGGCGCCGGGAAGCTTTCAGGAAGCGCCCAATGGGCGTCGAAGCATGTCGTCCAACCAAGGCGTCGCGCCAAGTTCATTACGCTCGTTCGCAACCCGGTAGACAACCTACTTTCCACCTTTGCGAGAAGCGAATTCGTCGACAAGCCGCGGGCGCTGGCGATGTCGCCAAACGCTGCGCTCGACGTCACGGCTGACGAACTCGCCGCGCGTTTCCGCCGCTACATGGATGATGGAGAGTTACGCCGCGAGTTGGAGTGGTTCGACGCGGAGTTTCGGGTCGCCCTGGGAATCGACGTCTTCGACTTCCCCTTCGATGCGACGCTTGGCTACAGTCGAATTTCTAGCGGTCCGTTCGATGCGCTAATCCTACGGACGGAGCTCACCGATAGCGACAAAGCGAACGCAGTGGCTCAGTTCCTAAACCTCCCCGAGTTTGCGATGGCGCATGGGCCAGTCACGGTCTCAGACGCGCCGGGCGTGGCTGGCGAACAGGCGGACTATCGCGAGCAGTATCGTGAACTGAAGCGTCGGGTCGTCATTCCACGGCCGCATTGGGACGCGATCATAAGCTCAAAAGTTGCTCGCCATTTCATCACCGACGGGGAACTTGCTCGAAGTCGAGAGCAGGTTGAAGTCGTTAATGAGCCAGCCACGGAATCACCGGCGTCATACGCCACCTAGTTCAAGAACAATCGGCGGAGGACTTTAGCGACTTGCCTGGACCACCGATCGTCGACGACGACAAGAAAAACTTGAGGAAGGCGATGCAAGTGATTTCGTGTGCGGATGATGACCTGATGAAGAAACCAGTCATCGTCGTCGGCGCCGGGCGCAGCGGTATGAACTTTCTGGGCGACGCGATTGCGCAGCACCCGCGGTTAGCCGTGGCCCACGAGCCGCGATTGATCTGGAAATCGGGAAATGACCGCGTCTCGGACGCCTTGCGTCCTCATCACGCGCGACCCGAGGTCATCGCCGACATTCGGGCGCGATTCGCAAGCGTGGTGCGCCTGGCGGGCAAGGAGCGATACATCGACGTCACGCCTGGCAACTCCGTGCGGCTTGGCTTCGTTGACAAAGTATTCCCCGACTGTCAATTCGTCCACTTTATCCGCGACGGCGTCGACAATGTCCTCTCGATGCGCCGCTTCTACGGCGTCGTGGCCAGATCGTTCCGATCCAACACGCCGAAACTCCGCGATAGCTTCATCGCCCGACGAGCCAAAGAGATGCGGCTGAAGCAAGTCCCCTACATGGCAATGGAGACGTTCCGGCACCTGGCGCCCCACTGGCTTCTGCCGTACATCGGCCCGCCGGTTGTCGGCGTCCGCCTGCCGGCCATGTCCGCGATGCGGAAGGAGATGGACCTGCTGGACGTCTGCTTCCTGCAGTGGCGGTCGTCAGTCGAATGGGCTTGCCAGTTCGGACGCAGCCTGCCGCCAGGGCGATAAATGGAATGTCGCATTGAAACGTTCTGCGAGGACGATGTGCGCCGCATTTACGACTTCCTTGGCTTGGAGGTAACCTCCGAGGCCATTGAGTTCGTACGGAAGCATTTCGAACCCGGACGCATCGGACCGGCCATGCAGGATTGCTTCCCCGAGGAGTTAGAGCGACTAAAAGCAATGGTTGCGCCAACGATGCGCTGGATTGAATCGGATGACCCGAACGACGCCGCATCGCGAGTTCCGGTCCGACCGTTTGCCGATCTGCCTGCGCCGGTCCTGAAAGATGAGGTAGCCGTTTGATGCCTGCCGCCGCCACCGCTTGGATCGACAGCCGCCTCGAAGGCGGCGTACGAGTGGTCACCATCCTCGCTGATCGACTCGACAAGAAGCTTCATTCCCGCCAGGAGTTTGCTCAAACGCTGGCCGACGCGCTTGCCGCGGGCGAGCGTCAGTTCGTACTGGATCTTTCCAACATTCGGTACACGAATCACACCTACGGAATCCTGCAATCAGCCTTTACTGCCGGAAATGTCATCCACGGCTCAGGGAGCCGCATGGCCGTCTGCGGCCTGAAAGGTCACCCCCGACGGGCCTATCTCTTTGCGGACGTCGATCAGTTCATTCCGGAATACCGCAAACTGCGGCAGGCAATCGCCGCCGTTCGCGGGTAGTCGACGAACGCTTTGCGCCGCTATCTGGAGGCGTCGCCGCGACTCGTTCTGGAATATTCGCGGGCCGACTAGCAGATCATCTAGCCTGAGCCGTTTGATGTCACGGTTTCGTTGACGTCCTGCCGCCCTGATGATGAGTCTTCTCGCGGAATTCCGATTGAATCGAATTAATTGATCGAACGGCATGCTGATTGCATCTGCGTCTGCCGACGACGGCGCTCCACTGGTAGTGCCGCCATCGCATCGCGAGCACACGCTCTGCCTGCCGACCGCCAGCAACGCGGCGGCCCCTTCACGTTAGTGCGTAGCCTACTGGGAAGCCGGAAGCTCGCTGCCAAGACCAGGACTCTTGCACGATGCCACTCCCCCTTTCTCACGCTGCCGCTTTAGCGCCATCGGATGTCGCACGGCTGCGGTCTGCTGCTACTGGATGGCGTTCGACGCCGCCGCCAATCGCCTGCGCTCCTACAACAGTTCAGTCGAACTGCACGCGCTGTTGCCGTCGGTAACGGTCGAGTTCGCGAATAGCGCACTCGGTCGATCCGCGCTCCTGTCCGCCACTCCTCTTGGCGGGCCTTCGTCGGCGATGTTCGACGCTTCCCAACTGCACACCTTCCCTTGTTGAATAAAGGACAGCCAGATGAAACTCCTTCGCCTCGCCTCAATGGCCGCGGTCTCGCTGCTTGCGGCCGATGCCAGGTCGCTCCTCGCAGCCAACGATGCCATCACTTCGGCGTCCAAGCCCAACATCATCGTGATCGTCGCCGACGACCTCGGATACGGCGACCTTGGCTTCCAAGGCGGCAAAGACGTTCCAACTCCAAATATTGACAGCATCGCCCAGAATGGCGTCCGCTTTACGGACGGGTACGTCACCGGCGTTGTCTGCAGTCCCACGCGAGCTGGGCTGCTCACCGGACGATATCAGCAGCGATTCGGGCACGAGTTCAATCCCGGCGGCGTCGATCAAACCGCCGGCACGGAGGTCGGCTTGCCCCTCACTGAGTCGACGATCGCTGATGGGCTGAAGAAGGCTGGCTACAAGACGGCTCTCGTCGGCAAATGGCATCTTGGCTCAGACGAGAAGTTCCGACCGCAGCAACGCGGTTTCGACGAGTTCTACGGCTTCCTCGGCGGCGCCCATCCCTATGTGCCGAATGACAAGAACACGGCCGGAGGCGGCCCCATCTATCGCGGCAACGAAGAGGTTGAAGCTCCTGCCCACCTGACGGCAGCCTTCGGCAAGGAGGCGGCGGCGTTCGTCGAGCGTGAAAAGGGACATCCCTTCTATCTTCAGCTCACGTTCAATGCGGTGCACAACCCCTTGCAGCCTGATGCCGAGCACTTGGCACGGTTCGAAAAGATCAGCGACCCGAAGCGACGCGCCTACGCCGGCCTGCTGAGCGGGCTCGACGATGCGGTCGGTCAGGTGCTGAAGGCCGTACGCGAATCGGGCCAGGAAGAAAACACGCTGATCTTCTTCATCAGCGACAACGGCGGCCCGCAACAGGGTAACGGCAGCAACAACACTCCGCTCTCAGGCGACAAAGGCACGGTTCTCGAGGGGGGCATCCGCGTCCCGTATGCACTGCAGTGGAAAGGAACGATCCCGGCCGGTTCGGTTTACACGCAACCGGTAATCTCGCTCGATATCCCTGCCACGGCAGCAGCGCTGGCCGGAGCATCGCTTGGCGCCGCTGATCGTCCCGTGGACGGAGTGAACCTGATTCCGTTCGTCACTGGTAAGAATGCGAAGGCGCCACACGAATCGCTCTACTGGCGCGCGGGACCGCAACACGCCATTCGCCGCGGCAACTACAAGCTCCGTCAGCAGGCGGAGGGGACGCCCAAACTGTTCGACGTCGTCGCTGACGTCGCTGAGCAGAAAGACCTGTCGGCAGCGCATCCCGACTTGGTCGAAGAGCTCTCGGCGGCCTATGCCGGCTGGGACCAGGAGCTTGCCAAGCCTCTTTGGAAGGGAGGCCAAGGAGGTCGCAAGCCGAACGCCGCCCAACGCGCCGCTCGAATTGACCGCCGAGAAAAGGCGAACGCCGCCGGCAAGGGTGCGAGCAAGCCCAAGCAAACGACCGGCGTCAATTAGGCAACTCAAACTTGATTAGGCAATTCAAACTCAACTATCTCAACGCTATCAGATAACTCGACGACGGGGATTACTCAAGATGATTCGCAAACTTTCAACGAGAGCAACTGTGTGGGGCGCCGTGGGCATCGCCGCGGCCAGCCTGGGAGACGGGGGGCAGGCGGCGGGGCAGGAGTTCGTGCCCACGAGCGGAACCAACTTTTGGAACGACAACAACAACTGGGGGCCTGCTCCGCCGCAGCCTTTTCCAAACGGTCCGGGCGCACTAGCCACGCTGCCCGCGCCGACCGGCGCACTAACGATCGACTTGGGCCAGCCGATCGAAGTCGACACGCTCACCGTCAATAAGGGAATCGCGCTCACCGATACCTACAACACAACAATTCTCGGCTCGGCGACGAATACGTTGAAGTTTAGCGGAACGGCGACGTTCTCTAATTCGCTGTCGGCCGAAGGGACAGGCGTCACGATCGCCGATGCCCCGGTCGTCTTTGACTCGCCATTCACCGTCTCGCAGTTCGATGACGGTGAACTGCGGTTCCTCCAGCCGCTTTCGGGCACTGGCAATCTTGTCGTCGGTCGCGGCACCAGCGGCACTGGCGCCGTCATCTTGAATGCCGCCAATACCTACCAGGGATCGACGACCTTTGGCGGGGGCGGCGCAGCCAACTACCTAACGGTGCGACTGAACAATGCCACGTCCATTCCGGGCGGCCTCGACGTCGCGGGAGGGACCAGCAACATCGCTCTGAATGATGCGGCTGTCCTGGAGCTCGGCGCCAGCGACTTCAAGCGCGGCATCGGGGCAGGTCCCGATCAAATTCAGTTCAACGGCGTCGGCACGAACGGCTTCGCGGCCCGCGGCGCGAATCGCGTCGTCAACCTCGGCGGCGCCGGGGCCCCGATCGTGTGGGGCGACGCTGGTGCAACTTTCGGAGAGCTCACCTTCGGCTCGACGACGGCCACGCACACCGTCATCTTCGAGAACCCGCTGAACATCGGCGCGGCCAATCGCACGATCCGCACCTACGAAGGCCCCGCATCGATTGAAACTCGGTTCACGCAGCCGATCAGCTCCAACAGTGCCGCGACGCTCACCAAGCAAGGCCCCGGCGCCTTGGCGCTCGCCGCCAAGAACACCTACACGGGCAATACGATCGTCAACAACGGCGCCTTGGTGCTGGAGCACCCTGAAGCGCTGCCGGCGACGACGAATGTAACGCTCCGTGCCGGCGGTCTGCTGGGCTTGGCCATTGGCGACTACAATGGCACGCTGGGAACTGGCCCGGGCCAATTGCAGTTCACCACGGGTAACGGCGGTTTCGCCGCTTTCGGCGGCAACTTCTCCGTCACGCTCAACGGCGGCGCCGGCGTGGCGTGGGGAGGCGGCAATTTCGCCGCTAACAACTTCGTCCTGTCCGACGACAACGCCACCGGCACGATCACCTTCACCAATCCGATCGACCTCGGCGCGACGACCCGGGTGCTCGCCATCCGCAACGGCTCGGCGACCCTCGACGCGCGCGTGACAGGCGTCATTAGCGGCACGGGCTCGCTCAACAAAACTCAAGCCGGAAACGTCGAACTTGCAGCCGCGAATACCTACACCGGCGCCACGTTGATCAACAACGGCGTGGTGATTCTCACGAACGCCAATTCGATTCCCGGAGGGGTCACCGGCGGCAATCTCGGGAATATTCAAATCACCAACACGAATGGCTCGATCGGCCTCGGAGCAACCGACTTCACCAGCGGTCTGGGCACAGGCCCCGGACAAATCAACCTGAATGGAGCGAACGTCGACACAGGAGTCCCTTTCAATGCCGGGTTTGCGGCTTATGGCGGCAATCGCGTCGTCAATCTCGGCGGCGCGGCGGCGCCGGTCACCTGGAATTCTGGCAACTTCGTCGGCGGCAACTTGCTTCTGGGGGCTGTCGGTTCCGATGGAACGCTCGACTTTCAGAACCCCGTCGACCTGAACGGCGCTCCGCGCATCATCGTCGGCCGTGACGGCACGGCTGCGATTGATGCGATCATCAGCGGCGTCATCAGCGGCACGGCTGCGAGCTTGCAGAAGGATAACAACGGCACGATCTCCCTGACCGCCGCCAATACTTACGACGGCGGCACGATCATCGATCAGGGCCGACTGCTCGCCAACAACACGACCGGGTCGGCCGTAGGCACGGGCGACGTGTCGATTCTCGACGCCGGCGTGCTCGGCGGCACGGGCTTCGTCGGCACGGCCGGCGACGCCTCGAACGTCTCCGTGCAACTCGGCGGTCGCATCAATCCCGGCGTTGAGATTGGTCAGCTGACAGTCTCGGGAAAGGTGACGTTCGACGCCGGATCATTCCTCGACGTCGATCTCGATGGAGCCGGCTTCGACAAGCTGGCGATCACCGGCGGAGCGACGCTCGACGGGACGCTTAACGTCGTGGTCCCCGACGGCTTCGTGGCGGCGCCGGGTTCGAGCTATCAGATCCTGACCTCGACGAGCGGCGTCACCGGCCAATTTGCCGGTCTGACGTGGAATGGCGCCAACTCGTGGACGGCACAGTACGACGCCAACTCAGTAACGCTCGTTGCCGGGGCGACGGCTGGCTTCGCCGCCGACTTCGATCTCGACGGCGACGTCGACTCGGACGACCTAGGTCGCTGGAAGACGAACTTCGGCTTGGCGACCGGCGGCACGAAGGAATTAGGCGACGCCACGGGCGACGGCGTGGTAGACGGCGCCGATTTCCTGGCTTGGCAACAACAGTTCGGCAGCGGCGTCACGCCGCCGGCAGTGGCGACGGCCGTCGCCGTTCCCGAGCCGGCGACCTGGGGCCTGTCCCTGCTCGCGCTGTTCGGCGGGAAACTGCTCCGCCGCAAATCGCAGAAGAATCACTCGCTCGTCGGCACGGACGAGCGGCTACCGAGCGCTTGATTGGGGGCAAGCGGGCCACGTCGCCTCGTAGGCGCGTGGCCCGCTTTGCAACCCGACCAGCACTCCGCGACGCCCGCCTTTCAGAAGCAATCAAGCCAGCAATTCAATTTAGAGATCATCGCATGAACCGCGTCATCAATCACGTTAAGAAGCCCCTCGTATGGGTCGCACTCGCCGGTGCTATTGCCGTCGCCGTCCATCCGGCGTCGGCTGCGGACGCCAACAAGCCCAATGTCATCGTCATTCTCGCTGACGATCTCGGCTGGGGGGAACTCGGCGCCCAAGGCAACCAGCAGATTCCGACGCCAAACATCGATTCGATTCCCGCCAACGGCGTGAAGTTCACGCAAGGGTATGTGTCGGGTCCCTACTGCAGTCCGACGCGGGCCGGATTGGTGACCGGCCGTTACCAGACGCGTTTCGGGCACGAAGTGAACCCGCCGCCTACGCCCACCGCTGGCCTGCCGCTCGATCAGAAGACGATTGCCGATCACTTGAAGGCCGCCGGTTACAAAACTGGCGCCATCGGCAAGTGGCATCTGGGAGTCGCGCCGGAGTTTCGTCCCTCGCAGCGTGGGTTCGACGAATTCTACGGAACGCTCAGAAACACGCCATTCTTCCATCCGGAGTTGGTCGACTCGCGAGTGTCTGAAGAACCGCAGCGAGTCGACGACAAGGAGTTCTACACGACCGACGCCTACGCCAAGCGGGCCGTCGAATTCATCAACGAACACAAGGACGAACCGTTCTTCCTCTACCTGCCGTTCAACGCTCAGCACGCTCCGCTGCAATCGCCGCAGAAGTATCTTGATCGCTTTCCTGAGATCAAGGACGAGAATCGCAAGCACTTCGCCGCGGTTCTCTCGGCCACCGACGATGCGATCGGAGAGGTTCTGAAAACGGTGAAAGCCAATGGCCTCGAAGAGAACACGCTGATCGTTTACCTGACCGATAACGGCGGCCCGACGCAGCAGACGACCTCGAGCAATCTGCCGCTCCGCGGCTTCAAGGCGACGACGCTCGAAGGGGGCGTTCGCGTTCCCTTCTATGCTCAATGGAAGGGGAAGATTCCAGCAGGGCTTGTGTACGACAACCCGATCATTCAGCTCGATATTCTGCCGACCGCGCTGGCGGCCGCGGGCGTCGCTGTTGACCCCAGCTGGAAGCTTGAGGGCGTCGATCTGCTTCCTTACCTCACGGGCGCTAAAACGGCCAAGCCGCACGAGTCGTTGTTCTGGCGCTTCAACGAGCAATGGGCCGTTCGCGACGGCGACTGGAAGCTGGTCGTCTCGCGAATCGACGGGCCGCAGCCGAAGCTCTTTAACCTCGCCGAGGACGTCCGCGAAGCAAACGACCTAGCGGCCAAACATCCCGAGAAGGTCGCTGAGTTGAAGCGGGAGTGGGACGCCTGGAACAAGGACAACGTTCCGCCAAAGTGGGAAGCGAACCACGAGGGGAAGAATCAGAAGAAGAATCGTCCCGGAAATCAGGCTCGCAAGAAGCAAGCCGCGAAGGCGGCTGCCACGTCGGCAAGCAAATGAGGCCGCGGCCGCGGGGCGTGCAACGTTTTCGCGAGTCCCCCCGGCGCCGCCGTCAGTCTCTAAAACGATCGGAAAGGTTATGAAGAGCGAACGACAAACACCGCGCGCTTTCACGTTGATCGAATTGTTGGTGGTAATCGCCATTATCGGCGTGCTGGTCGCGATGCTGCTCCCCGCCGTGCAAGCGGCGCGGGAAGCAGCGCGGCGAAACGATTGCTCGAACCGGCTACGGCAGTTGGGCCTGGCCGCCCTTAACTACGAAAGTGCGAAGAAGTCGCTCCCGATCGGCAGGCAGCTGCCGATCGCTTGGGGGCTGCATTCACAACTACTGCCGTACCTCGAACAAACGAGCATCTACAGCACCGTCGACTTCCAGAAAGCGGTTGCTGACGCCGACGCACGTCTCCTCGACGTCGCCGCCTTTGTCTGCCCGACCGACTCGGTGGATCGCTTAGCCGATACGCCGCTCGCGGACAACCAGGACGGGTGGGGGCGCAATAGCTACCGTGGCAACGCGGGCAGCGACACCGGTGAGATGACCGGCACCGGCACTCCTGCCAATCAGGTGGAACGGAACAACGGCATCTTTATCACCAACCGCGTCGTGAAGCTGAAAGACGTCATCGACGGGACGGCGCACACGGCGCTACTCAGTGAGAAAGTGCGCGGCGACGGCGACAACACGGCCGTTGAAATCGTCAGCGACTGGTTTCGCATCTCGGAAGGCAATATCACCGCTGACCAGGTCGCCACCGCATGCCGCGCGCTCGACGTGTGGACGATGAACAAGGCCCAGTCCCAATTCTCGCGCGGCGGTCGGAACTGGCCGCTCGGGAACTACGCGGTGTCCCGCTACAACCATGTCCTCCCGCCGAACGACCGCAGCTGCTCGCGGGACAGTGCGGGGGGTAATCTGGGAGCCAATTTTAATGCCAAGGGAGGAGCGTCAACAGCCACCAGCTGGCATACCGGCGGGGTCAATCTGGTTCGCGTCGACGGCAGCGTCCAGTTCGCCTCGGAGGACGTCGAGCTTCTGGTGTGGCGCGCATTAGGGTCACGCGACGGCGAGGAAGCGGTTAACGACTCGTTGTAGCTGCCGGAGTAACTTACCAGGCGACCTCACGAACTTCACAAACCATTTCCCCAGGCCTCGCAGGATGCGATTGATCATGTCCCGCCAGATGAGCATTGCCCGCCCGTTGTCTCAAGTAAAGTCGTCTAAGTTCGGAGTAGGGCTCGCGACGGTCGCGTGCGCGATTTCCGTCGCGGCGTCGGCTCCTGTCGGCATCGCCGCCAATATCGAGCCTACTGCCGAGCAACTCGCCTTCTTCGAGCAGAAGATCCGCCCGCTGTTAGTCGAGAACTGCTACACCTGCCACTCTGCCGACACGAACGCCCAAGGAGGACTGCGCGTCGACGACCGCAATGGCCTGCTTGCCGGCGGTAATCGCGGCGCGGCAGTGGTTCCTGGGAAACCCGCAGAAAGCCTCCTGCTTCAGGCGGTAAGTCAGACCGACAAGCGGCTCAAGATGCCGCCGGGGAAGCAGCTTTCGGCTGAGCAGATTGCTGATCTGACTCGCTGGATTAGCGACGGCGCCGCCTGGCCGCAGGTGACGCTCGACGTCAATCTCGATGAACATCATGCCGACTACGACCGTCTCCGCCGCGAACACTGGGCCTGGCAGCCGTTGAACGCCGCGGAACCGCCGCCGTCTCAGTCGACAACCTGGCCCCGCGACGCGGTTGATCAATTCATTCTCGCCAAGCTCAGCGCCGAAGGGCTGAAACCGGTGGCCGACGCCGATCGCGTGACGCTCATTCGCCGCGTGACGTTCGACCTCACTGGTCTGCCGCCGACGATCGAGGAAATCGATGCCTTCGTCGCCGACGTATCGCCAGACGCTTACGAGCGCGTGGTTGATCGGCTACTCGCATCGCCCGCCTACGGCGAACGTTGGGGACGCCACTGGTTAGACGTTGCGCGGTACGGCGAGTCGACCGGCTCGTCGCGCAATATTCCGCTTCCGCACGCTTGGCGGTATCGCGACTACGTCATCGATTCGTTCAATGCCGACAAGCCGTACGACCGGTTCATCCGCGAACAGATCGCCGGCGATCTCCTTCCCGCCGAATCGGAGCAGCAGCGGCGCGAGCAGCTCATCGCCACTGGATTTTTGGCGCTGGGCGTGAAAGACGTCAACCAGCGGTTCAAAGTCCGGTTCATCATGAACAACGTCGACGAGCAGATCGACACCGTAAGCCGGTCTGTCCTCACTCTCACCGCGAGTTGCGCTCGCTGCCACGACCATAAATTCGATCCAATCCCGGCGCGCGACTACTACGCGTTGGCGGGCATCTTTCGCAGCAGCGAGCTCTGCGCCGGCGTGCGGAGCAAGATGGGAGGCGGCGGACTCGACTATTACAATCCACAAGCGCTCGTGCGGCTGAGCGGTGAAGTCGAAGTCGCTCGTCCAGAAAAGCTTGTGAAGGCTAAGGAGAAGCTCGACAAGGCTCAAAAAGAGTGGAACGCTATCCGCGGCACGCCCGCGGGTCTCGCCAAGGGTCCGAATGGCAGGCCGAACCAGCGCCGCTTCCGCGTGGCGTTTGAACAGGCACAGCAGGAATATCTCGAACTGACCGACCCGACGCTACAAGGCGAAGCGGCCGTTGGCGTGCGGGACTCCAATGAGATTGCTGATACTGAATATCGAATTCGCGGCGAGGCGGAAGCCCTCGGGCCGGTCGTCCCGCGCGGTTACCTAAGCCTGCTCAGTGTTCCTAACGCGGCGCCAATTCCGGCCGACCAAAGCGGTCGCCTCGAACTAGCCCAGTGGCTCACCAGCCCCGAAAACTCGCTCGCCTCTCGGGTCATCGTGAACCGCGTCTGGCGACACCTTTTCGGTCGCGGCATCGTCTCGACAGTCGATAACTTCGGTACGACGGGTGATGTGCCCAGTCATCCTGAGTTGCTCGACCACCTCGCCGGTCGCTTCGTTGACGACGGTTGGTCACTCAAAAAGCTAATCCGCACCCTGGTCTTGACGCGGACGTACCGGCTCGACTCCGCGGCAGAGCCAGCCAACTTGGCCCTTGATCCTTCGAACCGCCTGCTCTGGCGGCACGCGCCGCGCAGGCTCGACGCGGAGGAGCTGCGCGACGCCCTGTTGGCAACGTCGGGCCAGCTGCGCAGCGACAGACCAGAGGGTTCGCCCGTAACTCAATTGAAGGTCATGGAGTTGCAGAATAACAGCCGGCCAGCCCGTCAGGTCGAAGAGGCCGCCGGCGAAAGTCTTCATCGCAGCGTCTACCTACCGCTCGTACGCAACCTGACGCCGACGTCGCTGCAAGTCTTCGACTTCGCCGAGCAGGGCATGGTCACCGGCAGTCGCGACGTGACCACTGTGGCAACTCAAGCTCTCTATATGCTGAATGATCCATTTATTCGTCGTCACTCGTTGAATCTGTCCAGGCGCCTCCTAAACAAAGAAACCGCCGACGAAGCGACACAGGTAAACGAGGCGTACCGCCTCCTTGTGGGCCGCGAAGCCACCGCCGCCGAGACCGACCGAGCGATCGAATTCCTCGCAGCTTATGAAGCAGCGCTGCATGCCGACGCCGGCGCTGATAGGCAACTGGTCGCCGCCGACATTCAACCGAATGCCGCCGATGGTTCGTCGACGACGAACGGAACATCCGGCACGTCGAATTCGGGCGAGAAGGACAACAACGAACCGCCGCCCGACCCTGACCAAATTGTGTACGCCGACGCTCCCGTGAAGGAAGAGTCGCTCGGCCCAGTTGACGCACGCACGGCCGCGTGGATGAGCTTCTGCCAGGCCCTGTTCGGGTCCGTCGAATGCCGCTATGTGAAATAGGCAGACTGCCTCGCGAAAACTTACTCCCCGTCAAAGCTCCCCGAATCGCAAAAGATTGAACGGACCTCACATGCCCACCATTCAACAATTGGCCATGGCAGGCTATTCCACCCTTTCCCGCCGTCAGCTGCTGCGCGGCGCCAGTGCCGGGTTTGGTTATCTGGCGCTGGCCGGGATGCTCGGACGGCACCCGCCGGCGGCGTTTGCCGCTCCAGTCGCCGAACCCAAGGGGCCTCTCGCCCCGAAGGGGTCGCACTTTCCCGTGCGCGCGAAGCGGATCATCTTCCTGTTTCTGCAAGGATCGATCTCCCAAATGGACACATGGGAGTACAAGCCGGAACTTCAGCGCAACGACGGCAATGTGGCGCCAGGCGGAGGCACCCTGACCGCTTCAAAGTTCAAATTCTCGCAACACGGCGAAACGGGCACGTGGGTCTCTGAACTCTTTCCCCACACCGCGCGGCACGTCGACAAGTTCTGCTTCCTCCGCGGCCTCCACACCGATACGCCTGCGCATCCGCAGGCGGTGATTCAACTCCACACAGGCGCCGCGCTGGCGTCGCTCACGCGCCCGTCGATGGGAGCGTGGCTGATGTATGGCCTGGGAACGGAGAACCAGGACCTTCCCGGCTACATTTCCATCAATCCCCCACCCAGCTTCGGCGGCGCCGGCAACTATGGCAGTGCGTTTCTCCCTGCTTACTACCAGGGGATGAAGATCAACGACGTTGGCTACGTTCCCAATCTGCAAGCGAAGACCGACTTGAAACTTCAACGCCGTCAGATCGATCTGCTGCAGTCGATGAATCGCGATCTCGTCTCGTCGCCGAGCGCCCCCGATCATCTCAATGGCGTGATCGAGTCCTACGAACTCGCGTTCCGGATGCAATCGAAGGTGCCGGAGTTGCTCGATCTGTCCAGCGAACCTCAGAAGGTGCGGGATGCTTACGGCGTCAAGGATGGTCCGGCAGGCAGTTTCGCCCGCCAGTGCCTGATGGCCCGTCGCCTAAGCGAAGCCGGCGTCCGCTTCGTCGAAATCTGTCATCCTGGATGGGACCAACACAATAATCTCCACAAGGACCTGATTAAGAACTCGGGCGAGGTCGATCAACCAACAGCCGCGCTGCTGGCCGACCTCGACCAACGAGGGCTCCTCGATGAAACTTTGGTCCTCTTCGGCAGTGAGTTCGGGCGCCTCCCTACGTCGCAGGGCGTAGACGGCCGTGACCACAACATCACTGGCTACCCAATGTGGCTCGCGGGCGGCGGCGTCAAGGCCGGCTACTGCCACGGCGCCACCGACGAGTTTGGCCGCCACGCCGTCGAGGGTCGCATGCACACGATGGACCTTCACGCCACGCTGCTCGCGCTGATGGGTCTCGATCACGAGCGGCTCACGTACAACTACGCCGGGCGCAATTTCCGTCTAACCGATGTCGGCGGAAACGTGGCGCGGGAGATATTTGCGTAGGCGATTAGCGACCCTCCTGCCCTTGCTTGACCGCCAGCGCTGCGCACACCCCGCAGGATTGCCACCCCGCCCCCCCATCGTCTAAGCGAAAGTACTTCCTTGGACCCGACGCGCGAAGAACTATGCCAGCGATGGATGCGAACGCAGCGCCAACGACAATTTGTGGGCCGAATCATATTGACGTCATCCAATTCTGCACAGGTGATATGCGGCTCAGCGATTCCTGGATGAACCTAGCCAGCAGCCACTTGCTTCGCGGCGTGTCACGTTCCCTAGAGCGCGGTCAAGGGTCAGGCCCAGAACGTCCATTGCAGGCGATATCTTGACGGATGCGGCGTAAAACGCGTTTGGCGCCAGATTTACACAGTGGCGTGAGACCGCGTGCAGGCGTACGATGACTACTGGAGGGGAGATCCTCTCTCACTGACCGGCCCTCGGCCATATGGTCGATCCCTTTCCCCGCGCCGCAGCGACTCATCGCGGCGACTTCTTCTATTGGAAAGGCGATGCCATGCTTGGCCGCAACCAAATCTCGGACAAAGACCTCCTCAAGGCGGTCAATCAGCGACTGATGCGCTCCGGCACGGGGTCTCAAACGCGGGTGACGGCCGCCGTCCAAAAAGGAATGGTCACGCTCACCGGCACGCTCCAATATGCCATTCAGCGCGGGCCGATCATGAAGGCGGTTCAAAGCGTTCCGGGCATCAGCCGAATCGTTGACCAGATGATTCTCGTCCAGAAAAAGCCGCAGCAGTAACTGTCGTCGTTCGCTAGCACCCTTCGCCGCATTCGGCCTCGCCGCCGAACGGAGGATTCAATTCTCGATCGGCCGCGCGCCGATCGGACGCCGCGACGCGGACCGTCGCCCTTTTACTCGTGAGCGCCCTATGGTTCGCAATACTGATTTCCGCAAACTCGGCTTCATCGGCGACTACCTGCCGCGCAAATGCGGCATCGCCACCTTCACCGCCGACCTCTTCGGAGCGGTTGCCGCCCAGTACCCGTCAATCGACTGCTGCGTCGTGCCGGTCAACGACATTGCCGAGGGTTACGACTACCCGCGGGAAGTGCAGTTCGAGTTCGAGCAGCAAGATCTCGATTCGTATCGCCGGGCAGCCGACTTTCTCAACTTCAGCAACATCGACGTCGTTTCGCTGCAGCACGAGTACGGCATCTTCGGGGGGCAGGCAGGGCGGCACATTCTCGCGCTGCTGCGAGACGTGCGGATGCCGGTGGTGACGACGCTGCACACGGTGCTGAAGGAACCCTCGCACGACCAGCGCCGCGTGCTGCGAGAACTGGCTGAGCTCTCCTCGCGGCTCGTCGTGATGTCGCAACGCGGCCGTGAGTTCCTGCTCAACGTCTACGGCGTTCCCGCGACGAAGATCGACGTCATCGCCCACGGCATTCCCGATATGCCGTTCGTCGATCCCAACGCCTCGAAGGAACAATTCGGCGTCGAGGGCAAGCACGTCATCCTCACCTTCGGCCTGCTCTCCCCAAACAAGGGAATCGAATACGCCCTCCAGGCACTGCCGGAGATCATTCGCGAATTCCCCAAGGTGGTTTACATCGTCCTCGGCGCCACGCACCCCAATCTCGTCCGCGAACAGGGCGAAACCTACCGGCTCAGCCTGGAAAGAATGGCGAGCGACCTCGGCGTCCGCAAGAACGTTATCTTCTACAATCGCTTCGTGGAGCGGCACGAGCTGATCGAGTTCATCGCGGCCGCCGATATCTACCTCACTCCCTACCTAGAGCCGGCGCAAATTACCTCCGGCACACTCGCTTACGCCTTCGGCTGCGGCAAGCCGGTCGTTTCCACGCCGTATTGGCATGCCGAGGAGTTGCTGGCCGACAGCCGCGGCGCTCTCGTCCCTTTCCGCGATTCCGGCGCCGTTGCGCAGCAAATCTGCAGCCTCCTGCGCGACGAACCGCGCCGCCACGCCATGGGCCGGCAAGCCTACACGCTCGGGCGCGAGATGATTTGGAGCCACGTCGCCCATCTCTACATGAACTCGTTCCAGCAGGCGCGGCGCGTCCGCTTCGATCGGCCGGTGAAGCCGCTCGCGATTCAAACGCTCGACGAACGCCCCTGGGAGCTCCCGAAGTGGCGCCTAGAGCATCTGCTGCGCATGACCGATTCCTGCGGACTGCTGCAGCACGCCAAGTACACGCTTCCCAACTTCGCCGAAGGCTACTGCACCGACGACAACGCCCGCGGCCTGCAGTTCGTGATGGCGCTGGAAGAGATGGGGCTCGACACGCTCGAAATGCAGCGGGCGACGACGCGCTACGCGGCGTTCCTCGACGCCGCGTTCGAGCCCCAACAGCGACGCTTTCGCAATTTTCTCACGTTCGACCGCCGCTGGGTCCACGAAGATATCCTCGGCTCCGACGATTGCTTCGGCCGCGCGATGTGCGCGCTCGGCGCCTGCATCGGACGCTCGAAGCAGCGCAGCCTCCAATGCTGGGCGATGGAAGTCTTCCATCGAGCGCTGCCCGCCGCCGTTGAGATCAATTCGCCGCGGGCCTGGGCGTCGACTCTCATGGGAATCGACCAGTACCTCCGCCGCTTCGAGGGCGATCGCGGCGTGACGCAGGTCCGCGCCGTGCTCGTCGAGCGCCTCGTCGACCTTCATACGAGGGCCTCCTCGGAGTCGTGGCCCTGGTTTGAAGAGACGCTCAGCTACGACAACGCGGCGCTGTCGCATGCGTTGATCATCAGCGGTCGCGCTAGCGGCGACGACGCGGTTCGAGAGTTGGGACTACGCTCGCTCAAGTGGCTTGTCGGCATTCAGCGAGCTCCGCGCGGCCACTTTCGCCCCATTGGCAGCGACGGCTTCTACAAGCGCGGCGGCCCGCGGGCCGATTTCGATCAACAGCCAATCGAGGCCTGGGCAACCGTCTCGGCCTGCGTCGAAGCCTATCGCACCACCGAAGAATCGTCGTGGCTCAACGAAGCGCGGCTCGCCTTCGAATGGTTCCTCGGCCGCAACGACCTTGGCGTCGAGCTCTACGACGCGAGCACTGGCGGTTGCCACGACGGGTTGCACGCCGACCGAGTTAATGAGAACCAAGGGGCCGAGTCGACGCTGGCGTTTCTGCTGTCGCTTGCGGAACTGCAGCAACTCGAAAGCTCGCTCGCCGCCTTCCGCCGCGCCGCCGAAGCGGCCGCCGACTTGCAGCCGACGTAAAGAGTTTCAAATGGGCGTAACGGGCGTCATCCTGCGCGAAGCGAAGGACCCAGCGCGATAGGAGGCCAAAGTCTTCGCGCCGCTCAAAATGACGTGCTGCGACGCCGCACGTGACGAAAGTTTGCTGGAGCCGAACGCTAACTCGTCAGCCGATCCAATAACCGCTCCACCGACACCATCCCGAACCGCGTCGTCGTGTCCGAAGTCGCGAACGGAATGTACAACTGGTCGCTGTGAATCATTGCCCCGCAGGTATAGGCGACGTTCGGCACGTAGCCGTCGCGCTCCTTCTCGGTCGGCACGATCAACGGCTCGTCGAGCGCGCCGATGATCCGCTGTGGATCGTCGCGGTCGAGCAACATCGCGCCGATGCAGTAGGTCCGCATCGGTCCGACGCCGTGCGTCAGCAAGATCCAGCCTTCGGACGTTTCCAGCGGCGAGCCGCAGTTGCCTATCTGCACGAACTCCCACGGCTGCTTGGGCGTCTGCAGCAGATCGGCCGTTTCCCAGAAGTGGACGTTATCCGATCGCATGATGTAGAGATTTTCGCCGTCGATCCGCGAACACATCACGTAATTGCCGTCGATCTTGCGAGGGAACAGGGCAAGCCCCTTATTCAACGCCTTGGCGCCATTGAGCGTATGAACGCCAATCGTTTGAAAATCGCTTGTCTCGATCATCTCCGGCAGCGTTCGAAAACCGTCATACGCCGTGCATGTGCCGAAGTACGTCACTGCGCCGTCGTCATGCACGAACCGCACCAACCGCAGATCTTCCATGCCGCGGCTCTCGTTGATGGTCTGCGGAAAGATGACAAGTTCCGACGCCTCTGCGTCTGCCGGAAGCTTCAGCTGATAGTTCGACTTCGCCAACCAACGAATTCCCTCCGAGGCGTCAGCCGCGCACGCCGGATCAAGCTCTCGGTCGCAGACGCTGATCATGACCTGTTCGAGTTCGGTCATGGTAAACATCCGAGGTAGGCGGCTCATCACTAAATCAGCGGCCTCTTGCGGCACCCGGATCTCACGCAGTTTCCGGGCGAATAGCTCTTTGTCGAACTGCTTGTCAGGCAGCACGCTGATCGGACTCGTGTGCCGACTGAGCGGATCGACCTGAATTCGCTGATCGGAATAGATGATGCCAGTTCGAAAGACGATCGACGAAACGTGTCCCTCGCCCGTCGCCCGCAGGCTCATGATGAACCGGACCGCACCATCGGGCAGATCATGCTGATTCAGGTGCGGGACGATCGACGGATTGAAGAGCGCCGCCGACTCGATCGAGTACTCCATCGTGAAGTACGAGCCAAGCAGCAACCTCCGGTTGAGATCGACGTCGCCTGCATCTCCGAGCAAGGCGGCCGCGTTGCGGAAGTTCTGCTCCAGCACCGAGACGATGTTGCTATGCCGCGTCCGAAACCGCTGGAAGACTTCATCCAGCAGCCGAGCCACCTCCTCATCCTCCAGTCGGGCGATCCGCTCCACGATGTTTTGCATCCGACCCTTGCTGCCCGGGTCGAAGAAGCGTGTGATAACGCGACGATTGTCGCTGGCGAAGGTCACTGGCAGGCGCTTGACCGCTAGCGGCTTGCGGCGACTCGATTTCTTGGCTGCTGACATCAAATGCGCTTGCTCATGCGCTTCTCCAAAAGTGTCGTTGCCCCCGGGTCGCGGGTCGCCATTGTCGCGACGCGGGGGGGGAATAGCGCTGAGGCGCCTACGGCGGCGACTCTCAACCGACGCGCGAATTCATCGTGGCGCACTGTTATCCTGCACGCTCCCTTGCTCGATCATCATCCGGTTCTGATCGGGGTAGAGCGAGAAACGAATCCCCCTCGCCCGCGACATCGGCGAACGGCGATCAAGTCGATTGAGCTCCGTTAGGGCTTGCAAGAGACCTAAATGAAGCTTCAACGCTTCATCCATCGTCATATCAATTTCGATTGGTTTACGACCGTTGACCGGAATCGGCGGAGTGATTTGATCCAAAAAGATCACGCCGTAGCTGTAGGCCTTCTTTTCCCGCAGCTTCGCTGCCTTCTTCTTCTTTTTTGGCATCGGTCACTCCAGAATGTTACCAGGGACGGGGCAGACTAACTGCACCATTATACCGCTTTCACAGGGAAGGGTGATCTACTCGTTCCGCTGCGACCTGAGTGGTACACTTAACCGCTTAGGCGGCGAGGGCATGGGCAATCGCGGCAAGAGTTTCTTAGGGCTCGTTCGCCACCCGTAGCATTGGCTCTCCGCGCCATCTAGTCTTGATCGGCGTTTGCGCTGGTGACCGCCAATGAGACGGTCAGAACTGCAACTAGCCACGTCGAAGCGAGAGAACGAGCCGGGAACGGCCGACGATCTCGGCAAACACCGTAGAGCAGTAGCGGCTTGATCATCTCGTCGCGATTAACGACTCGCTGGACTCGGCATGGACCACTACGCGTTGCCTGTACTGTTAGGACAAGTCGGGAGATTTAGTTCGCTCCGCTCGCTGCCAATCCGACGGGACTGCTCTCGTGGCGATGAATTCGGGGCTCCGCCGAGTAACAATCGACGGGCCGCGCGGCGCCCTTTCGAAGCCGCCGCGGCTGCGGCGACTGCCAGACGCGACAACGACGCCGCGGCAGCAGTCGGCTGACGGCTTGCTGGCTCCTCGCAGCAGGGGATATGCGGAGGATCAGGTTGTCGGCTCACCGATCCGACGGCATACCTGCGAGCGAACGCCAACTAGCGATCCACCGTCGAAATCGGTTAGCGGAAGAGCCCGTCTGCGTATCCATGGCTTCTCCGACGGCGTCTTACGGCGCGATCGCCTTTTGGTCTGACGATAATCTGACAACCGCTAAACTAGGTGCGTAGTGCGCAGAGTGAATTAATGCGCCCGCCAGTGCCGCGACTAATGAAAAGACTCGTCGCACCCGTATCTGCCAGCCAATCTTTCCAGATTGCGCTCCGCAGTTGAGCAACTTGCCTTTATGGAAGGTGGCTTCGCTCTGAAATAGGATTATTCCTTCTATCGCGCGGAGTGGCAAAATCCGAGACGATGCTTTTCAAGTTGGGAATCAACCACTGATATATTGCTGCGCGATTTGGATCACCTTCGTGCGGTGTTTACAGGTCGATTCATAAGCTTCGTCTGCGATGTCCACGATGTGGATTTCCGTAGCCTCACTTAGCGCCCGCTGGCGGATGGTCTGACGTACGTTCCTCAGTATCGACCCGTCTCTTGCACGAGATGGGCGTCGAATACAGGAGCGAAATAATGTCTTCCGACGATCAAGCCCTTCTCGTGGAGTTTGTTGCCGAATCGCGTGATCACTTAGCTCACGTCGAGGGGCAGCTGCTTCAAATCGAATCCAACGGCGCAAACGTCGACTTGGAAGTCGTTAATGAACTGTTCCGTGGCATTCACTCAATTAAAGGAGCCGCGGGATTCCTGGGGCTTATCACCGTCAACAAGCTGGCTCACAGCTTGGAGAATGTTCTTGGCCTCGTTCGCACGCGCGAATTGGTTCCCACCTCGTTGATGGTCGAAGCCATGCTGAGAGCGTCGGACGCATTATCTCAATTGGTTAACGACGTCGACGCGTCGAACGACGTTAACGTCGACGCCCATATCCAAAGTCTTGACGCCATTGCCGCTCAAGGAGCGACGGTTAGCGAAGCTTGCGTGGCGCCCGTGCTTCCTGAACAGCCTAGCGCTTGCACGCCGGAAGTGGAGATCTCGGTAATCGACGATCTCAAAGAAGAGTCGCCGGCACCTGTCATGGCCACGCCAACCGCTGCGCCACCGACCGCCGAGACGAGCATTCGGGTCCAGGTAGGCGTGCTGGACAGCCTAATGAATTTGGCGGGTGAGTTGGTGCTGGGCCGGAATCAGCTGATTCAGGCGCTTAATACGGAGGCTCACGTCGGGATCGAG
>NZ_CP036339.1:1326855-1872784 GCF_007746075.1 Lacipirellula limnantheis | reverse complement strand
AATACGCTGGCTGTCAGTCAATTTGCCGAACAATTTGGCTCGGCGAATGTCTATCAGTTAGCCCTGCACGAGAAAACCAGCGAACGACATCAGCGGATTCCATCTCACTTGCGAGGTCGAATCCTGTTTACCCAGGATCTCACGGAAGATCGCCTACGAGAACTGTACGAAGATGGGTATCGCATCAAGAAAACCACTCTGAGCGACGATTTCACCCTCGACGATTTCCGCACAAAATATGGCGAGACCGCGGTGATAATGTTCCTGGTGCCCGAAAAAGGCCGCCTTCGTGTGCTGGCCACTAACAGCGAATTGACCCCGCAAGCGGGCAACAAAGTAATCGCTCTGGTAAGCGGCGAGCATAGCAACACCTCAGGCAGCGGCACTCGCCCAGCCATGGGCTAGGTGTGTATACTTGATAACTTACCAAGGGGCGGATCCTCGCGATCCAGGCCCACGTACAACTTGGTCCGGTAGCTCAGTCGGTTAGAGCAGGGGACTCATAATCCCTTGGTCGGGGGTTCGAGTCCCTCCCGGACTACTATACAACTGTCAACCAGTCGCAACAACTGTAATACCTCTGTATTTCCAGTGCCGTCGATTTTTGCCAATACCTCTTGCAACTCGTTGACAGCAGGTTGCGCAGCGCATGGCGCAGCGCGCCCGGTACCAGTGGCCGCCAGGCCCAACGGCTGGATCCTCGTCGGCTCCTCCGAATCCCTCGGCGACATGGGACCACGCTGGGCCCCTCAGTTCCACTGCCGCGCCAACTGCTACCGACCCACCATGGCCGGAGCGCCCATGGCGGCGGCGAAGCCGACAACTTAAACAAGGATAAGACTACGCGATTTGGACTCTTTCGCACAACTCAATCAGATCGCGAATGCCCGACGAAACTTCGGGCAGCGAGACGCCAGCGTGAAGAGCCATTTCAACTTTCCTTGCCTCGACTGACAAAGAATTAAACCCATAACTCCCCGCCGACCCGACCAGCTGATGCAACAGTCGCCTCACTTGATCGCGATCGTTGCTCGCCACGGCGGCTGACAAGGCGGCAATGCGCGCCGGCATCTCAGCCACGTACATTTCAACCAATTCGGCAAAATCGTCTGATTCGTCACGGAACGATGCGTTCATCACAGCCTCGGTACGAAAACTCAGCAAACGCACATAACCAGCCCTGAAACACGATCCACAGACGACCGTTCGCAGACTCCTCGGCGTAATTGCGGACATCTGCAGTGGCTGTTATCCAACTTCGCGATGGCAAAGACGTACTCTTTGCCTAAACAACCACCAATGGATCTTAGGCCATAGGGAAGGAAAAGGACCATGTCCAATCTTACTGCGCCAAAAATCAGCATTCTCGCGGTTGACGACGATGCTGCTCAGGCCAGATGGCTATCCCGCATCCTATCAAAGATCGAACAAGATGACGTTGAACTAACTCTGTTCACTGATGCACGCGCCGCGCACGCCCACGTCAGCGACGAATGGGTCGACATCATCGTCACCGACCTCGACATGCCGGACGTCGATGGACTAGAGCTTGTTCGCCAGGCGAAAAAGCTCAATCCCTGGGTTCAGTCGCTCATCATCACCGCCTATTCGACCTCCGCCGCACTGGTCACTGCTGGCGACATTGGCGCGGCCGACTACTTGGTAAAGCCGGTAAGCGAGGGGCAGATTCAGGAAATCGTCCAACAAGCGATTGCCAGACTGCGCCGCTGGCGCCGGTCGTTGTCCGATACCCTGTGGCGAACTCGCAGCGCCGTTTGACGATCAGGCACAGCTTTCATCGCACATTCTGGAGAGAACAATGAGTCACGAGAAATATTCGGTTCTTCACATTGACGATGATCCGGCCATGACCGCACTGGTCTCGCAACTCCTGGAGAAGCGCGGCATTGAATGCGTCGAGCTAAACGACCCCACCCAAGCGATGGAAATGATCCGCAATCGCAATTTTCGGGTCATCATCCTCGATCTTGACATGCCCAAGTTGCACGGTCTGGACCTGCTGCGTCAGATCAAGCGCTATGACGGCGGCATCAACGTCATCATCTTGACAGGCCTCGTATCTCAGTCATCGGTTGTGCGATCGTTAAGAAGAGGAGCCGCCGCGTGCGTCTTCAAGCCGCTGCGCGATCCGCAGCTCCTGCTCGACACCGTGCGGCTCGCGTTCGAGAACATCGATCGATGGTGGAACACCCTCCGAGAGCTAACCGTGCTACGCAGGGGGTATGCAAGCCCATTCAAAATGACTGACCACGATATCGCTGCCGTCGTAACGGAAGAGCTGGAAATGGAAATGTCGGAGCCGTCGTAACGACCGAATCCTTGCATCAAAGGAGAAACTGCGGAAACGCATCACTTCAACATTTCCTCGCAATGGCGTCACCTATGCCCCGCAGATACGATCTGTCGGTTGTCACGCCGAGGCACGGCAGCAAGGCGATGCTGTGCGCATGGTTCGCCCTGGCCGTCGGACTCGCATGCACGTTCGTCGCCGCAGCGATCTCTTGGAACGAAATCAAGGCTCAGGCCCGCCTGAAGCTGGAGCGCCTTACCGACTCCATTACCGCTGAGACAGCGGGACGCATCAATGAGTCGATGGACGGCCTGAAGGGCGCCCGCGGCGTCTACGCAGCCAGCGAACGCGTGACTCGCGCCGAGTTTGCCGCGTACGTGGCGTCACGAGATCTCGCCGTGGAGTTCCCGGGCGCCCAGGGCTTTGGGTTCATCGAGCGCGTGCCGGCCGACAAGCTTGAATCGTTTCTTGCCGCCGAACGCGCCGACAGCGCCCCCGACTTTCACCTCAAACATCTCCCTGCACAAGATCGAACGCACGCCTCGCCTACTAATGATCATCTGATCATTAAATACATCTATCCCCTGCAACAAAATGCGGGGGCCTGGGGGCTCGACATCGGAGAAGACCCGATCCGACGCGAAACCGCGGAGAGTGCCATTCTCAGCGGAGAGCCGAGAATTACGGGCAGAGTCCACTTGGTCCAGGATTCTCAAACGCGCTGCGGCCTCTTGTACTTTCTGCCGGTGTACCGGAATGGCGCCCCGCTGAACTCGCCGAAGCAACGAAGCGAGGCGCTACAGGGTCTGTTGTACGCGCCGATCGTTCTGGACGAGGCGCTGGAGGGGGTCGTCGAGGGCGAAGTGGAGTCGCTCGACCTCGAGATTTACGATGGCGCACAGGAAGGCAGCGAGTCTCGGTTGTTTGACTTCGACGGACATCTTGCCCACGTTCAAGGACCCATCAGTTCGGACAACTACCAAGACCGAATGTTCATGTGTCGCCGCAACATCGACATTGGGGGTCGGCAGTGGACATTGATCACAACGTCAACGCGCAAGTTCGAAGAGAACATCCACTTTGCCCTCGCCATCATCATCGGGGTCGCCGGGGCCATTGTCAGCCTGGCGACAGGGGTGGTCATCTGGTCGCTGCTGCGCAGCCGCGACCGAGCGGAATCCATCGCACGGACAATTACGGCGGACCTCCGCGCCAGTGAAGCTCGCATGCGCGAGGCGTCGTTGGAAGCTCAACGACTGGCTGAGATCGCCCGACGCACGAGCAACGCGATCATTATCACAGACGTCACCGGTCGAATCGAGTGGGTGAATGAAGGCTTTACGCGCATCAGCGGATACACGCTGGATGAGGCGATTGGGAGAAAGCCAGGCAGTTTTCTGCAAGGGCCCAAGAGTGACCCGGCCATAGCATCGGCCATACGCAGGGCGCTTGAGAAAGAAGAGCCGATATCGGTAGAGATCATCAATTACGCCAAGAATGGCCGTGAGTACTGGCTAGCCATCGAGATTGCGCCGTTGCGAGACGGCAATGGCGTCCTCACGGGATTCATGGCAATCGAAAGCGACATCACCGAACTCAAGCGCAGCTCAGAGCAGGCAGAGGCGGCAAATCGAACGAAAAGCGAGTTTCTCGCCAACATGAGCCATGAGATTCGCACGCCGCTGACCTCCATTCTAGGCTGTTGCGACATCCTCCGCGAAGATGGCCGGATCGAAGACGCGCCGCTGCGTCGTTTGGATACCATTGAAACGATCCGCAGAGCGGGCGATCACCTGCTAACGGTGATCAACGACATCCTCGACTTATCCAAGATTGAGGCTGGAAAGTTCCGCACCGAGCTTGTTGAAACGTCGCTGCCGTCAGTGCTTCATGAAGTACATCGCATCTTAGCGCCGCGGGTCGCCGAGAAGGGCGTGCAGCTAAGCTTCGCCCTCTATTCGCCCATCCCCGACGTCATTATCAGCGATCCAACGCATCTGCGGCAGATATTGCTCAACCTGGTTGGCAATGCCGTGAAGTTCACCGACGCCGGATCCATTGACGTTGTCGTCCGGCAATGCGACGCCGGCGGCGATCAACAGACGATTGAGATCGACGTGACGGATACGGGCGCCGGAATGACGCAGGAGCAGGCGGCGTCGCTATTCCGGCCCTTCACGCAGGCGGACGCCTCGCTCACGCGAAAGTACGGCGGCACTGGACTTGGTCTCACGATTAGTCGTCGCCTGGCTGAGTTCCTCGGCGGCAGCGTGACGCTGACGCGCACGCTGCCCGGGAAAGGTTCGACGTTCACGTTACGATTCCCGCTCGCCGTCGGCGAGAATACCACGATGGCAACCACGCTGGCCTCTACATACAGCGTTCAGAAAGCCGCCCAACCTCACGCCCTGCTAGAAGGCAGGGTGTTGGTCGCCGAGGATAGCCCCGACATTCAGCGGATCGTGACGTTTCACCTTGGCAAGGCCGGCTTGCAAGTAATGACCGCCGACAACGGAGTCGAAGCGCTGCAGCTCATGCAGGATGCGCTGTGCGGCGGCGACGGCATCGATCTCCTCGTGACCGATATGCAGATGCCCGAAATGGACGGCTACAGCCTGGTTTCCAACCTGCGGCAATCGGGATATGCGGGCCCAATCGTCGCGCTCACCGCCCATGCCATGTCGGAAGATAAATCGCGTTGCCTGGAAGCAGGTTGCAATGGATACGTTACCAAGCCGATCATGAAAGAAGATCTCCTCAATGAGTGTGCGAAGTGGCTAAGTCAAGAACGCCGCGCCATGGACGCTACGATGGTGACGGCCGATTCAACCCTCGATTGACGTGCCCCCCAGGTCGTCTGACTGGGCGATGATGACTTGTCCTTCGTCGGCAGCGACTGCGATCCAATCCATTTCCTGGACGGTCGGCGCCCCCGTCATCTCATCCCAAACAAACCTTCCCGCGCCGACGCAGTAATGGCGATGACGGCCGGGTGTTTGAGTCGTCTTTCGATGCTAATGGCGAAGTATTTCTCCACAACGCCGTCCGCCTGCCCGATCGGATGGACGGCGTATTGCTTGATGACTTCTTGTTCAATAACGGTCGGCGCGGGAAACGCTCCCCCGCCCGCCTGCCCAAACACCTTCATCAGCGCACTGTCTTCGAACTCACCCGCAATCAACGGATAAATGCCTTGAGTCTCCAGCCATCGGTCGATGAGCCGCCGCGTGGTTGTCGACGCCGTCGGCAAGAACATCGGCTGGTTGTGCAGTGAGCGGGGAAACCCGGCCTTCAACTTTTTGGCGTGCTCAGGGCTAGCGAAGAAGGTCACGCCGCATTCGCCAAGCTTGTGGTTATACGCCTTCACGCTGGATGACGAATCGAGCGGAGCGTCCGAAAGCACTAAATCGAGCCGATGAATCGCCAGTTCGGCGAGAAGTTCATCGCGTTTGCCTTCACGGCATATGATCCGCGGCGGCGTCGGCAGGTTGAATGCGGGTTGCAAAAGCCGGAACACGATGAGTTTCGGCATCTCATCGGGCACGCCGACGATCAGCCGGTGAACATCGCCCTGGGCGCCGCTGACAGCGCGCTGGAGTTCCTGGCCGGTCGCAAAAATGTCGTCGGCGTACGCCAGCACGGTTTCCCCGAACGCAGTCAGCAACAGCCGCCGGCCGGACTGTCGGAACAGCTTGTTGCCGAACGAGTGCTCCAGACTACGAAGTTGGCCCGTTACGGTCGGACGCGATAGCTGAAGCTTCGCGGCCGCCGCGGTGACCGAACCCTCGTGCGCAACGCTCCAAAAGTAGTACAGGTGATGGTAGTTCAGCCACTGCATGGGTAGCCCTTTGCGTAGGAATTTTCTACGATTTGACGCATAATACCGACTATTCCCAACGTCGTAAAATGCCGTAGGATAACCCTAGCAGATTCGCTAACCTCGCACGCCAAGTCTGAGTGCGCCGTCGAGCGTACTCTTGCCGTGAGCGTCAACGTCCGCACCTCGGGACTCCGACCGTCGACGAGGGGCCCCTGATTACCCACGAGGTCTGTTTCGAGTTCGCCCGATACACCCATTGCTCAGGCCCAGCCGCCTTTCGGCGTTTCAAGGCGTGGACGCCTCGCATCGAGCTCGACCTTGCGCGTCGAATTCTCCGTGAGGAACCGTTGTGGGGCACAATTGCAGCGACCTCCAGGCATGCCGAGCCCCGTTCGAGCCGTCTCCGCCGGCATTTCGCGCTTGCGCCGGTTCCTGGCGCTCCAGACGACAATTCCCATCGCCGCTTCCGTCCGCATCAGGCCCGCGGCGATCGCGTGTGATTTGAAACGCCAATGATCGAAGAATCCCAAAGGCTGAGTTCTGCTGGCGCGCGGTCGAGCACCGCGGTAGCGCGCACCACGGATCCTCGCCTCGACGCCGACCATCGCGAATTGGCGACGTTTCTCGACTTGGCCGCCCACGAAATGGGGGTTTCATTCGACCGCGTCGAAGCCCGGCGGCATTTCGGCGAATGGAGTCGCGACTCGGGAGCCGGCAATTCGCTGTCTGACCTCCACGCGATGTTATCCGCCTCAGCCAGCGGCTTTCGGCTGCGCGTCGATCTACTGCCGCTCGCCTTGGACGAAGCCGCGGGAATGATCAGACCGCAGGCGCCGCTCGGGCTGTTGCGCCGCAACGACGACGGGTCCCTAGGCTGGACGCTGCTAGCTGATTATCGCGGGTTTCGCGTCAAGGTCTTCGATTCGGCGCTAGGGTCAGAAGCCAAATGGATGTCCCTCCGGCGCCTCGGAAAAAGGATCGGCGACGCTCCTCCCGTTCGAGAGTGGATCGCGCTTCAGCCACTGCTGCTTTGCTCGCCGCCCAGTTCGGCCCATGAGCATCCAACCCCGCTGTCGCGCCTGCTAACGTTGCTGGCGCCTGATCGCAGTGATATTGGCGTCATCCTGATCTTCGCCGTGGTGATTGGGCTCTTGGCCCTTTCTTCGCCGATAGCGGTCGAAGCTCTCGTCAACACGGTCGCGTTCGGGCAGTTCGTGCAACCCGTGATCGTCCTCGCGGGGATCCTGGGCGTGTTCCTTGGGTTCGCGGCGGCCATGCGCGCCGTGCAAGCTTACATTGCCGAGATCATCCAACGACGGCTGTTCGTTCGCATTGCCGGCGACCTCGCGCACCGCTTGCCTCGAGTCGGCAGTAAGTTCTGGGACAACCACTATGGTCCCGAACTGACAAACCGTTTCTTCGAAGTCGTCACCGTGCAGAAAGTGACGACTCAACTCCTACTGGAGGGCTCGGCACTGCTGCTGCAGACGTTGGTCGGCATGGCAGTGATCGCGTTCTACCATCCTGTCCTACTGGGATTCGACGCCTTCCTCTTGTTGTTCATCTTCGGGATCATTTTCTTGATGGGCCGCGGCGCGGTCGACACAAGCGTCAACGAATCTCGCCAAAAGTATGCGACGGCAGCGTGGTTTGAAGACCTCGCGAGGTTCTCCAACCTCTTTGGATCGCGGTCCGCCGCCGCTTTCGCCGTCGAACAAACGGACCGCCGAGTCGCGGAGTATTTGACGGCTCGCATCGACCACTTTCGCATCCTGATGCGGCAAGTCATCGCTTCGCTGGCGCTTCAAGTCGTCGCAAGCACCGTGCTGCTCGGCCTGGGCGGTTGGCTGGTCATTCGCGGCGAATTGTCCTTAGGTCAGTTGGTAGCCGCTGAATTGATCGTCACCGTCATCGTCGGCTCCTTTGCGAAGATCGGTAAGTTTCTTGAAGGCTACTACGACGTGATGGCGTCGATGGACAAACTTGGTCACCTGTTCGACCTGCCTACCGAACGACTCGACGGGATCGAGATGGCAGTTGGTCGCGAGGGCGTGGCCGTGAAGCTTCGAGACGTCACCACGCCGCCGACCGCGTGCGGCGCGCGATTGGACAAGGCGTCGTGCGCGATCGATCCTGGAACCATGGTCGCCGTCGTCGGCGGCTCTGCGGCTCAGCGTCGTCAGTTTCTCGAAGTGCTGATTCGCGACGTGGACCCGCTCGAAGGTTGCATCGAACTCGACGGGCTGGACGCGCGCAGAGTTAGCATCGAATCCCTGCGCGACCAGGCGTCTCTCGTCGGCGACGCCGAGATCTTCCACGGCTCCGTGACGCAGAACGTTCACGTAGGTCGGTCGACCGTCGGCGAAGCGGAAGTCGCCGCTGCGCTGCAGGCGGTGGACCTTTTGGACGAGATGCTGTCGCTTCGCGAGGGTCTCGACTACCGGCTCGAAACGGAGGGGAATATTCTGTCGCTCGACCAGAAGGTGCGAATGACGCTAGCCCGCGCCCTTGCCGGTCGCCCTCGCATGTTGCTCATCGACCATGCGCTGGACGGACTGCCCGACGACATTATCGGACGCGTCTTTGGCAGCCTGAAGGCTCTCGACGGGAATTGCACACTGATTATCGCCACGGGTCGTCGTGACGTGCTCTTGGCCTGCGACGCGGCCCTGACCATCGGTCGAGATGGAAAGGTGAATTCGTCGCCCGTGCAGCTTCCGCATCAGGACTCTCCGCGCCTGCTCACGAAGCAAGTCTAGACTCGCTGACGGCAAAGTTCATGAAGCATCTCCAACCAATGGCGGCTCCCGCGGCAACGTTTGCGTTGCCGTCCCTGCGACTCGTGGCCTCGCCGCGATTGCCGCGTCGCATCGCCAAGGTCTTGCTCCTCCTGCTGGCGTTCACGCTGGTCGCGCTGTTTGCCGCCCCTTGGCAGCAATCGGTGCGCGGCACCGGGCAGGTGGTTGCCTATGCCCCCCTGGAACGTCAACAGATTGTGGAAGCCAACGTCTCGGGGCGAGTGCACAAGTGGGGCGACGGCATTCGCGAGGGCGTCACGGTCGCCAAGGGACAACTCATCCTCGAACTGCGCGACATCGATCCGTCGGCGCTCGAACGACTCCAACGCCAATGCGAGGCCTATGAAGAGAAGCTGCGCTCTGCCGGCGAAATCGCGCGCGCCTACGAGACCAAGCTTCGCGCCGTCACCGATGCGCAGCAACTGGCGATCGCCGCCGCCCGGCAGGAAGTCGCCATGGCTGAGCAGAAAGTCGAAGCTGAACGGCAAGGGTTGGCTGCGGCGGCTGCGGCGCGTGCGCAGGCGCTGGCATACCTCGAACGCAAACAGGGACTGGCCCAGGACCAACTGAGTTCGCCGCAGGAAGTGGAAATCGCCGATCGGAAGTTTAAGGAGTCGGACGCGAAGCTCAAGCAGGCGGATTCCTATCTCGCGTCCGCCCAGAGCGGCAGGGAAGCGAAGAAGTCTCAACTCGGACAGAAAGAGCGCGAGGCCGAAGGCTACGTCGAAACCGCGCGCGCCGAACACCAGAAAGCGATCGGCGACGTCGCCTTGGCTCAAAAAGAGCTCACCGAACTGCAAGGCAAGTTAGCCAAGCAAGAAAACCAATTGGTCACTGCTCCCCGAGACGGGACCATTGTTCGCCTGCTCGCCAATGAAGGGGGCGCGATTGTCAAGGAAGGCGACCCGCTGTTCGTGCTGGTCCCCGAAGCTGCCGAACGCGCCGTCGAACTCTGGGTTTCCGGCAATGACGCCCCGCTCATCAGCCCCGGACGCCATGTTCGTCTGCAGTTCGAAGGATGGCCCGCCGTGCAGTTTGCCGGTTGGCCCTCCGTCGCTGTCGGCACCTTCGGAGGAGAAGTGGTGAACGTTGACGCCACCGACAATGGCAAAGGGCAATTCCGCATCCTTGTGCTGCCGGACGCGAGCGCGACCTGGCCCTCGGAGCGCTACCTAAGACAAGGCGTTCGCGCAAACGGGTGGGTCTTGCTAAACCAGGTAAAGCTGGGTTACGAGCTTTGGCGACAGTTGAACGGTTTTCCGCCAGTCATCTCCCAGGAAGAGCCGAAAGACGAGAAGAAAGCCAAAGTTCCGAAGGTAAAAATGTGATGCGATCTTTCGCGTGGACCTTGGCGTGCGTCGTGCTCATCTCCGGCTGTCGCTCGTCCGCCAACTTTGTCCCTAGCGGCGATGGGGTTGATCCCATCCCTAAGTCATCCGCTGCAGCGACGCCGACGCCGGCGCCGTCCGCGGCTGCGTCGCCTGAAAAACGCTCGGACCACATTCAGCTAGCTGCCTATCAGCCCGAGGCGCTCCCGCCGGTCACATTGGTGAACCCGGCCGAAGTCGATGCGGAGGCCGCGCCGAGCTTTCCCGAATTACTGCCGGCCCCGTTGGGCGAGTCGGCTTCGGCGACGCTCGACGACGTCATCTCCTCAGTTTACGCCAACTACCCCGCCATCGAAGCTGCGGCGCGCGAGCGGCAAATTGCCGCCGGCAAGCAATTGGCCGCCATGGGAAAATTTGATTCCAATCTGATCGGCCAAGCGATCTCTGAGCCCTTGGGATACTACAAGAACTATCGCTATGATCTCGGCGTCAAACAGTATAACTGGGGCGGATCGCAAACTTACGCGGGCTATCGTCTCGGGCGCGGATTCTTCGAGCCCTGGTATTTAGAGCGAGACACGAATCAGGGAGGCGAGTTCAAGGCCGGCGTCACGCTGCCGTTTCTGCGTGATCGCGACATCGACAAACGCCGCGCGGCGGTCTACAAGGCCCAGCTCGACCAGACCGCTGCTGAACCTATCGTTCAACTCGAAGTCATCGACGCCGTCCTCGGCGCATCCCTGGCTTACTGGGATTGGGTCGCCGCGGGGCAGCGAACCAAGGTCGCTCGCAAGCTCCTTAACTTGGCGGTCGACCGCCAGCAAGGGATGGAGAAACGGGCTGCGAGAGGCGATATCGCCGGCATTGCCCTCACGGATAATCAGCGCTTAATCGTTTCGCGACAAGCCAAGCTCATCGAAGCGGAGCGCAAGCTTCAACAATCAGCGATCAAATTATCGCTATTTTTCCGGGACCCGCTCGGTACTCCGCTGATGGTCACGCCCGACCAACTTCCGGCCGATTTTCCTCCCGCCACGGGACCGGACCAGACCGCCGAAACCGCGGAAACGGCCCAAGCGCTTCAACAACGTCCCGAATTGTGGCTACTGCGCCTCGAAAGCGAGCGCGCGCAGGTCGACGTGCGACAAGCGTCCAATCTTCTGCTCCCGTCGATCGACGGAGTCATGGTCGCGTCTCAGGACGTCGGTGCTCCGACGAAGCAGATTCGCGACAAGTCGCAATTCGAAATGGAGGCCGGCGCCTTGATTGAAGTCCCGCTCCAGCGCAGCGCGGCACGAGGCAAACTTCAAGAGGCTCAAGGCAAGCTGGCGCAAATCTCAGCGAAGCGTCGGTTCACCGAGCAGAAAATCATTGCCGAAGTGCAGTCCGCCAGAACGGCCCTCGCCGCCGAGTATGCGGCGCTGGAGCAGGCGCGCCAAAGCTACTCGCTCGCCCTGAAAATGGAAGAGGCGGAGTGGAAAAAATTCGAGCAAGGCGACAGCGATCTTCTCATCGTCAACCTGCGCGAACAAGCCGCGGCCGATGCGGAGACCCTCGTCGTCGACGCCGCCGCGACGTACTTCACGGCAGCGGCGCAATTACACGCCGCGATCGCGGGCGAACTCTCGGGCGCCCGACGCGTCGCGCAAAGCGCTCCGCTTCCCATCGCCCCCTAGCCTGCCGCCGAGAGGCAGTCTGCTCTCGCCGGGTCGAGGCACTGCATCGATAGCAGACATCACGGGGACGCCGCCGCTCGATGGGCGGCGACCATGTTGGCGCGATCGTCGGCCGAAAGCTTACCTGCCCGATTGCACGTTCCGCGCCAAGCACAGCGGACGCCATGTGACGCCGGCGCCAGCGAAGTAATCGTCGGCTCCCTCGTTCAACCCGACCCCGTAGCGTATGTCGAGCTGCAGGTTGTCACTCAGTAGGTACGTGAATCCCGCATCGAAGTAGTTCTGGCACGGGTCAAAATCGGCGCCATCGGGTGCGATGACGTACCACTCCGTGTAGGCGCCAAGCTCCTCGGAGAGGTCGTAGCCAACCGACCAAGACTGCGAGTACTCGAAGTAAGGTCTGGAAGTTTGGGAATCGAGAGCGCGATTGCCCTGAGCCATCCCTCCGAGGGAGATCCAATCGTTCAAATCCCAGCCGTACAGCCAAGCGACGCCCGGCAGCATCTCATCGCCCGAAACGTTGGTTGGACCGGTTGGCACGCTCATTTGGACGACCAATCCGGTCTCTGGCAGAAAATCTTCTTGCCCGGCGAGTGCGAGCTTCACGCCCAAATACAACGGCTCCGAACCAGAATCGTCGCTCTTGCCGGCGCCAAACTCGGTGTTGGCCGCAGCTGAGTAGTTCCAGCCCAGGCGCGCCTCGAACCATTCCGCCAGTACGCCCATCCGCACCAGCGTTTCGGGGAACGAGTGCGAAGTCGTGCTCCCGACGCCATTGGCGTTGTAACTATAGGTGTATCCTTCCTCGATCTGCGTCAGGCCGAGTCCAACGGTGGCCGCACTGTTGGTGAAGTCGGGGCGATCGGTCACCAGCGGTTCGGCCAGCTTTTCAGCGGCGCTTTTCGACTCTCCGCCGTCGCCCCGCCCCCAGAGAAAAATCACGTTGTCGCCGCGGCTCCGAGAATGGGTCCCTAGCGCCACTGCCAGAGAGACCGCGACGGCGCATAGCCGTCGTCCGTTCCGCCCATGCCGGCGGACAACGCGAAGCGTCGGCAACGTGATGAACTGCCGCATCAGCGACCAAACACCCCGATGCCGCCAGGGACTGGCGAGTTGCGCACGTCGCTAGTTCGCCGCGTCGGGCTGCCCCCGGTTTCCAAGCTGTCGGAGAGCAGCATCCCTTCGATCTCCGCCTCGGCGATGCGCAGCGAGCGAAGGGCGTCCAGGTAATTGAGTTGCGTTTGGGAATACGTACGTTGCGCCGTAAGCAGCGCGATGAAGTTTGCCTCGCCGGCGCTGTACATCTTTCTGGTGAGCGACAGCGATTCCACCGCCGAGGGGAGAATCATTTCGCGATAGCGCTCTTCCTGCGCCCGAGCATTGGAGTATTGTTCGTACGTCGCGGCCAGACGCTTCTGCAGCGACAGCTCCAACTCGTTGAGGGCCTGCCGCGCCGCCATCACCTCATGGTTGGCCTGGGCGATCGCTCCCTGGTTGCGATTGAAAACGGGAATCGGCACCGAAACAGCCACGCCGCCGTCGGGTTTGCCGCCGATGCCGTTGTCGCGCCAGTTCACCAAACCTTCGACGCTGACGTTGGCGACGGGTTCGACTCTGGCCCGCTGCAACGCCACGTTTGCGCGCTCGATCTCGATCATCGCCGCCGCGATTTCCGGGCTGGAGCTCAGAATGCGCGACAAGGCGCCCTGATAGTCGATGAAAGGCGCCTGTGCGGTCGGATCTCCTGCCAACTCTTGCGGCGCCAGCGTCGGATCGCCCACCACGGCCGCCAACTCCTGCCACGCCGCGAGATAGCGATTGCGCGAGTTTTGGTTAATCAGCCGGGCGTTTTCGACTTCCAGTTGCGCCTGCAAAACATCGGCGCGACCTACCTCTTCGGCGCTGAAAAGTTCGTTGACGGCGCGGGAGCCTTCTTCGCCAATTTGCACGAGGTTGCCCGCCAGCTCCACTTGGCGCTGGGCGAGCAAGGCTTGGAAGTACCCGATCCTCACGTCAGTGAGGACGCGCAGCTCCTGCGCGATCAACTCCTGCTCGGCACGCATGCGGTCGCGGTCCGCCACCGCGCGGCTGAGTCGTAACTTCCCGCCGCGGATAATCTCCTGGCTGAACACCACGCCGTGTTGCTCGGCCAGTCCGCCGCTGCCGAGCTGCTGTCCCTGATACCCGACGTTCGGATTGGGCGGCAGCCCTGCCTGCCAGGCATTGCCTCGCGCGGCGCCCACCAGCGCCGCCAGACGCGCCAACGATGGGTTGCTGCCCAGCGAGAGTTGTTCCAGGTCGGCCAAGGTGAGTCGAGCGTCAGACTCGCCGTCAGGGCTGACTGGCGGCAGCGGCTCCATCACCGCAAAGGCGGCTGGCGATTGCAGGGTCAGCGGTTCAGCTGCCAGCTCCGGGCGGCGCCCGCCGCAGAGAGCGCACGCGCCGACGCTCGCTGCGACAAAACGAAGAATTCCCCACGCATGCATCACGCTGGCTCCGACCGTACTGACGCGCGTAGCGTTCCGAGAAGAAATCGACCGTTGAAGGCGGGCCGGTGACTACAGACCGTTCAGCCGGTGCAGCTTGGGCAGTTTCGCCGGATCGCTGCAAGCAGTAGCAAGGCTAGCGGCGACGATGGCGGTGTTAATTCGACGCTCCGCTCACCGACGACGCGGCTGTTTTGCCCCGTTGAGCGCCGCGGCGGCCCTGATCAGGGCCTTAAACGAGGTCGCCCTGATCTTGTCGCCCTCATGGAAGTCGATGGCCCGACGCGCGTTGCCGTCGAGACTCGCATTAAACAGGCCCGCCGGGTCAGGCAGCGACGCCCCTTGGGCGAAGGTGACCTTCACCTTGTCCTTGTAGATCTCCCCCGTGCACAGCATGCCGTCGTGCGACCAGACCGGCACTCCAGCGGGATTCGATGGCTTGCGCCACTTCACCTCCTCGACCGCCGCGGGAACCGCTTGCTGAATCAATTCGCGAATTCGCGCCAGAAGGTCGACGCGCCAATCACTCAGTTTCACTTGAGAGGCGGCCGTCCCGGGTTGATTGGAACCGCTGTTCACCTTTTTTCTCATGGCGTCATGGGCTCCGACGAGTTTCAGCGATCTCGGGTATTCGCGATTTCGGTCACCGCAACACCTGGTCATCGCTTTTCAGTCACGGACGAATTCTCCGCGCGACGACGATGCAGTCTCCGAGGTCTTCAATCGTTCGTCAAGATTGCGAAACCAGCGAGGCGGCTCTAGCCGGAGGCATGGGAGCAGTACTCGGCGCCGCGACCGCCAAATCCAGTCTTGGTGCAGCGGCAAGGCGCAGTACAATCGGATCCTTCACCACGCCGCAGGACTAGCGTCGGAGCCATCCCCATGCGAGTTACCGTCTTCGGCACGAAGCCGTACGATCGCACGTTTCTCGACGCCGCCAACGTCGCCGGCCGCCACAAGCTTCTCTACTTCGATGAGCGCTTCAACGAGCGCACCGCCGTGCTGCAAGGCGACGCTCCAGCCGCCTGCCTCTTCGTGAACGATACGTGCGACGACGACGCGCTCACCGCCCTCGCCCAGCAAGGATGCCGGCTGGTGGCCCTCAGGTGCGCCGGCTTCAACAACGTCGACCTGCGGGCCGCCCAGCGGCTGGGGCTCAAGGTGGTTCATGTCCCGGCGTACTCGCCCTTCGCGGTCGCCGAACACGCCCTGGGACTCATTCTGTGCCTCAACCGCAAAATCCACCGCGCTTACAATCGGCTCCGCGAGGGAAACTTCGCCCTCCACGGCTTGCTGGGGTTCGACATGCACGGCCGGACCGTGGGCATCGTCGGCACTGGCAAGATCGGCATGATCTTGGCGCGAACGCTCGCGGCGATGGGTTGCCGGGTCCTCGCGTACGATCCCTATCCCAATCCCCAACTTATGCAGTTTGGCGGGGCGTACGTTGAGTTGCCGGAGATCTGGAAATCCGCCGACGTGATCAGCCTCCATTGTCCGCTCACCCCCCAGTCGCATCACCTCGTCAACGCCGCGTCCATCGCCCGCATGAAGCGCGGCGTGATGCTCGTCAACACCAGTCGCGGCGGCCTCGTCGACACCGAGGCGGTCATCCAGGCGCTCAAGAGCGGACAAATCGGCCACCTGGCGCTCGACGTCTACGAGCAAGAAGCCGATCTCTTCTTCGAAAACCTCTCGGATACGATCATCCAGGACGACCAATTCCAGCTGCTGCTCACCTTTCCCAACGTGCTGATCACCGGGCATCAGGCTTACTTCACCGCCCAGGCGCTGACGAACATCGCCGAAACGACCATGGCGAACCTCACGGCCTTTGAGCAGGGGGGCCCCCTGCCGAACGAAGTCACCGCCGACCGGCTCAAATAGCCATCGGACCGGGGCTGTCCAGAGTCGCCGGCCGCCCGTGCGCGACGCCCGTCTTCCCCCTTCGGCGCTTTCGCCGCGCCCTTTCCCTGCCAGCAAATCGTCAGGCGCCGACTGGCGACTGACTCCGGGCCGATTCCCCCGGCGAACGTCACTCTTGGCCCGCCCGCCGTCGGCCGCCAAGGTTGCCGCTCCCCTGGCGAATTCCTTCGGTTATCATGACAGATTATCTGTTCAATCGCCTGTACATTGTTACCCTATTGGGTCCCCCCGCCACTTTTCGTCGCTTGACGCGCCGCCGCCATGTCGCCCACCTCGACTTCCGCCCCCCCTGCCCGCCCCGGCGTCAAAGCCAGCTCCGTCCGCGACGAGCTCGGCTCGCTCCGCATCGACCGTAGCAAGGCCCGCAAATCCTCGCCGCTGGCGCTGCTGGCATGGCTGCTGTTAGGGATCGTCATCATCGGCGCGATCGCCGCCGCCGGTTTTGTCGCGCTCAAGGACCGGCTCTTTCCGCCGACCACCGTGACCGTCGAATCGGTCCGCGTGATGACGCTTGGCCAGGCCCAGACCGAACTCACCTGCACCGGCTACCTGGAATCTCGCTGGCAGGCCGCCGTCGGCGCGAAGGTCCCGGGCCGCATCTCCGAGATCCCGGTCGAAGAGGGAACCCAAGTCAAAGCGGGCGACGTCCTCGCTGAACTGGAACACGCGGATCTCGACGCCATGCTCGCCTCGCGGAAAGTCGCCGTCGCGCTCGCCGAAGCGCAACTCGCCGAAGCCAAGTTCAACGCCGAGCAGGTCGAGCGCGACTACGCCCGCGAGCAAGATGTCTTCAAACGCAACGCCGGCACGAAATCGGCCCTCGAAAAGTCGCGAACCGCCCGCGACGCCAGCAAGTCCATCCTGCAGGCCCGCGAGGCCTCGGTCGCCGCCGCCAAGAACGCCGTTCGCGAAGCCGAGGAGTCGATCCGCAACATGTTCATTTACGCCCCCTTCGACGGCACGGTCGTTACCAAGGACGCCGAAAAGGGCGAGTCGATCATGCCCGGCGGCATGGGCGCGAGCTCCGGCCGCGGCTCCGTCATCACGCTCGCGAAGCTCGACGAACTCGAAGTCGACACCGACGTCAAAGAAGACTACCTAGCTCAAATCCACAAGGGCCAGCCGACCGAGGTCGTCGTCGACGCCGTCCCCGACCGCCGCTATCGCGGCGAACTTCGCGAAATCATCCCAATGGGCGACCGTACCCGCGGCATCGTCAAGGTGAAGGTCGCCATCCTCAACCCCGACGAGCGCCTGTTCCCCGAGCTGAGCGCCACCGTCAACTTCCTCCCCGATCAGAAAGAGGGGGAAGCGAGCCTCTCTGAACGCAAAGCCGTCTTCGCCCCTTTGGCGGCGATCCAGGGCGAGGGCAGCGAAAAATTTGCGTGGGTCGTTAACGACAACCGCGTCCGGAAGGTCGCCGTCACCACCACGGGCGAACCCGAGGACAACCTGATCGAAATCGCCTCTCCCTTCACTGGCGGCGAATCGCTCGTCACCTCGCCCCCCCCCGGGCTGAAGGATGGCGAGCAAATCCAAGTGGCGGAGTAGAGCAGAAGAATTGAACCGCCGGGGACGCCAAGGTTCGCCAAGGAAAAGAGAATGACGCGGAGGAATCCCCGTCTCGCGGCATGTACTCGCCACGGTTTTCAACTCGTTAGAAGTCACATCATTCGCCAACGGTCGCGCGTTCGCCAGGGTCCCCCTTGGCGTTCTTGGCGTCCTTGGCGGTTCGATCCCCAGAATTTACAGGGATGAAGAATCTGTCATGTCCGACCTACAAGACGCCGTCGTCCAGCTCCTCGACGTCACCAAGGGCTTTCGCCGCGACAAGATCGAGATTCCGGTCCTCACCAACACAACGCTCCACATCCCGCGCGGCGATTTCGTTGCCGTGATGGGCCCCTCCGGCTCGGGCAAATCGACGCTGCTCAATCTCTGCGCCGGCCTCGATCGCCCCACCACGGGCGAAGTGATCGTCAACGGCCAAGACCTCGGCCAGCTCTCCGAAGCCGGCCTCTCCAAGTGGCGCAGCGAAAACCTCGGCTTCGTCTTTCAGAATTACAATCTCATGCCCGTCCTGACGGCGCTAGAAAACGTCGAACTGCCGCTGCTGCTCACTCCACTGTCGCGCAGCGAACGCCGCAAGCACGCCGCCGCCGCCCTCCGCATCGTCGGCTTGGAAGATCGCGCCGACCACTACCCCCGCCAACTCTCCGGCGGCCAGGAGCAGCGCGTCTCGATCGCCCGCGCACTCGCGAACGATCCGGTCCTGCTGCTTGCCGACGAACCGACCGGCAATCTCGACGCCCACAGCGCCGAGGAAGTCCTGGAGCTCATGCAGTCGCTCAACGACCAGTTTGGCACGACAGTCATCATGGTCACGCACGACCCCAAAGCCGCCCGCAGCGCCAAACGGTTGCTCCACCTCGAAAAGGGGACCTTCGTCCAAGCCGATCTCGATGCACTGGAGGCCGCGCGATGAAATACCTCCCGCTCATTTTTCGGAACGTGTTCCGCAACAAAGTCCGCTCGCTCTTCACCGGAATCTCAATCGCGATCAGTTTGTTCCCGCTGATGCTGCTTTATTCGTTCCTCGATTTGCAGGACGACATGGCCGCCAGTTCGGCCCAGTACAACCGCGTGGCCGTGCTTCACGAAGGGGGCCTCGCTGGGCAGCTTCCCATTGCCTACCTCGATCGCGTCCGCCGCCAACCCGGCGTCCTCTCAGCCATTCCCCTCTCCTGGTTCGGCGGCAATTATCGAGAAGAGAAAACTCAGTTCGCCCAATTTGCGACCGACCCGAAAGTCTTCTTCGACCTCTACCCAGAATACGTCTGCCCTCCCGATCAGATTGCTGCCTGGCAGAACGACAAGACGGGCTGTCTGGTCGGCGCCACGATCGCCGAAAACAAAGGCTGGAAGATCGGCGACAAAATCCCCCTGCAGGGAAACATCTACCCCGTTGACCTCGAGCTCACGGTCCGAGGCATCTACGACGGGCCCGAGACGGCCGACCTCTCGTGGCTCGTGTTCCATTTCGACTATTTCGACGAATCGCTCAAAGAGGCTCGCGCCCCCAACGCCGGGAACGCCGGCATCATCATGTTGCGCACCGAGTCTGCCGCGAAGATGTCGCCGGTCATGCAATCGATCGAGAGCGCCTTCGCCAGTTCCGACGCCCCCGTCAAACCAATGACCGAGAAAGAGTTCGGCGCCTCGTTTCTTGAAATGCTCGGCAACGTCCGCGGCTTCATCCGCATGACCGCCACGGCGATCGTCATTGCGCTGATCTGCGTCGCCGCCAATACGATGGCCATGGCCGTCCGCGAGCGAACGCGCGAGATTGCTCTCTTCAAGGCAATTGGCTTCAATCAAAACACGATCCTCGGCATGTTTCTCGCCGAGTCGATCGCCATTGGGCTGCTCGGAGGCCTCATCGGGGGCGTCGGCGCCAAGCTCTTGTTCGCCTCGATCGACCTCAGCTCAGTCGATCCGGGACTCGGCATGTTCTACGTTCCCTGGCGAACCGCCCTCTGGGGAGTCGCCCTCGCCGCGGCCATTGGCCTCTTCAGCGGTTTGGTTCCCGCCTGGCGAGCAGCTCACGTCAGCGTCATCGAAGGTTTGAGGAAAGTCGTGTAAACGTCCGAACGGTTCTCCCCATTCCGCATTCCCCATTCAGCATTTCCTCCCGATGGTCCCCCTCAAATACAACGTTCGCAGCCTCCGCGCTCGCAAAGTCGGCTCGCTGATGACGATCTTCGGCATCGGCATGGTCGTTTGGGCCAGCATCTTTGCGTTCGGTCTGTCTTCCGGGCTCGACCGAACGCTCGAAATCGCCGCCGAACCGCTCGACGTCATCGTCCTGCGCAAAGGTTCGACCTCCGAAGCAGTGAGCGCCGTCACCGAGTCGGCCGCGAGAGAGATCAAGTCGCTTCCCGGCATTGCCACCAATTCCGACGGCGCTCCGCTGGCCGCTTCCGAACTTGTCGTGTTCGCCTACCTGCCGCGTCGCGGTTCCGAGATCAAAGTGAACGTCTCCGTCCGCGGCGTCGACGCCGTCTCGCGGACGCTGCGCAAGGAGATGACGATCGTCGAAGGCCGGGAGTTCACGCCCGGCGTTCGCGAAGCGATCGTCAGCCGCGCCATGGCCAATCGCTTCCAGAACCTCGGCCTCGGCGACAAATTCAAGGTCGACGGAGCCGAGTTTGAGGTTGTCGGCATTTTCGAGGCCGGCGGCGGAGCCGTCGAATCTGAGATCTGGACCGACGAGCGAGTCCTTGCCCAGATCGCCAAGCGAACAGGCGCGATGTCGAGCCTCCAATTCCGCGCCGCCAGCGTCGCCGATCAAGAGCGGCTCATCAACCACATCAAAAATGACGAGCAGATTGATCTCGGGGCCCTCACCGAAAAACAATACTACGCTGAGCAGGCTGCCCAAAGCGGCCTGATCAAATTCGTCGGCTACACGATCGCGCTCGTGCTGACGATCGGCGCCATGTTCGCGGTCGCCAACACGATGTACGGCGCCATCGCCTCCCGCGCCCGCGAAATCGGCACGCTGCGCGCCCTCGGCTTCGGCCGCTTGAGCATTCTCGTGGCATTCATGCTCGAGTCGCTGCTGCTCTGCCTCGCCGGCGCGGCGCTTGGCTGCCTAGCCGCGTTGGCCGTCAATTTCTTCTTGGGCGGGATTCAAACCGGTACGATGAACCCCGGCACCTTCACCGAGGTCGCCTTCTCCTTCGACTTCGGCCCCAAGATCCTCCTCCAGGGCGTCATCCTCGCCGTCGTCATGGGCCTCATCGGCGGCTTCCTCCCCGCCCTCCGCGCCGTTCGCATGAAAGTCGTCGACGCCCTCCGCGAAGTCTAGGGAGCCGCGGGTCAACGACCCGCCGGAGCGAGGGAGAAAAGGCTGAGTGATGAATGCCGAATGCTGAAGGGGAATTGTTCCCGCTCAGCATTCAGCATTCCTCCTTCAGCATTCCCCATTTTCCCCTACAATGCCTCGCGACCAGCGATCTCTCCTTCCCGCCCGCAAGACGTGAGGCCTTTCCGTGAATCTCCACGCCGTCGACTGGATCGTCATCGCTCTCTACTTCGTCGTGACGCTGGCCATCGGCCTGTATTACTCCCGCCGCGCCCGCGGCGACGTCAACGAGTTCTTTCTCTCGGGCCGCAACGCCCCCTGGTGGCTCGCCGGCACCTCGATGGTCGCCACCACCTTTGCCGCCGACACCCCGTTGGCCGTCACCGAACTCGTCGCCAAAAACGGCATTGCCGGCAACTGGCTCTGGTGGAGTCTGGTGATGAGCGGCACGATGACTGTCTTTTTCTTCGCACGCCTTTGGCGTCGCGCCGACGTCATGACCGACGTCGAGTTCGCCGAGCTCCGATACTCGGGTAAACCGGCCGCGTTTCTCCGCGGCTTCCGCGCCCTCTACCTCGGCATCCCCATCAACTGCATCATCCTCGCCTGGGTCAACCTGGCGATGATCACGATCCTCAAGGAGACGATCGGCGTCACGCAGTTGCAAGCCGAAATCATCCTCGTCGGTCTGCTCTTATTTACGGCCTTCTACACGACGCTGGCCGGCCTGTGGGGCGTGCTCGTCACCGACCTGTTCCAGTTCGTTCTCATGATGGCGATGATCATCGTGCTAGCCATTTTCGCGGTCCACAGCGTGGGCGGCGTCGACGAACTGGTTCGCAAGGTCGCCGAGCGCGACGCTGCCAGTGGCGTCCTCGGCTCGCGACTCGACTTTTTGCCGGGACTCAATTCCGCCTGGATGCCGTTGATCGCCCTCTGCACCTACCTGGCCGTCAACTGGTGGGCCAGCTGGTATCCCGGCTCCGAGCCGGGCGGCGGCGGCTACGTCGCTCAGCGCATTTTTTCCGCGAAAGACGAACGTCACGGCGTCCTCGCCACGCTCTGGTTCAACGTCGCCAATTTCGCGCTCCGCCCCTGGCCCTGGATCCTCACGGCCCTCGCGACGATCGTCCTCTATCCCGATCTCAAAGATCCGAAGATTGGCTACATCCGCATTTTCATGGACGAGCAGGTCTTCCCCTGGTATCTCCGCGGCTTCATCATCGCCGGTTTTGCCGCCGCCTACATGTCGACGATCGCCACCCAGCTCAACTGGGGCGCTTCGTACATTATCAACGACTTTTACCGTCGCTTCCTGGTCCGCACCGCCAGCGACCGCCATTACGTCCTTGCCTCGCAAGCCGCCACCATTCTGCTGGTCGCCGTTTCGATCGTCGCCACCCGCTACTTCGACTCCATTAGCGGGGCCTGGAAGCTCATGATGCTCACCGGCGCCGGCACCGGCACGGTCTACCTCCTTCGTTGGTATTGGTGGCGCATCAACGCCTGGTCCGAGGTCGTGGCCATGACCGTCGCCGCGGTTGTCTCCATTGGCCTGCAACTCCCTTGGGGCTCGTGGAGCGGCTGGAACAGCGACGATCCGACGCAATTCGCCTACCTTATGCTCACAACGGTCGCCGCGACGTCAGTCGCCTGGATCGCGGCCACAATCGTCACTCCCGCTGAACCCCTCGACAAGCTCACAGCGTTCTACCGCCGCGCGCGCCCCGCCGGCCCCGGTTGGCTTCCTGTCCGCAACCTTCTCGGCGCCGCTGCTCCAGAGCCGACCGAAACCCTCGGTTCCCAATTCGTCAACTGGCTCCTCGGCAGCGCCCTGGTCTACGCCTCCCTCTTCGGCATCGGCCACCTTGTCTTCAAAAACTGGCTCCCCGGCGCGGGCCTCCTCATCCTCGCCCTCATCTGCGGCGCCATCATCTCCCGCAACCTAAACTTCCAGAACACCGCGGAAGAATGAATGCAGAAGGATGGACGACAATCGCAGTCGGCCATCCGCTGAGCGCGCCATCACCAGCATCCAGCCCCCCCCATTCCCCATTCAGCATTCAGCATTCATCCTTCAGCATTCATCCTTCAGCATTCCCCCTCCCCTCATGCACCTCCAGCTCCTCTTCCCCAACGCCCCGCAAATCATCCCAAGCATCGCGGCCTTCACGCGCGAGACGTTCCGCCAGTACCCCTTCGACGACGCGACCGCCGACAAGCTCGCCCAGTGCGTCATCGCGGCCGCCACGAACGCCGTTCAGCACGCCTATCCCGCTGGCGAACAGGGAGAGATCAAGCTCAGCGTGAACGAGGACCACGGCAAGCTTGAATTCCTCGTGCGCGACGATGGTCTCCCGCAAGACGTCGCAGCCCTGGAGCGCGGCCTGCACGATCCGCAGATGCCCGCCGGCTCGCACGCCCTCGATTGGCCCGGCCTCGACGCCGTCGACGAGATCCACTGGATCGGTTACGGCCGCGAAGGCAAGGCGATCCAGATCATCAAGTGGCTCCACGATAGTCGCATTGCCGATAGTGCTTCCTCTGTGGGAGGGGCTTCCTCTGCGGGAGGGGCTCCCGCCTCATCTGTGCGAGGGGTCTCCGACGCCGATTCCGCGGCGCCCGCCAGTGCAAACGTCGCCCCCAACCTCACGCCATTTGAAGAAGAGGCCCCACTCGCCCCGCCGCAGGAATACGAGATTCGCCGCATGCGCGCGGGCGAAGCAGTCCAAGTCTCCCAGCTGATGTACCGCGCCTACGGCAACACCTACCTCAATGAAGACGTCTACTATCCCGAGCGCGTCGCCGCGCAAGACGCCGCCGGCACGGTGATCTCGTTCGTCGCCGTTGGCGCGGGTGGCCAGGTCGCCGGCCACTACGCCTGGGAACGGAGCGTCGCGGGTCCGGTCGTCGAGGGAGGCCAGGCCGTCGTCGACCCTTCTCACCGTGGCCGCGGACTGCTCGACCGCATGAAGGAAGCAGCCCTCGCAGAAGCGGCGCGGCTGGAGCTCCTCGGGTGGTACGCCGACGCCGTCGCCGTCCACACCCGCACGCAACAGTCGAACATCTCGCATGGCGGCCGTCTCACCTGCGTCGATCTGGCGATCGGGCCGCGCACGCAAGAGTTTCGCAACATCTCGACCCATTTGCCGCAGCGGATTACCTGCCTCTTCTTCTTCCACTGGCTCACCGTCCCCGTGCGCCGCACGATCTTCGTTCCCGATCGGCATCGCGCGATCGTCGCAGAGATTTACGCCAAGCTCGACGCGCCGCTGGAATTCGGGTTCGCCGCCCCCGCCGGCGGCCATGGTGCCATACGGATTTCGATCGCCGCCAATCTCGCCACCATCCGCGCCGAACAGCTCGGCGGCGACACGGCCCACCAGATCCGCCACGCCAAACGCGAGATTGTCGAACGCTCGCACGCCGAAGTTGTCTATGCCGAGTTGCCTTTGAGCGATCCGGCGACGCCGTCGGTCGCCGATGAACTCGAAGCGGAAGGCTTCGGTTTCCTCGGCGTCGCCCCCTGCTGCGCCCCCCGCGGCGACGACCTGCTGCGGCTGGCGTACCTCGTCGACCCGCTCGAGCGCGAGCCGATCAAAACAGCCGACGAATTTTGCGGTCGCTTGGTCGACTACGCCCTTGCCGAGCAACGACGCGTCCAGGCGTCGCTCTAGCCGCATCTTGGCGCTAATTATTCTTCCGCCCGGCCGAGCTGATTTCTCGGGAAAAAGCACTTGTCAAGATGGCCAAAAGTGCCACCTCCCCGAACTGCCCCGGCCATGCGACAATCACCCCATCGCCGTCGGCTCGACGCTGGCGATGAGACCGTCGATCAGCTCCTCATTAGCGACCAGTAGCGCGGAACAGCGTTCCTATCGTTTTCCATCTCGCGAGATCGCCAGTTCGCGCCCAACTTAGCCAATGATGATCACACGGCTCCGCCGGCCGACGCTCGATGCGCGTCAGCCATTCGAATTTTGACTCCGCTCCAGCGAGTTTTGTCCAATCCGCAATGACAGAACTGCCGCCGACGGATCCGCCATAGTTGCCGCAGAAATCGTCGTCGCCGTCGAGCGACCGGCGAGTTTTGTCCGCTCCAATCAACTTTAGCATTTTGACACAATCGATCGTCGCCACATGAAACAGATCCGCAGACTGCTGGCCGCCAATCGTAGCGAAATCGCAATCCGCGTTTTCCGCAGCGCTCATGAACTTGGCATCCGCACCGTGGCGATGTACTCCCACGAAGACCGCTACGCGCTCCATCGCTTCAAGGCCGACGAGGCATACCCGGTCGGCAAGGAGGGGCAGCCGCTGCAATCCTACCTCAACATCGAGGGCGTCATCGCGCTGGCCAAGCAGCATGAGATTGACGCGATCCATCCCGGCTACGGATTTCTGTCCGAGAACCCCAAGTTTGCCCAGGCCTGCGCAGAGGCGGGGATCATCTTCGTTGGCCCGCGGGTCGAACTGCTGGAAGGCCTAGGCGACAAGGTGAAGGCCCGCGAGCTGGCCATCCGCATCGGCGTCCCCGTCCTGGGGGGCAGCGACCACCCGATCGTCGACGCCGCCGAGGGGCTGCAGACGGCCGAGAGGCTCGGCTTCCCAATCATTCTCAAGGCGGCCCACGGCGGCGGCGGACGCGGCATGCGCGTCGTCAACGATCCAAAAGACTTCGCCGATTCCTACGAGTCGGCCCGACGCGAATCGCTCACCGCCTTCGGCAGTCCCGACATCTTCGTCGAGAAATTCATCCAGCGGGCTCGGCATATCGAGGTCCAACTCCTCGGCGACAAGCACGGCAATTTGGTGCATCTCTTCGAGCGCGATTGCTCGGTACAACGGCGGCATCAGAAAGTCGTCGAAATCGCTCCGGCCCCGAACCTTCCCAGCGAAGTCCGCGACCGGCTCTGCGAAGCCGCGGTCAAGATCGGCGCCGCGGTCAAGTACGACAACGCGGGCACCGTCGAGTTCCTCGTCGACGCCGACACGAACCAGTTTTACTTCATCGAAGTCAATCCGCGGATCCAGGTCGAGCACACCGTTACCGAGGAGGTGACCGGCATCGACGTCGTCCGCTCGCAGATATTGATTGCGCAGGGCGAGCCCCTCAGCAGCCCGGCCATTGGCATCCCGTCGCAGGCCGCGATCGAAACGACCGGCTTCGCCATCCAGTCGCGGGTCACCACCGAAGACCCCTCCAACCGCTTTATGCCCGACTACGGCCGCGTGACTCACTACCGGTCGGCGGGCGGCATGGGCGTGCGGCTCGACGCCGGCACGGCGTTCTCGGGCGCCGTCGTCTTCCCGTACTACGACTCGCTGTTGGTGAAAGTGAGCGCCTGGGGCAGGACGTTCGCCGACGCGACGCAGCGGATGGAACGCTGCCTCCAGGAATTCCGCATCCGCGGCGTCAAGACGAACATTCCCTTCCTCACGCGGCTGATCGAGCACCCCACGTTCGTCGCCGGCAATTGCACGACGCGATTCATCGACGAGACGCCCGCGCTCTTCGACTTCGTCCCCCGCCGCGACCGGGCGACGAAGCTTCTCACCTACATCGGCGACGTGATCGTCAACGGCAATCCGATCGTCAAGGGCCAACCACGCGCCCAGCGGCGCGAACCCGCCGTCCTGCCGGAAGTCGATACGCGGGGTCCGCTCCCGCAAGGAACTCGCGACCGGCTCAAAGAGCTGGGAGTGCAGGGCTTCACCAAGTGGATCAAGGAACAGAAGCCGCTCCTCTGGACCGACACGACGATGCGCGACGCGCATCAATCGCTGCTCGCCACGCGCTTCCGCACCTACGACCTGGCGATGATTGCCGACGCCTACGCCCGGAACGCGGCGGACCTTTTCTCGATCGAGATGTGGGGCGGAGCGACGTTCGACACGTCGATGCGGTTCCTGAAGGAATCCCCCTGGCTGCGACTGGAAATCCTGCGGGAGAAGATTCCAAACATCCTCTTCCAGATGCTGCTGCGGGCCTCCAGCGCCATGGGATACGCGAACTATCCAGACAATGTCGTGGTCGAGTGCGTCCGCGAGTCAGCGGCGGCAGGGATCGACGTCTTCCGCATTTTCGACGCCCTGAACTGGACTCCCAACATGCGAGTCGCGATGGAGGCGGTGCAACCCACCGGAGCCATCTGCGAGGCGGCGATCTGTTACACCGGCGACATCCTCAATCCCAAGCGGACCAAGTACAGCCTGAAGTACTACGTTGACTTGGCGAAAGAACTGGAGCGCATGGGGGCCCATATCCTGGCGATCAAGGATATGGCGGGACTGCTCAAACCGCACGCGGCGGCGGTGCTCGTGAAGGCGCTCAAGGAAGAGGTCGACATTCCGATCCACTTCCATACGCACGATACCGGCGGCGTTCAGGCGGCGGCAATACTCAACGCGGCCGAGGCGGGGCTCGACATTGCCGACGGGGCCCTCGCGTCGATGTCGGGCGGCACGTCGCAGCCAAATCTCAACACGATGGTCGAAGGGTTGCGGTTCACGCCGCGGGCGTCGAATCTCGATGCGGCCGCGCTTGATGCGATTTCCGAATACTGGCGGGAGGCCCGCGAGTTCTACGCCCCATTCGAAAGCCCCGTTCTCGCGGCGGGGGCCGACCTCTACCAGCACGAGATGCCGGGCGGGCAGTACACGAATCTGTTCCAGCAGGCCCAGGCGCTCGGATTGGCGTCACGGTGGCTTGAGGTGTGCCGCGTCTACGCCGACGTGAACCAACTGTTCGGCGACATCGTCAAAGTGACGCCGACGTCGAAGGCGGTTGGCGATATGGCGCTGTTCCTGGTGGCGAACGACCTGAGCTGTGCGGAGCTAATGGCGAGCGAACGCGAGCTGGCGTTCCCACGGTCGGTGCTCGACCTGCTCGGCGGCAAGATGGGCCAGACGACGTTCGGCTTCCCCAAAGAGGTGCAGAAGCGAATTCTGCGGAACGAGAAGCCGGTTGAAGGCCGACCCGGCGACACGCTGCCGCCCGCCGACTTCGCCGCGGCGGAAGAGAAGATCGCACCGCTGACCGAAGGCGAGCCGACGCCGCAAGACGTCGTCTCGCACTTCATGTACCCGCAAGTCTTCGAGCAGTTCGCTCAGCACCAGCAGCACTATGGGGACACCGGCGTGCTGCCGACTCCAGTCTTCCTCTATGGAATGGAATCGCAGGAGGAGATTGCAGTCGACATCGAACCGGGTAAGACGCTGATCATCAAGTTCCTCACTGTCGGCGAGCCCCACGCCGACGGCACCCGCGGCGTGTTCTTTGAGCTCAACGGCCAGCCTCGCGAGGTGACCGTTACCGATCGCTCGTTGGTGAACGAAGCGACCGTCGCCGCCAAGGCCGACCCGAACAACGCGAAGCAGATCGGAGCCAGCATGCCTGGCATGGTGGTGCTGGTGGCCGTTCAGGCAGGGGAAAAGGTGGCCAAGGGCCAAAAGCTGATGACCCTCGAGGCAATGAAGATGGAGACGACGATTGCCGCCGACGCCGATGGCGAAGTGGCGACGATCCACGTCGGCACCGGCAACCAAGTAGAAGCGGGCGACCTGCTGATCACCTTGGCGTGAAGTCACTCGCGGATTAGTCGTTTCCTGAATCGTCGTCTTCGGTATCGAGATGAAAACGATGCATCAAACGATGAAGAATCGGAGCGAGAATCAACCCACTGACCAGAATGAGCGCCAGGCCGCTGTACAGGGCGTACCAGCCCGCGAAGCACTTGCCGCCCCAAGTTTGCATCGGAACGAGCGGGCCCATTCCAGAGAGAATCATCGAGGCATTGGCGAACGCATCAATCCATGCCATCGACTCGAAATGGTGATACCCAGCCATCCCCGCCAGCAGCGAGGCTGCGATGAGCAGCAGGGCCACGAACAAATTGACGCCAAGACGTCGAGCAAACGCCCCACGCGTCAGCAGCGGCTCATTGCGCGACTCGTAGTTAAATGCCCGATGCGTCACGATGTCATGGAGTTCACGGAAGAAGGTCGAAATGCGGCTTTCAGGCGGACAAGTATACCTCATGCGGCAAGCGACTGCGGCCGCCCGATTTCTGCGGGTCCGGTCTCAAGTCGGTCGGCGCTCGCCGACCCGATCGGTAGAATGAACTTGACTTCGCCACCAACACACCCTGCCATACAGCTATGAACGTCGCCATCGGCTCCGATCACGCCGGATTCCGCTACAAGGAACTCATCAAGTCTCACTTGATTGCTCTGGGACACGAAGTTTCCGATTACGGCACTGATTCGACGGAAGCGGTCGATTATCCGTTGTTTATCCGACCGGTGGCCGAGGCGGTCGCCCGCGGCGACGCGGAACGCGGGATCGTGCTGGGCGGCTCGGGTAACGGCGAGGCTATGGTGGCCAACCGGGTAAAGGGCGTCCGCTGCGCCCTATGCTGGAACGTCGAGTCGGCGCGTCTCGGCCGCCAGCACAACAACGCCAACGTTCTTTCACTTGGTGAGCGAATGATTTCCGAACAGCTGGCGATCGACATCGTCGACGCATGGCTGACCACGCCGTTCGAAGGAGGCCGCCACCAGCGGCGGATCGATCTGATCGACGCGGTTTAATTGTACGAACTCGCATCGTTTCTGGCGTCCAAGTTCACGCTACGGGAGAATCGCCGTGATGCCTACAAGTCGTCGTCAGTTCTTCGCGCAAACGGCGATCGCCGCGGGCGCCAGCGCCGCCATCGCGGCGAAAGCTGATGAAGCGCAGCAACCCGTCACCCCAGCCCCCGGTCGCGGCAACCCGATAGCCGTTTCGACGTACTCCTTCTGGCGGTTCAAGGAAGATGCGAAGCTCCCGATCGAAACATGCATCGACGAAGCCGCGCGAATGGGTTTTGACGCCGTCGAGATTCTGCAAATGCAGATGGAGAGCGAAGAGCCGGCGCAACTTCAGCGACTCAAGCAGCGCGCGCTCATCAACGGGGTGAGCCTCTGTGGATTGAGCACGCATCAAGGCTTCCTTTCGCCAGATCCCGCTATTCGTCAGAAGAACATCGACCACACGAATCGAGCGATCGAACTTGCGTACGCTCTCGGCATCCCAACGATGCGCGTCAACACGGGACGGTGGGGAACAAGCAAGGACTTTGACGAGTTGATGGCAAATCGCGGCATTGAGCCGCGGCTGGAGGGCTATTCCGACGACGACGGATTTAAATGGGTCATCGACTCGTTCGAGAAGTGCATTCCGGCGGCAGAGAAGTGCGGCGTCACTCTTGGGCTCGAAAACCACTGGGGCCTCGGGCTGACGCCAGAGGGCGTGCTCAGGATCATCAAGGCGATTGACTCCCCATGGCTCCGCTGCACGCTCGACACTGGCAACTTTCTTGAGGACCCGTACGATCGGCTGGAGATGCTGGCTCCTGAAACGGTATTCGTGCAGGCCAAAACGTACTTCGGCGGCGGCGTCTGGTACTCGCTCGACCTCGACTACACGCGCATCGCCGATCTGCTGCGACGTCACGGCTATCGCGGGTATGTGTCGCTTGAGTTTGAGGGGAATGAGGATTGGCGCACTGCAATTCCGCAAAGCTTGTCGCTGTTGCGGAGCGCTTTCGGGAGCGAGCAGGCCTAGCAACCATCAACTGAAGACTCAACATGGCCAGCGAAACGGAGACGGCGATCAAGCCAGGTTGTCAGTTTGCCAGCGACAACACGGCGGGCGCCTGTCCCGAAGCGCTCCAAGCTTTCGTCGAAGCGAATGCCGGTTCGCAAGCCTCGTACGGCAACGACCGATATACGACGGTCGTCGCGGACCGTCTCCGCGAGCTGTTCGCCGCGGACTGCGACGTCTATTTCGTGTTCAATGGCACTGCCGCTAACTCACTGGCTGTGTCGACATGCTGCCAGCCGTACCATAGCGTGATTTGTTCCGACGTCGCTCACTTGGAAACCGACGAATGCGGAGGACCCGAGTTTTTCTCGGGCGGCGCGAAGCTGCTGCTCGCGGGTTCCACTCACGGCAAGCTTAACGTGGCTTCAGTGGAAGAGCTCGTCACGCGCCGCACAGATATTCACTACCCCAAGCCCCATGTGTTGAGCATCACCCAGTCAACCGAGATGGGAACAGTCTATTCCCTGAAAGAACTCGCTCAGCTGGGGGCCGCCGCAAAACGATTGGGGCTGCGAGTTCACATGGATGGCGCACGTTTTGCCAATGCCGTGGCATCGCTCGACGCGGCCCCGGGCGACATCATCCGCGCGGCGCAGGTCGACGTGCTTTGCTTTGGCGGCGCCAAGATTGGACTGCCGGTTGGCGAGGCGGTGCTGTTTTTTGATCGGCGTCTTGCGGCCGACTTCGCATACCGCTGTAAGCAGGCTGGGCAACTTGCTTCGAAAATGCGATTCCTCACCGCTCCCTGGCTCGGCCTGCTGTCGGATTCGGCCTGGCTCAAGCATGCCCGGCACGGAAATGCCATGGCCGCCCGCCTGGCTGCAGGGTTATCGGCGACGCCCGGGGTCGACCTCCTGCATCCTCCCGACGCGAACGCCGTCTTCGCCTCGCTCCCAGCAGCGGTCCATCAGCGACTCAACCAGCGGGGCTGGCGATATTACACCTTCATCGGCCTTGGCTCCGCCCGGTTTATGTGCTCGTGGGCGACGACGACGGCAGAGGTCGACGCACTGCTGCACGATATCCGAAGTTCGGCAACCAGGCAGGCGTCGTATTAGCTTCTCAAGCGCTGCCGGAGGCGGGCGCCGCTGAGCATTGCCGTGGCGAGCGTCAGCATCACTGCACTTGATGGCTCCGGCACGGACGCTAAAGCAAACGCGGCTGCGGCTGGAACGGGCGTGACTGCCGTGAGTCGCTCGATGCTAAAATCAAAGTTTGCAAAGTTGTCGAAGTTCTGATTCTTGAGCGAACCGATCATCACATAGATCGTGTCGCCGACGGCGAGTTGGCCAAATTCGCGGAAGAATCCCTTCCAGGAACCATCCGTGAGGACGGTTTCGATCCCGCCGATCCGCGTGCTATTAACGTAGACGAGCAATTCCAAGCCATCTTCGTCGCCCGTCTTCACGCCATCAGCCTTGGAGATCAGGCCGGCATTCAACCGATAGGACCCTGCGCCGTCCTCGGCTTGAATCGTATACCCAGCAATCGTGCAGTAGCCGGCTCGTCCCGGGTGTCCGCCGTCGAGGCCGAGGGTGAGATAGTCGTCGTTGTGGGTCTTGCCATTCCAGACCGTAGTGGCGCCGCCGGTCGTGTTATAGGCGCCTGCCACCGAACTCCATTTCAAATTTGCATATTTGCTGGCGTCGCCGAGCTTGCCGCTGGCGCTCCACTGATACTTCCACCCGGCCGCCGGACCGCCTGATTGAAAGTCGCCGCGAAATCCCGCCACGGCGATCCACTGCCTTTCGACTGGCTGCTCCGGCGTCGGCGCGGGGTTGGGATTCGGGTCGGGGATAGTTACTTGCGGGGTGCGAATCAGTGAGAAATCAAAACTCTTGAACAGGTCAAAATTCTGATTCTTGCCGGCGCCAATCATGACGTAGACCGTATCTCCGACGGCAAGTCGGCCCAGATCGCGGTCGAATGACAGCATCGACCCTGTGGTCGAGACGCTCTGCAGCGATCCGAGCTTCGTGTTGTTGATGTAGAGCAGCAGATCGAGGCCGTCCTCATCGCCCGTCTTCACGGAGTCACTCTTCATGATCGAGCTGCCAATGAGCTGATAAAGCCCGGCGCCATCATCGGCCTGGATCGTGTAGCCCGTGATCGCGTAGTACCCAGGGCGTCCCGGGTGACCGCCGTCGGCGCCCAGCATCAGGTAATCGTCGTTATGCGACTTGCCGTTCCAGACCCTGGTCGCGGCGCCCGTGGTGTTGTAGACCCCTTCGGTCGAGCTCCACTGGAGCGCGGCGTACTTGCTAGCGTCGCCAAGCTTGCCGTTGGGGTTCCACATGTACTTCCAGCCCTGAGCGGGGGCGCCGGCCTGAAAATCGGACCGATAGCTGGCGATAACGCCGGAAGTCGGCGTCGGCTCGGGATCGGGAGCCGGCGTCGGGACCCCGTTGCTCAAGGTGATCTGCCGGCGCACCAGTTTGGCGTCGTTCCACCGATTCCAGCCCCCTGAAGCGCTATCGGTGTAGTAGGCGTAGAAGGACTGCCCGGTGTGCGTCGGGTCCGCACCAGTGCCGATGAGCGTCGGATACATTTGCTCTCCGGCGTCGGTGACGACCGCCTGTCGCTGGCTCCAATTCACGCCGTCCATCGACGTTGAGAGGAAGAGGTTGTTGTTGCCGGTAGAGTCTGCCCAGTCGGAGGTCATCATGATGAGTCCGCCGAGGTAGTCGTTGTACGACACGGCCGACCACGCATTCCCGGGATTGCCGACTTCCAGCGCGGAAGATCGCCCGCCGATGCCGGGTTGCGTCCAGGCGCCGTTGTAGTACTTGGTGAAGCTGGTGCCCTGGTTGTTTATGGCGTTGGCCAGGATCGTGGCGATGGGGGCCTTGGCGACGGCGAGTTCGCTGCTGCCTCCCCCTTCCAGATAATCGCGATAATAGACGTACATGTCACCGTTCATGACGGCGAACGAGCCGCCGCCGACTTCAATGGACTGCGTCCGCTGCGACATCGGCACATCGGGCTCGACGATCAGACCGAGATCGCGGAACTGCAGGCCCTGTGAATCGGTGGAAACGGCCATGCCTAGCACGCTGTAGTAATCTTGCCCACTGCTGGCGTGGCGTTCAGCGTGGTAGATCATCAGTCGTGCGCCGGTCGTGGCGTCGAAATAGGTCGGACCGCCCGCGACGTAATTGAAATAGTTGCTTGGCAATCCTGTGATGCTGACGTTGCTGCGGGACTGCGCCGGGTCGGCAAGCGTGCCTGTCGTGCGGACGGGAGTCGGACCGTTGGCTCCATAAAACTGGTACTGGCCATTGCCGATCGGGACGACGCCAAGATTGCCGTCGACCCAGTAGTCGAGCCCCTTGTTGCGGCGCTGCGAAGCAGAATAGATCACCTCGGTCTGCCCCACGTTGTAGACGAGCGCGGCCTGCGCCGCAGTCGCCGAGAACGCGAGCAGCGCGAGCGTCATCAGTCCGGCAAGAGGGCGCCGAACGGCGAACCGAGTGGGCAACGAAGCGCCGGCGGGCGCCGAGGCGGACTCATTCATGGCGGCCAATCGTGTCGTGAGCGGAGCAGGAACTTCGAAAGTTCGACGCCGTTCGAGTGCGGCATCCTCACGCCCCGAGGAGAAGCGGAGTCAGAACTCCGGTCGGGGGGCCGACAATTTCAGTCTGATTGCGGGGAAGGGCGTGTCTAGGTTCGCCAGCCTGTTTGCCGCGATTCGAGGCTGGACGAACGCCGCGAATGCGGGTCGCGCCGGTCTTTCAACCGCCGTGACCTCCGATTGTCCGGATCATACGGGTGCACGGGCACGCGCGGCGGCGTCTTGAGACGGCCGGCGATCGAGCGAAGCGTGCATCAGCCCTGGAATTTGCCCGGCAAGCGCACGTCACTCCGTTCTCCAACGGCCAGATGGGCAGGCCCGATGGCGTGCCCAAACGGCGCGAATGCCGTAGCAAAAGGACTTGTCGGCTAGGGAACGAACTTGACTGCGGCTTCCCAAAGCTGCTGCGGCGAGATGAACAGCAAGATGCTTGCCACGGAGCAGAGCGTCCCGGCAACGGCGGGGGCCAATGTCAGCTTCGACTTTTCGCCCGCCGGGGCCGTATCGAAGAACATCACGCCAATTAATCGCAGGTAGTACCACGCGGAGATTGCCGCGTTCACCGCGAGGACGATGGCGAGCGACCGGCCAAGCGTCGTCCCCTCGCCCCAACTGGCAAGGAAGAGATTTAGCTTGCCGAGCATCCCCACTGTCGGCGGCAGGCCGGTCAAGCTGAACAGGCACACGGCGAGGGCGAGAGCGACGGCTGGGTGAATGCGGCTCATCCCCGCCAGATCGCTCACGGTTCGCACCGGCGACTTGTCGCTACTCACTCCGGCGAACAGGGCAAACACGCCGATCGTGATCAGCGCGTAAGTTGCCAGGTAGAACAGCAAGGCGCCGACGCCGCTGACGTCTGAGTTCTCGCTCTGAACGACGAGGCCGATCATCATATAACCGGCGTGGGCCACGCTGGAATAGGCCATGAGGCGATAGAGGTTGTCTTGCCGCAGCGCCAACAGATTGCCAATGGTCATCGTGGCGATCGCTAACGCGGCAATCAGCATCTGAGCCGACGGGCCGCTAACTGCTTCGGTGACGCCGAGGCCATCGACGAGCGGCAGCAGCCGCAGCAGGGCGGCAAATCCAACCATCTTCGGCACATACGAGAGCATTGCGGCGGCGGCTGACGGAATTCCCTGAAATACGTCCGGAGCATAAAAGTGGAACGGTACAGCGCCGAGACGGAATGACAGCCCAGCGATAAGCAGCGCCACTGACAGCCGCACAAGCGTCGCGGCGCCATCCGATTTTCCGGCTGAAAAAACCTCGGCAATGCCGGCCAAATTCGTGGTCCCCGCGGCGCCGTACAGCATGCACATGCCGTAGAGGACGATTGCGGACGAGAAGATGCTCAGCAACATGTACTTGATGGCCGCTTCCTGATTCGCTTCGCCGCGGCGCGGCAGGTAAAGCAGGACGTACGTCGGAATGCTGACAAGCTCTAAAGCCAGGAAGAGGACGATCAGATCGTTCGCCAGAGCGGTGAGATTGACGCCGACTAGAATTGCTAAGAGGCAAGCTTGAGACTCGGCGGAGTGGCCGTCGTCGATCTGGTCGACTAAGACGATCGAGATGAGCGCCCCTAGCGCCAGCGTCAGCCCGCGGACGTACCAAGTGAGCGCATCGGCTCGGAACGGCCCCGTATCGAGCGGCCGGACCGCATCGGAAGTCCACCAGACAAAGCCGGCGCATCCGATGGCCACCAGCGCGAGCGCGCCCCAGCGTTTGCGCAGGCCCGGAGCCCCGACGCCCGCTTCGGTGACGAAGAAGGGCCCGGTGAGGAACATGACGCAGACGGCGACCACCAGAATCAATTCCGGGGCAAGAAAATGGACGCCGTTAGTGAGTTGCTCGATCGCGGTCGCCATCGTTACTGCTCCTGCCCCGAACGTTGTTGCACTTTGGCGACAGCCAGCGCCTTCAAGTCGACGGGAGGCCGCCCGTCGTACAGCTTTGCCACGGCCTCGATGTCGGGCCGAATTACGTCGATCAGCGGTTGCGGCCTCACGCCGATCCAGAGACAAGCCGCAGCCAGCGGGAGCAGCGCAGCCAGTTCGCGAAACGAGATGTCGCGAATCGGACCATGGCGATCATGATCATGGTGGTGAACAGCCGGCTCTTTCAGCGGACCGAAGAACACGAACTGCAACATCGTCAGCAAGTACCAGGCGCCGAGCACCAAGCCCGTGGCTCCAGCGGCAGCGTACAAGGGGTTTCGCTTGAACATGCCTGCCAGCGACAACATTTCGCCGGGAAAGCCGTTGAGCCCCGGCAAGCCGACGCTTGCCATACAGATGAAGACCATGCCGGCCGCCATCAAAGGCAGCCGGCTCGCGAGACCGCCGAGGTCGTCCATCATCCGCGTGTGATAGCGCTCGTAGAACATGCCGACGATGAGGAACAATGCCCCCGTCGACAGACCGTGATTGACCATCTGCAGCACGCCGCCGGTCATTCCTTCCACGTTCAGAGCGAAGAGGCCCAGCATGCAAAAGCCTAAGTGGGCGACGCTGGAGTAAGCGACAAGTTTCTTGACGTCGCGTTGAATCAACGCACAGAGCGAGCCGTAGACGATGCCGATGACCGACAGAATTGCCGCGGCCGGCAAGCCGACCGTCAGGCACGCGTCGGGAAGCATGGGCAGGCAGAACCGGAGAAATCCGTAGGTGCCGAGCTTCAGCAGGACGCCGGCAAGCAAGATACTGCCCGCGGTCGGCGCCTCGACGTGCGCCAACGGCAACCAAGTGTGGAATGGGAAAACGGGAACTTTGATCAAAAAGCCCACCGAGAGCGCGGCGAAAACGCCGACCTGGAGCCATGGATCCATCGGGTGCGCTTGATACCACGCCGCGAGTTCAGGCAGCGAGCAAGGCGACGTGAGGCCGCCTTTGGCCGCGTAACCAATCAGCGTGATGATTCCCAGTAGCGTCACGAGGCTGCCGGCGAGCGTGTAGAGGAAGAACTTCACCGCCGCGTAGCGACGCTGCGGACCGCCCCAGATGGCAATCAGGAAGAATAGCGGGATGAGCGTGAACTCGAAGAAAACGTAGAACAGCACCGCATCGAACGCGCAGAAGACGCCGATCACGCCGCTCTGCAAGATGAGAAGCGCGGCGTAGAACTCCGACTCGCGCTCGGTGATCGCGTCCCAGGAACTCAAGACGCAAACCACGCCCAGCAGGGCCGTGAGAACGATCATGACGACGCTAATGCCGTCGAGCCCGAAGTGGAATTCGAGTTTGATCGCGTCAGCCGCGGCTCCCGGCGTTGACGTGTCGCCGATAATTTCCCACGTGCGACGGTATTCGACGCGCGGTGCGATAGGAGAATCGCTTGCCGAGACGCCTTGCTCTGCCTGCAGAGCGCGATAATCCGCCGCCAGTTGCAGCGACAGCGCCAGTGCCACCAGCGATCCACCGAGCGCGATCCAGCGTGCGGAGCGTTGCTGAGAGACGCCCGAAAACAGGAGCAGCAGCCCCCCGGCGCCCAGCGGAACCAGCAGCAAGATGAACAGGAGTTGGATCATTCAGCGGTCGCTATGGTAATTTGAAGATGGTGTGAGTGTCGCGACGTAGCGTTCGCAGTGGTTGCCACAGGGAGGCTGTCCGAGCGCTATTGGTGGAACAACCCCAGCATGTAACCCATGCAGGCCAGGGCTCCGACCCACATCATCAAGGCGTAACTGGAAACGTAGCCGGTCTGCAGCAGTCGCGGCGCCGCGCTGAGCAACCGCGGCAAGGCACCTATGCCGTCAACGATGCGATCGATGACCTGCGTATCGAACATGAAGCAGAGGTAGGCTAGTCCTCGCAGAGGTAGGACCAAGATCGCCGTAAAAATCTCATCGAGGAAAAACTTCCGCGACGAGAGGTCATATAGGAAGTTGGCTCCCTGGCTCACCTTGGCGGGCAAGCCCGGGTTCTTCACATACATGAACCACGCCACCGCAATGCCGAACAATGCAATCAGTCCGCTCTGGACCATCAAGCCGACGTGGAAGACATGATTCTCGACGGGCTCGAAACCGGGCGTGTGCTCAAAGTAGTGAGCAAACAAATGCGTCACGGCGACGGCGGCGCCGACGGTCAACGCTCCGATTGCCAAAATTCGCAGCGGCCACGCCATGGCCGGGGGCGCGTCGTGCGGATGGTGCCCTGCTTCCGGCGGGGTGCGCTCGGGGCCCCAGAAGGTCATGAAGTATGCACGAAAAGTGTAGAACGCGGTCAGCAGCGCCGTGACGGTGGCAATCCAATACACCGCGGTAAAGATGTTGCCGTACTTGTCGCTATGGTGGCCCGCCTCATGCAACACGGCCAAGATCTCATCCTTGCTCCAGAAGCCGGCGAGCAGAGGGACCCCCGCCAGCGCCCCGGCGCCGCACAAAAACGTCCAGTGCGTGACTGGAATCACCTTTCGCAAGCCACTGAAGCGACGCATGTCGATCACGTCGCCCATGGAGTGCATGACGCTGCCGGCCGCGAGGAACAAGAGAGCCTTGAACACGCCGTGCGTCACCAGGTGAAACATGCCGGCCGTCGCACCCGCCGTCGCCAATTCCGCCCCGGCCGCGCCGACGCCGAGCGCCATGAACATGTACCCAAGCTGACTGACCGTTGAATAAGCGAGAACTCGCTTGAGGTCGGTTTGCGTGAGTGCGATTAGGGCCGCGATCAGCGCGGTAGTGGCTCCGATGCACGAGATGAAGACCTGCGCCTGCGGAGCATACATGAACAGCGGCGTGCTGCGGGCCACCAGGTAGACGCCCGCGGTAACCATTGTTGCGGCGTGGATGAGAGCGCTTACGGGCGTGGGGCCTTCCATCGCGTCCGGCAACCAAACGTGCAGCGGGAACTGAGCGCTTTTGCCCATCGCGCCGACAAGTAGCAGGAAGCAGATGGCGATCATTCGCGTCGGATGATCTTGCGCGATGAGCGACAAGTTGTCGGCGTCAAACAGGACGTTGGCGAAGTCCATCGAGCCAAACGTATCCCAGATCAAAAAGATCCCCAGAATCAGCCCCATGTCGCCGATGCGATTGACGACGAATGCTTTCTTCGCCGCGGCCGCCGCACTGGGCTTCTGAAACCAGAAGCCGATCAGCAAATAGCTGCAAAGACCGACCAGTTCCCAGAAAATGAACAGCTGCAGGTAGTTGGCCGATAGGACCAGCATCACCATGGAGAAGACGAAGAGCGATACTGCGCCGAAAAATCGCGGGTAGCCCTTGTCGCCATGCATGTAGCCGCAGGCGAAGACTGAGACGAGAAAACTCACGCTGGTCACCATCGTGAGCATCAAAGCGCTCATCGCGTCGGCCCGCAAGTCGATGCGGACGTCCATGCCGCCGACCTTTAGCCAGGAGTACCCGGTTGCCATCGCGCCGATGACTGACTCGTCGGGGCTTTCGAACGTCGCGGGCGCCAACTTCGTCACCAGCAGGATGGCGCAAACCATCGACGTGGCAAGCGCGAGCCAGCAAGGCCAGTGACTTCGCTCACGCAGCACGGATTTGCCGAGCAGTGCGATTACGAGCGCCGCGACGAGCGGAGCGCCGGGAATCAGCCACAGCACGAGATGTTCAGTCGCGGGAGACATGGGGGCGAGTAAGTGATCGGGGGACGGTGACAGGTGAGCGGTAAAGGCGAGCGGTGAATGGCGGTGCTTGATCAGCAATCCTTCCGATTACTGATCACCAGCCACCCTCTCAATAATCATCATCTGGCGGCGAGGGAGTTAGAATCTTGCGTGGATCGGTTGACGTCGCGAGTTCCACTGGAAAATCGTCGTCGATCTCCGGCAGGCCGCCCGCCTTCGTTAGTCGGGGCGAAGCCGGGCGCTCCTCCCGCAAAACGCGACTCTCCAACGGCTGCACGGGCTTGTCCCACTTTGGCAGATCTGGCTCGCTCAGCTTGCTCCAAATGTCGACGTCGAGCGACTTCGTTCGCTGGTAGAGCGATAGCACGAGCGACAATCCGAGGGCCGCTTCACAGGCCGCCACGGTGAGCATGAAAATCGTAAACGACTGTCCTTCGAGATTGTTGTGCATTCGCCCGAAGGTCAGCAACGTCAGCGAGACGCCGTGCAGCATCAACTCCACCGAGAGGAATATCAAAATCAAATTACGGCGCGTCACGAACCCGATGCCGCCCAAGACGAACAGCGCGGCGCCAACCGCCAAATAACAACCCGAATCAGCGGTCATAGCGTTCCTTCGGCCCTCCGCGGCGCGATCGCAATGGCGCCAATGCCAGCCACGAGGAGCAGCGTTCCTGCAATTTCTACGGCGTAAAGATAGTCGCCGAACAGCGAGAGGCCTAGCGCCCGCAACGAATCAAATTGATCAACATCGCTCGGCTGGCTGAATGGATTCGTCGCCGCCTCGGCGGTCAGCGCGGGACCCGCTGCAGCCATTGGCGCCTTCTGCCACGCTTGAAAATTCCAGAGCAACGCAGCAAGCATCAGCCAGCTGGCCACAATCGACATGATTGGCGTCCGGGCGCGGTAATCGTAGAAGCTACGGCCCTGCTGCTGGGCGAGCATGATCACAAACAGGAACGTCACAATAATGGCGCCGGCGTAAACGATGATCGTCGCGGCCGCGAGAAACGGCGCCGCTTGCATCATGAACAATCCGCAGGTCCCAAGCGTTGCTAATGCGAACCATAGCGCGGCATAGACAGGTTCGCGGCTGGTGACCATCAACACGCCGCTCAGCAGGGCGGATCCCGCGAACAACCAGAATAGAATCTTGTTGGTGACGTCGCCGCCTGGTCCGCTGAACATCGCCACCGCCGCAATCAAACCGGCGGAAGCGAGGAACGCGCCCAGCACGCGCAGCGCGGCGGTGCGCGGCGACGTGGCAAGCCACATGCCGATCGCGCCGGCAGCCAGCGATCCGTACAACACACCTTGAACAGCCGAGTCGCTCATCGTTTGTTATCGCGCCGTTCCAGGATCGTCAAAGGGATGTGGGTTGTTGAACGTGTGGATCGTACCGGGAGCGATCGACTGCGCCGAGCGGTCGCCCGGCGTGACCTGGGTCGCCGGCGCCACGGTCGGAAGCGTGCTGAATTCGGCCGCCGGCCCGAGCTTGCCGCGCCGGGTTCGCAACGGATCGCGAGGATCGTCCTTGGTCTTGTCGTAAACGTCGAGCAACTTCTCGCGGTTGTAGATTAGCTCCTCGCGGCTTTCGCCCGTGAGGTCGTAGATGTGCGTCAACTCAATCGCATCGACCGGGCACGCCTCTTCGCACATGCCGCAGTAGATGCAGCGGAGCTCATCGAGGATGAACGATGCCGGGAACTTGTCGCGATCGGGCCAATCGGGCGGAGCGGCCGCGGCTTCGATCGAGATGCAGTCCGCCGGGCAAGCCGTCGCGCACAACATGCAGGCAACGCACTTCACGCGGCCTTTCTCATCGCGGTTAAGTCGATGCACGCCGCGATAGTGGAGCGGCAGCACCGGCTTCTCTTCCGGATATTGCTGCGTGACCGGCTGGTAGTTGGTGACGTGCTTAATGGTCGTCTTCAGACCGTCGACGATCGCCGGGAGAAACGTCATCTCCCAGAAGCCCATTTCGGGCTCTTCGATCCACATCACGTCGTTCTTGGCAACAGGCATGATACGTAAGTCTTTGTCTTGAATGGTTGAGTCGTCAGCCGGCGCTCGTTCAGGTCACCAATTGCTGCGACAACTCGGCCGCACTCGGTCGGTGACGAATCTCCGCCCGCTTGAAGCCGACGCTGATGACGCCAGCCAGCACGAACAGACCGATCGAAATCGGTCCGAGCAGCCAACGATCCCAACCGAATTGCAACACCGTCATCACCGAGAGCATGTTGGCAAGCGACAGCGGAATCAGCGCCTTCCACGAGAGATTCATCAGCTGATCGAAGCGGAAGCGCGGAATCGTCCAACGCAGAAGCATAATCAGCACGATCACCATGAAGACCTTGGCGAGCAACACCAAGAGCTTGACGATCCAGGCCCCGGCGTAGGCCGATTCCGCCGTGGCGATCCACGGGAAATGCCAGCCGCCGAAGAACAGGATCGCTGTGAGGAAGCTGGTCGTGATCACGTGGGTGTATTCGCCGAGGAAGAAGAGGGCGAACTTCATCGAGCTGTATTCGGTGTGAAAGCCGCCCACCAGTTCCTGCTCGCACTCTGAGAGATCGAACGGCAGACGGTTGGCTTCGGCCATCGCACTGGTGAAAAAGATCAAACAGGCGAGCGGCTGGGTCCAAAAGTACCAACTCCAAAAACCGCCGCTGGCCTGCTGCGTGAGGATCTTTTCGATGTCGAGCGTACTGCCGAGCAGCGCGATGCCGAGCACCGACATCCCCAGCGGAATCTCGTAGCTGATCACCTGGGCGCTGGCTCGCAATGAGCCAAGGGCGCTGTACTTATTGTTCGACGCCCAGCCGCCGAGGATCACGCCATACACCGCCAGGCTTGTTACGGCAAAGATGAAGACGATGCCGATATCGACGCCCGGAACGATGATGAACCGCAAGAACCAAGGCGCACCCGCAGCCCCAACCGGGCCGTAGGGGACGACGGCAAACGCCAACATCGTCGTCAGCAAGCCGATGCCAGGGGCCGCCAGGAAAAGAACTTTATCGGCGTTCGCCGGAATGACGTCTTCCTTGAGTAGGAACTTGGCGCCGTCGGCAAACGGCTGAAAGATGCCCATCGGCCCCACGCGGTTCGGCCCGCGCCGATCTTGCATCCACGCCGATAGCTTGCGTTCGAGCAAGATCAAATAGGAAATCACCCCGAGCATTGCGCCCACCGCGGCCACGATGGCCACGAGGGTGATAATGAGACCTTGCGGGATGTACTCGAAAATCTTGTCCATACTTTCGTCAGCAATCAGGCTGTCATGCCTTCGATACTCGAACAGCGCTATTAAGTCCTCAGCTACGTCTTCGCCACCACATGCGCTTCCGGCGCGCCATGCTCATTGAGCAGCACGCCGAACTCTCCCAGCGCTCCCTGCTTGAAGGCGGCGAACGCCGGAATCTTCTCGGCCATCTCTTTGCGAATCGCGGCTGGATTGAACAATCCCTTGCGACCCGTGAGGTCCCAGAGGATGCGGCCATCTGGTCGCGTTCCATCAGGTCCACGAATCGCGCGACCGATTTCCTGTGCAAGTCCCTTGTAGTTCACGAAGCTGCCGTCCCGCTCGGCGAAAGAACCGCCCGTGAGCAAAAAGTCGGCGCGATCACTGATCGCCGATGGCAGGAAGTCTTGCAAAATCACCAGCGCTGCTTTGCTCAGGCCAGCCGCTTGATGCGGTTCGAGCCAGCCGGCCGGATCGCCGCCGACGAGATAGATCGCTTCGAGCTTGCCCGCGGCGCCATCGGCCGCGAGGTCGCCCAGCGTCGTCGCAGAGCCGCCGAAGTGATTCAGCACCATCTCGACGCCGCGGCGATTGGGGGCCTTCTCAGCCCGAATCGTGAACTTCACCGGCTCGATCGGCTTGCCGTAAAAGTCCTTCGGATAGGTATCGTCCTCGCCGACAGTTTTCACTGGTCCGAGCGCCAGCTTCACCTTCGGCGACAAGCCGCGAAGGTAGGCGGCGAGCATAAAGGCTTCTTCGACGGTCATCCAGGGCGAGAAGACTGCCGCGCACTTCTCGGGGGCTTTCGCCACGGCCTTCGCCAGCGCCTTCTGCAGCGAGGGGATAATGTCGTCCCAGTCGCGGGTGCGGACTTCGCCGTTTTTCCGGCGGGCCGGAAAGGTAAGCCGCTCATCAGAATGGATGTACTTCCAGCCGAAGCGGCCTTCGTCGCACATGAAGTCGCCCTGCGATATCGGGTTCGAGCGCGGCGTCAGGCGATAGAGTTGGTCTTCGTTCTGGTCGACGTCGACGCTGCAGCCGGTGCTGCAATTGGGGCAAACGCTCTTGGTGGTCTTCAACCACCAAACGCGCTGTTGATACAGAAAGTCCTTACTGCACAAAGCGCCAACCGGGCAGAGGTCAACGACGTTGCCCGCTAGTTTGTTGTCGCACGGCATGCCCGGGAAAATATCGATTTGCTCAGCCGAGCCCCGCGACACCACCTGCAGTTCAGACGTGCCGCTCACCTCGCGCGTGAACCGCACGCACCGCGTACACATGATGCAGCGATCGGTGAACAGCGTGATGTTCGCGCCGATATGGTCCTTGTCGGGCTTGATGTTCTTCGGCTCTTGCAGCCGGCTGTATCCCCGACCGTATTTGTAGCTGTAGTCCTGCAGGAAGCACTCGCCCGCCTGATCGCAGGTAGGGCAATCGAGCGGATGATTCAGGAGCAGGTACTCGAGCGTTGCTTTCTGGGCCGCCTTCACCTTCTCGCTGTTGGCGATAACGACCGTTCCTTCTTTGACCGGCGTCTGGCATCCGGGAACGAGCTTTGGCTGCATCACCACCGTGCCGTCCGGCTTCGTGTCGCCCACTTCGACCAAGCACATGCGGCAACTGGCCACGACCGACAATGCCGGGTGCCAGCAATAGGAGGGAATCTCGTAGCCGATCCGTTGCGCCGCCTGGATGCAATTGAGTTGCTCCCCGGGCTTCAGTTCCAGCGGCTGGTTGTTGATGATTGCCGTCGGCATTACAAACTCCTCGCCCGCAGGGGGAGAGGCTGCGTGGTTGATGTCTCGTTCAATTTCGGTCGGTATTCCGTCGGAGTGAGCCGCATTGATTTCTGGCCTAGTGCGCGCCCGCCATTAACTCTTGGGCGCTCGTCACCGACCGCCGGCCGCTAGCGATATACTCTTCAAAGTCGCCGCGGAACTTCTTGATCGCGTTCTTCACCGGCCAAGCGGCGCCGTCCGACAGCCCGCAAATCGTCGTCCCGGGAATGATGCCCATCGAACCGGCGACTTCGGTCAGCGTGTCGAGGTCTTCCATCTTGCCGTGACCGGCGCGAATCCGCTCGAGAATCTTCGTCATCCACGCCGTTCCTTCACGGCAAGGCGTGCATTGGCCGCACGACTCGTGCGACATAAACCTGCAGCAGTTGTAAAGGACGTCGACCATGCTGGTCTGGTCGTCGACGACCACCACCGCCGCGGTGCCGAGGCCGAGGCAACCCGCTTTGCCCGGACCGTTAAAGTCGAGCGGCGTGTCGAGTTCGTCGGCTGACAAGAAACCCATGCTGATGCCGCCCGGCACAACCGCCTTCGCTTTGCGGCCTTTCCACACGCCGCCCGCATGTTCGTCGATTAGCTCGCGAGCGGTAACGCCCAGCGGCAACTCGACGCACCCCGGTTTGTTCACATGGCCGCTGATGCAATACAGCTTCGGGCCGTAGCTCCCCATGTCGCGGGGATTGTTCGGGTCGGGCGGAACGCCGATTGACTTGAACCACTCCGAACCGCGATTGAGGATGTGGGTGACGCAGCAGAGCGTTTCGACGTTGTTGACGATCGTCGGCTTGCGGAACAGGCCTTCAATTGCCGGGAACGGCGGTTTGATCCGCGGCCAGGCCCGTTTTCCTTCGAGGCTTTCGATCAATCCTGTTTCTTCGCCGCAAATGTACGCGGCCGCTCCGCGATGGAGAACAATGTCGAGATTGAATTCCTTGCCGAGAATGTTCTTGCCGAGCAGTCCGGCAGCGTAGCATTCCTTAATCGCAGCATCGAGCACCCGATAGCTGCGGCCATACTCGTAGCGGAGATAAAGGAACGCCTTCTCCGACTTGATCGCATGGCATGCAATCGCGATGCCCTCGATCAACTGATGCGGATCGAGCTCCATCAGGATGCGATTGTTGAACGTTCCTGGCTCGCTCTCGTCGGCGTTAACGCAGAGGTAGATCGGCCCCGGATGGTCCTTCGGCAGGAAGGTCCACTTCAGCCCCGCCGGGAAGCCAGCGCCGCCGCGACCACGGAGAACTGAATCCTTCACCATGTTCGTCACGTCGGCCGGCGGCATGCCGAGCGCCTTCTCCAGCGCCTTGTAGCCGCCGTCGGCGCGGTACGTCTCGAGCTTCGCGCTGTTTGGCTTGGCAATGCGGGCCAACAGGACTGGTTCAAAGGAAGGCATCAGAGAGGGTACAGGGTTCGGGGTATGGGGTTCAGGGAAATAGAATTCAGTCTTCACTGAACCCCAAACCCTGAACCCTTGGCTAACTTGTTCGATGGAGGACGGCCCGTCGCAACGGCCGCCGTACGGGCTACTGCTTGCCCACGATCCTCTCCACGTCTTCCTCCGAGACGTTCATGTGGCATTCGTCATCCACGAGGATGCACGGCGCTCCTTCGCACGCTCCCAGGCACTCGGCGTACTCGAGCGACACCGATCCGTCGGAGGAAGTTTGGCCAGGACCAACGTGCCACTTGTGGGACAGGTTTTCCAGCAATTCCTCGCCGCCTCGAAGCATACAGGAAATGCTCCGACAGACCCAGACCCGCCGCTTCCCCAACGGCCGGTCAGGCTCGCGAAAGAAATTGTAAAACGACATCGTGTCGTGGATCTCAGCCGGGTGGATCTCGAGTAATTCCGATATCTCCCGAATCGCCTCAGGCGAAACCTGGCGCAACTCATCATGGACGATGTGGAGCGCCGGCAGCGTGACGGCTCGGCGGTCGGGATACTTCGGGAACTCGGCCCGAATTCGCTCGCGTATTTGTTCTGAAAGTACTGGCATCGTTTTGAACACTTGGGCGCGAGTTAGCGATCCAACTCCGCGGCGATAATGTTAAGACTCCCCAACACCGCCACAACGTCGCTGAGCTGATGCCCGCGAATCAGGTGCGGGAAGATCGAGAAATGGATGTAAGAGGGGGGCCGCGTCCGGCAACGGTAGGCGCGGTTGCTGCCGTCGCCAACCAGGTAGAAGCCAAGTTCCCCGTTAGGCGATTCGGTGGCGCCGTAAACCTCGTTCGTCGGCACCGGGAAGCCGCGATTCGGCATCAACACTTCGAAGTGCTGAATCAGCCCCTCAATGCTGCGGTACACGGCTGGCTTCGTCGGCAGCACGATGTCGGTCACGGCGTCAACGTTCACCGGTCCATCGGGGATGTTTTCGATCGCCTGCTCGATGATCTTGATGCTCTCCATCATCTCGGCCATGCGGACGAGATAGCGCGAGTAGACGTCGCCGCCCTTGGCGCACACAACCTTGAAGTCGAGGTCGCCGTACGCCAGATAAGGTTCGTCTTTGCGGAGATCGCGCACCACGCCGCTCGCTCGGGCGAGCGGGCCCGTAACGCTCAAATTGATCGCATCTTCGGGCGTGAGAACGCCGATCCCTTTGCAGCGGTCGATGAAGATCCGATTGCGGGTGAGTAAGCGGTGCAACTCGGCGTGGACCGGCTTGAACCCCTCGGTGAACCGCTTCACCTGAGCGGCCCAGTCGGAGTTTACGTCGAACATCACGCCGCCGACGCGCGTGTAGCTCGCGTGAAAACGCTGTCCCGAAGCGTACTCGGCCAGATCGTAAATCTTCTCGCGCTGCGTGAACGCGTAAAGAAACGCCGTAAAGGCGCCAAGATCGAGCGCCTGGGCGCCGCAGCAGAGCAAGTGGTCGTGCAGCCGCATCAACTCCGCGAGGATCGTGCGGAGATACTTGCAACGCGGCGTCAACTCCAGCCCCAGCAATTTCTCAACCGTGTGATGCCAGGCGATCTCGTTGGCCATCGGCGAGATGTAGTTCATCCGATCGACGATGGTCACATACTGGTTGAAGTCGAGATCCTCCCCGAGCTTTTCGAAACCGCTATGGAGGTAGCCGATGTGGGGCGTGGCGTCGATCACCTTCTCGCCGTCGAGCTTCAGCACCAGGCGCAGCGTCGTGTGAGTCGCCGGATGCTGCGGCCCAAAGTTGAGCGTCCACAGGTATTCCTGGTCAACTGATTCGACTTCAGCGGCGTCTGATACTGCGAGCGGCATTGTTTCGTTATGTCAGGCTTTCCGCCTGTTTGTAGGCTCGGTTTTCCACCTTCACGGCATCACGATGCGGGCCCGGCTTGCCTTCGAGCCAGACCGTCGTTCAATCCAATCCAACTCGCCAGCCAAGTCGACGCGTCTGACCTTCGGCTAGCTTTCCGAACGCGTGATCACCGGGAAATTGTGCCGCTCGCCATATCCCTTGCGCGGATAATCCTTCCGCAGCGGGTAGGCCGTGAATTCATCCGGCATCAGGATGCGACGCAAGTCTGGATGCCCCGCGAAGACGATCCCGTACATGTCGTAAACTTCCCGTTCCATCCAGTTGGCGCCCATCCAGAGCGTCGTTACCGTCGGTAATTCCAACTCCGGCGGATTGAGCGGCGTCTTCACAATCAGCCGCTCGCCGCTATCGACGTTCAGCAGCGCATAGACGACGTGAAAGCGATCGACCGCCTTCGGATACTCCAGATAGTCGACCGCGGTGAGGTCGACCAACATGTTGAAGCCCTGCTCCTTCAGCCAAGCGAGCAGCGCGAACGCCCGCTCTGCCGGCACGATGACGCGGCGATTGTCGCGGAACGTTGATTCCTCGATCTCGTCGCCGAACTTCGCTCGAATCTCTTCCAGGCTTGGCATGAACTGACTTCTAATGGATTTGAACCGCTAAGACACGTAGGCACTAAGCAAAACACCAAGAAGAATCCTAAAACGCTAATCTTCGCTGATAGAGATTGTCATAATTGGCGCAGATCAACATTCCTCAATAGTTCGCATTTCCCCTGCTTCGTGTCTTCCTTTGCGTCTTGGCGCCTTGGCACTTAAGGTCTTTAATGCTTATCGCTGCACCGTCGGCTGGCCGTAAATTTCCAGCCCCGGCACTGGCGTCACTTCGCGACGGCGCCGCAATTCATCCACGTCGAACGGCTGCGGTCCAGTGGCCGCGGTCCGCTGCGCAAATTCTTTGCCGGTAATCGTGCCGGTCCGTTTGATCTTCTCCTGCATCTCCATCACGGCGGCAATCAACTGCTCCGGCCGCGGCGGACATCCAGGCACGTACATGTCGACGGGAATGAAACGATCGACGCCCTGCACCACCGCATAGGTGTCAAACACGCCCCCCGTGCACGCACATGCGCCCATCGAAATGCACCACTTTGGCTCGGGCATCTGCAGCCAAATCCGCTGGAGCACGGGCAACATTTTCATCGCCACGCGGCCCGCGACAATCAATAGGTCGCACTGCCGCGGGCTGAACCGCATCACCTCGGCGCCAAATCTCGCAATGTCATGGCGCGACGAAGCAGTCGCCATTAGTTCAATGCCGCAACAAGCGGTTGCGAACGGCATCGGCCACAAGCTGTTGCTGCGGGCCCAATTCGCCGCCGCGTCGAGCTTCGTCACAAAGACGTTTTCGGGCAGACCTACCGCCATTTGAAGACTCCCTTCCGCCACGCGTAGATGTAAGCGATGACCAACGTGGCGATGAAGGCGAGCATGATGCCGAACACAGTGCCTCGCAGTTCCAGGGGAATTCCGCCTTCGTCACTGAAAGCGCTCACCGCCCAGGGATACAGGAACAGCAGTTCCACATCGAACACGAGGTACAAAATGGCAACCAGGCAGAACCGCACGTTGAAAGGCTGCCGGGCGTCGCCAACGGGATCCATGCCTGACTCATAAGGCATGTCCTTAACGGGCGTTCGCTTCTTGGGGCCAATCAGATGCGTCAGCGCCAGATTCGTCAGCACAAAGCCAACTAAAATAATGGCGTAGACGAACAGCGGGGGGAAATCGGGCATGGGCTTGAGGTGGGACGACGTTGGCTAGGGGCCAGGACCATCCGATCGCCTGACGCCTGCATTGCTTGAGCCGGCCATTCTAGACCGAAGTCGCGAATCGCCACAAGCCGCGTCGAGCGCATCGGACTCGCGCCCTCCGCCGCCGCTTAACGACTGACCGTTGCGGCAAGACGAATGGGGAATGCTGCATGGGGAATGGGGTCAGCCGGAAAAGTCTCCCCATTCCCCATGCAGCATTCCCCATAAATCCTTCAGGAGTTCCGCCGTTCTATTTCAATTCCTTAATCCGCACGTTGCGGAAGGCCACCGGATCGCCATGCCCGGCGAACCCGAAATGCCCCTTTGCCCGCCTCGCACCCGGATGCGGCTGGTGATCGACTGGCTCCTTGGTCACTTCCGACAGATCAGTGTCAAGAATTTTATGGCCGTTCAGGTGGACCTCAATCTGGTCGCCGTCGACGATCGTCTCCTGGTAATTCCACTCTCCGACCGGGCGTAGGTACCCCCTCGCAGCGGGGGCCAGCCCGTAGGCACTGCCGTGAGTCTGGTACGGCTGGAGATCGGGGTAATGTTCCGGCGAGTCGTCGAGCACCTGCAGTTCGATCGCCTCAAACGCAGGATTCGCCTCCGGACCGGGCGACCGAATCGCTAACCCGTTATTCCCCCCCGGCGGCAGCTTGAATTCCATCCGCACGACAAAATTGTCGTACTCCTTATCGGTCAGCAGATTCCCGCCCGCCCCCTTTTTCGCCTGGACGGCGCCGTCGACCATCTCGTAGTCCTTGGTCGCGCCGATCCAGCCCGACAGGTCTTTGCCATTGAGCAGTGGCACGAATCCCTCTTCCCCCCCCCCAATATCCGAGAGCAACTTCGCCGCCTCATCGGCCGGAATTTCCCGCACAAAGACGTTCTTGAAGCGCGTCTCGCTGCCGTGGGTCTGCAATTGGATCGTTCCCTTCGGAAACACCGGCAGGGAGCGATCGAAAAAGTTCTCCAGCACCACGTTGTCGACGACCTTCTTGTCGTTCAGCACCACCGTCACTTTGTCGCCGACCATGCGAACGTACATGCGGTTCCACTCGCCAATCGGCTTGTCGGCGACTTCGCTGGGCCAGCGATCAGCTTTCTCGTTGTTCCAGAGGCCGCCGGATCCCTTGTCCGATCCGTGCTGGTGAGCTTCCTCGTTCGTTGGATCCCAGAGTTGAACCTGCGGAGTGTCGCGCAGATAGATGCCACTATCTCCCTTGGGCGAGAGCTTCCAATCGACCCACAGCTCAAAGTCGCCGTAGTCCTTGTCGGTCACGAGGTGCGGGCCGTGACCGTCGCTCACGAGTTGGCCATCCTCCACCTTCCAGTGCTGTGGGATTTCCTTGTCCCACGCCGCCTGCTGTTCCGGCGTGATCTTCCGCGGGTCGGCCGTCGAGCCCCCCTTCCATCCCTTCAAGTCCTTGCCGTCAAACAGGGCGGTAAACCCCTTGGGCGGCTGATTCTCTTCCGCCGCGGTCGCAACCGCAACGAACATCATCAAACAGGCCATCGCGGCGGAAAGTCGTGCAACCATCACGGCAGGTACTCCCAGGTCAGAGTGGCAAACCAAGCTGCCAATATACCCCCGCCCGCGGGCGGGGCGAAAGCGGCGGCGATTCAACCCGCCCCCTGCAACGCGGTCCCAGGAGCGACGTTTACCGCAAATCCGCCAGCCGATGGCGCTCCGCAGGGAGCCACCGGTCGAGCAAATCGCGGCAATTCAGCACCTTTTCCGCCAGATCTAGCGGCGTGAAGAAATAGTGATTCGTCGCTTCAAAGCCGATGCGGGAATCGCTCGACTGCACCGCGTAGAGCCGCCGAGCAAGCTCGATCTCTGCCCGCAACAACGTTTCAAGTTCCTGCAGAGTTGGCCCCGCATCGTCGTCCGGGCCGAGCGTCGCCAGGCGATCGCGGGCGAGCACGAACCGCGTCTGGTTGGCGGCGCTGCGAAACAGAATGGCCGCCGCCTCGCCGACGCTCTCCTCGCGTCGCAGCGCATCGTCAAACTCATCCTGGTCTGCCGTCGCCCGCTCCGCCTTTAGTTCGCTCACTCCGCGGTCAAACCCATCAGCGACCAGCGAGAACTGCTTGGCGAGGATCTCCGCGGAGTACGGCCCGCGCCACCCGTTGACGTCGTCGTAAGGAATTCCCACCATCGTCGCGCGGTAGCCGGTCGGCCGCTCCCACAGCGGATTCGCCGGCCCGACATGATGCGGCCCGTTGTACACGACGCCGCCGTCGTACGGGTATTGTTTAAGCCCGTCGCTAAACTCTCGCCAAGCGCGCAATACTCCAGCGACATGCGTCGCTCCGAACCGTCGCGTCGCGGTCGCCTGCAGCGCTTCCGCGGGCGATTCGCCCTGAAGCACCCGCGACGCCGTCTCCAGATTAGGCGAAGGATATCCCCCCAGCGTCCAGCCCAACATCACGCCGTCGACGTTCGCCGCGCGCAACCGCCCCATGTGTTCCGCAACGTTCATCATCGCCGGCAGATAGGGAACGGAACCTAGTTCCCAAGTGGTGCCGACCTGCAACTTGGCAAAGGCAGGCATACCGCGCGCCTTGGCCGCCTTCCACTGCCGCTCAGCTCGCGGTCCCGGCCCAATTGCCGAGATCGAATACTCTCCGACAGTCGCCTTCACGCCTCCGCGCTCGATCGGCAGGCTCCACTCGCTGACGCTCATCACGGCGTTCTCGACCGGCATCGCCGCGATCGCCGCCTCCGCCCACTGGTCTTGCCACCCCCAGTCCCAGGCAATCATGCGCGTCGACGAACCTGCCAACCGCACCCCCTCGCCGATCAGAGCGTTCACCTCCGCAATCACGTCGCCGGGAGCTCTGCCGCTGCAGCGGGGGCACGACTTCCCTTGATAGTGCGACCAGCAACTCGTGAGATTCTCCGACGCTGAAATCGTGAAGATGCCCGCCAAGTCGGGCACGCTCCGCACGATCGTAGCGGCCCCTTCGCGAAGATATCGCTGCACCTCGGGATGGCTCGTGCAGAGCGCGGCATAGTCGCCTTCGGTCACCCCTTTCAACTCGGGGTGTGCGTCGAACCACTCCACCGGCATCGACCGCGGCTCATTGAGATAGAGGTAGACGCCAATCCCGTGACGTTTGGCTCGCGCCACCAGCGCCGCCAAGTTTTTCAGTCGCGTCTCATATCCCGCGCTGAGCGCTGGCTCCCACGGAAACGGCGTCAACTTCGGCAGCACCCCCTGCAGCCAGACGCCGTTGACGCCGCTCGCCCGCAGCCGAGCTAGGTAGCCATCGGGATAGGGGTCGAGATCGTCGTCCAGCAGCGGGTCGCCGTACAAGGCGAAGTATGAGTAGCAATACCGCGGCGCTTCGGCGGTCTGAGCCGCCGGCAGCGTCGGTTCGCCGGCAACGGGCGCGGAGAGTTCCTCGACGAAGTCGAACAGCGGCTCCTGCAACTGGCCGACCCGCTCCGGAAACGCTTCGGTCAAGATCGCCGCGATCTCCTTGGCCCGCGCGCGCGTCGCCGCGTCCGGCGGCGCATACGCCAGCGTCTCGCACTGCGGCTTCAGGTTTCCCAACTTCACCATCAGGAAATCATCCTCGCGCAATGTGAACGCGAGTTCCTCCGCAGACCAGTCGAGCAGTTTGAGCAACTGATCGTACGGCAGCAGGTGCCAATTGGCGCGGATCACCGTGACGTACGACCGCCGCCACTGCTCCGCCGAAATCGATGGCGGAGCCGACAATCCCATCGACTTGCCGACGGCACGGATCTCGTCGGGCGATGCGCCCGTCGCCGCGGCCATTCGCTCGATAGGCGTCAGCTGCCAATTTCGCCAGACGAACGCATGAAAGCGGTCCGGAAAATGGGGCAACGGCAGCGCTGCAGGCGACTCGCCCACAGGCAGCACCGCCGACAGCAACAACGCTGAGAAAAGATTGAGCATCGATCCGCCCCCAAAGACAAGCGACGCGCGTCCGCCTCGCTGCCATGCTGGTCGATGCTGCAGGCGGGGTCAAGCAGCCCGCCGCTGCCGCGCTCGCCCCGCGCGGCAGGCGCCAACTCAATCGACGAGACTCTTCTCAGCCAACTCCTGCTCCGAGTAAAGGCTGCTGACAACGCGTTCCCGCCACTGCATCACGCGAGACTTGATGGTCGCGGTCGAGTAGCTGCGAAACGTATAGGCGCATCGCAACTCGGTGGCGAAGCGATCTTTGTAAGCTTGCCTCCCCGGCCCAAAGCTGTATTCGGCGTCGCCGCGGGCGAACGAATCTTCGAGCATCTTGTAGAGCAAAATCCGCCCGCAGTGTTCCATCTCCGCCGATGGGTCAAACCCAGCTCGCAAGCCGTAAGTCCTGCCTTCGGCGACGTAGTTGTAATTGAATGCTACCGGGCGGCCGGCAACCGTGAGGATGTTCGTATCGAGCATCCCCAGCGCCGCAGCCCGGCAGTGGAATTCCAGCAGCAGATCGCGTACGCGCGGCGACGAGAGGGTGCTTTGCGACTCCGCCTCGGCCTGCCAGCTCTTGGCCGCAATCTGTTCGCAGATCGCGTATATTTCCAGCGTGCGGGCGTCCCGACCTGTCCCTCCCGCTTCCGGTCGATACCGCAGCATCTCGACCGGTCCCGCTTTCTCCAATACCTCGATGTCGCGTCGCATCTGTCGTCGCCAGTTGCGCGAGCGACTTTCAACGTACTGGTTCCACCCGTCGTCCATCCTGCAGAAGCGAACTTCCATCCGCGGGCGGATGAAGAAACGGTTGCCCGTTTCGCGGAACGCTTCGCCGATCGTCATGTATTCCGCCGCCGCCTGATCGACGTAGCGAAGATCGATAACATCCCAGTCATGGGGCGTCGCTTCAATGTGCTTGAGCGACGCCTTCATCACGACGGTCGGCTCGGCGCTAATCGGGCCGTAGAACGTCGACCAATCGTCGAGCGGATAGGTCAAGACGCGCACGGCGCCGATGCGGCGCCGCTCGGTGCGGACGCAAAACGGCACGATGCCGACGACGTCGCCGTCGCGTTCGACGATCACCGCCCGCAGTCGCTGCTGCGGGTAGTGTCCCCAGGCCGCTTCCAACCACTCGAAGGTCTGAAAGAACGAAAATCTGGGGGTCGCCTTCAGCAACCGGCTCCAAGTTTCGCGCAGCGTGGAGAGTTCGGTGAGTTGATTAATCTCGCGGACTTTGAGCATTGTCGGTCGTGCAGCGCAGAGACGTGATGCTAACCTTCACTTGGCGAAAGGATAGCTCGCTGCTTGGCTTACGCGCTCGCACTCGGCGCCGACGCTACAGCCCGCAAAATCGCGCGAAGTCCGTGAAGCGACGTCTCACGAGGGTTTCGTGCGACTCGCTCCGCCTCAGCATGCACGAGAACAAACAGGCGGATATCGTGCACCCGACTCGCCAATCTACTCCTCGGAAATGACGAGGGTCTCAATCTTATCGCCCTGCTTGATCTTGTTCACCACGTCTTGACCCTTATCGAGCACCTTGCCGAACACGGTGTGCTTGCCGTCGAGCCAAGGAGTGGCCACGTGCGTGATGAAGAACTGCGATCCGTTGGTATTCGGGCCAGCGTTGGCCATCGACAAAATGCCAGGTCCCGAGTGCTTCAGATCGGGATGAAACTCATCGGCGAACTTGTAGCCAGGGCCGCCGGTGCCGGTCCCTTCAGGGCAGCCCCCCTGGATCATAAAATCTTCGATTACGCGGTGAAATTTGAGCCCGTCGTAAAAGCCCTTCTTGGCGAGCTTTTCAAAGTTTTCGACCGTTTTGGGCGTCTTGTCGGCGAACAGTTCCAGACGAATCACGCCCTTGTTCGTGGTCATGGTGGCGACTTTCATGGCAGCTCCCAAGTCAGATGTCTATAAGTTCCGGTCGCTGCCGAGGTCATCGCGCGCAGCTACGAGTTTGCAGGAGACCCAGCCTATCTTTCGCCGCCGCGATTCTCAACCCACCTAGCATCGATTGGGCTGTTCGCCTCGCCTGCCGCCGCAGTCGGAATTCTAGGTCCGCAGCGTTTGGCTCATCCCGGCCGCCACGGGCACGAAGATCATCAGCGGCAACCACGCCGCCAGGGACGGCCGCAGCATGTTCACCGCGCCGAGCGATTGGCAGCTGAGCGCAATGAGCGTAAACGCCGTCGCCACGCCCATGCAAATCCCAATGGACAGAAAGATGTTGCGATTGCTCCGCGACAACATCAGCGGCAATCCGAGCATCAAAAGCGTTCCGTCCATCAGCGGCTGCACGAGCCGCGTGTGGACGGTCACACGGACGTCGGCGCCCAAGTCAGCTCCAGGGTCATTCAATTCGTGGATCAGTTCGCCGATCGAGGCGTACTTCCGCCAGTTGGAGCCGCTGGCCAGGAGCGGGAAGGGTAGGTCGCTCACGACGAACAGCTCGTTCGCGCTTAACCACGGCACGTCCTGGGGAGTGACGATGACCGGCTGGTCTCCGATCAACACCGAGGTCATGCGATCGACTCGCGCTGGCGCCGTGACGCCGGTGAGGACGAAACCCGCCGGCCGTCCCTCGGCGGCGTCTTTGTAGTAACCTTCAGCGGCGACGAGTTGCTGGCCGCTCTTAGCCATTTCCGCGGGCAAGACGAAGGCGGGCTTCAGGATCTTTCGCTCGCCAAGGATAATCTTCTCGCCGCCGATCAGGATCCCGTTTCGATCAAATCTCGGTTCCAGGTCACGCGCCGCGTCGCCTCCCAGGTCTTTCGTATCACGCGTCAATTCGTCGCGAACGCGCGGGATCACGAGCTCGCGATTGGCCACGCCGAGGAGGCTGACGCCCGCCGCGGCGAACAGGATCGGCTTCATGATCCGCATCTTCGAAATGCCCGCGGCCATGATGGCCGTCAATTCCTGATGACGCTGGAGCCAGGTCACCGTGAACATCGCCGAAATCATTGCGAGAATGCCGCTCGTGCCGTCGAAAAACGCCAAGCTGTGGTAAGCGTAGTATTGGGCCATCACCCCAAACAGGCTGCCCCCCTTTTCGGCGTACGACGAAAAGTGGTCGAGGTGACCGAACGCGTCGATCACGATGTACAGTCCGGTGAGGCTCGAAAAGCAGATCAGAAAGACCTGCAAGAATTGCCGCAGCAGATATCGGTTGAGGATAAACATCGCACTCGCGCCAGAATCCTGCGGGAACGGAAGCCGCGGAGAGTAGTCGAGCCCGGCTGCTAGCGTCAACCTCGGCGCCCGGCTGCGAATCCCGGGGTATTTGCTTGCACCGCCCACATTGCGGCCGCAGAATATCTACCCGGAGAGGCCTTTATCGTGCCGCCGGAATGCACCTTATGCCCGGACCACTGACCAAACCGCCCTGGTGGCGCGACGCCTTGAGCGCCGGGCTCGACCTCGTCTTCCCCGCCAAGTGCATCGCCTGCTATCGCGACTTGGCTGACGGCCAGCGCGAACTATCGCTCTGCAGCGACTGCGAAACAAAGCTTGAACTGATTGACTGGCGGGTCTGCCCGCGCTGCGCCGCGCCAGTTCCTTCAACTAATGGCGTTGATCTCGCCTGCAACCGCTGTCGAGGCGACAAGCTCCGCTTTGATCGCGCCATTGCGCTCGGCAGCTATGAGGGATTGCTCCGTCAACTGGTGATGCGCACAAAAGCCGACCGCCAAGGAGTCGTCACCCGAGCACTCGCCGACTTGGCTTGGCAACGGCTACGCGAGCAATTGCTGGCGTTGCGAATCGACGTCGTCACTGCCGTCCCGATGCATCGTTGGCGGCGCTGGCAACGCGGCGCAAACGCGCCGCAGATGCTCGCCCGTCGGCTTGCCGAACGCCTGGAGGCGCCGTGCGCCGGGGAGATGTTGCGGCTTGTGCGGAATGTGCCGCCGCAGGTCGGATTATCACGCCCCGCACGATTTCGCAATTTGGCGGGAGAAATGGCTGTAGGTGCATCCTATTATTTAGCGGCCGCCCGGGTGCTGATCGTCGATGACATTCTGACGACCGGCGCCACTTGCAGCGAAGCCGCCCGCGTCTTGCGCCGCGCCGGCGCCGCCGACGTCACGGTGCTGGTCCTCGCCCGTACCCCTGCCGGCGGCTAAAGCGAGTTAGCATCCGCCAAACCAACCCCGCCTTAAAACCCTTCCCCCCTCCCCCTTCGACCTTCCTCCTTCCTTCATGTCCTCCCCGCAGCCAACGACGAAATCTGCGAGCGCGCTCGATCCGTTTCGTCGAGCGATCGTGCGCGGCCTGGGCATCTTGCTCCCGCCGCTGCTGACGATCGTCATCATTCTGTGGGTCTGGAACACGGTCGCCGAGTACCTCCTCGTCCCCTTAGAAAATGGCGCGCGGACGCTGCTCGTCGACTATCACGAAAAGAGCATCATCCCCGCCGACCTCGTCCCCGCCGACCAACCCGTGAAGGGCCGGGCGCTGATCGAAGGCGTGGCCTATCGCCAAACGGCCGACGGCCAGTACATCCCGGCGGCCGACTACGACGAAGTGGCCGAGGCCGTCGGCAAGGCCCCCATGCCCGCCACCGCCGACGGCGTCTATCAGGTCTACGTCCAGAACAAATATCTGCAGCGACGAATCGTCGTACCGATCTTCCTCTGCGTCTTCATCCTCACGCTCTACCTACTGGGGAAATTTCTGGCTGCCGGCATCGGCCGCTTCTTTTGGACGCAGTTCGAACGGGGGGTCACGCGACTGCCGCTGATCCGCAACGTTTATTCGTCGGTCAAGCAAGTGACCGATTTCATGTTCAATGAAACGGAGATCGCCTACACCCGCATCGTGGCGATCGAATACCCTCGCAAGGGAATTTGGCAACTCGCGTTCGTCACCGGCGAAAGCCTCCTCGATATCGCATGCGCCGCCAACGAGCCCGTCCTTGCGGTGCTGGTGCCGACCTCGCCAATGCCGTTCACCGGATTTACCGCGACCGTGAAGCGCAGCGAAACCATCGACCTCAACATCACGATGGAACAAGCGTTACAATACATCATGAGCTGCGGCGTCGTGACTCCGCCGCAACAAGGATACAAGGCGACGTCATTCCGCCAGCTTCCCGCCACGCCTCCGCTGCCGGCCCCCAATCCGGAAACCTGATGCCGCTCGATCGCCCGCTGCGTATTGGCACCCGCGCCAGCAAGCTGGCTCGCTGGCAGAGCGATTGGGTCGCCGCGGAACTGAGCCGACTCGGTGCGGCCGTGGAAATCGTCGAGATCACTACCCGGGGCGACGTGGAACAACTTGGCCCCGTTGGTTCGATTGGCACGCAAGGCGTCTTCACCAAGGAAATCCAAGCAGCATTGCTCGCCGGCCAGGTCGATCTGGCAGTTCACAGTCTGAAAGATTTGCCGACCGAACAAGTCGCCGGGCTCGTCCTCGCCGCGACCCCGCCGCGCGAAAGCGTCGCCGACGCCTTGGTAGCCCGCTCCGCCGCGTCGCTGGCCGATCTTCCCCCCGGCGCCCGCGTCGGCACCGGAAGTTTGCGCCGGCGGGCGCAACTGCTTCACCTCCGTCCCGATCTCCACGTCGCCGGCATCCGCGGCAATGTTGATACACGACTCCGCAAACTCGACGATGGCGAATTCGACGCCATCGTCCTGGCCGCCGCCGGCCTCACGCGCCTCGGCTGGGCCGCTCGGATCACCGACCGCCTCGAACCGCCCCGCATGTTGCCGGCCCCAGGTCAAGGTTCACTAGCGCTTGAATGCCGTGCCGACGATCTCCCGACGCTGGAAATGGTCGCTCACTTGAACGATCCGCTCACCCGCCTCGGCGTCGTCGCCGAACGGGCCGTACTGGCCGCCTTGCACGGAGGTTGCTCTGCTCCCATTGCGGCTTGGGGCCGCGTCGACCGCCAGACGCTGCGGATCGATGGATTGGTTGCGAGCCTCGACGGCCGCGAAGTGGTCCGAAGCGCGATCGTCGCCGAACTCCCCGCCGGCGAGCCCGGGGACGCCGTGGCCGCTGCCGAACAAGCGGGCCTCGCCGTGGCAGATGAGCTACGCATGCTCGGCGCGGAGGCGATCATCCTCGCCGCCAAACAAGGTTAAAGCTGTTCGTCACAGCGATGACACGCAGGTGCGTCGCCGGGCCCTGCTTGCGGCAAACTTTGCCGATCGCCAATCGGCGCCGATCGGCGCCTTCTGCCGCTGGCGCCGCTAGCCTGCTAGCTTCATCGATTGCTCCGTCGTCGCGAAAACTTCAGGCTTTCCTTGGGAACGAATCGCGGCACGCCGCGTGCATAGAGTCCGTCCCATCGACATGCAGGGGGGCAACGCCTGCACTACGGTCGAACGATGCCTTACGGCATGTACATCTCCGCCGAAGGGGCCCAAGCTCAACAGCAACGGCTCGAAGTGATCGCCAACAACATGGCGAACATGGAGACAGTCGGCTTCAAGCGCGACGTCCCCATCTTCCAGGCGCGCTTCGCTCAGGCGATCCAGCAGCAGAGCGACTATCCCCACAGCGGCACGCAAAATGACGTCGGCGGCGGCGTCAAAATCATCGACGTCGAAACGGACTTCGAGTCGAAGAGCCTCCGACAGACCGATATCCCGACCGACTTCACGATCAACGGCGACGGCTACTTTCAGGTCCAGGCCCCCGACGGCAACGTCTTTCTCACGCGGGCCGGCAATTTCACGATCGACGCCAACGGCCGGCTGATCACACAGGACGAGATGCCGGTCCTCAGCACCGACGGCACGGAAATTCTCATCGACAACACGCGCCGCTGGGAGATTTACCCTGGCGGCAACATCGTGCAGAACGGCGAATGGACCGAAATCGGTCTCGCCAAGCCGCAATCGAACGGCGACCTCGTCAAGATGGGCAACAACCTCTTTCGCCCGCTCGCGCCGGTGACTCCGGTGGTCGACGGAGAGCGCGACGTTCGCCAAGGTTATCTCGAACAATCGGGCGTCAACCCCACGCGCGAGATGATGGCAATGATCGAAACCTCGCGGGCCTACGAGGCCAACACCCGCATGATTCAGCATCAAGACAACATGATCAGCGGACTGGTGAATCGACTCCTCTCGACGCGATCGTAATCCATAAATCTCAGCCCCTGGCTCCGCCAGGGGGTAGGCAACCATTTCGGTACTCGTCGCCCCATGTGGCGTCACCCCCCGGCGTAGCCGGGGGCTACAAAACTCCTCAACTCTCGACACTGCCATGAGCGTTCAAACCCTTTACACCGCCGCCACCGGCATGGACGCCCTCGAGACCAAGCTCGACGTCATTGCCAATAATCTGGCGAACGTTAACACCACGGCGTTTAAGGAAGATCGGGCCAACTTCCAGGACCTCTTCTATCGCCAGATTCGCTACCCCGGGGCCCTCGACGCCGACGGCAACATCACGTCGACCGGCATCGAAGTCGGCCTCGGCGCCCGCGTTTCCAGCACCCAAACCAATTACGAGCAAGGCGCGTTCGAAACCACCAACCGTCCGCTCGATCTCGCCATTGAAGGTGAAGGGTTTTTCCGCGTCAACGACGCCACCAACGGCGGTACCCTCTACACGCGGGCCGGCAACTTCGGCATCAACGCCAACAACCAGGTGGTGCTCGGCTCGGCTCAGAACGGCCTCGTGATCGACCCTCCGATCTCGATTCCGATCGAAGCGACTCACATCGTCATCACGACCGATGGACAGGTTCAGTACAGCACCGCCTCCGACCCGTCGCTGCAGAACGCCGGACAAATCTTGCTGTCCCAGTTTCTCAACCCCGACGGCCTGATCAAGCTCGGCGACAACCTCTATCGCCAGACCGACGCTTCGAGCTTCCCCGTCGACGGGCTACCTGGCTCCAACGGCATGGGCACCGTGCGGCAAGGGACGCTCGAAGCCTCCAACGTCCAGCCCGTGCAGGAGTTGATCGACCTGATTACCACCCAACGGGCATTTGAACTCAATTCCCAGGTCGTGCAGACCGGCGATCAGATCATGCAAGTCGCCTCGAATCTCCGCCGTTACTAACAGAACCTAGCCATGTCACGATTGCTCGTCATCCTCGCCGCACTCATCGCCGCGGCGCCAGCGTCTGCGACCGAGGTGATTCTCCGTCCGCGCGTGGAGGCCCGCGGATCGGTCGTACTGTTGGGCGACGTCGCCGACGTACTGGCGGACGACGACGCTGTCCGCAGCCAACTCGCCGCGACGCCCCTCATTCCAACGCCTGCTCCGGGGACGCAACAGTACCTGCGGCTGGCTGAGATTCGCGACTTGGTCGCCTCGCGCGGCATCGATGTGGGCGATATCCGCTTCGGCGGAACGGTCATCGTCTCCGTCATTCCCGAGGCTGCCGTCGGGAAAGACGAGCCACGGCGCGCTCCCAGTCGTCCGGTGATTCGCACCGAACAAGACATCCAGCTTGCTTCCGACCGGTTCTCCGCTGCCGTCAAGCAATACGTTCAGTCCCAAACCGGCCACGACCTGTGGAACGTGAAGGTTGAAGCGGATGCCAAGCTCGCCGACTTCGCCGACAAGGCGGGCGACAGCATTCGCCTCAGCGGCGGCGAAGCACCCTGGACCGGTCGGCAGCGGTTGACTCTCCTGGGCCCCGCCGACGAGCCGCTGACGCTCATCTACGCGAAGATCGATCGCCTCGATCTGGCCATCGTGGCGGTTCAGCCGATTAGCCGCGGCGATCTGGTGCGCCGCAGCGACGTCGAACTTCGCCCCCAACTTGGTGCTATCCCCTCGCAATCCGCCGCGTCGCTCGAAGCGGTCGTCGGTCGGGAAGCGATCCAGGGGATACGGCCCGACTCGATCATCCAACTCAATCAGATTCGCACCCCCGTCATTGTGCGCCGCAACGAGCGGGTGAGCATCCGGGCTCGCGCCGCCGGCGTCTCGGTACGAACGTACGCCATGGCCCAGCAAGATGGCGGGATGGGCGATCTCGTGATGGTCCAATCGCTTGCTAGCAAGGAACGCTACGCAGCGCGCGTCGTCGGCGTCCGCGAGCTCGAGATCTTTACCGCGGGCTCCTCGGCAGACGAACTCGCCGCCAATCCAGCTCCGGCGCAATAGTTGCTTTTTCTTATCGGAACCCCCTCATGAACCGCTACCCGACCATTCGCCGCTCGTCCCTTGCCGCCTCCCTCGTCGCTTCGGCGACGCTGGGCGTAGGCGGCGCGTCAGCCCAAGACAGCAGCCTGTTGCTGGAGCCTGTCCAATCGCAAAAGCAGCAAGCTCTGACGATGGAAAACGGCTCCTTCATGTTCCGCGAACTCCCGGCCGACCATCGCCCGCGCGAGGTGCAGTTGCACGATACGCTCACCGTCATCGTCGACTACCGCACGCGCATGATCAGCGAAGGCGACGCGGAACAGCGCAAAAACTCCTTCATCAATCAGGCCCTCACCAGCTGGCTCGCGTTCGACGGCAAATCGATCCGCCTCGCGCCGCAGCTCGCCGGCGACCCGCGCGTCTCGGGCATCAATAACAGCCAGTACCGAGCCGAGTCCGACCTGGAGCTTCGCGACGCGATGTCGTTCAAAATCGCCGGCGAAGTCATCGACATCCGCCCCAATGGGAACCTCTACATCGAAGCCAATTGGAACGTCGAGAACAACGAAGAGAACTGGAAAATCTTCCTCAGCGGCGAGGTAAGTCGCGAATCAATTCAGCCCGATCGAACGGTCACGACCGACTCGATCGTCAACCTCAATATCAAGAAGAAAGAGGTTGGCATGGTCCGCGAGGGTTACGAACGGGGCTGGTTCTCCGAATTCTACGCTCGCTACAAGCCCTTCTAGAGCTGCCGCCGCCGACTGCCTTTTCATCGAATCTCGACGCAATCTCATGAAACTCCACCGCTCGCTTCTACTGCTCGTCCTCGCGATTGCCGCTCTCTGCGGCGACGCCGCCGATGGCCACGCCAGAACGGTGCTTCGGAACATCGTCCGGGTCAAAGGACAAGAGACGAACACGCTCCGCGGCATTGGCTTGGTCGTCGGCCTCAACGGCACGGGCGAAGCGAACGATCCGGCCACCATGCGCGCCCTCGCTCGAGCAATGGAAATCATGGGCGCCCCGGTCCCCGAAGTTCCCTTGGGCGGTCGCAGCGGCTTGAAGGATCTTGAGAAGGTGAAGAACGTCGCCATGGTGATGGTCACGGCGACGGTGCCTGCCACGGGCGCCCGTCGCGGCGACCAGATCGATTGCTACGTCATGGGCATCAACGGCAAAAGCCTGGATGGCGGCCGTCTCGCGTTTGCCGCCCTCCAGGGCCCCCACACGCAGGACCGCCGCATCTACGGCCTCTGCGAAGGCAGCGTCCATCTACAAGATCCCGAGTCGCCCAACGTCGGCTTCATCAAGGGGGGCTGCCAGATGGAAGAGGACATCTTCACTCCCTTCGTCCACAACGGCTGCGTTACGCTGATCCTTGAAGAACATCACGCCAACTTCCAAACCGCTACCGAAGTGGTCGACTCGATTCATAAGCTCTATTCCCGCGAGGGAGACGGCTTCGTGCAGGCCGTGAACGCTTCGAACATCGTCGTCCGGATTCCGCAGGAATACCAGAACAACCCGGTGGCGTTCGTCGCCGACGTCCTCGACGTCGACATCTACTCCGCCGAACCCGAAGCCCGCGTCATCATCAACACGCGCACGGGCACGATCGTCATTAGCGGCGACGTCACGATCGGCGACGTGGTGATCTCGCACAACAACGTCGTCATCGAAGCGGGCGATCCGCCCGGGTTCACCCCCATCGGCACCGAGCAAGTCAATTCCACGAAGCTCGACGCCCTCGTCGACGCGCTCAACTCAATCAAGGTGCCCAACGAGGATCGGATCGAAATCATCAAGGAGATTGCTCGCAGCGGCAAGCTCCATGGACGGTTGATTGTCGAGTAACGGTCCGTGGTCAATTGTCCATAGTCCGTTGCTGCTGTAGCCGCCACCCTCCTGCTTGTATTAGCAACTGACCACTGACAACTGACGCCATTTAAAAAGCTTCGCTGCTAAACATCGCTCACCGCCATGCCAATTAACCTCAATGCCACCGCCAATATCAAGCCGCTGCGGCCGACGGTCACGACCGCCAGCCAGCAGCTGGACAATGCGCGCGAGTTGCAAGGCGCCTTTCAAGACTTCGTCGGCAAAAGCTTCTATGGCGAGATGCTCAAGGCCATGCGCAGCACGGTCGGCGAGCCAGCATACTTTCACGGCGGCAATGCCGAAAACGTGTTTCAACAACAACTCGATCATCAACTTGGCGATGAAATGTCGAAAGCAAACGGCGGCGAACTCTCCGCGGCGATGTTCCGGCGACAGTTCCCGAAAGAGGCGGCTCTAATCGCTGACTCCGAAAAGCAGGCCGCGGCGTCGCTCACCGACCTCCATGCTCTCCGCCGCCGCTAAGCCAACTCCATTAGTAGCCGCCGGCGGAGCCTGGGGCTTCCACAAGGATTCAGCTCGTGATTGCCGTGACGCCGCTCCACTGGGAATCGGAACTTGCCGCCCTGCTCAAGCGGCTTTCGACCGCACAGCAGGAACTGCTGTCATTGCTGTCGACGAAGCGCGAGATGATCGTTCGTCGCGATCACCAAGGCTTATCCGATTTGGTGACCCGCGAGGGCGAACTCGCCGCCGAACTGCAAGCATGCCAGCAGCGCCGGCAAGAGTTATTGCGGCAGGCCGACGCCGCAGGGCTGCCGTCGCATTCGATTGAAGAACTCGCCACCGCCCTGCCCCGTTCGGCCGCATCTGCCCTGAAAACGCCTGTCGCCGAAGCAAAGCAACGCGCCGAATTGATTCGTCACGAGTGCCTGGCCCAGTGGGTCGCCGTGCAGCGCACCGTGCTGCACCTGTCACAATTACTGGAGATCATTGCTACTGGAGGCCGTTCGCAGCCGACATATGGAAAGGGCCGCGTCATCGAACGAGGCGGCGCCCTCATCGATCAGGCAGTCTAGGAAGCGCCGAGAATCTAGCCACGACCGCGAACGAGCTGCGACGCCAGTCGCGCATCGTTCGTCGGCGTCGCGTTGTTTCTCGTCGCGCGCTTCGCCGTAACCTCGTCGGCCGCGTCTTATGTCGATCTTCGGCTCCATCCAGATGGCGGGCAATACGCTGCAGGCGATGGAAATCGGCCTGCACGTCGTCGGCAATAACATTGCCAACGCCAATACGCCCGGCTACATCCGCGAACGCGTCCTCTACGCGCCAGCCCCTGTCCAGAAGCTCGGCAACCTCACGCTTGGTCTTGGCGTCGAGATCGCCGGCATCGTTCAAAACATCGATGGTTTCATCGAAGACCGTCTTCGCGGCGTCGCCGGCGACCGCGCGAGCTCCGAAATCCAGGAGAAAGTCTACCGCGATCTCGAGTCGATCATCGGCGAGCTCTCCGACACCGACGTCAGCACGCAGCTGACCAACTTCTTCAACAGCATCGATGAAGTCGTCAATCAGCCCGAGGAAATGTCGGTCCGCAACCTCGCGGTGCAGGCGGGCAAAACCCTCGCCACGACGATCAATACGCTGAGTAGTCGCGTCAATACGGCCTACGAGGAGTTCGGCATCGAGGTAAATAACCTCACCTCGGAAATCAACACGCTCACGGAACAGGTTCGCAAGCTCAACGTCCAGATCGTTTCGCTAGAGGGCGGAAATCCGACGGCCAGTCAAGCCGGAGCCCTTCGCAGTCAACGCGGCGTAGCGCTGAAGCGTCTCGCTGAAATCGCCGACGTCTCCGTCACGGAAAACAAGGTCGGCGCCGTCAATGTGACCGTCGGAGGCGAGTTGCTCGTCTTTGAAGGCACCGCACGACAGGTCAAAACCGACTACGCCACCTCAAACGGCCGCCCCGTCGCCACGATCCAATTCGCCGAGAACAATAGCCCGCTGTACGTCTCCGGCGGCGAACTCCACGGCATCTACGAGGCCCGCGACACGATTGTCGGCGGCTTCCTCGATCGACTCGACGAGTTTGCCGGCGCGCTGGCGAACGAGTTCAACAAAGTTTATTCCCAAGGGCAAGGAGCCACCGGCTTCCAGAGCGTCACGAGCCAAGAAGCGGTGTCCGACCCCGCGCTCAGCCTCGACGCCGCCGGCCTCCCGTTCACGCCGGTGAACGGCCAATTTAAGCTCTTGGTCTACAACACGACCACCAAGCTCACCGAGACGCACACGATCAACGTCGATCTCGACGGCCTGCAAGACGATACGTCGCTCGCGTCGCTCGTCAATCAAATCAACGGCATCGTTGGCGTCAATGCTCAGGTCACCGCCGACAACCGCTTAAAGCTTTCGACCGAGAGCGCGGAAACGCGTCTGGCCTTCGCCGACGACACCAGCGGGCTCCTGGCGGCGATCGGGATCAATAGCTTCTTCACTGGGTCCAACGCGGCCACCCTGTCCGTCAACGACGTCGTCGCGGCGGACGGCTCCAAATTCGCCGCCTCGTCCCAAGGCATCGGCGTTAACGTCGAGAACGCCCAGCGACTAATCGCCCTGCACGACGGCGGACTCGCGAGCCTCAACGGCGGCTCGATAACGGGACTGTACGATCAGCTAATCAACGAGGTCGCGCAGGGAGCGACGGTCGCCGGTTCGAAAACAGAAGGATTCAAAGTCTTCGAGCAAACGCTGCAAGCCAACGCCCAGGCGGTGAGCGGGGTCAATCTCGACGAAGAAGCCATCGACATGATCATGCTCCAGCGCACCTATCAAGCCTCCGCCCGTTACATATCCACGCTTTCCGACTTGATGGACATCCTGGTGTCGCTGTGAGTACGGCACGAAGCGAGCCGGGTCGCCCCGACCCCGGCGCCCAGCCCGATTTTGCAATAAACACTCGGTAGCGGCGACTTGCGTCGCAAAGCCGTCATGGCCAGCATCATTCCACTTCCGACGACGCGCGTCAGCGGCATGCTGGTTCGTCAGCGATTGCTCGCGCAGCTGCAGGGCGACCAACTCGATCTGTTCCGTCTGCAAAACCAGGTCAGCACCGGCCAGCGCTTCACGCTACCCAGCGAAGACGCTCCCGCTGCTCGTCGGGCGATGACGCTGCAGCGGCTGCTGGAACGCAAAACCCAAATCCGCTCCAACATCGACACGGGTCAGTCGTTTCTCAAGAGCACCGACGTCGCGCTCAACAACGTCGCCGGACTCCTGGGAGATATCCGCGGCGTCGCCCTCGGCGTTTCCGGCACCACCTCAACTGATTCCGAACGCCAGGCCGCAATCACCGAAGTCAATCGCGCCATCGAGCAGCTGGTTTCCGTCGGCAACACGCAATTTCGCGGCCGTTATCTCTTCTCCGGCTCGCAGACAAACGTCGAGCCCTACTCCTACAACGGCGCCTACGTCACCTATCACGGCGACAGTCAGGCCCTCCAGAGTTACTCGGACCTCGGGGTGCTCTTCTCCACGAACGCCAACGGACAGCAGGTCTTCGGCGGCATTTCGAGCGAAGTTCTCGGCGGCGTCGACCTGAATCCTGAAGTCACCGCCGACACGCCGCTCAGTTCGCTTCGCGGCGGGCGCGGCATCAGTCCCAATGGCGCGTTGCAAATTTCCGACGGCACAAATTCGGTCATCGTCGACATCAGCCGCGCCGCCACGGTGGGCGACGTCGCTCGACTGATCGAAGCGAATCCCCCCGCCGGTCGCCGGGTCTCCGCTACCATCACCGGCCAGGGTCTGACGCTGCAACTCGACTCGGCAGGAGGCGGCAATCTCACGGTCAAAGAAGTCGCCAGCGGCAAGGCGGCGGGCGAACTCGGCATTCTCAATACCGTTGGCGTGCTGACCGGCCCCTTGGTCGGCAGCGATCTCAATCCGCTCGTCCTCAAGACCACCCCGCTCGACGACCTCCTCGGCGCGAAGGCCCGGACGCGGCTCGTTTCGCCCGGCGACAATAACGATCTCCTCATCGAGGCCGCCGCCAACGGCGCCCAATACAATGGCGCCGCCATTCAAATCGTCGACGACGAGCTGCTGCGCGCCTCGCCCGGGGTCGCTCCCGGATCGGAATACGCCCAGTACTCTCCGACGGCGCGCCAGGCACAAGCCTCGCTTCGCTTCTCTGGCACAGGCAACGACCTGACGATCACCGCCAACGCGGCGGGTACGGCGTTCAACAACGTCGACGTCGTCGTCGTCGGATCCACCGGCCTCGGCAATGCCGCGAACGCTAGCTACAACAGCTCGACCAAACAGCTCACCATCACCGTCGACGACGCCGGAGCCACGTCGGTCGACGCAGTCGTCAACGCGGTCAACGCCACGGGCGCGTTCACCGCCGCCTCCGACGAGAGCGCCGAAGGCCCCGCCTCGTACAATGGCGCCTCCCTCATCGCCGCGTCCGATATTTCGAACGTTCAGGGCGATACGGGCAATAGCGGCGGCGCCGCGAATACTCTTTACGTGTACGTCCGGCCGAGCGCCTCGACCGCGAACGACGTTGCCGCCGCGATCAATGCCGAGGGCACCTTCACCGCCACGTTCGACACGCTCGACACGACCAATAGCTCGCAGGCGGGCACGCAACCCGTTTCCGTCAGCGCCACTGCCGTCACCTCCGGCGGCAGCGGCGCTCCGTTCGACGCCTCCAGCGGCATCCGCGTCGTCAGCGGTCAAACCACGTACACGCTCCAGTTCGATCAGGCCGAATCAGTCGAAGATCTGCTGAACATCATCAACGGTTCTGAAGCCGGCCTCTATGCCGAAATCAACGCCGACGGCAGCGGCATCAACGTCCGCTCGAGACTCAGCGGAGCCGACCTCCAAATTGGCGAGAACGGCGGCCAGACGGCGACGCAACTCGGCATTCGCTCATTCAACGGCGCCACGCGGCTCGATTCGCTGAATTACGGCGTCGGCGTCCCCGCAAAGCGCGACTCGTACCAAGAGAATCCGCCGCCGTTTGTCACCGACTTCACCGTTACCGCCAGCGACGGCGTCGGTACGGTCGACCTGCCGATCGACGTCTCGGGCGCCGACACGGTCCAAGACGTGATCGACCTGATCAACAATCACACGCTCAATAATGCTGCCGGCGTCGCGGTGACCGCCCGGCTAAACGTCACTGGCAATGGCATCGAGTTGGTCGGCGGCTCGGGGCGACCCCTCACGATCACCGCGGCCGAAGGGAGCCAGGCGGCCGAATACCTCGGCCTGTTGCCGACCGACACGTCGACCGTCACTAGCGCCAGCGGGGTCATTTCAGGCGCCGACAAGAACTACCTCGAGACGCCCAGCGTTTTCACGACGCTCATTCGTTTGAAAGACGCTCTCGCCGCAAACGACATCACGGCGATCGAATCGGCCATCTCTGGCATCGACGCGGATCTCGATCGGGTCACCTTCGCCCGCTCCGAAGTCGGCGCCCGCCAGCAGGCGCTCGACGTTACGGATCAGAACCTCGAAGACGAAGACGTCCAGCTCCGCTCGGCCCTCTCCGAGGAACTCGAAGTCGACCTCGTCGAAGCAATTTCCAATCTCACCGCGCGCCAGGTCTCGCTGGAAGCGTCGCTGAAGGCAACCGCGAGCATCTTGCAAATGTCGCTGCTGAGCTATCTGTAGGATTGTCCGCGGTCAGTCGTCAGTCGTCAGTTGCGGCTGTCGCAGCTCCGGATGTCCATGTCTTCGCAACTGACCACTGACAACGGACAACTGAGCAGCCGCCACATTTTGCCCCGCCCTCCACATCGCAAGAAGCTGTGCATTTTTACTGTTCCCCCCTGCCTCGCTGCGCCGATGCTATGGGTGCCATGGAGAACATAGGCACTCTCGAGATTGTCTCGAGTGGGAGGTCCGCCTCAGGGAAGGTGCGGGTGGCGATATGGAAATCACAACAACACGATTTGGCGTCCTTGCCGTTCAGCCGTCGGACATTCTGACGTTCGACCAAGGTCTGATTGGGCTTCGCTCCTGCCGCCGCTGGGTGGTTCTGGCCGATGCGCACAACTCCGCGCTCGGTTGGCTTCAATCGATTGACGAACCTGAGTTCGCCCTCGGCGTCGTCAGTCCCCGCCGCTTCGTTTCTGATTATCAGCTGCGAGTCGCCCGCCAAGAGTTGGCCCCCCTCCAGTTGGTCCACGCCAGCGACGCACAAGTCGTCGTCATCGTGAGCCGCCATCCGGAAGGACTCGCCCTCAATTTGCGAGCCCCTCTCGTGATCAATGTCGACGGCCGCAAAGGCCGCCAGGTCATTGCCAAAGATCCCCTCCCCGTGCGATTGATCTTGCCGACTGACGGCGAGATGAGGCTCACGGCCTAAAGAGTTCGGAGTTGCGAGTCACGAGTGGCGAGCATTGAGACGAATACGGAAAGTATTCTCTCGCTGCTCGAAACTCGCAACTCGCCGCTCCCCCCTACCGATAACCACCTCGCCCGTCGCCAAATCCGACAGCGCGATTGCCAGATACACCATCAGCAGCGCGGCCAGACCGCGCTTCGGGAGACGCCGCCATGCTTGTTCTATCGAGAACGCGCGACGAGAGCATCATCATTGGCGACAACGTGGTGGTGACGGTCGTCGACGTCCGCGGCGATAAGGTGAAGCTCGGCATCGAAGCCCCGCAAGACGTCTCCGTTCATCGCCGCGAAGTCTACGAGGCGATCCGCCGCGAAAACCAGCAGGCCGCCAAGCTCCGTCCCGAAGAGACGCGCGGCCTCGGTCGGCCCTCCTCGTCTGAGCGTCCCTAGTCGCTCGGGACTAACTCTCGGGCAGGGGGCCTTGACACGGAACCCGTGGGCGCCACGGGTCCCGGTAGGGGACTGTTATCAGCAGACGCGGCCCCCGATCGACTTTAACGATTGCAACGATCGCAATAGTTAACGCGCTACGCTCCTGTCCGGCTAATCTTGTCGCCTGTGCCGGCCGCGCTTAGCCAGGCCGCTTCGGAATCAAGCATTCCTCGCTAAAGGTGCTGTCACTCCCTCAAGCCCCTATTTTCATCCCGTCGATATCTCGCCGTAGACGGTGAGTCGGAGAGCACTGAGTCGCTTCCCAGCGGCGCGGGCTCGTGCCGACGGCGAGGGACGTCAGCGATTGCTGGAAAATTTGTCCGTCACGGCGCAGGACTGCAACCTACGCTTGCCGCGACGGACTCTGGCGAACGCTTGCAACAGGGCGAGGATTCGCCAGAACCGTCGAGTACCGAACAACGGTGGATAAACGCGAGGCGGGTGACCTCGGCGCCGTGCGATCGACCAAGTGACTGGCCAGAACTGAGCCGCTCCCCCAGCGCTCTGGCCCGCGTCTGCAAAGTGGCTCTTACCTGACAGGGGTTTGAAGAATGACTCGTATCAACACTAACGTGAGTTCGCTGGTCGCTCGCAACACGCTGCGCCAGTCCAACGCTTCGTTGGAACAATCGCTCACGCGGCTCAGCACCGGTCTCCGCATCAATACCGGCAAGGACGATCCGGCCGGTTTGATCGCCAGCGAAAACCTTCGCTCGGACATCACCAGCATTCAACGGGCCATCACGAACACCGACCGGGCTAACCAGGTCATCGCTACGGCCGACTCCGCTCTCGGCCGGGTCAGCTCGCTGCTCAACGACATCCGCGGCTTGGTGACCGAAAGCGCCAACTCGGGCGCCCTCAGCGACGAGCAACTCGCCGCTAACCAGCTCCAGGTCGACAGCTCGCTGGAAGCCCTCAACCGCATTGCTCAGACGACCACGTTCCAAGGTCGTCGTCTGCTCGACGGCAGCCTCGACTTCTTGACGACGGCTGGCTCGAATTTCTCGAACATCTCCGACCTGAAGATCGATCAGGCCAACCTCGGCGCCACCGGCACCGTGTCGGTCTCGGTGAACGTCACGACCGCCGCTACGCAAGGCCAGGTCGACGTCACGTCGGTCCCCGCCGCGGTCGCGGGCGTCGCCGCAAGCACCACCGCGACGTTTAGCAACACGGTGACGCAGGCCTCGGGCGCCGTGGCGCTCGATACCACCGGTCCGTCCGGCTTCACCCTGACCGCCGCCGCCGCTGGCCCGGCCGCCGGAGCCGAGGGCAACGGCGCGCTGAGCCTCGTCATCGTTGACGGTGCGAGTGAAGGCACGGCCTACAACGCTACCACCAACACGTTGACCGCCACCGTCGACATCACCGGCGGTAACAACACGACCGCCGACTTGTATGCGGTGATCAACGCCGATACCGATTTCGTGGCGTCGGCCATCTCCGGCGGTACGGAAACGATTGCCGCCTCCAACACCGGTACGGGTACGCTCGCCGGCGGACGCGACGCCGGCAGCCGCGCGATCACGATCACCTCGGCCACGACTGGCGCCGCTGCTAACGGCAAGACGGTGACTGTCGTCGAATCAGCCTCCGTCACCGCTGGTGCTCCGACGGCCGTCGACGATGGCTCGGGCAACATCACCGTGACGGTCAACGATACGGCCGCGACGGACCTCGATGACATTTCGACGGCGATCAACAACCTCGCCGGCTACAATGCCTCGATCAACGTCGGCACGGGCGATGGGTTGTACAACCCCACGACGCAGACGCCTCCGACCGTCACCAACACCGCCGGCGGCGTCACCGCTTCGGGCGGCATCTCGGCCGACGTGGTCCTCGAACTTGCCGGTTCCAATGGCGCTGAAGTCCTCTCGTTCGGCGCCGGCACCAGCATCCAAGGCTTGGCCGACGGCATCAACCTCGTGAAAGACGCGACCGGCGTCGAAGCGACGGTGAACGGCACCACGCTGGAGCTAGTCTCCACCAGCTATGGCAGCGACTCGGTCGTCGACCTCCGCGTCATCAGCGAAGGCGCCGGCGCCACCCCGGCCGGCACGTTCACGACCGCCATCGGCGTTCGGTCACGCGACACCGGCACCGACGTCCAAGCGTCGATCAATGGCGTCTCCGTCAACGGTAATGGCAACGACTTCTCGGTCAACACGGCCAGCCTCGACCTCAGCGGTTCGTTGACTGCCGGGTTCACCGGGACGGCCTCGTTCACGATCGACGGCGGCGGCGCCCTGTTCCAACTCGGTCCAGACGTCGTGTCGAACCAGCAAGCTCGCCTGGGCATCGCCAGCGTCAACACGGCTCGCCTCGGCGGCGTCAGCGGCAAGCTGTTCCAGCTCGGCGACGGCAAGAACGCCTCGCTCGCGAATGACGCCACGACCGCTGCCGCCATCGTCGGCGAAGCGATCGACCAGGTCACCTCGCTTCGCGGTCGACTGGGCGCCTTCCAGCGGACGACGCTCGAAACCAACAAGAACGCCCTCAACGACGTGTTGGTCAACCTGAGCGAAGCCGAAAGCTCGATTCGCGACGCCGACTTCGCCGCCGAATCGGCGAACCTGACGCGGGCGCAGATTCTGGTCCAGTCGGGCACCACGGTGCTCCAGATCTCGAACCAGAACCCGCAGAACGTGCTGGCCCTGCTCCGAGGTTAATCCCCGGCAGCAAGTCATCGATAACGACAAGCCGGCTCGGCCCCTCAACAGGCCGAGCCGGCTTTTTTCGTTTTCTAGCCCCCGGCTCCGCCGGGGGTCGCGCACCACGCCGCAACGGCATCATCCACCGCTACGGCGTCATCCTGAGCGTAGCGAAGGATTTAGCAGCCCAAACGAACTACCAGCTTCTTCGCTCCGCTCAGAATGACAGCCCTCTGGCCGCCAACGGGCGACAGCCCCCCGGACAAACTCGCATGCTAGCAAGCGCGACCAACAACATGTAGGAACTGCCGCGAGGTTGCCGATAACTCTCGATACGCCGACGCCTACCGGTCGGCCCAGCCCGCCCTTGTCTGCGACGTATTCTTTCCCGTGGCAAATTGCCTGGGACGCCGGCTCGAAGCATTGAATCTGCGACCGAAAGCTTGTTCGTATGGCACGCATCTCCTCAAGCGTCGGCTTAGTCACGGGCCTGAACATTCAGGACACCGTCAAGCAATTGATGGCAGTCGCCGGTCGCCCCCGCGACATGCTCAAGACGCGAACCGACGATCTCAAGCAAGAACAAATCGCCTTCGACACGCTCGGCTCAAAACTCCTGAGCTTTCAGTTCGCCGCCAACAAGTTGAAAGCCGGTTCTGTTTTCAACACTCGGGCCGCAACGAGCAGCAACGAAGACGTGCTGAAGGTTTCGATCCCCGCGGGCGGAACGCCCTCCGTCGGATCGTTCCAGGTACGGCCCGTGCAAGCCGCCTCGGCACAGCAACTCGTTAGCCAGGTCTTTCAAGGAACCGACGCCAGCCTCGGCAGCGGCACGTTCTCCTTCGGGTTCGGCGGCTTTCTGGATCAAGGCATCTCCCTCGACCAACTCAACGAAGGCGCCGGCATCCAACGCGGCAAGATTCGCATCACCGATCGCAGCGGCGTCACGGCCGTCATCGACCTCAGCTTCGCCCGCAACGTCGACGACGTGCTGGCGGCCATCAACGAAAACAGCGACATCGCCGTCACCGCCACCACCGATGGCGACTCGTTTGTCCTGACCGACGCCTCCGGCGGCAGCGGCACGCTGAAAGTCGCCGAAAGCGCCGGCGGCACGACCGCCGCCGGCCTGGGTCTCGCCGGCATCAGCGTCGCAGCCAATACCGCGACCGGCGCCGACGTGCTGCGTCTGCACGCCGGCACCAAGCTTGCGTCGCTCAACGACGGCAACGGCGTGACCATCAATAAGCTAGGCGTCGTCGATCTCGACGTCCACCTTGCCGACGGCTCAGCGCTAGGGATCGACCTGCACGACGCCGAGACGCTCGGCGACGTGATCACGCAGATCAATACTGCCGGCGCGGGTAAAATCACCGCCGCCATCGCGGGTGACGGCAACCGACTGGTCCTCACCGACCTCACCACGGGAGCCAGCGGCTTCAGCGTCGGCAACGGCTCGACGGGGACGGCGGCCGACGACCTTGGCGTCGCCGGCGCCGCCTCCGGCGCCTCGATCACCGGCAAGCGACTTATCTCCGGCCTGCGCGACACCCTCCTCACTAGCTTGAAGGGAGGCCAAGGCATCGGCACGCTCGGGCTGCTCCAGGTCACCGATCGCGCCGGCGTTTCCGCGAACGTCAATCTCGCCTCGGCCGAAACCCTGGACGACGTCGTCGACCTGATCAACGCCGCCGCGCCGAACGTTACGGCCGCCATCAACTCCGCCCGCAACGGCCTGTCGATTACCGACGACACCGTCGGCGTCGGCAATCTGATCATTGCCAATGGCGACGCCACTAACTCGGCCGACAAGCTCGGCCTTACCGTCAATCAATCCGCCGCCACGAAAAGCTCCGGCGCTCTCAAACGCCAGACGATCAGCGAGGCAACCCTCCTGTCGTCGCTCAACGGCGGGAAAGGCGTCGTCTTCGGCGACGTCCGCATCACCGATAGCAAAGGCGTCTCCAAGACCGCCGACCTGAACACCTCCGGGCTCGAGCCCAAGACGGTCGGCGACGTTCTCGACGCGATCAATGCCCTCAGCAACGGCGTCGAAGCCCGCATCAACGACGCTGGCGACGGCGTGATCCTCACCGACACTGCCGCGGGGACCGGCACGCTCGGCGTCAAGGACCTTAGCGGCGATATTGCCAAGTCGCTCAACCTTACCCGCGCGAGCAAGACGATCGACGTGGGCGGTACGCCAACGCAGGTAATCGACGGCGCGAACTCCTACACGATCGATCTGTCCAATCTGCAAAGCTCCAGTTCCGCCGTGCTCCTCTCGTCGCTCAACGGCGGTAAAGGGATCGGCGCCGGCGACGTCCGCATCACCGACGCCACCGGCAAGGCCCTGGCGCTCGACCTCAACGGCAGCGACGCCGGCATCACCACCGTCGGCCAGCTGATCGACGCCATTAACGACAAGGCGACCGCCGGGGGGGTGGGCGTCGTTGCGCGGCTCAATTCGGCCAAGACCGGCATCGAACTCGAAGACACCAGCGGCGGCGGCGGCAAGCTCACGGTTGAAGACGTCGGCGCCGGCACGGCGGCCAAGGACCTCAAGATCCTCGGCGAAGCGACTAAAATCGGCGGCAAGCAAATCATCAACGGCGCCGGCGCCTTCGCGGCCGCCTCGGGAACGCAAACCGGACTCTCCGCCCTCGCCGACAGCATCAACGGCCTCAAGGCAGGCGTCACCGCGTCCACGGTGTTCGACGGCACGGGGTACCGACTGACGCTAGCGGTCGACGCGACCGGAGCCGCCAATCAGTTGCTGATCGACTCCGGCACGTCGGACCTCGACTTCGAGCAAACCGCCAAGGCCCAGGACGCCGTCATTCTCTACGGCAACAGCAGCACCCCGGGCGGCGGCGTGCTGGTCAGCTCGCAAACGAACACGTTCACCGGCACCGTCGGCGGCGTGAACCTCACGGTCGCCGGCGCGAGCGACGCGGCGATCACCGTGTCCGTCTCGCAAACCGACGAGTCGCTGGTTTCCACGGTGGAAGACTTCGTCGAATCATACAATTCGCTCCGCGACGATCTCGACAAGCTCACCGCGTTCGACGACAAGGCCCTCACCACGGGACTCCTCTTCGGAACGAACGAAGCGCTGCAAATCGACACGCGCCTCGGGCGAGCGCTCACCGATCGTTATGCCGGCCTGGGCGACCTGCAATCGCTGGAGCAAATCGGCCTCAGCCTCAGCGAGGATGGCAAGCTCGAACTCAACAAGACGAAGCTCAAGTCGGCCTTCGAAGCCGACCCGGCCGGCGTGCAAAATTTCCTGTCGAACGCGCAATCGGGAGTCGCCGTCAAGATTTCCAAAGTCGTCGACGGCCTCGCCGGCGACGAGAATTCGCTCATCGCCTCCAGCAGCGGCGCGCTGCAAGACACGATCGAGTCGAACGAAACCCGCCTCGACCAATTCGAAACTCAGCTCAAGGCGCAGGAAGAACGGCTGCTGGCTCAGTTTTACCAGCTCGAAACGATTATCGCCAAGCTCAAGCAAAGCCAGTCGGCGCTCGACGGCCTGCAGCCTCTCGCTCCGTACACCGGAGTCAGCGGCTAACCGCGCGGCGGAGTTCGTCTGACGCCGCCGCGATGCCGATAAGTAAGGGCAACGAGAAAGCATCTCACGGAGGCCGATCCCTTGACTTACGCTGCCAACGCCAACGCACGCTACCTCGACAGCCGCGTTCAGACCGCCTCGCAACCCGAGTTGCAGCTGATGCTGCTCGACGGCGCCATTCGATTCGGCCGGCAGGCTGAGCAGTGCTGGAACGACCCGGCTCAACGTCTGGAGTGCGATCATCTGCTCACGCGCGTGATCGACGTCCTTGAGGCCCTGGTCCAGGGCCTGGCGCTCGCTGATTCCGAAGTCTCGAAGCGGCTCGCCGAGGAGTATGCGTTCGCCTTTCGGCAAGTGGCGCTGGCGCAGCTCAATCACGAGCATGCCCCGCTGGCAGCGGCGTTGCAACTACTCGATTTCGAACGCGAAACGTGGCGAATTGCCTGCGACCGTCTAAAGGCCGAAACATCGGCGACGCCCGTTGCACCACTGGCCGCGGCGCCGTTTAGCGGCGCCAGCCTCTCACTCCAGGTGTAGCCGCCGGTCCAGCCCCGCCCCCTACGCCGTGACGGGCGAACTCGGTAGGATGGGAAGTCGGTCCCATCTGCCCAGCTAGCCCGCCCACTGCCGAGGATTCGCGTGTCCGCCACCCAAGCCAAGCAGCTCATCCGCGTCGGCCATAGCCCCGATCCCGATGACGCCTTCATGTTCCATGCGTTGGCGAACGATTGCATCGACACCGGCAAATATCGGTTTACGCACGAGCTGGTCGACATCGAAACCCTCAATCGCCGCGCGTTCCAGGGCGAGCTCGAACTGACCGCCGTCAGCATCCACGCGTACGCCTTCCTCCACGACAAGTACGACCTCTGCTCCTGCGGCGCGAGCATGGGCGATGGCTACGGTCCCATGGTCATCGCTAAGGAATCAGGCTCGATCGACGACCTGATGACCAAGACCATCGCCGTCCCCGGCACGCTCACCAGCGCCTTCCTCGCCCTGCGGCTCTGCATGGGCAAAGATTTTGAGCACGTCGTCGTCCCTTTTGACGAGATCATCGAGGTCGTCAATCGCGGCGAGTACGACGGCCAGCGGATCGACGCCGGCCTGATCATTCACGAAGGTCAGCTCACCTACGGCCAGAGCAATCTCAAGCTCATCGTCGACCTCGGCGTCTGGTGGAAAGAACTCACCGGCCTGCCGCTGCCGCTCGGCGCCAACGCCATCCGCAAAGATCTTGGCCCGCAAGTCACCCAAGACGTGCAGCGTCTCCTCTACGAAAGCATCAAGTACGGCCTCGATCACCGCGAAGCCGCCCTCGAGCACGCCCTGCAATACGGCCGCGATCTCGACCGCAGCCAGGCGGACAAGTTCGTCGGCATGTACGTGAACGACTGGACGCTCGACTTCGGAACGCGCGGCCGCGACGCGGTCACGCAGTTCCTCGCGATGGGTTACGAGCGCGGCGTCCTGCCGGAACTCGTCACGCCAGCGTTCGTCTAGCCCCGGGCTCCGCCCGGGGGTCGCGCACCACACAGCAACGGCCCGCAGCGCCGTAAACGCTTCTACCCCCGGGCAAAGCCCGGGGCTGAATGCCGCTAGCGCACGATGAATGGGGTATACTTGCGGAGCACCACGCCGCAAACATCCTCCAGCGAGCCCCTCCCTTGATGGGAGGGGGAATCACGCCCCGATGCCCGCCTGGCAACAATCCCTCGACAAGATCGTCGCCGACGCGACCCCCGATCTCGTCGCCCTGCGCCGTCGCCTCCACGCGAACCCCGAACCCAGCGGCGCCGAACTCCAAACCAGCCTCGATCTCTACCAGACGCTCGATCAGCCCGGCCTCGAACTACGCCTCGGCCCCGACGGCTGCGGCGTCCTCGCCGACAACCGCATTGTGTCACCAGGCCAGCGCATCGCTTTCCGCGGCGACATCGACGCCCTCCTCATCCACGAAGCAAACGACGTCACCTACCGCAGCCAGCGCGAAGGCGTGATGCACGCCTGCGGCCACGACGCCCACGCCGCCATCGCCGCGCACGTCGCCCTCGCGCTCCACAAGCTCGAAGCCTGCGGCCACGCCCCTTGGCCCCTCCGCTGGCGGGCGATCCTGCAACCAGCCGAAGAAACCGCCGCCGGCGCGCGTGGCATGATCGCGGCCGGCGCCCTCGACGGCGTCAGCTCGATCTTCGCCCTCCACGTCGATCCGCCCCGCCCCACTGGCGAAGTCGGCCTCTGCGTCGGCCCCTTCACCGCCAGTTGCAACGACGTACAGATTGTCGTCCGCGGTCGCGGCGGCCATGGAGCGCGCCCCCACGAATCTCGCGACCCGATCGCCGCCGCCGCCCAACTCGTCAGCAGTCTCTATCAGTTCATCCCCCGCACCACCGACAGCTTCGACGCCGTCGTCCTGAGCTTCGGCCGGATTGCCGGCGGGCAGAATGCCAACGTCATCCCCGAGGAGGTCGAACTCGACGGCACGCTCCGCACCCTCGATGCGCAGGTTCGCTCCCAAACGATCGAGCAAATGCGCCAGATCGCTCGCGGCATCGAAGAAATCACCGCCACGCAGATCGAAGTCCACGTCGATGGCGGCATCCCGTCAGTCCAAAACGACGCGGCCGCGGTGCGCATCCTCCAAGAGGCGGTCGCCAGCGTTCACGGCGTGACGGCCAAGGTGATCCCGCGCCCCAGCATGGGGGGCGAAGACTTCGCCTGCTACCTCGACCACGTCCCCGGCGCCATGTTCCGCCTCGGCATCGCCGCGGGCGACGGGCGGATTCGCCCACTGCACACCCCGACGTTCGACGTTAACGAAGCCGCCCTCCCCTTAGGAGTAAGGATTCTAGCCAGAGCCGTCATCCTCGCCTGCGAATCAACCGCGGCCGGCGCGTGAATTGCAGGGGATGGAACCGCAGATAAACGCGGATGAACGCAAATAAGAGAAGTCCAAAAGCGCAATCGACCCTTCTGCTTCCGCAACTGACAACCGACCACTGACAACTGACTCTTCCTTCAATCTCCGTTCATCCGCGTCCATCGGCGGTTCCAAACAAAGTCCCCCAAAGTCGGCACTCAGCCCGTATGCCCGCCATCGAGTTCACCACCAACCGCCACCCCACCCTCGGCATCGAGCTCGAACTCGGCCTCGTCGATCTCCAATCATGCGATCTCACCAACGCCTTCGATCGCCTCATCGAAAAACTCCCCGACCGCGGAGCCAATCGCTTCAAACCCGAAATCATCCAGTCGGTCATTGAAATCAACACCGACGTCTGCCAATCGATCGGCGAAGCCGAACGCGATCTCCGCGGCCGGCTCGGCGTCGTCGAAGCGGCCGCCGACTCGCTCGGCCTCGGCCTCTGGTGGGGCGGCGTCCACCCCTTCGCCCGCTGCGAAGCTCAGCAAGTCACGCCCGACGAGCGCTACCTGAAACTCGTCGAACTGCTGCAAGTCCTCGCCCGCCGGATGATGACGTTCGGGCTGCACGTCCACGTCGGCGTCGATAGCGGCGACAAGGCGGTGATGATCTGCGACCGCATCATGCGCCACCTGCCGACGCTGCTAGCCCTCTCAGCCAGCAGCCCATTTTGGGAAGGCGAAGCGACCGGTCTCCACTCCTACCGCTCGAAGGTGATGGAAGGCCTTCCCACCGCCGGGCTGCCGCCGCTCATGCGCAACTGGAGCGAATACGTCTGGCTGGTCAACCACATGGTCGGCACCGGCTTCATCAACACGATCCGCGAGCTCTGGTGGGACGTCCGCCCCCACCACAACTTCGGCACTGTCGAAATCCGCATGTGCGACATGCCAGGCAACCTCGAAGACGTCCTGACGCTCGCCGCTCTGATGCAGTGCCTGGTCAAATCACTCTCCGACGAAATCGACCAGGGCGCCTACCAACACGACTGCCATCCCTTGCTGGTCGCCCAAAATAAATGGCGCGCCGCCCGTTACGGCAACAAAGCGCAGCTCGTCGATTCCAACACCTACGCAGCCCACACGCTGCCGCAGATTGTCGACAACCTCGTCGAACGCCTATCGCCCACCGCCGAAGATCTAGGCTGCCGCGAGTACCTGGAAAGAAACCGCCAACTCGCCGCCGGCCCCAGCTGGGCCGAACGGCAACTCACGCTCGCCCAACAGAATGGCGGACTATCAGCGATGGTCCGGCAAGTGATCGCCCAGTCGCGCGTGACTGGCGCCTAAACGGGGTCGGGGGCCTTTTGCCACTGGAAACTCTTCCACGACGGCAACATCACCAGTGGAAAAAGGTCCCCGACCCCTTCCGCGTACCAAGCCGAAAACGCGCGGCCAACGGCCGCGGCTTTGTATACCGACGGCCTGGAACCCTCCGCGCGCCACCTACTCACCTACTCACCTACCCGCCGCCCTACCCAAAATACTCCGGCTCGTTCCCCGCCTTCCACTTTATATTGCACCCCAAACTCGCCCGCTGCTCGCTAACGGGCGCCGCTCCCGCGAGCACCGCATCCAGCGCCGCACGCAAATCCTTCCCCGTCACCGGCACGCCGTTCCCCGGCCGGCTGTCATCCAGCTGCCCCCGGTACACCAGCTTCCGATCTTGATCGAAAAGAAAGAAGTCAGGCGTGCATGCCGCTCGGTAGGCCTTCGCCACCTCTTGCGTCTCATCGAACAAATAGGCGAACTGGTATCCACGCTCTTCCGCCTCGGCCACCATCCGTTCGGGCGAGTCGGCCGGGTGGGTCGCCGTATCGTTCGAGTTGATCCCCACCACCGCGACGCCGCGGGCCATGTACTCGCTCGCCAGCTGGGCCAACTGGTCGGCCACATGAATCACGAACGGGCAGTGATTGCACATGAACATCACCAACAGCGCCGGCTTGCCCGCAAAGTCTGCCAGCTCGACCTCGCGGCCATCCACGTTCATCAACTTGAAGTCGGGCGCCGGCGTACCAAGCGGCAACATCGTGCTGGGGGTCCGAGCCATGGCGAATCTCCAATCTCTGTTGTGCAGTCGAGCGGCGCCCTATCGAGCGCCCAGATTTGAGTATCGAACAACCCGCCCTCCGCGACAACCGGCCACGATTCCAGCCAAATCAGCTAGAGCCGCCGCCTATCGCATCAATCGTCACCAAGTCTGAACCGCTTCCTGCGACAGAACGTCCTGACAGCGAGTGACACGCGGCCCCTGGGAATCGAGTAATTCGCCGTTCGTTGACAGCACCCGCCGTCGCCAAGATAATCGCGGTCGGCCAAAACCGCCGGCATTGAACCAACTCCCTGACCAATCCGTACACTGGCCAGAGAAATATCGAGATCATTTCACTGCGCCGTCGCCCGCCGACGGCCACGAGGAACCGGAGAAAATCATGGGCGCCATCCAAGAAATCACCGACGTCAACTTCGACAGCGAAGTGCTGCAATCGTCCCAGCCGGTGCTGGTCGACTTCTGGGCTCCCTGGTGCGGCCCGTGCCGCCAGATTGCTCCGCTCATCGAGCAGCTCGCCGGCGAGAACTCCGGCTCGGCCAAGGTCGTCAAGCTCAACGTCGACGACGCGCCGCAAAGCGCGCAAAGCTACGGCGTCAGCAGCATCCCGACGCTGATGGTCTTCAAGGACGGCGAAGTCGTCGACCGCTTCGTCGGCGTCCAACCGAAGACCCGCCTGCAACAAGCGATCGACTCCGCCAAAGGCTGACTTATTTGTAGCCCCTGGCTCCGCCAGGGGGTCGCGCACCATGCCGCGACGGCCCGCAGCGCCATCACCACTCCTACCCCCCGGCGGAGCCGGGGGCTACATTGCTTGACGACAATCGCTTCCTGGCATCCCGCAACGGGGCCGCCGACACCAATCCCCAATGCCATAACGCCATGATCCACGTCATCGCCACGATCGAACTCACTGAGGGCTCCCGCGAACGCTTCCTCGCCGAATTCCATCGCATCATCGACGTCGTCCGCGACGAAGACGGCTGCGTCGAATACGGCCCGGCCATCGACCTCGCCACGAGCGTCTCGTCCGCTCCCGCCCGTGAGAACGTCGTCACCGTGATCGAGAAGTGGACGAACACGGCCTCTTTGGAAGCCCACCTCAAAGCCCCTCACATGGCCACCTACCGCGACCGCGTGAAAGACATCGTCCGCAGCGTCAATATCCAAGTGCTGTCCCCCGCCTAACGCTACATCCCCGACACCTTCCCGCGCACCATTCCACAACGCTCACCCTTAGCCCCCGGTTCTTCAAACCGGGGGTTTTCTTTGCGCCCATGCCAACTCGTCAATCAACAAACTCCCCAAACGCCACCCGATACCCGTTCAAATCCTCCACCACGATCTCCCGCAGCCCATACGGCAACACCATCGGCGACTGCAAAACAACTGCGCCGCGACGCTGTAGATCCGCATACAAGCCGTCGACGTCATCAACGTACACGTAAGCGTCGAGCTCAATCTTCGCACGAACTCGCGGCGGCGCCTGCTCTCGCCGGATCTGAAAATGGATCCACGCCCCCGGCCGTTTGACGATCGCGTAGACGCCCCCCGGCTCCGCCGGCGACGGCTGAAAGACGTCGGCCGGGTCGAGGCCGAACCCCAGCACGTCCCGATAGTACTCCGCCGCCTCCTGTACATTGGCCACCCCCAACACCGGCGACGCACTCCATGCAACGCTTTTCATTCGACGCCTCCTCCAACTGCCGCGGCTCTGTAAGCCGGGGGTTTTCGTTGAGCCCAAGACGAAAGCCAGTCGCTGCGAAAGATTTTCACCTATTCGCGGTTCACGGCGCCGCTTTGTAGTCCGTCAGTGTCGAGGTGTCGCTTTGTCACAACACCGGTAACGGGATGGACTTTGCTGGAAGCACCTACGATCGAACTAGATCCTGCCTCAGGCCGTCGCGGAAAAACTAACATGCAAATCGTCCATATCGTCAACGAGATGATTGATCCGACGAGAAGGCTAGGGCCAACGATCGAGAAATCTTCAACCAACTGATCACCCCAAGGGAGCGGAGGCGCATAGCAGACTCTAGGCAATGGCACCACAAGAGGCCCCAAGAAAAAGGCGCCTACAAGACCTGCCGCAATTGCGCCTCGACGATCAACGATGGCACCAACAATCGCCGATGCGAAGATGCTCGGCCAAAGCAGAAAGAATCCTTTGGCAAGATCCGCACTGAACATCGCGAGGAAGACCGAAACGAGCAAAAGCCCAATAAATGTGTACCAGATACGATTGACGATCTTCATCGAACGATTACAGGCTAGTTTCCGCCAACGAATAAAATCAATGGCGCCTCCTCCGAACGGCTAGGCATCGCGGGCCTGCTCGGATCGCACTATCGGCAATATAGCCGACTCCGAAGCAATGGGCCAAATCGCCAAACAGCAACTAATACGGCCTGCGTCTTTCTTTGCGCCTCTGCGCCTTTGCGAGATACCATTACCTCCGCCACTCGCCCATCAGGTGAGAACCAGAGAACAGGAAACAAGCAGAGATATGAACTTGAAATTGGCCATCAAATTATGTAGTATACATTTGAATACATCCGTTCTTTGACAACCCGTTTACTGATCTGTTGTTCGACGGGCAGCGACTTGCCTGCTGCCTGTACCATCCAGCATCAACACTAGGGCGTTTACCCCAAAGCTTCATGTCTACACAGCGTCTCCACTCAGTCGGCAATTCGCTGTCACTCGCCTCGCCTCTGATCAAACCCAAAGCCCCCATCTTGCCACTCACTGTCGCCTGTCGCTTCGATTGTCGCCCCAAAAACATCACTCAACCACATACCCAGTAAGGACTTAAGATGGTGTCGCCCAAAATCGCTTCACGGCACAACGCGACACGACAGGAGACGCGACACCAACCACGACAAGCGACACACCGCCCCACTGCTATCACCTGCCCCTACAAAAACTTCATTCCAGGCAATTCGGCCAAACTTTGCGGGTCCCGCGCGCCGATCGTTCCTGTTAGGCAACCTTTGCGGGTTGTAGGGGTCGTACGCCCTTGCGCCCGCCAGACAGCTAACTCGAACTGTTCATGGCCAGCGACCGACACGACCAGAGCGACGACGAGCCCCGCGAGCAGCCGCTCCGCGAGATGCGGCTCGACGCCCCTCACCCCGTCCGCCGGGCCGGCGGCGAGGCTCGGCCGCGGTCTGGGGTCCTGGCCACGGCCGGCGCTTCCGACGAACTGGTCATCGGCGACCACTCGACCGAAAGCGCCTTTGCCGACGCCGATCCGCAAGTCGACGGCCCCGCCGAGATCGACGCCGACGCCCTCCCCGCTTGGTTAGGGATCGACGCGCTGGGGATCGGAGCCGACGACGCCCCGCTGACCGGTTCGCCGACGATGCTGGCCCACCATGCGGCTAACCTCGCCGAGCGGCTGCAGGGGCGGCTCTCCGAAGTCGACCGCCGCGAAGCCCGCCTCAACTCGCAGGAAGCGGAGTTTGACTCCCGCATCCGCAACGCCCGCCTCTGGATCGACCAACGCGAAACCGAACTCGCCGAACTGCAAGAGCGGCTGGAAACGTGGGACGAGGAGCTCACCCAGCGCCAAGGCATCGCCGCCTCTCAGCTTGAGGAAGCCGACGAGCTGATGCAGCGGCTCAAAGAGCTCGGCGAGCGCGAGCGAAAAATCGCCACGCGCGAGATGGAGCTGGAACTCGGCATCACCGAACAGCAGACCAAGCTCGACGCTCTCGACTTCGAAACCGCCGGCTGCCGCACGCGGCAATTGGAACTCGACGAAGCGCGGCAGAAGTTCGAGAAGCGCCAACGCGAACTCGACTCACGCGAGGCCAAGCTCTACGTCGAGCACGAGCGAGCGAGCCACGAGCGGCTCGCTCTCGACGCTCGCCAGAAGGAACTCGACGCCCGCGAGACGCGCGTCATCACGCAAGAGGCAAGCCTCGCCGACTGCGAACGACGACTCGCCGAAAAGGCGGGCGAGATCGAATTCCAACGCGCCGAGTTGCAACAACTTCGCACATCGAGCGAGGAACGGTCCGCCGCCCTCGCCGCCGATGAGCGCCGCCTCGAGTTCCGCCAACGCGAAATCGAAACTGCCCTCAAGCGGTTCGAGCGACTCGGCATCGTCGAGCAGCGCATCGCCGAAGTCCAACAGCATGCCGACCAGCTAGCCATGCGCAGCGGCTACCTCGACCACGCCGAGACGATGCTCGCGGAGCGGCAGCTGCAACTCAGCGAACAATTGCGCGAGTTGGAACACGACAAGCTGGCGTTCGAGAATCAGGTGACGCGCGAGCGCCGAGCGCTCGTGGCCGAAGCGGAGACTGCCCGCACCGCCGCGGCCGACCAAACACGCGCCGCCCAGCGTCGCGAAGCGGAACTCGACAAGCGAGAGCAGGCGCTGGAACAAGTCGCCGAGCAACTGCGGGAGGCGCAGCGCGAGGCGCTGGAGCTGAGGCTGGCCACCGAGGAAACCTGGTTGCAGCTGCAAGGAGTTCTCGCACCAGCCGCGCTGTCGCGTTCCGTCGCCCAGATCCGCGGCCGACTTACCGAGCAATTTCAACTCGCCAGTGACGAATTGAAACGTCGCCGGAGCGATTTGGAAACCGCTCGGCTCGAAATCACCGAGCAGTTCAACGCCCTGCAGCAGCAGCGGCAAGAACTCGACCGCTGGGCGCAGAATCGCGACCAGGACGTCGAAAACCGCGCCGCTCTCTTGGTGGCGCGCGAGCAGGAGCTCGACGCGCAGGAGCGTCATTACCAGCAACTGGCCCGCGCTTGGGACCAGCAGCGAACCGAATACCAACAGGAAATCCAGCGCCTGCTCGCCGAAATCCGCGGTTCATTTCGCACCGCGGCCTAGAGCGCCTTTAGGCGCCCTTCACATCACCGGCAGCGTCTTCGCTCGTGGCCTCCGTTGCGGGGACCGCGTCGTTCGCAGAATCGGACTTTTCAGCCGCCTCGCCGTCAGCCGCTTTCTCAACGGCCTGATCCTCGCCATCCGCCGCAGCTTCCTCGGCGGCAGTCTTGTCCGCTTCTTCAATGACTTCCTTCGCCTGCTCTTCGCCCGGCATCGGGAAGTCGCGCGGCACGACCTCTTTGCCGGCCGTCACTTCGCGAGCTTCGGCGACGATCGCCATCGCCGTCTGGATTTCATCGCGGCTGAAATAGGGTTCGCGAACGGCGTAACGTTCAGTCCCCGTCAACTTCTGGCTCAGCTCTTGAAAACTCACCTTGCTGTTGAGATTCCAAACAGCAGCCTGTGCGGCGCCCGTCGGCAAATCGCCATTGGCATAGGCCGCGACCACTTCGATCACCGCGGGGTCTTTGATCACATTCTCAATGGGGAGGATAGCATAAGGTTTGCTCGACGAGGGCTCGCGCTTGCCATGATCGAGGCAGAGCAACGGCACGTCGACGCGCACAGTCTTTTCCGGGGGAATGCTGAAGCCGCCACGCCCACCCCCGCCGCGTCCGCCGCCGCCGCCACCCCCGCCGCGTCCGCCGCCGCCACCCCCTCCGCCAACGCTCTGTTGGCCGCCGCCCATGCCGCCTCCCATACCGCCGCCCATGCCGCCACCCATACCGCCGCCCATACCGCCCATTTGAGCGAGGGGGACGCCAATGAACGCATCGGGGATATCGATCGACAGCGGCTGGTCGGTCTTGTTCTGCATCACAATCCGTCCACGCTTGGAATTCTTCGCCACGAACGTGGCTTCGACCGAACCGGCCTTCATCGCGTCGAACAGATCGACCGACGCCGCAGCGACCGGACTCGGCGCACCCTCGCCCCGCGCGAGGCTAGGCGGGGCGGCGACCTCAGCGGCCAAAAACAACAGGGCGAACCACGACGCAGCGGAGCGTTTCATAGCGATGTTCACAGCATGTAGGATGGCAGCGCGGCCGAGCTCATTCGGGACCCTCCCGCGGGCTCGGAGCGAACCCCTCCAGCATAAACCACCCGCGTGCAGAAATCCAAGCAAAACACCCCGTTTGCCCATCTCAGCCGCTCGGAAATAGGGGCTGTAACCTGCCCTTGGCCCCGCGACGACCGCAAATCCCGCCGAATGCGGGGCGCCCTTCGCGATGGCGGACGCCATACTTAAGGAAACATGCTCGTCGATCCGACGAGCCCGCCACGAGAAATCTTCGCGCGAACGACCTCCGGTGTCATCAACCGCCGCCACTACCGCCCCACGTCGTCCGTGGATCGTTTCCCCAGCGTGGGACCTGTTCTATCTGGTCCTCACGCCGCTGCTGATCGTCCCTACGGTCCTCGTGGCAGCCCGGCAGTGGCTTCGGCCGGAAGACATTTACCTCGCCGTCATCTCGTTCGCTTCGCTCGGGCACCACCTGCCTGGCTTTATGCGGGCCTACGGCGATCGTGAACTCTTCAGTCGGTTCCGCTGGCGATTCCTCTTGGCGCCCCCCCTCATCTTCGCGCTGGCGCTCATCTTCACGCCGCCAGACTCGGTCGCCCACGCGCTCAACCTCCCCTGGAGACACCTCCACGGGCTGGAACTGATTCTCCTTATTTGGGGAACGTGGCACGGCTTGATGCAGACCTATGGGTTCATGCGGATTTACGATCTGCGCCGCGGCGAGAACGATCGCTACGTCGCCAAGCTCGACCACGCCCTGTGCCTGGCGATCTTCGCCGCCGGCGTCGTCTTCAGCGATACGCGCATGTTCGGCGTCGCCGGCGCGATGTGGCAATGCGGATTGCCGATCTTTGGGCCCGATACTCTAGCGTTGCTGCGCTGGATCGTCGGCGGGTTAAGCGGGCTCGTCATTGCCTTGTACGCGACGCACCTGGTGAACCGCCGACTGCGGGGCCTGCCTGTGAACTGGGTGAAGCTCTTGCTCGCCGCCTCGACTGGCTGGTTCTACTGGTACTGCGGTCGCCTATCGACGAACCTATTGATTGGCATCGCCATGTTCGAGATCTATCACGCCGTGCAATACAACGCGATTGTGTGGATCTACAACCGCCGCCTGCTAGAGAAGGCGGGTGAGCGCTTTGGCCCGCTGGGATTTCTGTTCCGCGATCGAACGACGATGCTGGGCATCTACCTCGCCGCGATCGCCGCCTACAGTTCCATCAGGTTCGTCACCGCGCACGCCGGCGACCGGATGTTCAGCGGCGATCTCGACGACGCACGCCAGTGGCTGATCGCCGCCTTCGTGACCTCGTCGATTCTCCACTTTTACTACGATGGCTTCATTTGGAAGGTGAGCGACCGCCGGACGCAAGACAATCTGGTCGACGCCCCCGTCCCGGCGTTCGACCGGTTCGTGCCGAGCTTTATCCACGCCGGTAAGTGGGCCACCTTGCTCGCAGTCATCGCCATGCTAATCGGTTCGGAGCGCATGTACGCAGCGGGCGGCGCGCGCCAACAGGCGATGCTTGCCGCACTGGCCCGGTTGACCCCCGACGTCGCGGAAGCCAAGGCAATCGCGGTCCAGCTCGACGGCGTTCAGGCCGACGAGCGATACGCGGCCGGCCTGGCCGCGCTGCAGCGCGGCGATGCGGCGGCGGCCGTCGGTCCGCTCGAAGTGGCCGTGAAGCTCGATCCGAAACATTTCCGTGCGTGGCTTCAACTAGGCGACGCTTTCCTGGCGCTCGATCAGCCCGCGGCCGCGGTCGAACCGTATCGGCGGGCGGTGGCGCTCGGCCCCGAGGTCGTCGATGCGCGCGTCGCGCTGGCCGAGGCGCTGCTAAAATCGGACCAGCGTGCAGCTGCGGAACAGTGCCTCCGCGAGGGGTTGGCGCGCGACAGCGAGTCTCCCGAACTCAACCTGACCCTAGCAATCTTGCTGGAGCAAACAGGCCGAACGGCCGACGCGGAGCCGTTCCGGCGCCGCGCCGTGGAGTCAGGGCTCGGTCGATAAATAATGCGGTTTCTTGCTCCATTTGGGGTCGGGCCGCGGCCGCGGTGCAAAACACGCGAGTTCGGCTTCCCTTGACTAGGCGAATTGTGGCAATTGCCGTACCCGCCGTGTACGCTGGCTACTGGCTGATCGTTTTTCCCGTCGTCAACGTGCGGCCTTACCGTACTTGGCTCAGCGGTCGCCGTCTTGGAAATTTGCTCATCTTTGTGCCGCCGTGAGTTGCTCCCTATGCTGTTCCGCCAAACCCTTGCTGTCGTCCTTGCCATCCACTTAACCGCCGACGCCGCCGCGGCGATTCGCGTCGTTGCCGCGAGCGGGCAATCGGCCCCCGGCTCTACGGGGACGTTTCTGCATCTTTATCACTCCTCAGACGGACCGTCGGCGCCTGTCATTAATGGTTTGGGGCGAACGGCTTTCGCCGCGACGCTGACCGGGTCGGGCGTGACGGCGCTCGACGACACCGGTATGTGGTCCGAAGGAGGCGGCGCCCTCGCGTTGGTCGGCCGTGAAGGGTTCGCAGCGCCGACCGGACCTGCCGGCGCGCTCTATCGACGCTTGGCCAACCCGGTGCTGAACGACAGCGGCGCCTTGGCGTACGCCGGCACCATGCGCGAAGGCGTCGCCGGCGTGACGGTCGATGACAATGGCGGGGTGTGGTCCAGCGGCGGCGGCGCTCTCGGCCTAATTGCGCGAGAACGTTCGCAAGCCGCCGGCGCCCCGGCGGGAGTCGAATTCGCCACGATGATTGATCCCACCATGAACGCCAGCGGCCAGTCAACCTTCAGAGCAACGCTGAGCGGCGCGGGTGTGACGGCAACCAACGACGACGGCGTCTGGTCGCAAAAGCAAGGACTGCTGGGATTGATCGCTCGCGCTGGAAATGCAGCGCCTGGAACGCCGGCAGGCGTTAACTACCTCAGCTTCACGACAGAGCTGCCCGCGATCAACGACGCCGGCAACGTGGCGTTCCGCGCATTGTTGACGGGGACTGGCGTTTCCGGCACGAATGACAGCGGCTTATGGGTCGAACGGAATGGCGCCCTGGCGCTTGTCGCCCGGGAGGGTGCGCCGGCCGCTGGCGTCGAGGTAGGCGTCAATTACGGGGTGTTCTCCCCGCCGTCGCTCAATGCGGTGGGGCAATTGGCCTTCGTCGCCACGCTGCCAGGGAGTGTGAACTCAACGAACGTGGCCATCTTCGCCGAAAGCAACAATGTCCCCGCCGTAGCGGTCCGTAAGGGCGCCGCCGCGCCAGGGGGACCTGCGGGGGCCGTCTTCGCCAACTTTACCTCCCCACTGTTCAATAGCGCCAACGACTTGGCCTTTCAGGCCACGCTGAGCGGCGCTGCCATCACCGCCGCGAACAACGACGGAATCTGGACAAAGCAAAACGGGACCCTGGCGCCGATCGCGCTCGAAGGAACCGCCGCGCCTGGAACTTCGGCGGGGATACTGTTCAGCGCCTTCAATGAAGTCGCGATGAACGCCAACGGACAAGTCGCATTCCTGGGCACGCTGACCGGCACAGGGATCACCGCTGCCAATGACAGCGGCCTCTGGGCCACCACGGGCTCGGGCGAGCTCCGCCTTGTGGCCCGCGAAGGGAGTACGCTGGCCGACGACCTGGCGGGCACGGTCAGCGGCCTGTACTTCGCCGGAGGGTCGAACAATGAAGACGGACAGCGTAGCGGCTTCAACGATCGCGGCGAGATCGCGTTCCTCGCCACCAATGCCGACGGCACGAGCCGCATTGTCGTTTCCGACCTGGTTGCTCCCCAACTGCCGGCGGATTTTAACAACGATGCATTCGTCGATGGCGGCGACCTGCTGATCTGGCAGCGCAACCTTGGCATGGCCACCGGCGCCACGAAAGCCAATGGCGACGCCGACGGCGATCATGACGTCGATGCGGCCGACTTGGCCCTGTGGAAAGGCGGTTTCGGCGTCACGGTTGCGAGTTCGTCATCTGTCGCCGCCGTCCCGGAACCGAGCAGCGCCGCCGTGGCGGTTATCCTGGTCGCCGGCCTGCTTGGTCGTGGCCGTCGACCCAGCCGCTAAAAGCTCGCTCCAGTGAGTTAAGCGCGTCGCTTCGACGTCTCGCTCTTCATGAACGCCAACGCATCGCTCGCGAGCTGATCTTCGCTCTCGTACATCCGCCGCCAGATCTTGGTCGCCGCGGCGACCTCGGGCATCGCCAGTCCGAACGCCTCGACGACCAGCCAGCCGTCGTAGCCGCTCGCAGCGATGGCGTCGAAGTTCTCGGCCCAGCGGATATTTCCCTGACCAGGAGTGCTGCGGTCGTTTTCCGAGATGTGAATATGGCCCAGGTGAGGCGCCGCGGTGGCGATCGCCTCGCCGATATTCTTTTCTTCGATGTTTGAATGGAACGTGTCGTACATCTGCTTGCAGCGCGGATGGCTCACGTCCTGCACGAACCGGGCCGCATCCTTCATGCAATTCATCATATAGCACTCGAACCGGTTGACCGCCTCGACGGTCAGCGTCACGCCCGTCTTCGCTGCGTGCTCGGCCACCTCACGCATTGTCTCCACGCCCCACTTCCATTCATCCTTGCTGGGCCCGGCGCCGCTAAAGCTGCCAAGCGCCGAGTGGTACGGCCCGCACAGGGTCACGGCGCCGAGCGCTTCGCAGCAATCGACCGCCAGCTTGTTGCCCGCGACGCCCTTCGCGCGGATGGCCGCATCGGGGCTGATCGGGTTGTCGGCGTCGGTCCGCACCGTCACCGCGGTGCGCTCCAGCCCGGCGTCGTCCAGCCGCTTGCCCCATTTACCGTAGAAGGCTTCGTCGAGTTCGAACATCGGGATCTCGACGCCGTCGTACCCCATCGCCTTGAGCCGATCGAGCACCGGCAAGATCGAATCATCGAGGTGAGCGGTCCAGAGCAGCAGGTTCATGCCGAACTTCATCGGGGATCTCCACGCGGCGACGAAAAAGAGGAAAAGTCAAACCTTGCGAACGGGGCATGAGGGGCCTGCTCGCGACCCATAACTTAATAGGCCAAGACAATAAAAGCCACCGGCTCCGCCGGAGGAGGAATCACAAACTGGCAAGCGTTGTACAGCGGCGCGCCGACATAGCCAGCGACTCCTAGCGGCGCACGCCTGCGACGTCGAGCAGCAGCGAATTCGACATCGAATTGCCGAACTCGTCATGCCCGTCGAATTGCCACACGACCTTTTTGGTCTTCGGCTCAACCTCGACCAGCGTCGGATTTTCGGGCCCCGCATGGCAGTTGCCGATGACGTAGTTCCCATTGGGCAACACTTCAAGCGTCGTCACCCAGGCCAGCGTGATGCCGGGTAAATCGTTTTGCTCCAGCGTCCAGACAATCTCCTTCGCCGGGGTCACTTCAATCACGCGATGGCCATTGCCGGTGGAGATCAGCGTGTTGCCGTTCTCCAGACGCACGGCGGCGAAGCACTTGTTGCCGAATGCCTCCGGACCGTGCCCCTCCGCGGCAGGCGTGCCGAACATCGGGATTTCGTATTCCCACACGACGTCGCACGCACCGTCGTACTCGCGAACCGTGCCGTCTCCCTCGTGGCAGACGAGATAGTGGCCATCGTCGAGTTTGCGTACCAGCCGCGTGTCGGTGTGCGGGTGGGGATGCGCGACTTTCAGCGGGATGGTCTTCTGGATCTTGCCGTCGCGGTTGATCTCGATGATGCGCCCCGGCCCCGACTCGGCGATCATCAAGCCGCCGTCAGGCAGCGGTTGAAACGAGTGAACCTCGACGGGCCTGCCCTCGTTACCGCCCTGCTTCCCTGAATCATACGACCACACGACCTGACCGTTCTCCGGCTCAATCTCGACGATTTCGGCGGCGCCGCGCTGCACCATGAAATGGCCGTTAGGGAGGCGATGAATGTCGTGAATGCCGCCCCAGGGCATCTCGCGTTCGACGGAGCCGTCGGCCCCGACGATCGCGAGCCGATTTTCACCTTGTGTGGCGAACCTACGCCCCGCGGCTTGGCCGACAACGGCCCACGCAGTTAGCACGCCGAAAGCGATCGTCCAAGAGAGCCGCATGACTTTTGTCTCGCTGTGGAATCGAGGCGGTGCGAATGAAGATCGGTTGCAGCGGGCAAGGACGCGACTACTCGTCGTCGTCGTCGCCGCCCCCAATTCGGTCTTTCCCAACCCATTTCCGCAGCACTTCGGGGATAACGATCGAACCGTCAGGCTGCTGGCAGTTCTCCAGGATCGCGATCAGCGCCCGGCTCACGGCCACGGCGGTGCCGTTGAGCGTGTGGACGAAGTTCGTCCCCTTCTCGCCCTTTACCTTGTAGCGAATGTCAAGCCTGCGCGACTGGTAGTCGGTGCAGTTCGACGCGCTGGTGACTTCGCCATACTCGCCGCCGTCTCCGCGGCCCGGCATCCAGGCTTCGAGGTCGAACTTGCGATAGGCCGGCCCGCCAAGATCACCCGACGCGATGTCAAGCACACGGTAGGGAATCCCGAGGCCGTCGAAGATCTCGCACTCGAGCTCGCAGAAGTAATTGTGCATGTCCTCGCTCTGCTCAGGGAGCGTGAACGCGAACATTTCAACCTTCGTGAACTGGTGGACGCGATAGAGCCCGCGCGAAGCTCGGCCCGCGGCGCCCGCCTCGGTGCGAAAGCAGTGGCTGATGCCGCACAGTTTGATTGGCAAATCGTCCGCGTCGATCGTAATGCCGGCGTACAGACCGCCCAGCGTGATCTCCGAAGTAGCGACCAGGTTCAGGTCGAAATTCTCGACCGTGTAAATCTGCGTCTCGGGTCCGCGCGGAATGTAGCCGACGCCCGCCAGAATCTCGCCGCGGGCGAGGTCGGGCGTAATCGTCGGCGTGAATCCCTCCTTCACCAGCAGTTCCACCGCATACTGCTGCAGCGCCATTTCTAACAGCGCCGCTTCATTCCGCAAAAAGTAGAACCCGTGGCCGGCGATCCGCGCCGCGCCGGCAAAGTCGATGAGGTCATGTTGCTCGCCGAGTTGCACATGATCGAGCACCGGAAAGCGCAGCGGCGTCACCTGCGTCGCGCCCTTGCGCAGCTCGCGGCTGGCATCCTCGCCGCCCCGAGGCGACTCCGGGTGGGTCATGTTCGGCAGACTGCGATAAATCGCTCCCGCCTCGGCGTCGATCCGCTCGTGATCGGCTTGCTTCGCTTCCTTCAACTCGCGGAGCTTGCGTCCCTCTTCCTTGCGGGCCTCGCGCTCTGCGTCGTCCTTGGCCTGGCCGATCGACTTGCTGACGACGTTCGCTTGACGCGAGAGCTCTTCGATTTCCTGTTGCAAGGTTCGGCATTGGGTCTCTAACTGCACGAATCGCGCGACGTCGGCTTTCATGCCGCGCGCAGCGCAGTTCTGCTGAACCAACTCGGCGTTTTCAAGAATAAAGCGCTTATCAAGCATTGGGGTCGATGCTTTCTGGGCGTGTCGATGGACTGAAAAATGCTTAACCACGCAGGCGTTAAGGCATGAAGGAAGCACCAAGGAATGATAGAAAGCTACACAGGTTCACAACCTACAATCAGTCATGAAATGAGCGTCTTTCTCCCTCCACCCTCTTCTTCGTGCTTTGCTTAGTGTCGTTGTGCCTTGGTGGTTAACTGAATTGAGTTTGATCACTTCTTGATCGCCGCCAACTCCTGCCACAGCGCTGCGCTGGCACGAATGCCGCGGTGAAAGTCGTCGAGCGAAAATTTTTCGTTGGGGCTGTGGGGGTTGTCGTCGTTCTGCCCCCAGCCCAACAGCAGCACGTCGGCATGGAGGACGGATGCGAATGTATTGACGATGGGAATCGAGCCCCCTTCGCGGATGAACACGGGACGCCGATCGAATCCCTTCTCTACGGCGACGGCCGCCGCCTGCAGGTAGGGGCTCTCCAGCGGCATCACGACGCCCGGCGCGCCGTGGTGTTCGACCAACTTCATGCAAATGCCTGGAGGGAGCAGTTCCTGCAGGCGTTTTTTCAGCCCCTCGGCAATCTTGTGTGGATCCTGATTCGGCACGAGGCGACAGCTCAATTTTGCCGTCGCCTTGGCCGGCAACACCGTCTTGGCGCCGGCGCCCTGATAACCGCTGGTGAGGCCGTTAACGTCGAGCGTCGGCCGGGCCCAGCGCCGCTCGAGGGTGCTAAACCCCTTCTCCCCGGCGAGATGCTCGACGCCCAGCTGCGACTTGAACGCCTCTTCGTCGAACGGCAGGGCCGCGAACTCCGTCCGTTCGCGCTCGGTGAGATCGACCACGTCGTCGTAAAAGCCCGGAATCGTGACCCGCCCGTCGGCGTCGACGAGCGCGCCAAGCATTTTCGCCAGCGCGTTGGCCGGGTTCGCCACGCCGCCGCCAAAAACGCCCGAATGAAGATCTTGCTTCGGCCCGAGCAGCTTGAGCTCGAAATACGCAATTCCCCGCAGACCGTAGGTGATTGCCGGGACGCCCGGGGCGAACTGGCTGGTATCGCTGATCACGACGCAGTCGCACGCCAGTTGCTGGGCGTTTTCCTTGAGAAATGCGCCGAGGTGCTCGCTGCCGACCTCTTCTTCCCCCTCGATGAGCAGCTTGACTTGCAGCGGCAGCTGGCCGGCCGTCGCCAACCACGACTCGATGCTCTTCACATGAGTGAGCATCTGACCTTTGTCGTCGGTGGCCCCACGGGCGAAGACCTTGCCGTCGCGGATCTCTGGTTCGAACGGCGGCGACGTCCATTCGTCGAGCGGATCGGGCGGCTGGACGTCGTAGTGCCCGTAAACGAGCGCCACGGGCGCGCCGGGCACGGGGGGCGACTCGGCGTAGACGATCGGGTGCCCGCCAGTCTCGATTAGATGAACCGTGAGGCCGAGCTTCGCCAGGTGGTCGCGCAGCCACTCCGCCGCCCGCCGAACGTCTCCCTTGAACGCTGGATCGGCGCTGACGCTCGGGATGCGCAGCAATGCCAGCAAGTCGCCCTCGAACTGCCGGCGACGGTCGTCGATATGCTGAAGCGTCTGGTCGAGCACGGCAGTCTAAGGGCTAAGCTTGGTGCGATTGTCCGGCCCGTTTGGCCGCAGGGAACGCAATCAATATAATGGGCGCACTCCCCCTGCACCACGCCCATCCCGGCCCATTCCCCCGGGCGCAACGACGCGAGCTCAGCCATGTTCCCCGAACCGGATGACGAGACCGTCGTCGTCGTGGCGCCGAAGAGACAGACGACGCCAAATCGCCAGTCGCGTCGCCAACCGCGCTACAACGTCTTGCTATGGGATAGCGACGGCCATACGTTCGACTACGTCGAAAAGATGCTGCGCGAGCTTTTCGGTCATGAAAAGCAGCAGTGCCAGGAAATCGCCAAGTCGGTAGACGCCGACGGCAAGGCCGTCGTGCTGACCACGACTCTCGAGCACGCCGAGCTGAAGCGCGACCAGATCCACGCCTACGGCAAAGACAATCTTGAGGGGAGCAAAGGTTCGATGTGGAGCACCATCGAGCCGGTGGAATGACGATGAAGTTGAAAACGGTGACGCTCGGTTGCAAGGTCAACCAATATGAAACGGAGTTCGTCCGCGAAGGACTGCTGGGCATTGGCTACGAAGACGCCGTAGACCGAGAATCGGCCGACCTCTGCATCGTCAACACCTGCACCGTCACGAGCGAAGGCGACTCGAAAAGCCGCCAAGTCATCCGCCGACTCGCGCGCGAAAATCCCGCGTCCAAGATCGTCGTGATGGGGTGTTACGCCACTCGTGCGCCGGACGAAGTCGCCGCGCTCCCCAACGTTTCGGAAGTCGTCACCGACAAGCGCGAGCTGCCCGACCTGCTGGGCCGGTTCGGCGTCGTCGACGTTCCCACCGGCATTAGCGGGTTCGCGCGTCGCCACCGCGCCTACGTCAAAGTGCAGGACGGCTGCATGCTTCGCTGCAGCTTCTGCATTATCCCCTACGTGCGGCCCAACCTGGCCAGCCGACCCGCCGCGCACATTGCGGACGAGGTTCGTCGTCTGGTGGACGCGGGCCATCGCGAGGTGGTCCTCACGGGCATCCACCTTGGGCACTACGGCGTCGATTGGAATCGCAGCCTGCCGAAAGAATCTTGGACGCGACTTTCGCATCTGGTCCGCGACCTGGCGGAACTCCCCGGCGACTTCCGCATGCGACTCTCGAGCATCGAGGCGACCGAGGTTACCCGCGAATTGATCGACGTGATGGCCGAACAGCCCGACAAGGTCGCCCCGCACCTGCACATCTCAATGCAATCGGGCAGCGACGGGGTTCTCCGCCGCATGCGTCGTCGCTGGGGAGCCCAGCGCTTCGTCGATCGCTGCGGCCTGCTGAAGGAGCGCCTCGATCGCCCGGCCATCACGACCGACGTCATCGTCGGCTTCCCGGGAGAAACCGACGCCGAGTTCGCCGAGACCGTCGACGTTTGCCGTCACGCCGGCTTCTCGAAGATTCACATGTTTCCCTTCAGCCCGCGCCGCGGCACGCCGGCCGCCGAGATGACTGAGCAGGTCTCGAAGCAAACGAAGCATGATCGCGGCGTCGAACTTGCCCGCGTTGAGGCCGAGCTACGAGCCGAGTACTACGCCTCGCTCGCAGGGATGCCGCTGCGCGTCTTATTCGAGTCGCCCTTAGAGCAATCGGAATCCAACCAGCGAGCCGAGGGGTTCATCCCCTCGGCCCCCCAACACATCGGCACGTCCTGCCGCTACGCTCCCGTCGCGCTCCCGGCCGACCTCGCCCCCATCGGCGAGTTCGTCGACGTCATCGCCGGCCCCGAGATGGGGGCCTACCTAACGGCCGAGGTCGCTGCCGCGGCCCCCGCGCTCACGCCGTAATCGCCCCCGCCGCCTGGTCGCACAGGTCGCGCGCCTCGCCCAGCGTCGGCGCCTCGGCAATCGCGCGCACAATCGGCTCGGTGTTGCTCGGCCGCACCAGCAGCCACGCCCCATTGGGCCAATCGAGCCGCAATCCATCGAGCAGGTCGCTCGCGACGCCAGCGAAATGCCGCTGCAGTTTTTCGAGCGCCCTGGGAATCTCAGCGCTCGGCACGGCAATCGTCGTCTTATGGATTGCGTAGGCCGGCAGTTCGTCGGCGAGCCGGCTGACGGGAAGCTCTCGCGCCGCCATCGCATCGAGCACGAGCGCCATCCCGACAAAACTATCGCGTACCAGCCCCACGCGCGGATCGATGACGCCGCCGTTCCCCTCGGCGCCCAGCAGGGCCTTCGTCTCGAGCATCTTGTCGACGACGTTCGCTTCGCCCACCTTCGAGCGAAAGAATGGCACTCCGTACTTACCTGCCAAGTCCTCGCTCATCCGGCTGGTAGAACAATTGGTCACGATCGGCCCGCGCAGCCCGCTGCGGAGGACGTGTTCGACGCAGAGCGCCGGCGTCTTCTCCTCGCCAATGTACCGCCCGTGCTCGTCAATGATCGCCAGGCGGTCCGCGTCGGGATCCTGACCGAATCCGATCGCCGCGCCGCATTCGACGACTTCGCGCAGCACGCCGGCGAGATTCAACTCCGTCGGTTCCGGCGTGTGGGCGAACGCCCCGTCCGGAGTCGCCCCGAGGACGATGGAATCGCAACCGAGATGATGTAGCAACGCCTTGCCCAGGACCGCGCCGGCGCCGCGATTTGCGTCGAGCAACACGCGAAATCGTTGGCTCCGTATGCGTTCGACGTCGCATATCTTCTCGATCAACGCCAAGTGCGCCGACGTCGTGTCGTGCAGCGGTTCAATCGTGCCCATTGCGGCTCCGGCCGCTCGTTGATCCGCGACAGCCGGCATGGCGCGATAGCGATCGAGCACCCGCTGGCCGGCGACGGCGGGAATGACGCGGCCTTCGTTGCTAAAGAGTTTGATCCCGTTGTATTGCGGCGGATTGTGGCTCGCCGAGATTTGCACGCCGCCCGCCGCCTGCAGGTCACGCACCAGCACGCCAACGGTCGGCGTCGACGCCGGCCCTGCGTCAAACACTCGCCGTCCGCCGCCAGTTGCCGCGATCGCGGCGCCAATCACTTCCGCAAACATCGCCCCCGACGCCCGGCCATCCCGTCCAATGACGACCGGCCCGGCCGGCAGTTCTTCCGCGAAGGCCTTCGCGTACCGCCGCGCCACTTCCTCGGTGAGTGACTCCCCCACAATGCCACGCAGGCCGGAAACGCTGATGATTGGTTCAAAGGGCATGTCGGATGTCTTTCCAAAAGAAGTTGCGTCATTCCGAGCTGTCGTTGTCATTCCGAGAGAAGCGAGGAATCTGGCCGGACTCTGCGGAGTCCCTCAGAGAGTGACAGGGTTCCAGTAACGGGGTTCTAGCTACTCCCCCCACTCCAACTCGCCGCCGTTATAATAGATCAATGGCCGACAAGAAACCGACCTCCCGACGCGACTTCCTCCGTGGCCATGGCATCGCCAGGACGTTGCTGGACGCCGCGCGCAACGTCGCCGGCACGGCGGGATCGTCGTTCGACAAGAAAGCACTGGCGGCCTCTCAGGGTAATTCCGCCGAGCTGCGTCACCATTCCTCGGGCGACGTCGCTCATCTCTACACGAGCCGCCGCGCGATGGCCTGCGAGTTCGCCATCGAGTACCACGCCGCCGACGGGGCCGACGCTGCATCAGCGGCTCTGGAAGGACTCGATCTCATCGAGCAACTCGAAAACCAGCTTTCGGTCTATCGGAAGCATACCGAGGTTGCCGAAGTCAATCGCCTGGCCGCTGAGTGCGCGGTGAGAGTCGAGCCGCGGCTCTTTGCCCTCCTGGAACTCTGCGATTGGATTCACGCCAGCACCCATGGCGCGTTTGACATTACCAGCGGCCCCCTCTCGCGAGTATGGGGCTTCCACAAACGCGAAGGCCGGCTTCCTGCGCAAGACGAAATTGATGCAGCGCTCGCTTCCGTCGGCTTCAATCACCTGCAGCTCGAACCGACTCATCAAACCATTCGCTTCGATCGTCCGGGCGTCGAAATCAACTTCAATTCCGTGGGCAAGGGATACGCCCTCGACCGCGTCGCTCAATTGATGTCCGAGCGAGGCGTCGGCGATTATCTCGCGCACGGCGGCCGCAGCAGCGTCCTCACTCGCGGCCGCGACCGCGGCGGAGACACGGCAGGCTGGAGCGTCTCGATTCCGCATCCACATGAGCGCGAGCGTTCGGTCGGCGACGTCGTCCTGCGCGATCAGGCTCTCGGCACGTCTGGCAGCGGCACGCAATTCTTTGAGATCGAAGGACGCCGCTTCGGCCATCTCATCGATCCTCGGACCGGGTCGCCGGCGAGCGGCGTCCACACGGCCACCGCCGTCGCTGCGACGGCCGCGGAGGCCGACGCCCTGGCGACGGCGTTTTACATTCTTGGTCCCGGCGGCACGTCGGAGTACTGCGCCTCGCACCCCGAAGCGGGCGCCCTCCTGGTCTGCCCGCGCGAGGGCGATCCGAGCGGGCAGCTGTTCGACGTTCACGCGTTCAACCTGCACGGCCGCTGGCTGCCTGCGGCGACTTAACGCCTCGGCGCCGGAACCGCGGTTGCCGATCTTCGCTTTAGATTGCCCTGCCGCGCGACCGACCAATGTAGTACCGTGCGCCCTAACCGCGCAGCGCCGGTATACTACCTCACGATCCTCAGCACCCATCACGCTCTCCCGCCCCGAGGCCGCGTGCTTGCGACGCTTCTCCATCCCGGCAGCTACTTGGGCATCTTTCTGCTGATGGTGCTCACCGGGTGCGGTCTGCCGGTTCCCGAGGAAGTCTTCATCATCGGGGCCGGCGTCTTGAGCGCCAACGGCGAGCTACGCCCCGAATTCGCCTTTCCTGCGGCCCTGTTGGGCGCCCTGGTCGGCGACGCCGCGATGTACGGCATCGGCTATCGCTTCGGCCACGGATTGCTCCAGCGGCATCCAAAATTGTCCAAGCTCGTGGGCGCCCATCGCGAAGAAACGTTCGAACGGGCCATCGAGCGTCACGGCCTGAAAGTGCTGCTGCTGGCGCGTTTCATGGTCGGCGTCCGCGGGCCCGTCTATCTCGCTGCTGGCGTCGTGCGGATGCCCTTCCTGCGCTTCCTCCTGTGGGACCTTCTATGCGCCACGCTGGTGGTCGGCGCCTTCTTCTCGCTCGCCTATTTCTTCGGCCAAGAGATTGCCGACATTCTCACCGACGCCGAGATGGGGCTGACGGTGATCGTGCTAGCAGTCGCGGTAGTCGTCGCCTTCGTCGCGCTCCGCCGCCATCGTCGCAAGTTGCTGGAGCAAGTGATCGTCACTGCCGGCGAATCTCCGACGCCCGCGGAAGTCGCCAGCGAATCCAATGACGCGGACGAAGTGCCGAAACGCGAAGCGTCGTGAATTGGAAACGCGCGCTGGATATTGCACTCGGCTTCCAGCCCCGAAGGAGCGCAAGCATGTAGCCAGGGGTATGCCCCTGGTACCGCGCCGAGTCAACTCCCACAGCCCCGCGAGGGGCGACAACGTTTGCAGCGCCGGGAATGGCACGCCCCTTACCGGGGCTTCAAGATCCGAACGCCCTGACAGCTTAATCCCACCACCAAACAATCGCTGGTGCATCGGCGGCCGCCTTGATTGGCGGTTTCTTCGCCGCGGTCAATTTGTCGACGGCTTGCCCCGCGACAGACTGCACTTGCAAACTCTTCCCGCCATCGACCCAGACGCCGCCGCTCACGCCGGCAATGATCTGCCGCCCGCCAATCACCCGGTGATTGATCACCGTTTCGACTGCTTGCGGGGCCGGCGACTTCGGCAAGCGCAACCGCTGCTCGTCGAGCAGCAGATTGGGCTCCCAGCCGACCTTCTCCGCCAGCCCCTCACGTTGGATCACAGCCAGTGCGAGCGCCACTTCAAAGACCCGTTCCAATTCGCCATAGACGGGGTATTTTAGCGCCAACGCATCGAACTGCTGCGTGAACGACTCGGCGAATTTCCGGTTCAAATCTTCCGACTGTCCCGTATGGACCCGCTCGCCGCGGGCGGCCAGCATTTCGTTCTCGCTCAGCACGCAAATGCAGCGCTGCGGGAGAGCGAACGCATCATGCGCGTCGCTGACTTCGACCGTCGACGCCGGCATCGAAAACCACCACCTCAGCACCGCCATCGGCGGCGGCGATCCATCGGCGCCGTTGCGCACGGTCGCCAGATAGCTCTTCACGCCTGGCACCGCTTCAGCGAGGCCCATGCCAATAAGCTTCATATGGTAATCAGCGGCCAGCAGCAGCGACGCGATGCGCGAGCCTTCGTCGATGTTGTAATACTCGACGTCCTGGATCCCGAGCGTGTCGCGCAGTTCCGCTAGCCACTTCCGCCGACCACTGGGCTCCAGGGGCTTGGCCGCCGAAGCCTCCAGAAAGGCTTGCGTCTTCGCGAGCGCCTCCTGCCGCGGCACGATCGAACAGCCAAAGGCCGGCGACTTCTCGCTCCGCTGCCGCCGCCAGAGGGCGAGCAAATCGTCGAGCCGCACCACCGGCCGCCCCGTCTCCAGCGACGTGAGCCCCCCCTGCGGCGAGCCGGCCCAATCGCCAGCAGGGCCCGCCAGCACCAAGTCGCCCGTTTCTGGGTAGGCGAACACGTAGCTCACGCGCTGCAAGCCGGCGAGCGAGAGCATCGCCGGATCGAGCGGGACGTGTCGCTCCTGACAATCGGCGATTGCCGCTTCAAGCTTTGATAGGGAGACGAAGCGCAGCTCGCTCGCATGTCGGGCCCGATGAAGTTCGTCCACACCGTCAGTTTTCGACGCCGACGCTTGCGGCGTAGCGGCTGACGCCGCGAACGTCGCAGCGGTTTTGGTCGCTACTTCGCTGGAACGCAGCCCGCGGTTGCGCGCGGCGGCCAAACCCGCATGTTTCGACGCCGGCTCGCGAAACCTTAGCGCACCCGCTGCGTCGACGTACACGCCGTTCGGAAACGGCTGAATGTCTCCCTCGCCGGTCCCATTCTCCAACCACGTCTCGTTCTCCACGGTCGACGTGATCAAATCGATCAGCGAATCGAAGTCGGCCAGCGCCGCTCCGCCGCCGTTGTTCGAGTTGCCGACGCCGACGTTGTTGCCCGCCGGCAGCCCCAGCGGACCATTCGCCACGGCCGCATTGGGAGGTTGCGCGCGGCCGATGTTCGCTCCGGGCAACTGAGCCGCGGGTGGCCCCGGTTGCTGGGAGTACCCAGCCGTCGGGTGGACAAGCAGCGTCAAAGACGCCGCGAACAACGCCAGCGTCCGCTGCAACCGGTGGAATGTCGCCATGAGAAGCCTCGCTCGTCAACTGTTCCAAGATCCCGAGCCCGTTCCGAACGCTGATTCTCATGCTTCCGTCGCGCGGCGGCAAGCAGCCCAACAATTTCCGCCAAGTTTGGCGAACGAACCATCGCCGGTAGAATAGTTGCAACCGTCCGGTAACGCCGGCGTACTCCCGATGACCCGCCCCGGCGCAGTCGTCTTCACCTGTCGCGTCTGGCGCTGTTCCCCTCTACCCAAACCTTCAGCCAACGTATGCTTTTCCCCACGGTCTTGCGCATCGCGCTCTGTTTTCTGGCGATGGGCGCCGCCGCGCTCCACGCCATCGAGTTCACCGAAGACTCGCTAAAAGCGGTGCAAAAAGCGGTGGACGAGAAACAGGCGGCCCTCGTCGACGTCCGCTCGCAGAAGGAGTGGGACAAAGGTCACGTCGCCGGCGCGATCTTTCTGCCCGTCACGTCGCTCACCGACGATCTTGACGAACGAAAACTCGGCAAGGCGCTGCCGAAGAAAGGGATCTATTACATTCACTGTGCCGTCGGCATTCGCGCCACCCGCGCCGGCGAGTACCTCGAAAAGCGCGGCTACCAAGTAAAGGTCCTGAAGCCGGGCTACCAGCAGCTGATTGAAGCAGGGTTCAAACCAGCAACTGAGAAAGATGAGAAAAAGAAGTAGATTCCCGCCACACCTCCGCACCCGCAACTGACCACGGACAACGGACCACGGACTCGCCAAAAAAAAACGGCCCCCTGCTTCGGTCGCAGGGGGCCGTTTCACTTTCTCGCAGACTCATCGCACCGCGCTGGCGACGCCTGATGATGGCGTCAGCTCAGCTCAGTTCAGTTGCAGCCGCAGCTGGGGGCAGCCATTTCGCAGCCGCACGAAGCTTCGCAACCGCAGCTGGCTTCGCAGCAGGTCGGGGCGCAGCAGTGCTTGGCAGCCCAACGAGCCTTGATGCGGGCGAAGATGCAGTGCTTCTTGCAGGGCGAGCAGCACGAGTCGCAGCACGAGGCTTCGCAACCGCAGCTCGGCTCGCAGCCGCACGAGGGCTCGGCGGCGCAACCGCAGCTCGGCTCAACGGCGCAGCCGCAGCTCGGCTCGCAGCACGAGTCGCAGCACGACGGAGCGCAGCAGTGCTTCGCGGCCAGGCGGGCCTTCAAGCGGGAGAAGATGCAGCACTTCGCCGGCGCACAACACGGGTCGCAACACGCAGGGGCGCAGCACGTCGGCTCACAGCCGCAGCTAGGCTCGGCCGCGCAGCCGCAACCGCCCATGCCCCAGGCATGAGCGTTGGACGCGAAAGCCAACGCCATAGCGACGCCCAGCGTCGACAACAGGTAACGTTTCATCGGGAGGCTCCTGAAAAACTGGTGGGGAGAACAATGGTTGCGCCGGGGCTCGCTTCAAGCGTCTCGCCCGCGCCCCTGGTTAGGTGGGATGGCGCCGATGCGATAAAAACGACTTGAAGGCCCGCTCACGCAACGAACACTCACGTGAGTTACTGCTGGTATCGTCGGTGCTAGCGGCAGCCCTTCACCCGTTTCGCTAAATCACTTAAGCGAAAAACCCAACGTAGTCCGGATTTTCTACCGGCAACGGACGGATGCGTCCTGACGTTGCCTCCGGTCGGGACGGTTGCACGGCCCCCCCGAGTCGGGGGCCTTAGAACAAGCTCGACGAACTAGGCGACCGTCGCCGCTCCGCCGCTCCACCGCAGCGGCGTCCCAGGGGCATTCGCCCCGCGTTTGATCATCCCAATCGCGTGCGGCTTCGCAACCCGCGGCGACCAGCAGGAACTCGTCACCTGCCCAACCGGCTGTTCGCCCTGAAGCAGTTCGCTCCCGACGCCTGGCACGACGTCCCCCTCAAACCGGACCGCTCTCAGCTGTTTATTCACATGACCAAGCGCATCGATGCGGGCTACCGTCTCTTGCCCCAGATAACATCCCTTCCGAAAACTGATCGCCAGTGCATCGCGCGAGACCTCCTGCGGCAGATTCGCATCGTCGAAGTCGACGCCCCACAGCGGCCAGTTCGATTCGACGCGCACAATATTCCACAGCGACTCGCCGCCGAGCGTCGCTCCCGCCCCCGTCAGCTTCGCTGCGATCCCCGCGACAGCGTTCGCGGTACATCCCAGCAAGTACCCGCCCATCCACGGCAGGTCGCAGCGCACCGCCTCAACCGCAACGCCAGCAACATCGAACGCGCGATGAGCCCACGCCGCGGCCAACTCTCCGACGCCGTCGCCGACAATCTGCTCCAAAACCGCGCCACTTCGCTCGCCCAGCACCAGCATCCACGCTCTCTCGCTCGACTCGTCGCTCAGCGTCACATCCTCCCGCACAATGTAGCGATCGAGCTGCGTGATCAGCCGCTGGGCGGTCCCCGGAACCATCACGATCTTTATCGAGTCCGCTCCCGCAAGCATGAACCCATGCGCAACGATCTTCCCCTTCACGTCGGTGAAAAACGCCTCGCAGCCCTCCCCGGCAGCAAGCCGTTTCACGTCGTTCGTGCACATGTTGTGGAGAAATGCGGCGCCCTCCTTTCCCGCAGCCCGCACCGTCGCCCAGTCGCGCAGTTGCACCACTGCGGCCCCGGCGGTCGCCTCTTCGTATTCAAGTTGCAGTAGATTGTCGTCCATCATCACCGAAGCCTTGCCCAAGAAATCTGTCGGAGGGGTCTCCGACCCCGAAGCAACATTGCATGACCGCAGCGGCTCGTGCTCGCGAGCGGAATCGGCGTGGGAGACGTCTCCCACAGGCGTCTAGTCAAAGTGCCACTCTTCTCGCACCATCGGCCGCGGCACGAGTCGCTGCGCCTCTTCGATGATAATGCAGTGCTCCCGCCCGGCCGACAGCCGCGCCAGTTCGGCGTCACTCTCAATCGCCGTCATCCCGAGCGACTCCACCAGCTCGCTCGGCAACTTGCTGCGCAAGTAGACCGGACCCTCTTCCAGCGCCTTCGCCAGCACGAGCGCCGGATGCGCTTCGTTCGCTTCATCGCGCGCCAGTTCTCGCTGCACCTCGCCAAAGTCGACCGCCTCGCGCAACCGCAAGAGCGGCCCCGTTGGCTTCGCGTCGAGTTCGCTGCAGACCGCAATCGCCCCGCCCGGCGCCACCACCAAACTCGCCGCCGCCACGGCCCGCGCCAAATTATCCCACGTCTGCTCGCGCTCGTCCCCCGCTACGGCGGCGATCACCAAGTCCCCCGGCTCGGCGGCAGTCCGTTCCCAAATCTCCCGCGTCAGTTCGTTTCCCGTACGCGACACCTCGTCGGGGTCTCCTGCCAACACCGCCGCCACGCCCCCATTTCCTCCCGGCACGACGCTCACCGTCATCTGCACGCCGAGCAGCCATCCCGCCTCGTCCGCCTCGGCGCGTAGTCGCTTCTGCACCTTCGCCGATTCGTTCCCAGATTCCAGCCGCACCCGCGCGGCCGTGTCGCGATTCGAAAACCGCGGGAACAATCCCGCGAACTTGCTCTCCTCCCGTTGTCCCCCTGCGGGTAACCGCTGCGCCGACACTGGCAGCACGAGATCCGCCTCGGCGAGCGTCCGATTCAGTCTCAGCGGCTCCTTCGCCGAATTGACGCCCACCATCGCAATCCCCTGCTCGTCATCCGGGTCGTGAACCTCGAACTTCACGCCGTCGGCGTCCAGTGCCGCGAGCTCGTTCTCCAAGTCCTCGCGGGCCTCGATCTTCTGTTGCGAGACGATTGTGATCATCGCCGGCGCGACGCCCGCTTCGAGCAAGGCTTCCACGGCTCCGCGCACCACGGCATTGCCGCGCGGCACATCGCCGGCCAGCGCAATGGCCACGACGTCGCCCGGCGCCGTCGCGGCGATGAGCGGCGGAAAGTTCAGCGGCGCGGCGAGCGCGTTGCGCACCCCCGTCGCCGGATCGTCGAGCAACGGATGCTCGTCGCTCTCCGCCGACAGCAGTGTGTAATCCTCCAGCGGCAACTCACATTGCGCCGCCGCCCCAAACCGAAAGGTCGCCATCAATTACCCGAATTAAAACCAACGAATTTATAAACGTCAGACTCTGGCCACTTACTCCGGTGACTAACCAAGTCGTTCTAATTGAACCGCCAAGGACGTCATGGACGGCAAGGGGAAATACTTTCTCGGGGTAAATCTCCCCGCATTTCCTTGGCGACCTTGGCGTCCTTGGCGGTTAATCTTTGAACTCTGCAGTCAAGCTAGCCTACACCCCGCGGGGTTTCTGGCCCCACTGTCATTTGGTAGGTTGCCAAGTGACGGCACGGACGTGCAACTCGCTGCCAATTATCAGTTTATCTCCCCCCGTCGCCCAGTGCTCGGGGCCAAATCAATCGAGACCCCTGCCATGGATGTCCCCGGCGTCTCTCCCCAACCGCTTCGCGACTCGGCGCTCTCCCGCGCGTCGGCATTCGCCTTGGCCATCGCCGTCACGCTGGCCGTCGTCCCCGGCTGCAGCAAGTCCGCGACGAGTGCAGCCGGCGAAGACGCCGCCGAAATTGCCGGCGCCGAGATCACCGACAAGATGTTTGCAGCCTATCGCGACGCCCGCAGCTACACCGACCACGCCACCTACGTCCAATCCTATTCCTACCGCGGCGAAGGGGTCGAGCGCGAGCTTCCCTTCTTCGAGATGTCGCTCGCCTACCAGCAACCCAATTTCATTCGCCTGCGTTTCGACGAGGCCCTTCGCAGCGACGAAGGTACTGCTCGCGGTTTCGATATCGCGGCTAACGGGACGGTGATGCGCGCCTCCGCCGTCGAACTCCCCGGACAAGTCCTCGAAGCCAAGGCCCCGACGACGATCACCGTCGAAAACTTCCTCCCCGATCCCCTCATTCGCGAGGTCTTCAACAACCGCGCCGTCGGCGACGTTTTCCCGCAGTTGGCAATGCTGCTGAGCGACGACGACGAGGCTCCGGTGTTCCCCGAGGACGAAGCTCCGCGACTTCTGGATCAGCAGCTGCTCGGCGACCGCAATTGCTACCGCGTCGCCACCACCAGTCCCAAGGGTAAACGCATTTTCTGGATCGACGCCAGCAGCTATGTCCTCCGTCGCATGGAGCTCCCCATCGAGGGCGACCGCCGTCAGTTCGATCCCGAAAACCAGTACGCGAATCTGGCCGTCTGGATCGACTTCAAGGACCCGACGTTCAATGCCAAGATCGATGAAGAGACGTTCGCCAAGGAACTCGGTGAAGGCGAGCAACTCGTCCGCCGGCTCATCCCCGCCCCGCCAGCGGCGCCGTCGGAACGGCTCGGCGAGACCCTTGTCGAGTTCAAGTTTGAGACGCCCGACGGCGCATCGGTCACCAATGAAAGTCTGCAAGGCAAAACGGTCCTCCTCGACTTTTGGCAAGTCGACTGCGCACCGTGCAAGGCCCACACGCCGGAGCTCGAAAAGGTCTACCAGCAACTCAAGGACAACGACAAGTTCGCCTTCTACGCCGTCAGTCTCGACGGCAAGAACCGCGTCTCTAATGATGTTGCAGCGCGCACGCTGAAAAACTGGGGCGGCACGTTCCCGCTCCTCCGCGACCCCGACGTCACGGCCGAGAAGCTGCAAGTCGCTGGTACCCCCACGCTCATGCTGCTCGGTCCCGATGGTCGGCTCCAGTATTTCCATATCCGCCAGCACCGCGATCCCCAGCAACTCGCGAGCATGATCCAAAAAGTCCTCGACGGCGCCGACCTTGCCGCCGAGGCCCGAGCCGAGCACCAGCTCCTCCTGAAGAAGTACGAAAGCGATCTAGCGGCCGCCGCCGAAAGCGGCGACCTCCTGCAAATCAACGTCGCCCGTCCTGAATTCGGCGTGCGCGCGCTCCCGGAGAAGGTCGTCGTGAGCGAACTTTGGCAAGCAGCGCCCGAAGAGATCAAAGCCCCGGGGAGCTTTCTCATCTCTCCCGCAGACGGCGACGATTCGACGGCGCCGCCCAGCATCCTCGCGCTCGACGGCGGCCAGGCAATCGTCGAGTTCGACCTCGCCGGCAAGCTCGTCGCCCGCCACGAAATTCCTGGCAACGCCGCCGTCGCCAACGGCTTCCTCCGCAGCGCGAAGAACATCAACGGCGAGCGCCTCATCGCCGTCGGGGGCGTCGGCTGGCAAAAGCTCCATGTTTTCGATCACCAGTGGAAGCCGATCCTCGCCTTCCCGCAGGACAAGAATCCCGGGATCGCCGACGTCCAGCTCGCAGCGCTTACGCCCGAGGCGGAGCCGATGCTCTACGTCGGCTACTGGGGCGGCGTCGGCGTTCAGGGCGTCGGCCTCGACGGCAAACGTCGCTGGGCGATCCGCTCGTTCGACCAGGTGGTGCAATTGACGGTTGCGCCTGCGGACCTCTCCCATGCTGCCGACGCCGAGCCAACCGCAGCCGCTGCCTCGTCGACCACTCCCAGAAACCTCTGGGGCACAAGCGACCGCGGCACGATCTTCGTCCTCGGCCCCAACGGCAAACCTCAACCCGAAATCGTCGTCGGCCTCCGCGAAATCATGCACCTCGCCATCCGCCCCGAGCCGCTCGAGGGGGCGGCCCGCTGCGCCGGTCTCGCCGTCGAAGCCGTCGGCCATTACGACGTCGTCGGTTTCGACCCCGACGGCGAGGTCCGTTGGCAATACGAGCTCCCCGCCGGGGAGTACGCCCACCAGGTCGAACGCATCCAATCGGTCGACCTCCCCGGCCACGGCCCCGCCTGGATGGTCGCCGCCCCCGACGGTTCGATCATCTGGCTCGGCCCCGACGGCCAGCTCATCGACCAATTCCGCTACGCCAAGCCCCTCACCGGCCTCGCCCTGACAAACATGCCAGACGCTGCAATACTGTTGGTCTCCACGCCCGACTCGCTAACTGCCTGGAAACTCGGGGAAGGAACCGCCAAGGACGGCAAGAGCGCCAAGGAAGAGCAACAACAGTAGGGTTGCCTACCAATGACCGAACCAGATCCGGCCGTCGATGCCTTGGCAAAAGCGGCGATCGGCGCAGCGATTGAGGTTCACTCGCTACTTGGCGCAGGGTTTTTGGAATCAGTGTACGAGCAGGCGTTGGCCGTTGAACTCGGCCTACGCGGCACTCCGTTCCAACGCCAGCATCCGATCGCTCTCACTTATATAAAGGTGAGTTGGTCGGCGAAGCGAGATCAGATTTTCTGATCGGCGGAAAGTTAATCCTCGAGTTAAAAGCCGTTGACGCCATTCATCCGATCCACTACGCGCAAGTTCTCAACTATCTGAAAGCAATCGGCCTGCAATTGGGCTTACTGATGAATTTCAACGTCGAACAAATGAAGGACGGCATTAAACGCATCGTACTGACGCGTTGACCTGCTTACTTGGCACTCTTGGCGTCCTTGGCGGTTAAGTCTCCTGAAACTAAAACTAGGCCTCCCACCCAAAAACAACTCCCCCTTGGCGCTCTTGGCGTCCTTGGCGGTTCAAGACTGAATTTCTAGGAACCACTACCAATGCCCACCACCACTGAAAAAGTCCAATCCCTCATCACCGCGCTTCTCGCCGGCCGCGAGGCGAACCCCTCGCTTGAACTAGTCGACTACCTCGACGCCATCCCGCGCTTGGAGTCGCTCGCCGACGTGCCGAGCGGTACGCCGGTCCTTGTACGCGGCGACGTCGACGCCAAGCCTGGCGCCACGATCGGCGAGGGGGACATTCGCCTCCGTTCAATGGTCGATACGTTGAAGTACGGCATCGAACGCGGCTGGAAGCAAATCATCTTCGGCCACATCGGCCGTGAACCCGAAAAATCACTTTCAAAAGTCGCTTCGCGGCTTAGCGAAATCTTAGGGCAGCCCGTCGAACTCATCACCGACTGGTTCGACGCGACGACCGGCACAATCCCCGACGCCGTCAAAGCAAAAATCGACGCCGCCAAGTCCGGTAGCGTCCTGATGCTCGAGAACACTCGCCGCTACGACGTTGAGCGCGTCCTCTGGAAGGCGAAGCCCGCCGACGCCGCGAAGCTGGCCGAGCCGCTGGCGAAGTTCGCCAACGAACTCGCCGCCAAAGTCGCCAAGGCCTATGTCAACGAAGCACTCTCCGCCGGCAGCCTCGACGCCAGTTCGACGATCGTCCCCGCCGCGATGGACCGCGTCGCTCTCGGCGAATACGTCGCCGGCGAATTCGACGGCCCGATGCGCAAGTGCCTGCAGACGCAGCTGGTGATCTTCAGCGGACTAAAGATCGACAAGCTCGACGACCTCGAAGCGATGATCGGCCGCGGCACGATCCGCAAGGTCTTCGCCGCCGGTTCGCTGGCAATGGCCCTGCGCAAGGCGATCGGCGAAATCGACGGCAAGGAAGTTTGCATCGGCGCCGCCGAAGAAGCCTCGCACGCCGACAAGCCCTACTACATCCCCCGCGAGCGCGTCGAACAGGCTAAGAAGATGGTCACCGACGGCCGTGCCAAGGGAATCGAGTTCATCGTTCCCATCGACTCGATCATCGAAGACGGCACGGCGGTCGACGCCCTCAAGCCGGGCATGCAGCAGTTCGACATCGGCCCGAAGAGCAGCAAACTATTCGAAGAAAAGATCGGCGAGTTCGTCGCCTCGGCCCCCAAGGGCGCCGTCGCCTTCCACAACGGCGTCTTCGGTATGTTTGAAGACCCGCGGTTTGAAGCCGGCACGAAGAGCTTCATCCCGCAACTCAAGCGAATGAAGGACGCCGGCGTCGAAGTCTACATCGGCGGCGGCGAGGGGGGCGCCTCGCTCGAACGCTACGGCAAGCCCGACTGGGTCACCCACACTTTCACCGCCGGCGGCACCGTGCTGAACGCCCTCGGCCGCGAACCGGTGCCCTACCTGGTCGCCCTGCGCGAAGCGGCAAAAAAGTAGCCTCGCGTAAACGACCCGCCGAACGCGGCAAGCAACGATGCGATTAACACAGGGTTCCGACGCACTGTCGTCGGGACCCTGTTTTCGTTGGCGCCCCCCTTGCCGCGAGTTTCGCGCGCCGCCAATCCACAGGCGTCGTGAACTGAACGCGCCCTCAAATTCCTCTGCGCCTCGGCGAGATAAATATTCTTCCAACTTCCCTATAGAAATTGGGCCCAGTACCGCCGCAGCCAGCCCTTCGACATGCGCGTGGAAGAAGCAGGTTTGGAACGACCCCTTAGATGGAGGACCGAAGTAATGCCGGCCGACGACTCACCGGACGTGCGGGGAGTCAGCCAGCTCGATTCGGCCGCGCGAGTTCAGCCACGCCTCCAAGCGGCTCATGGCGCCGCCGCCTGCCGGAACTTCGCCGACGAGCCGATACGCGCCCGCCGCAATGGCTTCGTCCAGTTCCAGCAAGCGATGCTCCAAGTCAGCCAGCACCGTTCGCTCCTGAACTTCAGTCATCGATTGGCTGACGAGGCGCGTTTCGTCGTGGGTCCGCTCGCGGCGCATCGCCGCGAGTCGGCCGTCATCGGCCTTCAACAACAAGTCCGCGACAAACGCCCGCCGCAGCTGACCGCGGCCATTGAAGTGGAAAACGAGATCCTGGCCAAAGTACAGGCTCAGCGACTCGCCGCGAAAGCCGGCAAAAAGTTCCCGCGGGCCAGGGGGCGACGTGATTTCCAGTTGCATGCGCGGCGACAGCCCCCGCGCATCGCGCAGCAAATCCTCGCGGTCGTGGGCATTGCGGGTCAAGGAAGCCTCCGTGCTAGCACGTCGAGTCAGGGCTCAAGCTATCCGCAGCACCAAGGCGACAGGACTCGCGCCGCCCAGACGCGTCGTCGGCTAAACGGTGGAGCAAACGCGACCCCAGGCCTGAAAAGGGGTGCCTCAAATGGCGCCGGGACGACCATGCACGTCCTCGACCCGCTGCTGCCGCTGGCGATAGCGTCGGCTGGCCCGTTTGAGCACCGCCTGCTCCTCGTCGCTAAGCTGATCGAAGCCGACCTCGTGCATGCGGGCGAGAATGTCGTCGACGCGAGCATCTTCGCGATCTTCCCGTTCGCGCCGCTTCCGATCGAGAACGTCTTGCTGTTTCTGGTGGAGATGCTCAACAAGCACGGCGGTACGATCATCGTCAATCCAGTCGGCGCTGATCCACTGCTCGTCGTCGGACTCCCACTGATCGATGTCGAGACCGACGTCATACTGGCGCTGGCGAGCCGCGCGATTGCCGCCGTACAGCAGCAACACCGACACGACCGCGAGCGGGAACCACTTGGGGACGATTCCGGGGACGAAGTCTTGGTGCTGAAACGTGATCGCCAAAATCGCCGCCACCGCGGCAGCGCCGTAGGCGATGTGAGCCGAGGCCGCCGAGGCGGAAGCTCGCCCCACCAGCGGCCACAGCACGCTGCGGAGGATCTCGGCCCCGTCGCAAGGCTGCACGGGCAGCAGGTTGACCAGCAGCAGCCAAGTGTTGATCCACACCGTCAGCTGAGCGATGAGCAGCCCCAGCGAGTCATGGTCTTGGAACACGGGCTGAAACGGCGAGAAGAGATGGAGCAGATTGTCCTTCCCAGCGGCCGCAAGGCAGCACGCCGCAGTGACGACGATCGCCAGATAGGTAAGCGGGCCGGCAATGCCCGTGACCAAATGGGCCGGTGGATCCGAAGGCAGGTGAGGCTGAGACCAGCCTCCCGTCGGACCGAGGACGATCAGATTGGTTCGCCCGCCAACGCGACGCGCCACCAACGCTCGTACCGCCTCGTGGATCAGGACGCTGGCAAAAAGTATCGCCAGGGCAATAAGGGCGTTGCGCACCGTCAACGGATCCGCGCCGGACACGTCTCCCGCGACGCTGCTAGAGACTTGCGCAAGCCAAATCACGGCGAGCGCGAGCAGCGGAAAGTGGGCGTGTAGACGAAGTTCGACGCCGCGCCAACGGCCGAGACTAAAGCTCCAACTACCAGCGGCGCTGCGATTCATCTTGCCTGTTGCCTCCTCCGACGCGTCGACCGGCGACGCGGTTCGACAGCGGCGGCCCGATCAGGCTATCCTAGCAATCCGGCGGCGGCGTGGCAAACAATGTTGGCGCATTGCGGTGTCTTCCGCGGCAATCGGGATTGGCGGACACCTGCGGCGAATTCGGGCGCGGCTGGGGTCGATTTTATCCATCCTTCCTGGCCTGCGGAGACGAAATACGATGGAATCGCATGCGGCCGAAACGCGGGTGCTTCTGAAAACTCCCCGATTCGACGTCGTCGAGATCGAGCAAACAACCCGGACGGGCGGCGTGCGACCGCGACAGGTCGTGCTGCACCCGGGGGCGGTCGTCATCGTGCCAATGGTGGACGACCAACACGTGTGTCTGATTCGTAATGAGCGGGTGGCCGTCGGCAAGACGCTGATCGAACTCCCCGCGGGAACGATGGAGCCGCCGGCGACGCCACTTGCCATGGCGATGCGCGAGCTCCAAGAGGAGACCGGCTACACGGCCGAGCGTTGGCGCGAGTTGCCGTCGTTCTACATGTCGCCGGGGATCCTGCGCGAGCAGATGCACGCCTTTGTGGCGGAGGGACTCACCGCGGGCAACCCCGCGCGCGAAGCGGGCGAGAACATTGACAATCTGGTGGTCCCCTGGAGGGAAGCGATCGAGATGGTCGATCGCGGCGATATTGAGGATGCGAAAACGATCTGCGGCCTGCTGTTGTGGGAGCGGCTGCGGAGTCGTTAAGCGAATTGAAGAGTTGACCCGTGGCAAGATGCCGCGGTGCATGAGTTGAAAAGTCAACGCGGCGTCTCAAGCCAACCGCTGCTCAGCCGTCGCATACCGCGGATTATGGTAGAGAACGTCACGCAACAACTGCGGCGAGCCGCGCTCAGGCCCCCGTTCGCGGTGCCAATCGACGTGAGTCGGCACGAGCGCTTCGTCGTATGGCCAAGGATTAAATAGTTCGCAGCCCAACGCCGTCGTCAGCTTTGACGAATCCATGGCGACATTGCCCGCGCGCGGCGGAATGGGGCCGGCGGCATGGCGCAGGCAACCGATGAGCAGCGCCGGATCGTAGCCGCCGACGCGGTTCACGATTTGCGCGATCTCGTAGAGCGAAAGCCGGCGCGGACCACCCGCATGAAAGAGCCCCGTAAGATCGCTGGCAAGCAGGCGCTCGAACAGTCGGTTCAAGCAATCGGTGTAAGTGGGCGTCCGCACTTCGTCAAAGTAGAGGGTTGCCGGCCGCCCCTTCTTGAATCGCGACTGAATCCAGTCGATCGCTCCGGCGTGGCCGTTGAAACTCACGCCCATTGGCAGCGAGATCCGCACGGTACACGAGTTCGGCAGCCAATCGAACAATAACCGCTCGGCAGCAACCATCGTCTTACCATAGACCGTCACCGGGTCCGTCGGATCGCCCTCAACGTAGCTGCCGCCGTCGCGACCGGCGAACACCAGATCAATCGATGCATGAACGAGCCGGACGTCGCTTTCAGCGATGATCGAAGTGAGGTTGATCAGCCCTTCGACATTGGTGCGCCAAGCAAGTCGCGTATCCAACTCGCAAGCCCGCAGTGCACAATTGCCGGCGCAATCGAGCACCGAGCCGAACTGCCAATGATCAAATAGGCGGCTGAGCTCGCCGCGATCCTCGGCGTCGCACGCCACGATGCCAGGCGCACTTAGCTTCCAATTGTCGGATTGGCGGATCCCCACCACGCGCCCGGGATAACGCTGCGAGAAGTAGTCGAATGCGTTGTAGCCAGCAACTCCCGCAACGCCGGTGATCAGCAGCGGGAGGGGGACTTCGCCAATGGGAGTTACGCCGGGCATCGGGCTATTTTAGGCCGCCGGCGGCCGGCACGCCACGATGGGCTGCTCGGGTACAGGTTTAGGCCGCGCGCCGGGCGACGAAATCGGCGAAGTCTTCGGGGGTGTCGATGCCCCTAGTGGCCCGCTGGGTGACCGCGACCAGGATTGCTTCGCCGTTTTCGAGCACGCGGAGTTGTTCCAACTTTTCAATCTGTTCCAGTCGGCCGACTGGCCACTTCGGCATCTGCATGAGCAGCGAGCGGCGGTACCCGTAGATGCCGATGTGCTGATGGAACGTCGCCGGCTCCGTCGCGAGGAGGCTGTCGTCCCACTCGCGGGCGTGCGGAATCGGACTGCGGGAGAAGTAGAGCGCCCGGCCAACCGCATCGAACGTCACCTTGACGCACGACGGGTCTTCGAGCTTGTGGCGATCACGGATCGGCGTCGCCAGCGTGGCCATCGCTGCAGTAGGAGTCGCTTCCAACAGTTCGAAAAGTCGGTCGATGGCTGCGGCGTCGGCTTCAGGCTCGTCACCCTGAAGATTGACGATCACCTCCGCGGCAGGGAAGCCCGCGACGGCTTCCGCCACGCGATCCGTGCCGCTGGGACAGTCGGGGCTGGTCATGACCGCCTGGGCGCCGAAGCGGCGGCACTCGGCTGCAATCTCCTCGTCGTCCGTGGCGATGAGGATCAGTTCGGCCCGTTTGACCTTTAGCGCAGCTTCGTACGTATGTTGGAGCACCGTCTTGCCAGCGGCCCGAAGCAGCATCTTGTCGGGCAGGCGCGTCGAACGACGGCGGGCGGGGATCACCAGAATGCGGCGGAAGTGCGAACGCAGGGGCGACATGAACAATAGCCTCGCTCAAGAACTTTGAATCGGCGCCGGAAAGTAGCCGGTTTTTCTCCTCAGCCCAAGAGCGAAACCCGGGAGCCGACATTCGCGTAGTAGAGTTTTTCGGCCCGTGTTACGCTTGCTGGCAGTCGCCGAAGCGTTAACCGTCGGCGCCAGCTAGCAACGTTTCCGAAATGGCTCGCGGAAGGAACATCGCATGTGCGGCATTGTCGGCTACATCGGGCCCGATCAGGCGGCCGACTTCCTGATCGCCGGGCTAAGGCGGCTCGAATATCGTGGCTATGACAGCGCCGGCATCGTGACTGCCGAGCGGGGCAGCCTCACCATCGCCAAAAGCGCGGGACGAGTCGATGACCTTGCCGCATTGCTTAAGCGAACATCGGTCCGTGGTTCGCTTGGCGTCGGACACACGCGTTGGGCGACGCACGGTCCGGCGACTGACGAGAATGCTCACCCTCACGTCGGCGGCAACGGCGTCCTGGCGCTGGTCCACAATGGAGTCATCGAGAATTTCCGGCCAATTAAGGAACGACTGATCAGCAAGGGATACGAGTTCCGCAGCGCGACCGACAGCGAGGTCGTCGCCCATTTGATCGCGGATGAATTGGCGATGCTGCCGACTTCGTTCGACGACGCGGCCGATCCCTATGCACCGCTGATTGCGGCCGTTCAAGCGGCGCTGGCGCAGCTACGAGGCACTTATGGGCTCGCCATCGTCTTTCGCGATTGGCCCGACGTGATTGTGGCTGCCCGGCTCGGCAGTCCGCTGGTTATCGGCGTGGGCGATCACGAAAAGTACATTGCCAGCGACGGCTCGCCGCTGGCCGGGCACACGGATCAGATCGTTTACCTGGCCGATCACGAAATGGCCGTCGTCTCGGCCGACGCGATTCGCGTCATCCATCGCGATCAGGGCGACGTGGAGCACGACGTCAAGCTGCTCAATATTGAATCGAGCGACGTCGAGCTGGGCGGTTTCCCGCACTTTATGCTCAAAGAAATCTTCGAGCAGCCCGAGACGGTGCGAAACGCCATGCGCGGCCGACTCGATCGAGACGCAGCCACCGCGAAGTTTGGAGGGCTGAATCTCACTCCGCAACAATTGCGGTCGATTGACCGCTTCGTCCTGACGGCCTGCGGCACGAGTTGGCATTCAGCTCTTGTCGGCGAGTACATGATCGAAACGCTCGCCCGCGTGCCGGTCGAAGTGGAGTATGCGAGCGAACTTCGCTATCGCAATCCGCCGCTGACGCCGACGACATTGTTGTTCGCGATTACGCAGAGCGGCGAGACGATTGACACCCTCGCCGCGTTGCGGGAGATGAAGCGCAAGGGACATCCGACGATGGCGATCTGCAACGTCGTGGGGAGCACGATCGCCCGCGAGGCGGACGGCGGCATCTACTTGCACGCCGGCCCGGAAATTGGGGTCGCGTCTACGAAGGCGTACACGTCGCAGTGCGTCGTCATGGCGCTCTTGGCCCTGCACTTTGGGCGGCTCCATCACCTGAGCTACGAAGCGGGCCTGAGGATCATCGATGACCTTGAACGCCTGCCGTCGCTAGTGGAGCGTGCCCTCACGACGAATGCCGAATGCCGCCGCATCGCCGGGAAGTACGCCGGCTGCGAGAACTTCCTATACCTGGGGCGGATGTACAACTTTCCGACGGCGCTCGAAGGCGCCCTCAAGCTCAAAGAAATCAGTTACGTTCATGCCGAGGGCTACCCGGCGGCCGAGATGAAACATGGGCCGATTGCGCTCGTCGACGAGAACACGCCAAGCGTGTTTATCGTGCCGCGTTGCGGCGTCTATGACAAAGTCGTGGCGAACGTTGAGGAGATCAAGGCGCGCGGCGGGCCGGTGATCGCCGTCGTCGAGGAGGGAGATCGGGACTTGGCCGAACTAGCAGACGACGTGCTGGAGATCCCCGCGACCGCCGACTTCCTGCAGCCGATCGTCGCCGCGATCCCGCTGCAACTGTTGGCCTATCACATCGCCGTCCTCCGCGGCTGCGACGTCGACAAGCCGAGAAATCTGGCGAAGAGCGTGACGGTGGAATGATGCTGCTCGTCGCCATCGCCACCTATAATGAGATCGAGAATCTCCCCACGCTCGTCGCGGCGATTCGAGAACGTCTACCCGACGCCGCTGTGCTGGTGGTCGACGACAACTCGCCCGACGGAACCGGTCGTTGGTGCGATGCGGAGGCGGCCCGCTCGCCGTGGTTCTCGGTGATCCATCGGGCCGGCAAGCTCGGGCTCGGTTCGGCGTCATGGCTGGCGATGCAGACGGCCATCGAGCGCGGCTACGACTGGCTGATCACGCTCGACGCCGATTGGAGCCACCCCCCCGAGGCGCTGCCCCGCCTCATCGCAGCGTCAACGGATGCCGACATCGTGATTGGCTCCCGCTACTGCCCAGGCGGCGAAATCCACGGCTGGCCCCTCGGCCGGCGCATCGTCAGTCGAGGGATGAATCTCGCTACGAGAGTCGTGCTAGGGGCGCCGGTGCGCGACGCGAGTACGGCTTGTCGGCTCTACCGCGTTTCGAAGCTTGCCGAACTCGATTTCAGCGATCTTCATGCAACGGGGTACGCCTACCTTGAGGAGATCCTCTGGCAGCTTCACCGTCGCGGCGCACGTTTTGCTGAGGTGCCCATCGACTTCACCGATCGCCGAGCGGGCGCCTCGAAGGTGGGCGTCAGCGAAGCGGTCGGAAAAGCCAAGGTGCTCGCGCGTTTGGCCTGGCGGCGGGTCAGACGCGGATAAGCTTGCAGCTTCGATTCCCGGAGTCGACGGTTCGCGTCGATGCCTCGACGATTTGCCGATTTTCGCTCAAGTTCTGCGTTGCTTGCGAACGGAGCACTGAAGCCCAAACATTTTGCACAATCGACGTTGGCGATTGCACCGACTCTGCCGTCTGAAGCAGTTTCTATCAAGTATTCTCCATTGCGCGGGCGGCGACCTATCCTTTCCTGTTCGCATTACTTAGCACAGGATTTTTCGACATGAGCAAGCGGCTCGGAATTCTCACCAGCGGCGGCGATTGCCCCGGCCTGAACGCAGTTATCCGCGGCGTTGTGAAGGCATCGTGGCAACTCGGGTATGAGTGCCTCGGCTTCCTGAAGGGTTATGAAGGCCTATACGATCCCGTTCGCTACATCACGCTCACGCCCAAGAATACTGCCGGCATTCTCACGCAGGGCGGAACCATTCTTGGCTCGACGAATAAAGGCCGCTTCGCCGCCACGGTAGGCGTACAGGATCGCGTTGACCTTGATCCGGAATTGCTCGAAGGCGTTGCGGGTACGGTAAAACAGCTCGGCATCGAGGGATTGGTTTGCATCGGGGGCGATGGATCGCTCGCGGTCGCGCAACAGTTCCACGAATTCGGCATCCCGGTGGTCGGCGTGCCAAAGACGATCGACAACGACCTCTCGGCGACGGCCTACACGTTCGGTTTCTCCAGCGCGGTGGCGTGCGCCACTGACGCGCTTGATCGCCTCCACACGACGGCGGCCGCTCATGAGCGGATTATGGTTCTTGAAGTCATGGGCCGTCACGCCGGCTGGATCGCGCTCCACGCTGGCATTGCGGGCGGCGGCGACGTCATCTTGATTCCCGAAATCCCGTGGTCGTTCGAGAACGTTTGCCATAAGATTCTAGATCGCGAGGTCCACGGCAAGCACTTCACGCTGGTCGTCGTCGCGGAAGGGGCGCACCTCCCGACGGGCGAGATGGTGGGCGAAGAACGGCGCGGCGCGCAAAAGAAACTCGGCGGCATCGGCCCGCTGATTGCCCGCGAGTTGGAAGAACGACTCCATCGCGAAGCTCGCTGCGTGGTCCTCGGCCATTTGCAGCGGGGCGGAGCGCCGACCACGTTTGATCGGGTGCTTGCCACTCAATATGGCGCCCACGCGGTTCGGCTGATCGTCGAAAGGAAGTTCGGCCAAATGATCTGCTACAACCCGCCCGACATGGGCAGCGTGCCGATTATCGAGGCCGTTCACCAGATTCGTCTGGTCGACAGCGAGGGCGCCGCGGTCCAGGCAGCTCGTGCGCTCGGCATTAGCTTCGGCGACTGCGAGGCGGGGCTCAGTCCCTTTGCCTGCAGCGCGGAGGCGGCCGACGTTCAAACCGCCGAAGACGTTGAGCTGGACGCCGAGTTCACGCTCGATTTGGCCGACGCGGCGACGGAGGAGGCCCTTCAGCCCTAGGCGGCGTCTTGTTTGCAGCGCCCACGGTGACGCGCTTCGACATGGAGACTGCCGCGTTTGCTCCCGGCAGCCCCGGTACGTTACGATGAACGCCAAGCCGCATTTGCGGTCAGAGGCGTTAATAGAACGAAATCGGAGGCAAAATCCATGGGGGTTCGAGCTGCGGGGATCGGGTTCTTCCTGCTTACGCTGAACATCGCCGCAAACGCCCCGGCCGACCGATTCGAGTGGCAGGCGCCTCAGGCCGATCACGTCGACCTCGACTTTGACGGCAAGCCGGTTCTGCGCTACGAAATGCCAACGCTGGACGAGTCGAGCGAGCAGACGCGGAACGACACGTTCAAGCCGTATCATCAGGTGTTCAGCCCTGACGGTCAGACGTTGCTGACCAAGGGAACGGGCGGCCTTTTCCCCCATCATCGCGGACTCTTCTACGGCTTCAACAAAATCTCCTACGGCGACGGCAAGCAGTGCGACATGTGGCACTGCACTGGAAAGACGTTCCAGTCGCACGAGGAAGTGATCGAGCAAACGGCCGACGATGATTCCGCATCGCAGGTCGTCGCCATCGACTGGCACGGCCAGGAGGGAGAGCTCTTCGCCCATGAGACGCGCGAGATCGAGGTGCGGCGTACCAAGCATGATAGCGTTGACGGCTGGCAAATCGACTTCGCGTCGCACCTGGAAACGGCCGACGGCAAGCCAATCCACCTTGACGGCGATCCACAGCACGCCGGATTCCAGTTTCGCGCGACGCAGAAAGTTCCCGACGAAACGGCCGCCGAGACGTACTATCTCCGCACCGATGGCCGAGGCCAGCCGGGAGACTATCGCAACTGGGATCACGAGAATCCAGCCGCGAAGGAGAACGCTGAAAATGAGAACCGCCCGTGGAATGCCATGAGCTTTGTCGTCGATGGGCAAAGGTTCACGGTGCTCTATCTCGACCATCCTTCGAATCCGAAACCGGCGCGATACAGCGAACGGGATTACGGACGATTTGGATCATATTTTGTCGCCGACGTCACGAAGGACGAACCGCTGGACGTGAAGTACCGGCTCTGGGTTCAGCCCGGTGAGATGACCGTCGAGGAATGCGCGACTCTTTCCCAGCAGTTCATTAGCGAATAGATCGGCGAGCCGCCTAGCTTCGCCGCCGACGTAATTCAGCTTTCCCCATCGCCGCACAGGACGCACGATGCCCGCCCTACCTTCGCTCAATCCGCCAATTCGCACCCTCCTCGGCCCTGGCCCCAGTGACATTCACCCCCGCGTTCTCGCGGCGATGGCCCGGCCAACTGTCGGCCACCTCGATCCGTACTATCTGCAAGTGATGGACAAGCTGCAGGGCGGGCTGCGCGAACTTTTTCGCACGAGCAACCGGATGACGTTTGCCGTCAGCGGAACTGGTTCCGCCGGAATGGAGGCGACCGTCGTCAACCTCATCGAGCCTGGCGACTCGATGGTGATTGGCGTCAACGGCGTCTTCGGAGGTCGCATGACCGACGTCGCCGCGCGAGCTGGCGCCAAAGTCACCAAAGTTGAGCGTCCCTGGGGCGAGGTCTTCACGCCGGAGGAACTCCGCAATGCGGTCGACGCCGCCAAGCCGAAGGTCGTGGGCATTGTGATGGCCGAAACGTCGACCGGCGCCTATCAGCCCATCGAAGAGATCGCCAAGATCGTGCACGAGGCAGGCGCGCTGTTGCTGGTCGACGCCGTAACGTCGCTCGGCGGCGTTCCGGTCGAAGTCGACAGGTGGGGTATCGACGCGATTTACTCCGGCACGCAAAAATGCCTGAGTTGCCCGCCAGGACTCGCGCCAGTCTCGTTCAACCAGCGCGCGATGGACGTGATCATGGCCCGCAAGACGAAGGTGCAAAGCTGGTATCTCGACGTGACGATGCTCGCCAACTACTGGGGATCGGACCGCGTCTACCATCACACCGCTCCCATCAACATGAGCTACGGCTTGTATGAGGCGGTGTCCATCATTCTCGAGGAAGGACTCGACGCTTGCTTTGCCCGCCATGCGCTGAACCACCGCGCGCTCAAAGCGGGGCTGGCAGCCATCGGCATCATGTACGCCGCGCAGGAAGGGCATCAACTGCCCATGCTCAACGCGGTCCACATTCCCCCGGGCATCGACGAAGTGAAAGTTCGCAGCGATCTGCTGAACCGTTTCGGCATCGAGATTGGCGCGGGACTCGGCGCGTTCAAGGGCAAGGTCTGGCGCATTGGCCTGATGGGGTACGGCGCTCGCCCGGCCAATGTCTACTTGGTGCTCTCGGCCCTGGAGCAATTGCTCGCCGAGCAAGGGTTCAAGTTCACGCACGGCGCGAGCGTGGCCGCCGCAGCCGACGTTTACGCCAGCTAAGGGGCCTCGGCCCGGCGTTGCAGGATCAAGGGGCTCCGACGCCTCGCTCGGCCCGAGACGCCGGCACTTTAAGGCCGCTGGCCCGTCGATTACAATCGCGTGGCGCGGCGTCGTAGTACGCCGCGCTCTTGTCGGCTCTCTTCGACGCCGTCTCGCTAGTTCATCCGCGGAGATACTCATGGGACAGCAGTCCACCGGCCAACTCGACACCGTGATGCATGAATCCCGGGTATTCCCCCCCACGCCCGAGACGTCGGCCCGCGCAAGAATCAAGTCGATGGCCGAGTACCAACAGCTATGGGACGAGGCGGCTGCCGATTCGCCCGCATTCTGGGCCCGGCTTGCCAAAGAAGAACTTCACTGGTTCCAGCCGTTTACCGAAGCTCTTCGCTGGAACGAACCGTTCGCCGAGTGGTTCGTCGGCGGCAAAACGAACGCTTCTTACAACTGTCTTGACAGGCACGTCGCTGCCGGCAATGGCGATCGCATCGCATTAATTTGGGAAGGCGAGCCTGGCGACAAACGTCAGTATACGTATGCGGAGCTACTCCGCGAGGTCAGCAAGTTCGCCAATGTGCTCAAGTCACTCGGGACGAAGCAAGGCGACGTCGTTTCGATCTACATGCCGCTGACGCCTGAACTGGTCATCGCCATGCTGGCGTGCGCCCGCATCGGCGCCATCCACTCGGTGATCTTCGCCGGGTTCTCAGCCGAAGCAATCGCCGATCGCAACAACGACGCGCAGGCCAAGATCCAAATTACTGCCGACGCCGCTTGGCGACGCGGCAAAGTGCTCGCGCTCAAACAAACGGTCGACGAGGCGCTGAAGAAATCGCCGTCGGTGGAAAAGTGCGTCGTCCTCGATCGTGTGAACGAGGCGATCCACATAGAGCCGGGCCGCGATTTCTGGTGGCACAAGTTGATGGCCGAGGCCAGCGACAATTGTCCCGCCGAGCCGCTCGACAGCGAGACGACGCTATTCATCCTCTATACCAGCGGATCGACTGGCAAACCCAAAGGGATTCGCCACACGACCGCTGGCTACAACCTATTCGCCAAGAAGACTTTCGAGTGGGTATTCGACCATCGCGAGCAGGATGTCTATTGGTGTACGGCCGACTGCGGCTGGGTCACCGGACACACCTACGTCACCTACGGCCCGCTTTCGGCGGGCGCGACGGTCCTGATCTACGAAGGCGCCCCGAACTTTCCGCATGAGGGGCGATTCTGGGAGCTCATTGAGCGATATAAGGTCTCGCTTTTCTACACGGCGCCCACGGCTATCCGCGCTTTCATGAAGTGGGGCGACCATCACGTCGAGAAGTACGATCTATCGAGCCTGCGGGTCCTCGGCACCGTCGGCGAGGGGATCAACCCCGAAGCCTGGATGTGGTATCACCGCAAGATTGGTGGTGAGCGCTGTCCCATCGTCGATACCTGGTGGCAGACCGAAACGGGCGGCATCATGATGAGTCCCTTGCCCGGCGCCACGCCGACGAAGCCCGGGAGTTGCACGATGCCGTTGCCAGGCATCCTGCCCAAGATCGTCGACTCGTCGGGGGCCGAGGTCGACGCCACGCACGGCGGCTGGCTGACCATCGCTCATCCATGGCCCGGCATGTTGCGCGGCATTTGGGGCGATGACGAACGATTCAAGGAAGTCTATTGGTCAAAGGTCCCCGGCAAGTATCTCGCCGGCGACAACGCCCGCCGCGACGCCGACGGATACTACTGGATCATGGGTCGCATCGACGACGTGCTGAACGTCTCGGGCCACCGACTCAGCACGATCGAGATCGAGAGCGCGCTGGTCAGCCACCCGAACGTCGCCGAAGCCGCGGCGGTGGGGCGGCCCGATCCGCTAAAGGGCGAAGCGGTTGCCGTGTTCGTGACCTTGCGGGGCGCCGAGCCGAGCGAAGAGCTCCGCAAGGAACTTGTGAAGCATGTCCGTACGCAGATAGGTGCGCTTGCCCAGCCCGACGACGTCCGCTTCACCGGGACGCTGCCCAAAACTCGCAGCGGCAAGATCATGCGCCGGCTGCTCCGCGACATTGCCGCGGGCAAAGAGACGGTCGGCGACACCAGTACGTTGGAAGACTACAGCGTGCTGGCGAGTCTCCGCAGCGAGGAAGAGTAGAGCGCCAGCCAACTTTCCTCGAAGCGGAACGGGCACTGCTTGAAACCTCGTGTTCAAGCTCGTGCTCGTCACTGTTTCCCGTGCATCGCGCACACGTCGTCTGCAGCTCCACGTCCCGCAATAATCCGTACCTAATCGATCAGTGCGGTTTCTTTGCCGCAAGCCAAGCGTAGGAGTAGTCCGGCTAGGATTCGAACCTAGGACCAAGGGATTATGAGTCCGCGTGCGACCCCCGAATTCTCCGGGGAAAGCGAAGACTCTAAGCAAAGCGCAGCGCCTGGCGCAGCAGGCAGCGCAGAAAACGGGGCGGAACAAGCTGAAGCAGCAGATGGCAACGAGGCGAACCAGACCGCTCCCATGGCTGGATATGATCCCGACCTCTCCGAAGTCGCCAACCGCTGGGCGACCTTGCCCGACCCCGTGAGGCTGGCGGTCATGGCCCTCGTTCGATCGGCGAACCCATGAACCCCTCGCGCGCGCACGCGAGAGCGACGTTTTCGTAGCGTTGAAGGGGTCCCTTTCTGCCCAGTTGAGGATTTTTTAATCGCCTCCCACCCCTTCATGTTGCGAGAACTGTGCGAGTAGTCTCCGCGTCCCCGTACAACCTCACGCTCTGCGGCCCTCAGCGCCACGCTAATGCGTCCCAGTGGTTGCTGGTTGATTCCCTTTGCCGAACGCCGGAGACGCGTGAGCGTGTCACTGGGGCCATCGGCCCGTCCGGCGTAAGGGAAGGATGCCAATGCTACTTGGTCGCGTCTTCCGTCTCCCCCGCGCTGATCTTTACAGACGATCGCGGGCGTGCGGTCGCCTCCAGCGTGGCTTGCTCCTGCGTCTCGCGGAGTTGAGCAAGCACCGACGAAACGTAGTCGTTGCTGCTCACCGCTTCCTGCTCAGCGGCAACTGCAGAAGCGCGAGCTTTTTCGGCCGCACGACGCTCGATCGCCGACAGGGCGCGGGACTGCTCGGCGGAAAGCGCGCTGATGGCGGCCGCTTCCTTCGCAGCTTCCAGGGCCGACAGTTGTTCGGCCAGGATCACCTGTTGCCGCGCCGCTTCGGTCCTTGCTAGTTCGGCAGACGCCTTCTTCGCTTCGGCCTTCGCCAGCCGCGCGTCGGCAAGTGCGGTACGTTCTTCAACGTCTTGCCGAGCCTGTGCCAGTAGTTCCCGCTCCTGATCGAGCAATGAACGATCATTCACGATTTCTTGTTTGGCGAGTTTCGCCGCTTCGAGAGCGTCGGAGGCAGCGAGCTTCTCTAGGCGAGCGGCTTCGATCGACGCGCAGGCGGCTTTCTGCTCCTTAGTCGCGGCAAGACGTTCGGCGAGGATCAGTTCGCGAGCGCGTGTCACCTCTCGCAGGGCCTGCTCGGCGGCTTGGCGATCGTCGCGGGCTGCGGTGGCGAGACGCTGGACGCCCGCGGAAATCGCCTGAGCGTTCTTGGCTTCGATCTTGGCTCGCGCTCCGTCGGAAATCAGCCGCTGAGCCTCTGCGACTCGGCGGCTAAAGTCGTCGCGATCATCCTCCAGTTCGGCCATGATCACTTTTGCGGCCGCCATCAGGTCGTTGGCTTCCCTCATCGTCTGCTCAGCGGTCTTCTCGGTTATTGCCGCAGCACGCGTCCGCTCCTCTGCGGCGAAATCGCGAGCGATTGCCTGGCGATGCAGTTCCTCTGCTTGTGCGAGCGTTGCGGACGCCGCTTCTCTGGCCTTGAGAGCGGCAGCTTCCGCGATCTTGGTCGCCGCGGCGGCGCTCTCCGCGGTCTTCTTGTGCTTCTCGACCGCGGCGCGAAGTCCGTCGATCTCTGAGGTCCCGCAACCAACCAGAACGGCGAAGCCGAGAGAGACGGCAGCGAGAGATGCACGAGCCATTGGGCGTCCCTTAGTGACGGGAGGGAAGGGGCGTTGCGTCACTGTTAGGATCGTCTGGGCAAGCGGTGCGGAGTGAGCAAGGGATGCTATCGCGGATCAGTCATCAGAAACTGCAGAATCGAAACATGACCAGCGAGCCATGTCTTCGAGTTCGCCGCTGTGAATCCGCGATCAGCCTCCCCTACAGAAGCCCTGCTATCCCGAGCAGCCCAGCTAAGATCGTCGCGGCGATGATCACCGAGCGCCGACGACTTCAACCCTCCGGTCGAGCGAAGCGACTCGAGCAGCAGCGCTTTCACGCGTCGCGGGGGTCCCTTTTCAGTTCAGCCAGAGATTTTGAATAGCCTCCCGCCCCTTCGCGTGCTGGGAACTGTGAGAGTAATCTCCATGTCGTGAAATCACCGCCATGCCGCCACGCGCGCTAGCAACCCTCCTCTCGCGTTCGGGCGGTCGCCGGTGCGATTCCCCTTCTCGACCGGCGAGCGCGCGACATGGGGCATCCGGGGGCGGTAGATTATGCGCAAGGACGCCGCGTCGCGTACAATCGCGTCGTTAAAAATTGACCGCGACTATAGCGATCGGAATCTGACTCTCGGAGAATAGAAGATGAAAATCTCAAGCTGCAGCAAGTGCGGTTCTGCCAAAATCGTCCCCGACGCGTGCACCTACGAAAATAAAGGTGGGAGGCTCTCGGCCTGCGTCAGTTCCAACCCCAGGGCATTTATCTTTAAGGGATTCCGCAGCGGCTATTTGAAGGCGTGGATCTGTAGCGACTGCGGTTATGCGGAGTTGTACGTCGACAACGCAATGCAACTCTACGAGGCGTATGCTGCCTCGCTCCAGCCATCAAACGGCTAGTACCCCATGCCCCGCCCCCGCTTCACCCTCCGCGTCGCGCTGGCCGTCACGGCGATCGTGGCGGTAGCGATGTGGCGGCATGTCGACTGGCACAATCAGCGGGGAGAGGCGATAAGGTCTGGCCGCGTCGCCGGAGGGCACCCAGTCGCCGCTCCTGGCTTGCTGCGGCTGTTCGGCGAGAGCGGCTACGACGCGCTGCTAGTCGATCCGGCAATGGACGCTCAAGAGATCAATCAACTCCGGAGCCTGTTCCCAGAGGCTGCGTATCCCTACGGACGAATCGGTGAGTTCTGACGCCCTTCACCCTCTCATCCCTGCGGGCGGCGAAGGCGGCGTGAGGCGAGGATCGCCGCTGACACCCCAAGTAACGATGCGAGCCCCCCCCAGGACGCCGGCTCAGGCACTACTGCTATCACGCCGTCGCGAGGAATTCCGAACGGACCATCACTCAAGCCGTACACCCAAGTTAACGCCAGGTCATCTGCAGGCGTTCCTGGCACTACGACGTCACCCATGTAGAAGAGACGCGAATCCAGAACCGCATCGGAGGAGAACCAATTTATTTCGCCCGGCAGGTCACCGTAGGATACCGTGAATCCAGAATCTAAAGTTGTGAACGCCGAACCTGTTGGTATCCCAGGCTCCTTCAACTCGCCCAATTCAGACTTGAGAATAAACACCCAGAAATTGCCCTGAAACGGCAGGCTATCAAGATGAGATAGCGTGACACTGCCGGTGGCGGGATTGTACAGAGCGGTAACTTGCGCGCTCGCAGGCATCGCGATAGTACTTGCTAACAGGGCAACGAAAAGTGATAGTCTCATGCCCGCCACTCTACCGCCCCCGCTCCCCGGCCGCAAACTCTTGACCAAATCAACGTCTCTAGTCTAATGCACGCTCATGAACCAAGTCTTCGCTAGGCGGGTGAAAGAACGTGTTTTATGGACCCAACTATCTCCGACGAGGCCGCGATTGGCTATTTAGTCGTCATCTTCGTCTGTCTCGGATTGTTGGCGGGACTGCTTGTCGTTTACATACACTCGCGCGGACGCTCGGGGCCGATATCTGCTTTAGTTTTTGTCGTTTGTGGTCCTGTGCTAGGAGTCGTCCTATTTTTGATCGATGCGTTCCGGATCTTGACGAGGCCAGAGCAATCCCGGCTCGCTAGACAATCGGCATGGGCCGACGATTTCTCCGTCGTGGCCTACGTAGGAATGGTGGCGGCATTTGGCCTCGGAGCCAGCCTAATTGCTTCACTTCTTTATCTTTACAGCATTCGCGACGAGCTCGATAATTAGTGAAAACAGGAGCCTGGAGCCTATGGACCCTTGTCCTTCCCCGCACTATACCCGCTGGCGACGGGTGGGGCGAAAGCAGCCCTAGCCCCCAGCCTCCCGGCCGGGGTCAGTCCTTCGGCAGCAGGGACATTCCCAGGCACAGAAACACCACGGCCAAGACTGGCAGAGCGATCGTGCCACTGACTGCCGGCCAGTGGAGGAGTGAGTAGGCGCCTACAGATAGCCCGTTGCTCCAGATTGCATCGACCCACCCGGCAACAAACCACAGTGCGAATAGGGCCGACAGGAGAAATGCGAGATAAGAGAAGGCGCGGGTCATGCCCGGCATTCTAACCGCCGGCGCCGGAATGCAATCGGGAGCGGACTAGCCCCGAAAGAGATTGACGCCAACCAGAACGGCCCCAGCCGCCAACTGGACCCAACCAATTACGCGTATGATTCCAGGGTCAGTGAGCAGGCTGTCGCTTCCGCTGATGGATCGGACCATCTTGGTATACGGTTCAGCCAGGCAAACGCCTATGAAGCCAACCACCAGTAAGCCTGCCGCAAATTGTGCCATCCCGGCATTCTAACCCCGATTCCGGGGCTGCACACTTAGCTACCCACCACCCCCAAGCCCCCAGCCTCCCGGCCGGGGTCATCCTAGACTTCCGAACGCCCCGGAGCGAATAACGGCCACCCAAAATAGGATCAGGCCGAGAGGAGCCAAGATCGCGCCAACAATGAAGCCGACGGTGGCGCCGCGGTTCCCTCGGAGGAGCGCGCCGACTGCGCCGGAGATCATTCCGCCGACGATCGCAAAGCAGACGATGACAAGGATCGCTTGGATCATCCGTGCATTCTAACCGCCGCCCAGGCACCTTCCTACAGAATCACCGCCATCCCCAGCAGCCCAGCCACGACGGTCGTGGCGACGATCGCCGAGCGGATAGTGAAGCGACGGCCGAGTCTCAGGGCGGCGACGCTAGTGAGGGCGAAGACGAGGGCGGGATACCAGAGGGGGAAATACACCGATTGCGTGCCGAGGCCGAAAAGCCCTTCGCTGTCACGTACTCGATTGAATAGGGCCATTGAAAGCCCATCGGTCGTCGAGTTATAGGCCCATCCGTTCCTGACTACCAACTCCGCAGTTGTTAGTCGCCCCGTCAGCGATGCAATCCCGGTGTGGGCCTGTACAACGACTGATCCGACGCTGCTATGACCTACTGCGGCGTCGAAATACCCACCACGAAGACCTGTCAAGAACCACAACGCCAAACCCCCGACGCTCGCCGCGAAAAAACACGTCGCCAGTGCGTAACGGAAGTACTTGATCACAGTACGACGACCATCCCCAGCAATACAGCCACGATCGTCGTCGCGATGAGCGCCGAGCGGATCGTGAAGCGGCGGCCGAGTCTCGGAGTAGATCCTAATTGCTGATTGGGAATGACGAACGTGCGTTGTTACAATGATTCCTGCTGTCGCTCACGCTCTTAATCAAGAACTTCTTGCACTAGCCTGGAATTGACTAATGATGCACCGATGGTCGCTCAGCACGTTATTTATTCTGATAACATTGCTCACTACGAGTCGTTCGGGCTCCGTTTCGGCGATTGGATTCGACCGCGATGATTTCCTCATTGCGGGAGGTGACTCTGACAACATTGGAGTGTTTGATTCAGACCTGACTTTTAAGGGCTACCTCGACACTTCGATTGACAATCCATTCCAGATGGCGTTCGACGACTTTGGGCGCGCAGTCGTCGTAGCGCAAGGCCAGCCCGAAATACGTGTTTATGATCACGCCGGCAATCGTCCGTCGTCCCTAAGCTTTGTACACCCCAACTTAGGTATCCCGGGTAATGTCACGGTTGGTCCCGACGGCAATTACTTCGTGGCTACTCAGACAGATCATCTTTACCTTCAAAAGTTCAGTCCCGCTGGGTTGAATCTAGGGACTATAGGGTCTGATCGGGTAGACGCCGCCGTATCCCTACCCAATGGCGAACTCTGGACAGGAAGGGCTTTTGGGAGCGTCAACGTATTCGACACTGCTTCTGGCGCATTCAAAAAGTCACTTCCAATTGGACTCGTCTCCAACTTGTCGTACAGCGAGGCAACGGACACGGTTTTCGTGGGTGACGTCGTCATGGAAACCATTCGAGAATTTGCCACTGACGGAACCCTGCTTCGTGAGTTTCTCGCGCCGGAATTAGTTAATCCGGAGGCAATAGTTCGCGGTCCTAACAATGACGTCTTTGCCACCTCAGCGCAGATTGGCGTTTTCCGTTGGAAAGCTGATGGAACTTTCGTAGGCGTTACCAGCATGAGAAACCATTTGCAGTTCTTGGGCGGAATGCTTTGGGCAGGGAATGCAGTTCCCGAACCAAGTCACGCCTGCATGGTCTACACCATCGCAATCTGTGCATTTGCTTGTAGAAAAGCGCCCCGCGAGATTCGCTAAGTCGCCGCCCGCGCCGGACGCTACTCACGCGACGCGGGCCAGGAAAAACAGCCGGCGCGAAGGTTGCGATGTGCAGCTACAGCACCACGACCATGCCTAGCAGTGAGGAGCCCCGCCACCGGACGCCAGACAGCCAACGCTTGCCGCGAAGCAAACGGCGCCACGGCGTAGCTAAATGCTTTGGCCATTGCGGTAGTTTACAAAACAACGACCATCCCCAGCAGGGCAGCAATAATCGTCGTGGCAATGAGCGCCGAGCGAATCGTGAAGCGGGGGATTTGCAGGATGCCTACGGCAGCGAGGGCGAAGACGAGGGCGGGATACCAGAGGGGGCAGAACTTGAAGTGTCGTACCTCGCCGAAGCAGCGGCCGGTTCGGATGACTTCTTGAACTACGACGGATTGCGAGTCCGCCCGAATTCTGTGTGAACGATACAAGTTTAGGTTGCGTGACGTGGGATTTGCCGTAGTGCCAACGATGAAGTAGCCATGACTACATCGCACAGTTGTAACAGGCATTGACGGGCGAGCGAACGCGATGAGTTCAATATGCGTCATACTTCGCCACCACAACGCCAAACACCCGACGCTTGCCGCGAAGCAGAACGTCGCCAGGGCGTAGCGGAGGAATTTGGCCACCGGGTCCCTTTTTTAGTCGCCAAAGAACTTTGGATCGCTCCCCACCCCTTCGTGATTCGGGGAGCGGTAGAGTAGTCTTCGCGTAGCTAAAAGCCCATTCGAGCGGAGAGGCCCTCAGCGCCCCGCTGACGCGTTTCTCCCTTCGCTGGTGTGATTCCCTTCGCCGCTTTCCTTGCGCGCGCCACGCGGCCGCTCAGCGCTTCGCTTTATTGGCGACGGCAATTGATTGGACCTCGGAAGCAATCGATGCGCGTCGTCGGCATTTGCGCGACTCTAAGGCAAGTGCTACGAGCACTAGGCAAAGAGCGGCCGACGATGGCTCGGGGATTGCGCTGGCAACACGAAATCCAATGTTGTCAGCGTGACCGGATGGCGATACAGCGATCGCCCGGTGCGAGGCTGCGAGATTGAACCCCTCTCCATCGTACGTTCCTCCGCGAACTCCACGCATCCCGGGAGCGGTGATGGTCTCATGCAATTCCCATACATTGCCCCCCTGATCGAACGTGCCGAACGGGCTCGAAGAAAGGCTGTAATCCCCGGCATCCGTAAATGGGTATGGTTCGTTACCCGTCGTCAGGCCTCCAGCTAGGAAGTTTGCCGAATTCCCGGTATCGGCCGAGGGAAGGTTGTTATTTGGGTTATTGTTGGTGCCGGTCGGATAGTCAAAGTAGGTGCCGGTGGTCCCGTCAAAGTATGCAGCCTTGTACCATTCGTTTTCGGAGGGGAGAAACCAGCGAGCGCCAGGATTGCGCGTGATGGCATCGCCATTAGTTGGAATTATGGTTCCCCCCAAGAGAGTGTAAGCCCCTGACTCCGTATCGCCGTTCCCTTGGCCGTTGTGAAGCCAATTCACAAACCGTAGTGAGTCGTACCACGAAACGTAATTCACGGGCTTGTCGGCATATGTGTAATCCGTTCCGCCAGGGCCTTGGCCAATTGCGTTCGGCTTGACGGAGTACGTATAGCTTCCAGAAACACCATCCCGAATTATGCCCCCCCACGAATTCGTGGTCATGACCGGCAGGTACAACTGAAATGGATCGACCCTTCCCACGGAATTCAAGAATTCCACGTACTGCGCGTTCGTGACTTCAGTTGATCCAATGCGATATGAGCTAGCGACCGAACCATATCCGGTCGTTCCGTCTGTGGTCATAACTTCCGTGTCAGGCGAGTTGCCCGGCACACCAACTTGGACGGTCTGAATCGCAATAGCGCTGGCGTTTGAAGCTGCCACTGCCGCAAGAAAGAATGTGGCAAAAATCCAGTAGGGGCATCGCATTTGGCAAATCCCTGGGAGCAGCGATTGGAATAATCTTCCCGATCAGGCTGCCCCGGCGGCTCCGCAGGGTCAAGCACATTTTCGCCTACTCCCGTAAAGCGATGCACTTTTCTAGAATAAAGGCATCGTCGGGCGTCCGCTGCGGGTTGCAAACCGGGGCGGCAAGTGATGGGCGGGGGTGATGGGCTTTCTTCCTTTCGGCCGGTCATCCCGCCCATCGGCCCGGCATCGAAAGGAGTTGCCCGATGGGAAGATTTGGAGAGGCCGATGGTGTTCCTCCCCTCTACGTTGTCGAGTTAGCGCATGAGATTCGCGCCGCACTCAACGATCCGAAGGTCCGTCAAAAAGCGGCGAGCGAGGCTCATGCCGCGCTGGAGCGGCAAAATGAATTGGGTTACGGCGCTGAGGGGGACTGCGAACAGTGGCACCGCAAGCTTGCGAAGGACTGGCCCTTCCCGATTGAGCACGGAATAGACGAGCCCCCAGGCTGTATTTTGGCCCTGGTTGCACTGAATGACTTTGCCGCCAGCAAGCCGGAATTGTTTGGGCGGCCCTCCGCTGTCTTTAAGCCGGTCGCCGATTCGTGGGCGCCCTTGTTCGATTGGTCTTGGCGACGCATGGTAGATGAGCTGAGGCCAGAGCACGAAGCCAAGATTAGGTCGGTCGTGGATAGCGCGCTTTACTATCTTGGCCCTGCGACTGTCGCTGCGCGGCGCTCCAAGCGAGGGCGCAAACCACAATACGATCCCAAGGAAGACGCGAAACTTGATCGCGACTGGAAGGCTGCGAACGCGAAGGGCTCTACCAAAGCAGAATTTGCCAAGAGCAAGGGCAAGACACTGAAAGAGGTGAATCTGGCGCTCGGTCGGGTTCGAGGTTGGAAATCGCGCGCGCAGGAAAAGCCCCGTCAAGGCGAATGAATTCGTGCGCGCTAAATTCTTCCCCATTCAATTCCAGGCGTTTTCGAGCAACGCGAAACAAATCGTGCGCAGCAATTGCGCGCAGTAATTCGGAGCTGCGCGTGCCGGGAGATAATTGGGGTACACAGGCCGCGTGGCCTGGGAAACCATCCCCGGAGGCTCCCCTATGGCGCCTGAAATCCTATCTCGCTCGCAGTTGCTAACCCCCAAGCACGCCGCCGAGCGGCTAGCCATCTCCCCTCGAAAGCTCTGGTCGCTGACCGCCAGCGGCGACGTGCCATGCGTCCGCATCGGTCGATCCGTGCGCTACGACGCCGCGGACCTCGCCGAGTTCGTCGAGACGCTGAAGTCCGCCAACTAACGGCCGGCACGCGACGGCGGCCCGGATGTTCCGGGTCGCCTTTCTTTAATTCTTCGCGCGGCAACAGTCGCGCATGAATATGCCCGCACCGCTGGCAGGCGGCACGGGCAGAAGCGAAAGGACACCCCAATGGTAAGTCACAAAGCGCCACCCGCCAAGAGAGACAAGGTTCTCGTTGCAATTCACAGCGGCGGATTTCTAGAAGCCTTCGCCGAACGCAACATAGACGTTGTATTTGCCAGAATCCCCGCCGCTACCTCGCTGTTCGGTCAACAGATTGCGGAAGACTGTTTCGAGCTACTGCTGCCGCAGCGCTATCGCGACCTCTGGCGGCGGGATTATCTGCGGGCGAGCAGTTCGACGGCTCCGTTGACGGCTGAAGCGGTCATGGAAGCCCTCACGACTCGCGACAGCATTGCGGCTCTCAATAGCGTCAACGACGCCAAGGGGGCTGCATGAATCACTTGAAGACCCTGCCGCTGATTGCGGAGCGGAAGTTCGACGGCGGCGACCGCTGGAAAGTTGGCGGAGATGAACCTCCGCCAAGTCCCGATGGAATGGAGCAATTCGAGAAGTGGGCGATGGACTTTCTCAATCGCCGTCGGCCCGCCACGTTCCGATGGGCTCCAGCCGGTAGTCGATTGGAGACGTTCAAGGTTGGCGCCGAAGCCGTCGTGCTCGTCGGCGCCCCGCCTGCGACCGGTAAGACGGCATGGGCTGGGCAGGTCTATCTCGACTGCATGAGAGTCAACGAGGACATGCGAGTGCTCGTTGCCAATGTCGAGATGAGCACGGGCTCGCTGTTGGACCGTCACCTCGCTCGCCTGTCGGGCGTCGGCTACGGCTACATCCAAGAGCGGAACTATAGCGAGAGCGCCAAGCCGCGACTCATGGCGGCGATTGAGGAACTGCGGGAGCTAAAGCCACGGCTGGAGTTCTTGACGCCACCGTTCACGATCGAGCACCTAGCCGAGCGTGCCGTCAATTTCGGGGCGGACCTAGTTGTCGTCGACTACTGCCAGCGGTTCGACCATGAGAAGCGTAGCAGCGACCAGCGGGCACAAGCTAATCGCGTCATGGAGGCTCTCAGGAGGCTCGCTGACGACGAGCGGGGCGTGCTCGCGATATCTGCGGTCAATCGCGGCGGGTACGGCAAGGACGCCACTATAGCGGCTTTCCGTGAGTCGAGCGAACTGGAGTACGGCGCCGACAGCGCTTGGCTGCTGATTCGAGACGGCGACTCGCCATCGGTCACGTTGCGATGCGTGAAGAATCGGCACGGTCGAATTGGCGACGTGCAACTGCTGTTCGATGGCTCGCGGCAACAGTTCGATGCAGACCCGGCGGAGCTTGAATGGATTCCGCAGTGAACAACGCCGAAGTTGCCAAGTACAAAGCCATGCTGAAGGGCGGCGGGACGATCCCAGCCGTGGAGGCGGGGGAACGAATTCCCCCGGTTCCGGCCAAGCGAAAGAAGAACGCGAAGGCGGCGGGGAGATTTCAAACGATGAACGACTTTGCAGACCTAAGCGCTCGACTCGTCGACACAACGGCACAGGCGGTGTGGTGGATTCTCTTTCGAGAGACGAAGCCCAACGGCCTCGCTTCGGTGTCGTTCAACCAGATTGCGGACCTGATCGGGCTAAAGCGGCGAGCAGCAATGCGAGCGGTCCAGGACCTAGAGGAGGCTGGACTGCTGACCGTCGTGAAGCGTGGAAGTCTGAACGCCGGGCCGTCGACTTACCGCATTCACGGAACCCCCAAGACGACCGTTGCCTAGTGTCGTGGAAGGCACCAAGCTGGTGCCAAATTTGACCGTAGCTGGTGTCGTGGAAGGCACCTACCCCATAAACACATAAGGGCGTGACGCCACTTAGGGTGTCGTCCGCCTCGAAAGCAGGAGGAACGATGGAGCGACAAACAACCATTTTCGACGATACCGTTGCATCGCGAATCGAAGCACTACTAGCGAGGTGCAGCAGGTTACGTTGTGCCAGCGACATGGACCGAGCAACGACGTTCAATGCTGCCAACCAGCGACGCGCCGAGGCGATTGCGGCGGAAGACGCTGCCGCGGACAGACGATGATCCGTTCGCCGGCGAGTCGGCATGGCTCGACGATTCTTTCTAGCGACGTAGTTCAATGAATTGCGATCTTGCGCGCTACGTTGCGACGTGAGACAATGGGCAACAGTCCGGCTGCGCTTTCGCTCGCAGCCGACAACATAAAGGCAATCGAAAATGGCTTCAGTCTTCAAGCGCGGCGGCAAGGGAAACCGCGGCGGTTATTGGTACGTCAGTTGGTTCGACCACACCGGCAAGCGGCGCAGCAAGTGCGCTCGCACCACCGACAAGGCGACTGCCGAGCGGATCGGGGCGAAGTTTGAGGCTGACGCGGCGCTAAGGCGCGATGGCGTAATCAACGCTGGTGAGGAAACGGTCTCGCAGCAATCCCGTCGTTCTATTGCTGAACATCTTGCGGACTTTGAAGCTAAGATGCGTGCCGCGAATCGAACCGCGATGCACGTCAGTCGGACCATCGCCTTTGTTGAGCAGATTGCAACGTTTGCCAACTTCACTGTCGCCGGCGATATTTCCGCAGATGGCGTCCACCGCTACGCGCGACACCTTCAGGAACAAGGCAAGTCGGCTAGAACGATTCATTCGCGGTTGACGGCCATGAAGTCATTCACCCGATGGCTTGCTGACGGTGGCAAACTCGCCAATGACCCGCTGGCAATTGTTCGTAAGCCGAGTCTTCACGGTACGCAGACCCACCGTCGGCGGATGCTGCTACCTGAGGAATGGCCGCTGCTGGAAGCGGCGACGCTGAGCGCCCCGATTAGGTATGGAATGGACGGAGACGAGCGGGTATTGCTCTACCGCACGGCAATCCAAAGCGGCTTGCGCGCTGCAGAGCTACGAAGCCTTCGGCGAACGAGCCTCGTCCTTGACGCACCTCGCCCGTTCATTCGCCTGGAAGGTTCAGACGCAAAGAATGGGCACGAAGGTCAGCAGTTCATTGATAGGCCACTGGCTGACGCGCTTCAATTGCACTCGTCCGCAAAGCTCCCAACCGCCAAACTCTTCAATCTCCCTCACGAATCTAACCTCGCGAGGATGCTTCGCTGCGACCTGGAGGCGGCCCGCGACGCGTGGATTGCTGAAGCGGCAGCCAACCCAGCAGAAGTGATTCGACGGCAACAGAGCGACTTCCTCGCAGTGAAGGATCATCGGGGCCATGTCCTCGACTTCCATTCACTTCGCCACACCTGCGGCTCGTGGTTGGCAATCAGCGGGGCTCATCCGAAGACGGTTCAGTCTGTGCTGAGGCACAGTACCATCACGCTGACGATGGATACCTACGGGCATTTACTGCCGGGGGCGGAAGCTGAGGCGGCGGACCGTTTAGGGGCGATGGTTAGTCTTCGCAGCGCCAGCGACGACGACGAAGAAATCTCACTGAAAATGACCGGAACAGACGCCGGAAGCGCGCAGCGCCAGGCGCAGCAGTTAGGACGCGAAAGCGGGCGGCGGCATGCAAAGGGACGCGAGAGCGCGACCAGCGAGCAAACGGAGCATGAATTCCGTAACACCTTCCCAACTCTCACGTTAGGCGATGAGATGCCATACGTTGCCGCAACTTGCGAAAGTAGTCCGGGTGTGATTCGAACACACGACCAAGGGATTATGAGTCCCCTGCTCTAACCGCTGAGCTACCGGACCGAAGCCAACAAACCCTTAATTCAGGGCGATTTCTAAGCCGATTGACACCAGCGGGTATCTCAGGGTAAGATTTCTGACACCTGAAGTGACACCCGTAGGGACTTTTACGACCCTGCTCAAGTGCTCACCAAGGGATAAATGACACCCGCCGATTGCAGTCGACGGGTGTCTGTGACACCACCCACAAACGTGACTTGGAGGTGATGCCGTGGCTAATTCTAGCACCACGAAGGGGAACACTCAAAAGCCCCCCAAACCCTACCCGGACTTCCCGCTCTTCCCGCACGACACAAAGCGTTGGGCGAAGAAGATTCGGGGCAAAACGCATTATTTTGGCAGCTGGGCCGACGGCTGGGAGAAAGCGTACGACACGTTCAAGGAACAAGAGGCGGACTTGTTCGCCGGCCGCGTTCCCCGCTCCAAGCAGGCCCAAGTTGAAGGTTTGAAGCTCGGCGAACTCTACAACGAGTTCATGGCCGCAATGGAGGATCGCATCGCATTAGGCGACCTCACAAAGGCCACGTTCGACGACTACCACCGGACCTGCAAGCTGATCCTTCAGCATCTCGGCAAGGATCGACTTGTCTCTGACATCCGCCCGGGTGATTGGGCCAAGCTGCTAGTGACCGTCAGCAAGGGGACTGGTGGCAAGGGCAAGCAAGCGAAGCCCTGGAGCCATACCACACGGGCTGACTTCGTGGTGCGAGCGAAGGTGCCATTCCGCTGGGCTCGAAAGTCAGAGCTGATCCCAGGTGATATGAACTTCGGCCCGGACTTCAAGAAACCGGCTGCCGACAAGATGGACGCTGAGCGGCAGAGCAAGCCGCAGAAACTCTTCAGCCGCAATGAAGTGCTCGCGTTGATCAACGGAGCCAGTCAGCCGCTCAAGGCGATGATCCTGATGGGCATCAACTGCGGTTTCGGCAATGGCGACGTGGCCGCCCTGCCCCTCTCAGCGATCGACCTAGGAACGGGCTGGGTCGAGTTCCCCAGACCCAAGACGGCAGTGCCGCGTCGCTGCAAGCTCTGGCCAGAAACGATTCAAGCCCTCTCGGAATGGTTGCGCCTGCGAGCAGGTTTGCCCGGAGCAAACGTGTCGGGATTGGTGTTCCTTAGGGAAGACGGCCGCCCCTGGTCGAGCGAGACGAATGACAATCCCGTTGCCAACGTCTTTTCGATCCTGGTCAAGTCGCTGAAGCTCCAGCAAAGCGGAAGGGGCTTCTACAGCCTGAGACATACACTGAGAACGGAAGCTGATCCCGTTCTCGATGACGTTGCCATCGATCGAGTGATGGGCCACAAGTCGAAGGGCATCGCCGCGAACTACCGGCATCGCGTCGATGATCATCGCCTGGAGCGAGTCGCCAACCACGTCCGCAGCTGGCTCTACGGGGAGAGCAGCAACAATGCATGAGCTTAACGAATTTGCTCGGCACATTGTCGACTTGCAACTTGCCGGCGACTTGCCGAATGATATCTCTAAGGTTGCGACGATAGAGGTGCGGAATCTCTATGCGTTCTACATCGCTCCCGGCCGAGACGGACGCGACTGGCCAGAAACCCCATGGGCCATCTGCACCGACGACGAATTCGAAGAGGGGTTCTTCGAGGCATATGATTATCGGGTCACGAACTTCGCTTGCCCGGGAATCGTGGTGCCAGAAGAGGTCGGTGATTACGATGATGCAACACCGCCAGAAGCTGGACTGACCGAGCTGGACCTAATTCCAGCTGACCGATCAATCCTATCGGTGACATCATTCGACCATCCTCTATCGATGAAAGAGATTGCCAAACACATTGAGATTGCAAACGCCGGTGATCCAAACGTTGAGCTATGCGAGTATGACAATGTGCGACGGCGTCTAATGAAATCGAAGCCGCTGGTCGCGAATGGTTTCATCAAAGGTAATAAAGGTTCAGGTTACTACCGCGTGAAATAGCTGTACGCAACACAGCGTCACAATAAGTCACAACCAGTCCACAGCATTAGACTTACAACGAATCTAAAATCACGGGTGTCACAACGACCTCGTGAGTTTAGGTAAGTCAAATGCACGCCCCGTCACACCTCCAGGAAAATTTTCACGCCGGCCAGAAGTACCTGGTATTGGCGGGCGACCAAGCCTTCATGGCCGAGGAGTCCGCCACGTTTCGGCGGTCAGGTGGTGCTGGGGCGGTACAGTTCCTAATAATGGACCTGGAGAATCTCTGGGGGCGCCTGCCGCTGTTGATTGGCGACCAGACCGCGTTCACCAAACGTGACTTGGCCACATCCGCTGGCGTCACAGTCGATCAAATTACCAATCTTGAATGCAAAGGGCTGATCGGCCCTGGCACTGGTCGCCCCGCCAAGTTCTCGGCGGTCGATCTCTTCACCGTCTGCATCGTCGGCTCGCTCCGACGTGCAGGCGTCTCAAAGACTGCGATCCGCAAAGCGGCATCCTATATCCGCCACGGCGAGCCCCAGACGGAGGCCGCCGCGTCGTGACCAGCTATAGCCCTCCACAAGTCGCCGACATGTTGGGCGTCGCCCCCGAGACCGTGATTGCTTGGGTGCGAAGTGGCCAACTTCCGGGCTTCGATGTTTCGCGGCCCGCAGCGCGTCGCCCCCGGTTCAGGATTACCGACGCCGCCCTTGCCAAGTTCATTGAGCAGCGGCAGACCAGCCCCAAACCAATTTCATCTCGGCAGAAGCGAGTCCGCCGAGCAACTTCGCCACGGAAGGACTATTTCGCAGATGTGAGGGTACTGAAATGAACCTGTTTCCTGTTCGCGTTGCCATTACCGACATTGTGGATCGACCGGAACTCTGGTCACGAGCGGATGGCAAGCTAATGCCTGCCCTCTTCAACGATTACGCAGAGCGGTTCGCTGATTCCACGATCGAATTCAAAGACGGTGAACAGACAATCACACTATTTCGATGCCCTCCGTTGAAGGTTGTCGCTGCCAGTGAGGAAGAAGGCCCGTATCTGCTTGTGGATGGACGTTACCGCATGGGCTTGGCGTCCGGGATGAATGCTACTCACATCGAAGTAAAAGTCATCAATCCCGAAGAAGGCGAGACGGTTGAAGATCGGGCCGTCCTGGAAGCAGCTAAAGCCAACTCTGAGCATGGAAAGCCGCTCACCAATGCTGACAAGCGTCGTGCGGTCAAGATGCTGCTCGAAAGCGAATTCTGGAAGACAAAGTCGGCTAATTGGATTGCTAAAGAACTTGGCTTCTCGAACAGCTTCGTTGGCAGGGTGAAAGACGAGGTTTGCTCGGAGCAAACCCCGGTCAAAGGTCCAGATGGCAAAGTGTACCCCGCCAAGCACGCGAAGAAGTCGTCGCAGCCCAAGACCTCGCTGGCCATCGTCTCCGATGACGCAGCGCATCACGGCCCGCAGACCGAAGGAGATGACGACGAACCCGCAGACGACGAGCTGAGCGAACTGGAGGCGGATTCCGACGACGATTCGGCACTAGAGTGCGATCACGGATCGGAAATCAACTTCGACGATGACAATGCGACTCAGGAACTCCAGGACGTGATCACCACGCTGGAGGACCAGCACGAGGAACTGGCTCGACTGGCTGAGTCAGTCGACAAGGAACTCGCGTTGGACTTCGTCAACGCTGCTGCACAATTGGCAGCAACGATTCAGATGTTGATTGCAACAAAGGAAAAGATGGCGACTGAGCAGTTAGTCGCATCGATGTAAGTGGTGAGGCGGGAAAGGAAAAACCCTCGCTCGGCGGGCCTGCTGAGCGAGGGCTTGAATCGTGCCCTGAGGAGTAAGGGCTGGTGTACTTCGCATCATACCGTTGTCCGGGATGAATGGGAAGCGGGTTTGGTTGAGATGGTGACTTCGCCCGAACCAAAAGGTAACCATCCCAGTTGTAAAGCGACTGGGGAAAAGCAACGTGCGGGGATAAACCTCACCCCGTTGTCGGAAACGGCCAGCGTGTCGAGCAAACGAGCGTTGGGCATGTCAGCGATGAGTACAGGAGACGCTGACTGTGGGCGTTTAGCAGGGAAGCAGAAACAGTGGTTCCGCTGGGGACAGCGGTTTTCCGGGCAACGGGCTGGTAGTAGACAAGCACACGTTCGCGTGATGCCCCAGCGACGCGGGTTACGTCCCGGTGCAATCGAGATGTTGGAAAAATCACTGACCCATTCAGCGGGTGGGAAGAAGCCAAACTGACGACGGAGTCTCTTGGAGGTCCCGGGAGGGGTGACCGAGAGACGAGACGAATCAACACCAGTAGCAAACCCTAGTAGTTCAAGAGGTCAGCCCACTCAGGGTTCTCTAAGAGAATCTCGTGGGGAAAGCCCGCGTTCTGAACTTGGCGTGTAGAAGACGAGTTTGGGGAAGATTTTCTCAGGAAACACCAACCCCAAATGTAGACAACAGGGTCCTCTAGTCCGGCTAAACGGGATGGAGCCAAAAACGGGGCGGCTGAGCCCACAAGGGATACAGGATGCCTTGCTCAAGTAACGCAAAGGCTTATACGCGAACGACTTAAGCGAATTAACCCTGACACCTGACACCAAATCCGGGTGTATTTCGGCTCAGTCTCAATAGTGCAGGGAAGTTGTAATGGCAGAACGGGGTGACATCGCTACACGATTCAAGCCGGGGAATAAGGCCGCCGTCGGTCACGGTCCCCCGCTGGGGAGTGCCAACGGCTTCAAGCATGGCCTGAGAGCCGAGAGGGCGTTCGCCACGGGCGTTCTGCCCAAGAAACATGCTTGGATTGGCAGCCGCGTCACGGTGCTGCGTAAGGCTCTGGAGAGGGCCGTAGTCGAACGCCACAACGAGTTGAGCCTGAAGCATGCCTTGCTAATCCAGTCGGCCTGCCGCCATGAGCAAGCCGCCTTGCTCGCACAACGAGCCCTGAGGGTCGACGGCGACAAGATGAGCGTGACGGACCGGCTCAGTTACCTAACGACGATCGCAGCCGAGAGCGACAAGCGAGACCGGGCAGTTGAGAAGCTCAACTTGGACCCTGCCGACTCAGGCAGCGTTTTGGATCAGCTCTACGCGGCTCCCGTGACGAACTTGCCCGCCGAGCCGGAAGGGGGCGACGATGGTCGATAGAGCCGACGGCCAGCGTTGCCACCACTGCGGGCAGACGTTCAACGGCCTGCGTCGTGATTATTGCACGTCGGATTGCCGCTGTGCCGCCGATCGGGCTGCGGGCATGCAAGAGAAGCCGTGCCATGAATGCGGCAACGTCTTCTCTGGTCGCATGAGCCAGACGCTGTGCTCGCCAAAGTGCCGGGCGAAGTGGGGACGCCGAGCCAGTTACGCAACGCCAGCCGCTGAACCTGACACCCTGCCCCGCCGTACGCCAATGTACGCGAGCGGCTCAATCACCAGTCGCGGTCACCTACGCCGCTCGCCCTTATCCCGGTCTGAGACCGAAGAACTGGAGCCATCATGCTCAGCCCCGAACTTGAAGCCGAACTCAGAGCCATCATCCGGCCCGAACTCCAGCTTGCCGTCAGAGCCATTGTCGACGAAGGATTAGAGCCCTTGCTGAACGTGGTCGCCACGATGCAAGAGAAGCATTCGGCCTTGCTCGCGACGCTCTGCGAATCGACGGGAGCAATCGTTGACAGCCAAGCCCGGATTGAGCGAGCCGTGGCCGATGCGACGGGTGGGGGCGACGACGACGCACCTTGGCGTGAGAGCTTGCAGGACGACGACTGATCCGAGATTTCGGTACGGTCCTAACAGTGTGTTGCTAGGAAAGTTTTCTCTTCGTCCCTGATTTCAATTGCCGGCGAGCCTTCCGCTTTCGCCTCCAAAGAACGACGTACACTACAACCGCCAGAATCGTGAACAGCGATATGCTGATCGGCTTCGCACGGATGTAGCCCGTCTGCTGGGCGACGAGAGTGTGTTCCATGCCCCTCACTATAGCGGATGGGGATGGCGATTGTCAGCGATGCAGTCATAGGAAAGTACCGGGATTCCTCCACGGATGGGAGAAAGCATGCCACAAGTTTCAGAGCGTGGTCAATTTGAACGCCTCATGTCAGACCCGGCCGCGTTCCGGGAGCGGCTCTTGATCGACTGTGACGGCCAGCCCCGTCCGTTGGGCAAATGCCTGGACGACTGGCAGCGAGACGACTTCGAAGCGATCGACAGCGGTCTGCGGCGAGTCGTGGGCCAGAGCGTCCCCAATCCCGTGCTGCGGGCCATGTTCATCCGGCCGCGTGGTCACAGTAAGACCAGCGATCAAGCCGTGACGGCCGCTTGGCTGCTGTTCGCGAGCCTACGCAAGCTCACTGCTGTGGCAGCTGCCGCCGACAAAGAGCAAGCCGCCTTGCTGCTGAACGCCGTCGATACGCTCTGCCGGCTGAATCGCTGGCTGGGCGAAATCCTAGAAGTAAGCAAAGATCGGGTCATCAATAGGCGAAGCGGGTCGACGCTCACGGTGATTTCCAGCGACGCGGCGAGTAGCTTTGGTCACAATCCCGATTTCGTCATTCTGGATGAAGTCAGCCACTGGCGGGGCCGCGAGTTGTTCGACAGTCTGCTGAGTGCCGCTGCAAAGCGGGCCAGCTGCATGGTGCTGACGATCATGAACGCCGGATTCCGCGAGAGTTGGCAGGGCAAGCTGGTCGATCAGGTTCGCACCGATCCAGCTTGGCTCTTTCGCGAGTTGGACGGGCCAAAAGCATCCTGGATTACCCCGGCACGATTGGAAGAGCAGCGGCGACTACTGCCGCCGAAGACGTATGCACGGCTCTGGCTCAACCACTGGAGCGACGGCAGCGGCGATGCTCTGGATGGTGCCGATATTCAGGCAGCTGTCACGCTCCCCGGCCCATGCAACTACCCTGAACGCGGATGGGCCTACGTTGCTGGGCTCGATATCGGCCTGCGACGCGATGCGTCTGCTCTGGCCGTCGTTGCACGGCACACGGGCTACATGGATCGGCAAGTACGCAAGCCGCGTCCCCTGGTGGGTGCGTTCTCCGCGATGGCCGACTTGGGGCTGGTCGACGCCCCGGCCGATGAGATTCGATACACCCGCCATCCCGGCAGCGGAGCCCTGAAGCTGGTAGAGCTTCACGTCTGGAAGCCTCAGGCAGGCCGCGTGGAGCTAGACGCCATCGAACGGGTCATTCTGGACGTACACCGGCGGTTCAAGCTCACGCGGCTGGACTACGATCCATGGCAGGCTGAGCATCTAGGCCAGCGATTGACGAAGGCGGGGCTGTACTGCGACCCGATGAACTTCACGCCGGGGAATCTCCAGAGCATGGCATCGGGAATGCTGACGGCCTTCAGGGAACGCCAGTTGTCGCTCTATGAGCATGCTGAATTGCTGGCCGACTTGAAGGCGATGCGAATCACCGAAAAGGCCAACGGCGGTTACCGGCTGGAGATGGCACGCGGCAACGAAGAGGGTACTTCGCACGGAGACGCGGCGACCAGCTTAGCAATTGCCCTAGAAGCCTCCCGGGCAATTCGAGGCGATTCGACTTGTGCAAGTTCTCGGCAGCTGGTTTATTCATGACAACGAGCAACGGCCGGGCGGTGAGAGCCGCAATCTTTCATCCGTTCGGCCTTGCTCACCGGTACACAATAAGTCGGCGGACTTAGACATCCAGAATCATCGAGGGCAACCCCCGGCCGCAAGGCGGGGACACGGAGCCCCTACGATGGTTATCAAGCAAGCCCTTCGCGACTATCTCGTTGAACTGAATCTCGCCAAGGCCAGTTGGGAACACAACGCCCCGTTCGCCGAAGCCGCGATGGCTGCTCTGGAATCGGGCAAGCTCACCCCAGAGAAGTTCTCTGAGCTTCAGTACGGCAAAGATTCGGACGTTTCGAAGCGAATCACCCCGTCCAAGGTGTTCGGCGGTGACTCCATCCGGGTCAAAAAGCCGAGCGAACGCTACAGCAACGTGAAGAGCGTCGGCAAGCACGCCAAGACGGGCCTGCCGGTGACCGACGAACACGGCAAGCAAGTCGAGACCGTCAGCGAGTTGGAGAAGTTCCAAGCCGGTTGCTGGCTCAAGTACACCGCCGCCAAGTCGGGTCTTCCTGTCCAAATGGCGGAGCACGAACGCGAAGCGGTGGAGGAAATCTTCGCCGAGCAAGCGTTCTGCGGGAAGATCGGCGGGGTTTACGAGAACGACATTCCGGGCAGCCGCGTCAAAGCTCTGATTTCGGACAGCACGTCCGGCGGCGTCGAACTAAATCCGACGTTCTTTGATTCGGCGGTGATTACGTTCCCGCTGCTCCATTCAGAATTCTTGCCGCGAATCGATCTGCGGGACATGCCCCGTGGTGCTGCGGTGGAGACGGCCAGCATCGGGAACCCGACGGTTTTTTGGGGTGGGGGTCTGGACGGCACGTCGACATCGCCGTTCGATACGTCGAGTCTGGTTGCCGAGATTGCCGCGACTGTGCGGCCGGTGACGGTCGCCGTGGAAGTCGGCCGCGATTTCCTGAGTGACGCTGCCGCCGACGTGGGCCGCATCCTGGTCGAAAACATCGGCCAGCGAATGCTCGCCGAACTCGATAAGGTCATCATCAAGGGCGATGGCCTCACCCAGCCGCAGGGCATCTTCAACGCCAGCGGTCTGACCGACATTGGCAACCCCACTGGCGGCAATGGTGCTGCTCCGCAAGTCTCTGACTTGGAACGGTTGCTATTCGGGGTGCCGAAGCAGTACCGCAACGCGAGCATGCGTTGTGCGTTCTTCGGCAACGACGTGACCTACAGCCGGATTCGGGGCATTGCCGTAGGGGCCTCTGACGCTCGCCGGGTGTTCGGCATGGATCATGGCAGCTATTCGGTGCTGGAGCATCCGTTTTTGATCAGCAACGATCTGGGCAACGCCTACTGCGGTTTTGGTGCTCTGGCCAAGTATCGCCTCTGGCGTCGCATGGCTCAGGAAGTCCGCTGGACGATGGAAGGCCGCGAACTCGCCCTCAAGAATCTTGCCTTGCTGACCGTTCGCGGTCGCTACGCGGGCAAGGTGGTCGATGGTGCTGCGTTCGCCTTCACGGACAACGCCCAAGCCTAATCGGCCGTCCTGTAGTTTCCTGCCGCTTGCATAGGAGGGCCGAACCGTGGCCAAGACTGAATCAGCCGTCGCCGTGGAATTCGACACGCCGACGAACAGCAACGTCAACTTTGCTCCGCTCCAGCGGACCGTACGGGGCCGCTTCGATCTGCGACGAGACCCGAACGCCGGGCAGCTGCTCAACCGCTGGCCGGAGCCCATTCCGGGCCAAGTCGTCCAGTTCGATTTCGCCAGCGGGGAAGGCTTCATCGTCGAACCGCTCCACGAAGAACGATATGCCGCCATCCGAGAACGCATCGAAGCTCTGGGAATGAAGCTCACCAAAGAGCGGGAAGCATTCGTCCTGGACGCGGCGACGTTCGCCTACTGGATGGCTGGGCTGATCGAATCAGGCGACGCCAAGCTACTCGCCGGCACGATGCCAACGAGCGTTGAAGGCAAGCCGCGTACGCGGTTCCATTCCAGCGAGGAAGCCGACCCGATCGACAAGCTGTCGGCAGCGATCGAACGACAGACCCAGCAGCAGAACAAGCTGCTGGCGGTGCTGATCGAAGCCGTGAACAAGCTGGGCAAGTAAAGCTCCGACCGTCGGCCGGGAGGGATTCCGGCTGGCGGGTTTTCGCTAGGCAGTCGGGGGGGTGTCCTGCCCGCCGGTGTTAGCCCTCGACGGTGGGCAGGCCCCCCGACTTTTGCACCATAAGGTTGCCCGATGTTTCGCCGCTGGATTGCCAAGTACGCCAACGAACGTCTGCAAGAGCAAGTCGATGGGCTGACCGCCGAGCTTGCTACGGCGAAGGCGACGATGGCCATTCAGCTGGCAGAGCTTCAGGCGATGGCCGGGGTGATTGCCCGCGACCGCGAACGGGTCAAAGCCGAGCTAGCCGCGTACGCCCGCCAGCGGGCCGAGTGTGAGGGCACGAATGGACGTACTTAGTCAGGCCTTTGCCGATGCTGATCGCAGCTTCATGGCCGCCAGTAAGGCCGTAGGCAGCAGCGTCCCGCGTTCTCTGGTTGGGGGCATGCCGAGCATCGGGGCCTTCTCTTCATCGCTAAGCAAAGCCAGCGAACAATACCAGCACTACAGCGGCTGGGCCTACGTCGCCGTTCGTGCCATCGCCAGTCGCATCGCCGGGCAAAGCGTCTGCGTCGGCCGCGTCGGAACGGCTCGCAAGCCGGGCCGCAAGCTCACCCTGCCTCAGTCGTTCAAGAGCATCGATGAGCTTATTGAGCCGCTGGCGTCGCATCCGTTCCTGACCGCCGTCGCCGCTCCGAATCCGTTGCAGACGCAGTGGAGCTTGATCTATAGCAGCGTCGCCAGCATGCTGCTCACGGGACGTTCGTGCTGGTGGCTGGTGGAAGAGAACGGCGAGCTGCAAATCTGGCCGATCCCGTCTCATTGGATCGAACCGGCTGATCGCATGCGGTCCGGATGGAAGCTGCGACCGCCGGGACTTGGCCAAGCGTTCGACGTGCCGGCAACCGATATCATCCCGTTCATTCTGCCTGATCCTTCGAACCCGCTAGGCTTGGGCGTTTCGCCGCTGCAAAGCCAGGCCATGGCCGTGGCGACCGATGAAGAGATTCAGAAGTCTCAGTTCGCCGCGTTTCAGAATGGCGTCTTCCCGTCGCTGGCGTTCAAGATCGGCACACTACCGGGCATGGCTCCGGGCCAGCCGGGTGATAAGCCGATCCTCACGGCGGAGCAACGCATCGAATTGGTTAGTGCGGTCAAGCGACTGTACACCGGCGGCAGCAAGGCCGGGGAACCGCTGATCCTGGACGGCCTGATTGAATCGGTCGACAAGATTTCCAACTTGCCTGAAGAGATGGACTATCTCGACAGCGGCCTTCAGACGAAGAACCGCATCTTGCAAGCCTATGGCGTCAATCCGGTAGTCGCCGGGCAGCTTGAAGGTGCGAACCGGGCAAGTAGCTTCGTCGCGTCGATGCACTTCGCCGAGAGCACTTGCAATCCGCTGATCGAACAGATTTCGCAGACCCTCACGCGGTTCGCCTGCCAGAGATTCAGCACGCCGACGCAAAAGCTGGTTGCTTGGGTCGAGCCGGTGAAGCCTAACGATTCCGAGATGCGGCTGAATGAGTGGAAGGCGGCCCTTGCTGCTGGCGTGGTGTCGCCCAACGAATTCAGACAGGCGGTGCTTAATATCGATGCCATGGCGGGCGGCGACGTAGTTCGAGACGCTCTGGGCAACCCTATGCAGTCCGGTTAGCTGCTTGCATGCGACGTTCGCGAGCTATGGCGATTGCAAAAAAGACGATCCAGTACAGAGGCACTGCGAACGTGAGGAACGAAAGCCCGTAGTAGTAACTCCAGGTGGTCATCCCGCCTTTACCGCCGATTATCAATGGCCGGTCGCTAAAGCCGAACGCCTCTGGCCTGCCTCCTAAGTAAACCCCTGCGACGCGGAGTGCTGCGAAAAGCAGGAATCCAAAGATCGCAGCAGCGGCGTAGGGGATTGATACCGTCTTTCTTCCAAGTGGCTTGGAAACCTTCTGATCGTCGCCTTGGTCAATCGAATGATCCATGCAACAAGTCTAATTGCAAGCTGGCTGAAGCAACACGGTGCGGCCGAGCGGTCGTTCGGCAGAGCCCTGCAAAGATACTTCGCCGAGCAGGCCGATCGTACCGCCGAGACCATCCGCGAAAACTTCCCCGGTGCTCTGCCCTTCCCCAGTCAGATGCCGCTGATCTTCGACGCCAACGCCGAACATGAGAAGCTCCGGCCGATCGTCAGGCGGAATCTCGCCGGCTTGTTGATCGTCGGTGCCAAGGCCGAAGCACAGGCCGTACAGCGTCGCCTGGAGGGCAAGGCGTACGGAGATGACTTCGCAGACGTGGACCTACCACCGGAGACGCTGGCGGGCCTCAGGCGAGCCCTGGACGAACTTGAGGGCCAAGACTACTGGAAGAAAATCCAGAGCGAGACTGAAGCGAATCTCACGAGCATCATCGAACAGGCGATTATCGACAAAGCCGACAACTATCAGCTGGGCATGAGAATTCGGGAGCACTTGGGCGGCATGCCGGCCAACAAGCGAGCCCAAAAGATTGCCCGGACTGAGACCACCGGAGCGATGAACGCCGGCCACTTCGCCTACATGGATTCGCTAATTGAGGAAGGCATCGTCACCGGCAAAGAGTGGAACGCCATCGGCGATTCAGATTGCCGCGACTCTCACGCGGCCCTTAGCGGCAAGGTTGTTCCTGCCCGCGAGATGTTCATCGTCGGAAGCTCGCCGGCTCCCCATCCGGGTCACTGGTCGCTGCCAGCCAAAGAACGGGTGAACTGCCGCTGCGTGGTGCTGTCGGTGTTCTCAGGAACCGCCTTCGATGTTGGAATACCCGACGGCGAAAATGTCGACGTTAATGGTGCCGCTGCCGCTTATGGCAATGTTTGACGTGTTGATGATCGTCCAGCCGCTGCCGGGAGCCGTGACCAGCAGACACCCGCCGGGCGGAATCACGGTGCCGTCTTGAACGCCGCTGAAGTTCGTTGAATCGACCGTGACCGAATCGCCGACGCCAGTCGCCTTATTGGCGATGATAAGGCCCTGAATCTTCGAGAATCCGCGACTGACGCCGTACTCATCGACAAAAGCGGACGTGCCGCCGAGCGAAACAGTCCCAGCGACTGCCCGATTCCGGGCGAAAATCAAGTCGATCAGGTTTGGCCCGGTGTCGAGGAATTGGAACTTCAGGACGTTATCGACCTGCGTACGAGTCGTGTTGATCTCGTCGTTTCGATCGTACAGCCCTTGGATGCCGGCGGTGATGGTCGCTTGTGCTGAGTATGTAGTTGCCATGCCGCCAAGCTATGACAACGGTGAAATTGGAGCTAGAGCGGCTTCGCACCTAAACTCAATCGCCCCCAGCCTCCCGGCCGGGGTCAGTCCCTACGACGGGCTAAGAGTGCGATACAACCTATCACGATCAAGACAGGGACGGACCAGAATGCCAGGAAGATTACCCTGTCCCAGAACTGCATGGCGAACGTGGTGATTTCCATACCCCAATTGTAACGCCGCCGAGGCCAGTTCTACAGAGTCACCGCCATCCCCAGCAGCCCAGCCACGACCGTCGTAGCGATGATCGCCGAGCGGATCGTGAAGCGTCGGCCGAGTCTTAGGGAGCCTACGCCAGCGAGGGCGAAGATGAGGGCGGGATACCAGAGGGGGAAATAGATTCTATCTCCAACTCTCCCAAACGAGCCTGTGTATCTAAAAGATTTATTCCAATCCTGAATGGTTTTAACGTCTTTCGTTTGCACGTGTCGCCAGGTAGAGCGACTTTGGCTTTGTTTCGCAGCAATTGCGTTCGACACAACGCGTATGTCGATTCGCCCGCTCGACAGGACTGCTCGCGCAGGGCGACCAAGGGTGAAAGCGGTGGGTGCAACTAGCATGTCCCACGTCGTCGTACTACGCCACCACAACGCCAAACAGCCGACGCTCGCCGCGAAGCAAACGGTCGCCAAGGCGTAGCGGAGGTAGGTGAGCATCGCCCCATTCTATCCCCGATTCCGGGACTGCACGTAGAGCGGCTCAGCTAGAATGCCCAAGGATACTTGCTCTTCAATGCGGCCTTCGCGGCCTTGTGGCTCTCAACCAGTTGTGCGAACTGTTCGCTGCGGGCGTTGATGTGGTTGCCGGGTTTCTTTGCGAGCCACTCGCTGTCAACCACGAGGTCTGGCTTAAGGTAAACCGTCCGGGTGGTACGGCCAACGATCCTGAGCCCCGCATTCACATGTGCTACGTCTTGGCGATAACGGTCGATCGCATCGGCGACAGCCTTATCCGCTTCATCGTCGGGATTCCAGATTCCGGACGTAAGTGCTCCCGTCAGTTGGACATCATGGAAGCTCTCGGCTGGAAACCTAGCATCGATCGTTCCAGCTATCCTCTCTTTAATCGTGTCATCACCGGCTTCAATAATTTTTTCGTTGAGATTCAGCTCTCGAATTACGCTCCGGATAGAGTTCTGCCACTGTCGCCCGGATGATACTTTTTGCCAGCCGTACGTCGCCAGCAAGCCGCCGCCGCCGACAAGTAGCGTCCCGAGCATTACGAACAACGCACCAATCGTGGTCTGAGTCATTGTCGCCTTTCAGTTAAGAGAGCTTAACCGTTGGCTGATTCGCCGTCGGTGCATCAATCTTGCCCTGCACCTGCTAAAAGCGGTGACGATCTAAGTCGTTGCCGATATTGGCGAGCCTTAACCCCATCCAGAGGACGATTAAGAGTGACAAAACCAGCACGATCCCATTTGCAATGATCCCGATTTTTCTCAACTTCGCATTCGTTGAAAATAGTGCAGCCACGAAGCCCCCGAGCGAAACGGGTACCGCTAAACATGACATCGGGGTGAAGCAGAGCCCCACGGTCAGCAGCCCCATCGACATCGCACCCGCGACTGTGCCGGCAGTTCCCCAGTTATCTGCCGCCTGCGTTTTCTTCGACGGCTCGAAAACGAATTTTGCCGCGGCGGTCGCGTGTTCTTTTCCCTTACGCACCATGTCGTCGAACTGCGACGAATCAAATTGTGGTGGACTGTAGTCGCTCCAGTCTGGCTCTGACTGGCGAGGGGGTGGCGGAGGGCCTGTTCCAGGCGGCGGGGGAGGGGGAGATTGGAACTCGTTCTTACATCCGGGACAGCTAACTATTTTCCCGGCCAGCGTCAAAGGGATTGAAAACAATATTCCGCATGCGGGACATCTACTTTCAACCTGAAACGACGCCATAGAGCATTCCTAATCACTTGGGGCAGGTGTCAGACTTACGAGTTTAGCAGCGGGTGTCACTGACACCAGTTGCCAACGGCTTTCACCGGTTTCGGCCGGTTTTCGATTTTCGGGCCGTTCGCGGCAGAGCCTAGAAAAGCCGAGAAAACGCGAAATTCTGGGGCGTTTTCTCTCATTATGAGTCCCCTGCTCTAACCGCTGAGCTACCGGACCGAAGTTCCTTTAGCCTATTCGGTTGCGTAAACGCCGGCAACCTCGGGCCTGAGGGTCCAGGGGCACTAAGGATGCGTGAAGGACGGCGACGCCTTTGTCTCTTTCCTGTTACGCAAAGGAGGGTGGTTCCGTCCGGCGCCAATGGCCATCCTACGCGTGCCGCCGCGCGATGCTGCGAGGAGGACGCGCAAAACACCCTTTTGGAGACGAGGCATGTTCCAGACCAACGTTCGCATCGTGGTCCTGGTGCTCGCATTGCCGATGGCGACAATGGCGCCGTTTGGGAGTTCAAGGTGCAACGGCGCCGCCGCGGCGGATTTAGATCGGCCCGCGACGTTCGACCTCGGCAAGGGAACGCCGCTCGGCGTCGGGCCGGCGAAGGAACATTCCGGGATCGTCAAAAGCAGGAACTGGCCCGACCTCTTTTGGATGCACAATGACTCGGGCGACGAGCCGCGGATCTACCCGGTCCGCCGCAGCGGCGAGGTCGTACCAAGCGAGCGCGAACCCGAAAACCCCGGGGTGCAAATCGCCGGGGCCATCAACGTCGACTGGGAGGATGTCACGGTCGACGATCGCGGCCGCGTCATCGTCGGCGATTTCGGCAACAATCGGAACGATCGGCGCGACCTCGTCTTGTATGTCATCCCCGAACCGGCGCCGCAGGCCGAGCGGACGACGTTCTTCAAGCGACTCTTCTTTCGTTACCCGGGTCAACACGCTTTTCCCGCACTAGCGAACGACTTCAACTACGACTGCGAAGCAATCTTCACGATTGGCGACGCGATTTTTCTTTGCTCCAAGCATCGCAGCGATACGCTCACGAAGCTCTATCGGCTCGATCCTGAATCGAAGGAGGAAGTTCAGACCGCCGAGTTAATCGACTCGTTCGACGTCCACGGCCAAGCGACCGGGGCTGATGCGACGCCCGATGGCAAGCAGATCGTCATTGCCACCTACGAAGATCTTTGGCTGTTCGACGTCTCCGATCCCGCAAATCCGCTGAGCGGGCCGGTGAAGCGACTGTCGTTTGAGAACGACGACGACGTCGAAGCGGTCTGCTTTGCCGATGAAGAAACGTTGATCATCGGCGCCGAAGCGGCGGGGAAGATCTACGAGGTACCGCTAGCGGCGTTCGTCGAATACAAACCACCGCAGCATGACTGACCTGGCCTAAGCCATGTGTGATTTCGAGGCGGATTCCAGGTTGCTAAACAACCGTCGGAATTGCCGTCCTTGCACTACCGCCGCGGTCGTGGCGTCGTCGTCCTCGATAATCAGCAGGTCGCCGGCCACCAATTTGCCCGCAGAGGCGTTTTCGACCTCCGCCTGCCGGATTTCGTGCAGGCGAATTGGCGGCTCCAATAGTGCGGTCCCAGCGGACGCCGCGGCGCTCACTGCCGCCGGTTTCGCCGCGGCGCTCTGACGCCCTGTCGGCGACGGCTTGCTCGTCGCCATTTTCACGCACCGGTGCAACTCGCTGGCGAAAGCCCGATCGAGTCGATTGATCACTTGCGGCGCCGATCGCAGCAGTTCCGACTCAAACGCGGCGTATGGATCGAGTACGATCTCTTCTTCCTCGAATGGTTCGTCGAACGGATTCGACGCTGCCGGTTGGTCGGGCTCCTCTGCGGGCGCAGGCTCTGGAGGATCTGCCGCTCGCAGTTCCAAGGCGCCGAACTCTGCGAAGTGGTCGAAGCTGTCGAGCAGATACTCCGCTGCGTCCAGGGTGACGTCGAGAGGGTCGACTTCGAGGACCTGCCTCCCCGACCGGCCGGAGGCGATCGGAATCGACGCCGGCATCTCGTCATCGGCATCCTCGTCATCGGCCGGCGACTCATAGCCGAAGGCGGCGCCATCGAGTTCGCCGAATTCAATGACTGAGCTGCCAACCGCAGCGTCTTTCCTCTCGGCGCCGTCATGATTCCAGGGCGCCGGTAGCTGCTGCAGGTCCGACCAGGCCTGTTGCACGAGCGTCGCGTCGAGCGGGCGACAGCCGGTTTCCTCCGCCATCCACCACAGTTGATCGCCCAGCTGATTGACCACGCGCGGCACTCCGCCGGTCGCCGCGTAGATCGCTTCGAGTGCGTCGGCGGCGAACAGCCTCTCGGGCTTCATTCCCACGGCCGCAACTTGGGAGCGCACATACTGCAGCGTCTCCTCGCGACCGAACGGAGCCAGGTAACAGCGGGCGGCAATCCGCTGGCTGAACTTCTCCAGCCCCGGCTCGGCGAACCGTTCTTCTAGGATCGGCCCGCCGGCGAGCACCAGGCTCACCAGCGGCATTCCTTCGGCGGCGACGTTGGTGAGAACGCGCAACTCCTCCAGTAAGCGGACGGGAAGCGAGTCGGCTTCGTCAACGAACAGCACCAGGCGTCGCGGGCCCTCTTTCCCGCGGAGATGTTGCTGAATCGAGAGTCGTAGTTCGCCTTCGTCCATGCCGCGATAAGGGAGGCCAAGCTCGCAGAGAATCATCTGCAGCAAGGCTCGCCGAGTACAGAGCTGGGCGCCTGCCAGCGTGACGACCGCCACGCGAGGCGCGAACTGCTCGGCGAGCACCGCCAACAGGAGCGATTTGCCGGTCCCCGCGCCGCCGACCAAAATCGCAGGCCCTTCGTTTCGCGCGATGGCGCGTACAATTCGCAACCGCGCCTCTTCAATGGCTGCGGCCGCGAAGTAACGTTTGGGGCTGGGCGCCGAGAGAAAAGGGCGCCGCTCTGCGTTGGTCGTTTGCTGGGTCATCCGTGGTATCCTATCGCTGCGTCGCACTGGGCCGGTTCGGCTGGCGAGATCGGGGCGGGCGATCTCAAGATGGCCGGCGGAGTGCGGCGGTGCTTCCTGTGAAGTTGACCTTCCGTGGCGTTTGATCGGCGCCCGGAGTAAGCTGGCTTCAAGTGATAGCGGAAGTTTGCCTGCTAGGAAGATTCGGCGGATCGTAGCGGCTGCTGGATTGGGGCGGAGAGAATGGCTTGGCGAACCAGCTAGCGTGTCATCCTGAGCGGAGCGAAGGATCTGGCGTGACGAACGCGATTTCTAGATTCTTCGCTACGCTCAGAATGACGGTCGCCACCTCATCGCCACTGACAACTGACTAACGCAAAATGTTTCGCATCAAGATCTGCGGCATTACGAACGTCGAAGACGCCATCGCCGCGGTCGATGCTGGCGCCGATGCGATTGGGCTGAATTTTTATGAGAAGAGCCCGCGCTGCGTCACCATTTTTGAAGCGAAGTCGATAGCCGAAGAAGTCGAATATCCCGCGTACTCACAGCCGCGATCAACGGGTGTTTTCGTTAACGCCGAGATCGAAACGATCAGACGCGTCGTCAACGAGATCGGGATTGCGAACATTCAATTGCACGGCGATGAATCTCCTGACTACATGGCGGAGATTCCAAAAGTTGCAAGAAGAGCGGCTCGCAGAGGCAGTCGGGACGTCCTGGTAACACATCGTTGCAATGTTATTCGCGCTTGTCGTTTTGATGATCGTGGCGTGGCTGCGATTGCTAGCGACGTCAATGCTTGTGAGATAGCCGGTCGTCGCCCAGCCGCCGTGCTCATCGACGCTTTCACGCCCGGTCGTTACGGCGGGACTGGTGAGACGGTTTCTTGGGTGGGATTGGTAGATCATCGAAAATGGCTGGGAGACACGCCGCTGATCCTTGCCGGCGGGCTCACCCCCGACAACGTCGCCGAGGCGATCCGCATCGTGCGGCCGATGGCGGTCGATGTGGCCAGCGGGGTAGAGTCTTCGCCCGGGAAGAAGGATCCTGTGAAGGTCCGGGATTTTGTCGCCGCGGCGAAAGCAGCGTTCGAGTCGCTTGAATCTTAAGTTGGGGGTTTGGCGAAGCCTCCCTACGGGGGGGAAACCTGAACGCTCCGGGAGCTTACGCGCCCGGCTCGCCAGTCGCCGTCGGCCCGCCACTGGCTAGGCGGCGAGCGAATTCGCCATTAGACTCTACATCTATGTCGTCACGCCTCGCCGCCGCCAATGTGCGGAATTAGTGGACGTCCGTCCACTCACGCCATACCCCGTCGTCGACCCGTTGCCGACGGCCATTTGATACTTTCACAGGAGTGAGTTTAACGTGTCCCAGGTTGCCACCGAACGTCTGCCGTACAAGGTGCTGGATTGTTCCCCCGAGCAGTTTGAGAAGCTCGCCAAGTGGGGCCGCCAAGAGATCGAACTCGCCCAAAACGAAATGCCGGGCCTGATGGCTCTGCGCGAAAAGTACGGCAAGTCGAAGCCGCTCGCAGGGGCTCGCATCGCCGGTTGCCTCCACATGACCATCCAGACGGCGGTCCTTATTGAGACGCTGGCCGAGCTGGGCGCCGAGGTCACCTGGAGTAGCTGCAATATCTTCAGCACCCAGGATCACGCCGCTTGTGCGATCGCCAAGGCGGGCTTCGCCGTTTACGCCTGGAAGGGGATGACCGAAGAAGAGTTCGATTGGTGCATCGAGCAGACCCTCTTCTTCCCCAGCGGCGAACCGCTGAACATGATCCTCGACGACGGCGGCGACCTCACCGCCATGGTCCACAACAAGTACCCCGAGTTTCTCGAGAACATCCGCGGCCTGAGCGAAGAGACGACGACGGGCGTCCATCGCCTCTACCAAATGCATGAACGCGGCGAGCTGAAGGTTCCCGCGATCAACGTCAACGACTCGTGCACGAAGAGCAAGTTCGACAACCTGTACGGTTGCCGCGAGTCGCTGGCCGACGGCATCAAGCGAGCGACCGACGTGATGGTCGCCGGCAAGGTCTGCGTCGTCGCCGGATATGGCGACGTCGGCAAGGGCTCGGCCCAATCGCTGCGCGGCCTCGGCGCCCGCGTGCTGATCACCGAGATCGATCCGATCATCGCCCTCCAGGCCGCGATGGAGGGCTACCAGGTCGTCACCATGGAAGAGGCCGCCCCGCAGGGCGACATCTTCGTCACGACCACGGGCTGCCGCGACATCATCACCGGCGAGCACATGGCGAAGATGAAGAACGACGCCATCGTGTGCAACATTGGCCACTTCGATCTGGAGATCGACATGGCCTGGCTCAACGGCGAAGTGAAGGCGGGGCGCGCGACGAAGGAACGGATCAAGCCGGCCGACGTCGGCGCCGTCGACAAATACACACTCAAGAGCACGGGCCGCTCGATCCTCATCCTGGCCGAAGGCCGCCTGGTGAATCTCGGCTGCGCCACCGGCCACCCGTCGTTCGTGATGAGCGCGAGCTTCACCAACCAGGTCCTGGCCCAGCTCGCCCTGTGGCAACACCCGAAGGACTACCCGCTGGGCGTCCATGTGCTGCCGAAGAAGCTCGACGAGGAAGTGGCTCGCTTGCATCTTGGTAAGCTTGGCGTGCAGCTGACGAAGCTCACGGCGAAGCAAGCCGAGTACCTTGGCATCCCGGTCGAAGGGCCGTACAAGCCTGAGTACTACCGGTATTAAGCCGTCATGCCGAATCGCCAACGCCAATCGCTGATCATATGCGGGAGCAGGTTCACCCCTGCTCCCGTAGCTCAGTGGTGAGAGCGACAGCCTTATAAGCCGTGCGTCGCTGGTTCAATTCCAGCCGGGAGCACTGGCGAGACGCTTCGCCAAACGAAGCGCCCTCCGCTTCTGTTTGCCCGATGAAGCGGAATTCTTTTGACGCTGAGTACGGGGCACGCAATGAAATGGATTGCGTTAGCAGTCGTATTAGTTGCCATCGCTTTCGCGGCCGTGCGCGCTGTGCGTTCGCGTAGTGTACCTACCTTCGCCAGCCTTAAGGAAAAAATGGCTTGGCTCGCCGAAGAAGCCGTTGATATGGCTCAGAACGAGAATGTCGACTTGGACTTCTCGACGGAGTCGATTGAGCGAGTCGAAGAGCTGCTTGCGAAACTCCACGACGAGTATCAAGCACGCGGCGACGAAAACGGTATGAACGGGCTCGCTCTTGCCTACGGCGCTTACGTCGGCGAAGCGATTCGACGTAGCGAGACCGGGGCCCACTGGGAGGAGGACAGCGATATCGCGGGCCCCGGGAGTTATCCCATCTATTGGCGAGATGGTGCTTCGTTTCCTGTAGCTTGCTGCTACAAGCGCATGAGCGATGGGCCGGAAGAGAATGTTTGGCATAAATTCCAAGTTCTCAAGCAAGGGCTCTGACTTGAGGTAGCGATCAAGTCGAGCGGCCTCCGTGTGAGCTACGCAAACACCGCGTTCTCCATCTCAACGTGCAGTACCTGCAAGCCGCCCGTCTTCGCTTGCCCCAAAGCCTCGCGCACAATTTCTGTCAATTCGCCCGGCCGGTGGCGAATCCAGATCGCAGCATTGCCTCCCCGCATGATGAGGCTGGAGTCATCAAACCCGGCTTCGTAGACCGCGTCTGCCAGGTCGTCGTTAAGGTCGTCGGCTTGAAGGATCAGATAAAATTCAGGGTTCATGGCTTCCTGCTCCCGGACAGCCGTCAACGAATTGACGAATGTCCTTAGCGTGGTTTTCTGGATTGCGAGGCGTTGACCAAATCGACTTCTTGCACTCGGCATGACCAAAGCCGCAATAAATTCGGCAGTAGGCATGGCCATTCGACATGACGATGCGCCAACCCCGTTGCTGAGCGTACTTCAAAGCGTCGCGAATGTGCTTGTTTGGATGCATTAGCCATATAGTGCCTGCACCATCACAACAGATCAAGTATACGCTGGTCGGGTCTCCGCGGCAGGGTTTCGGGGGGTCGCTAGAAGGCTTAAACTTGGCGTTCCGCTCCGGAGGCTGACGCCTCCCGGCTCGCCCCGATTCGAAGTTCGTTACATTCGTAAGACCAATCTCCATGCCCACTATCTCCGCCTTTCGCGGCATCCGTTACGACCTCGGCCACGTCGGTTCGCTGAGCGACGTCATCGCCCCGCCGTACGACGTCATCGATCCGGCGCTACAGGACGAGCTCTACAAGAAGCACCCGGCCAACGTCGTCCGGCTGATCCTCAACCGCGACGAGCCGGGCGACGACGAGCATAGCAACCGCTACTCGCGGGCGGCGCGGTTCTTGCGCAACTGGCTCCGCGAGGGAGTGCTGTTCACCGAGGGCGATCCGGCGATCTACGTCTACCACCAGGAGTTCGTCGAGCGGGGCCAAACGTTCACCCGCCGCGGCTTCATGTGCCGCACGCGGCTCGAGAAGTTTGGCGAGGGAAACATCCACCCTCACGAAGAGACCCACGGCGGTGCCAAGGCCGACCGGTTTAAACTTTGGAAGGCGTGCCGCGCCAACCTCAGCCAGATCTTTGGCCTGTACCCCGACCCCAAGAACGAAGCCCAAAACATCCTCGAGGCCGCGATCGTCGGTCAAACCCCGCTCATCGCGACCGACCATCTTGGCACGATTCACCGCGTCTGGCCGGTGACCGACATCAGCATCATCAACCAGGTCTCGGCCCTGCTGGCCGGCAAGCCGGTTTACATTGCCGACGGGCACCACCGCTACGAGACGGCCCTGAACCTCCGCGACGACCTCGCCGCTGAGTTGAACGAGCGCGGCGAAGAACTCTCGCCGGAGCACCCCGCGAACTTCGTGCTGATGATGTGCGTCTCGATGAGCGACGAGGGAATGCTCGTCCTGCCGACGCACCGCCTGTTCCGCGGCCTGCCGGCGATGACTGCCGACGAGCTGAAGGCGAAGCTGGGCGACGCCTTCGACACGGAGCCTGCCGGGAGCGGGCCCGATCGGGCGATCACGCTATGGGAGGAGATCGAAGCGGAAGGCGAACAGGAAACGCTCGGCCTCTACACCGCCGAAGACGACCGATGGACGTTGGCCCGCCTGACCGAGGCCGGGCGGTCGCGGATGGCAGAAATTTCGGCCGACCACTGCGAGGAGTGGCAGGGGCTGGGGGTGAGCATCTTGCACCGGCTGCTCGTCGACACGCTGCTCGCCGCACCGACCCTTCCCGCACCGAAGTACGTCCGCACGCTCGACGAGGTCCCCGTCGGCCTCCGCGAGGGAGACGCCGCCGGTCGCGACCTCACCGGCCAGGAGGGGAGCGGCGGCCGCTTCGAACTCGCCGCCCTGGTGATGCCCGCCACCGTCGAACACATCCGCGCCATCTCCAATGCCGGTGAACGGATGCCCGCCAAGAGCACGTTTTTCTTTCCGAAGCTGCTGAGCGGGTTGGTGATCAATCCGCTCGAGTAGCATCGCGCTCTGTGCGGCGCAAATTCCAAAGGCGAGCCGAGGGGTTCATCCCATCGGTCCTCCAGCTTCAGGCCTCCGTCGAAACGTTCCACGTGAAACATCCGTCAAGACGCCGAGAGTCTTCGGCGTCGCCAATGTTTCACGTGAAACGCCCCCCGAAGACCAACCAGCCGCCCTGCCGTTTCACGTGAAACAGCCTTCAGCGTCGAGTTGCTCAAGCCGTGCTGCTCGCTTTGTAAGTGCCCAGAAGAGACACAGCAGGCAAAGTTGCCATGGCAGCCAGACGCCGATGCCAACGAGCTCGGCTGGCCCCAACAGCCCGCATGCTTGCAGGACAGCCAAGGTCGCGGCAAGCCAAGCGGTCGTTGCGAGCATCGCTCGAATCGAAATCTGCCACCGCGGCCGTGCCGCTCGGCCAGCGATCATCGCCGCCGCATCGCGTCGTGTCATCAGGTAGGCGCCGATCTGGCCGAGCGCAGTGGTCGTCATCGGGCCCAGGATAAACACGAAGATGCCGCCTCCGGCTGGGTCTCTCCATAGTGCGTTCCAGACTGGGGCCGTTGAAAGGAAACCGACGATGCCGCCAAAGCATGGGGCGGCCAGCGGGTGGCGCCATGTGCCAACGATTGTCCGAACGGCGATCGCGAACGGCGCCGCCAGAACCACGCTTACGACGCCCGCAATGCAGAATCCGTAGATGGCGCCAACAATGAAGAAGGGCAGGCCATAGGCGGTGCCAGCCAGCGTGACGCCCGCGATTGCCAGCAGCCAATACGAGACGGCGGCACTGCCAGTCTCCTCATCCAATCGGTCCGATAACTCGCGATAGCGCGGGTCGCTACGCCAATGGGGCGTCTGATCGATCTCCCAGATCGTTTCAGTCTCCTCGAAAGGCGACGAACTGGCGATGGTCACCGGCCGCAGGTCGGGTACGAACTCTCGGGCTGGTTGGGCGTTCGCCAACGAGTTGTGGCTCATCGCATGCCTCCGAATGGTCCGGGCCGGCCAGCGCGTGAAGCAGGGAAATCCGTTGCTATCATCCTAACCGCGGGTCACGGGAGGGGTTAACTGCCGTTGCGGCGGGTGAAGGCGTTTCTACAATCCTGACCGCTGCGCGCCGCAGGGAGAAACCCCGCGGCTCGCTTGGGCGATTTATTTGGCTCCTGACTCCTCGCCCCGAACCCCAACGCCTGAACCCTCCCGCCCATGCCCCGCGTCATCTGCATCGCGAACCAGAAAGGGGGCGTCGGCAAAACGACGACCGCCCTCAACTTGGCATGCGCGATCGCCATGGCCGGCGACCGCACGCTGCTGGTTGATCTCGACCCCCAGTGCAACGCCACGACGGGCCTCGGCCTCATTCCCGACGCCCGCCATGCACTAGTCGATTCCCGGCCGCTACGGGAGTCGTTCAAAGAAACCTACCTCCCCAACCTCTCGCTCCTCCCCGGCGCGCGCAGCTTTGAAGACGTCGACGCTCTGGCCAACTCCTCCGACTCGCGCTCGCTGATGCTAGCAACCCACCTTTCGGGAAGTCTGGGGTCATTCGACTCGGTGCTAATAGATTGTCCCCCCTCCGTCGGCGCACTGACGCGTACCGCGCTCGCCAGTGCTAGCGAAGTCCTCATGCCGATCCAGTGCGAATATTTCGCGATGGAGGGTCTCACCCAAATGATCGAGGTAATCAAACAAGTGATTGGCCGGTCGAATAGCCGATTACAGTTCGGGGGAATTCTCCTCACCATGTACGACGCGACCTTGGAGCTTACGTCCGAGGTCGATCGGGAGGTGCGGGACTTCTTCGGGGGGATCGTCTATTCAACCGTGATTCCACGGGATGCAGCCGTCTCCGAGGCGCCCAGCCACGGACAGTCGGTCATCGACTACGCTCCGCGATCGCGGGGGGCTCGCGCCTACGTGGAACTCTGTCAGGAGGTACTGGAGCGTGTCTAAGGAACGTCGTTTGGGCCGGGGGTTGGAAGCGTTGTTGGGCCGCAGCTTCGAAGCTCAATCGCAGGATGCCCCTGTCGGGGAACAACAATACGAATCATTCGAAGCGGCGCCCCAATTCGACTCGGGAAGCTATCAGTCGCATGCTAGCACCGACGAGAACGTCACCCGCTCGGCCGACGGCCAGCAGTGGCTGGGGCTCGTCTCGATCGACCGCAATCCTTACCAGCCGCGCACCAGCTTCGACGAAGCCGAGATCGCGGACCTCTGTGATAGCATCCGCACCCACGGCTTTCTGCAGCCGATCATCGTCCGTCCCTTCAACGGGCGGTACCAACTGATCGCCGGCGAACGCCGCCTCCGCGCCGCTCAGATGGCTGGGTGGGAACGGGTCCCCGTTCAGATCCGAGAAGTCCCCGATCAGCAGATGGCCGAGCTGGCCATCGTCGAAAACGTCCAGCGCAAAGACCTCAACCCGATCGAAAAGGCCGCCTCGTTCAAACGGTACATGGATGAGTACAGCTGCACGCAGGAAGAGGTTGCGAACCGCGTGAGCATCGATCGCTCGACGGTCGCCAACCTGCTGCGCCTGCTCGAACTTCCCGAAGAAGTGAAGGCGATGCTCTGCCGCGGCGACCTCACCGCCGGCCATGCCCGCGCCTTGTTGCCACTGGGCGACGAGCACGAGCAAATGGAATTCGCTCGTCGAATTCAGAAAGAATCGCTGTCGGTTCGCGCCGTCGAGCAAGCCGTCTCCGAACACATCCGCCGCACCGACGGCGAGCCGCTGTCGATCGTCGACGCCGAAGGCAACAGCCGCCCCTCGCCGCTGCAGCCGGGGCAGCACATCCGCGACATGGAAGAACAGCTGTCGCTGGCCATGGGCGCGAAGGTCGAGATCAAGCAGTCGGCCAAAGGCCGCGGCCGGATCACGATCCACTTCGCCAGCCATGAAGAGTTCGATCGGTTGCGGTCGAGCCTGAGCCAGCAATCGGCGCCGCAACAGACCGGGACGTTTTAGGCGACGGTTCGAGTTCGACGATTTCCCCAGAATCAAAGCGGGGGCGAAGCAGTTCGCCCCCGCCTTTTTTGTTGCCGCAACGGCCGAACCTGTCAACCCGCCGAACCTGTCACCCCGCCGAACCTGTCACCCCGAGGTACTCCGAGGGGTCCGGCCAGCCCGCCGTACTAGCGTGAACAATCGCTAGGCCACCCCTACCCCGTCCACCCCGCGTTGCCCTCCCCCGCCCGGCTGGCTACCATACGGGATTGCGAAATTCGGGGCGTAGCTCAGCTTGGCTAGAGCGCCTGGTTTGGGACCAGGAGGTCGCAGGTTCGAATCCTGTCGCCCCGACTTGCATCTCGCCCATTTCTTCATATGGGCGAGCACCCGCATAAAGCGGGATGTTCAATCGGGGATGTGCTTGTCACTCTTCTTTGCTGAGCAGCCACTCGGCTGATAAGCTTCGCACGACGTATAGTCCCCTAATGTCTCTCGCTGAGGAAGAAATCACTGCTTCTACCTCACTTGGCTTAAGCCGATGAAAAGCTTCGCTCAGTCCGAGTTCGGCTAGTCTCAATTGGTATGCACGATTAAGAGATTCTTGCCCCTTCGTTTGAATCGCCCCAAACTGAACCTGATTCCTCACCGTAAGGCAGAACGCACAGTAATCGTCGATCTCCTTTTTGCGGGCGTAGCCGGGCACTTGAAATCAATTCGTTGACGTTCGGCTGAAGCAACCTGAGATCGTCTGTCAACACTCCGGGATCAATGAACATCGTGTGGTGTGGTTTGTCGAATAGTTGAATCGCCCATCCCAAGAAATAAGCAGCCTCTCCTCGCCAAACTGCTTCTGTCTCGAATTCTTGCGGTAACTCGCCGTGTGGCGTGTTCAGAATCTCGCGATGAAATTCTTCAACATGGTCGCCAAGGTTTAATTGTTCGAGCCAAGGCAGCAACCGTGAACAAATCTCGCTACTTCGTGGATGCTCGGTCACTTCTAGAGATGCCCGAAAGCCAAGCGTTCCGAAAATGATTGCTTGAATGGCAACTTCATCGCTAGATCGATGCATCTGAGCCCTCTGAGATAATCCGCAATCACACGCAATCCGCACCATTGCACGAAGTATCTTATCTCAATCGCTCGCATCCCGCATCCGCCCAAACGCAATCTTGTTCTCCATCGCCTGCCGGCAGATGTGCATCGGGGCGAAGTAAACCTTCGCCGCCCCCCACCGCAGGTTGATCGCGTCGACCGCCTTCGACGCCCGCGCGAGCTTGTCGAATTCCTCGATGAGCGGCCGCGACACCTCGGTCGCCGGCTTCAACCCGCCGACGACCACGTCGACCTTCTTGATCGCCCGCACCGCCGGCCTGCGACGCTCCCACAGCTTGATGAACTGGTGCAACAGCGTCGCCGTATCGTGGATCCGCGGCACGCCGATCTCGTCCCCATCCCGGCCGCCCCGTTCGTCACGGGGGGGCACTCCACTAACCCTCTCGATCAGCGAGTCCTTTGATTCTGTCCATCCTTTCGAGAGACTGGGCGCCAAGATCGTTTCAGACCCTACGGTGTGAAAGCAAACCTCGATGGCACAACGAGCACGCTAAAAAGTCGAAGAGAACAAGATGAAAGCCATTCTCACCTTCGCCCGCGGCTGGAACGCCCTCGCCGCCGCCCGCAGCCTCGGCCGCCGCGGCGTGCAGATCATCGCCGGCGACGAATACCGCTGCTCGCCCACCAGCTTTTCGCGCTACACGATCGAGAATTTTCTCTACCCCAACCCCGACGACAATCCCGACGGGTTTCTCGACAAGCTCGAAGAAGTGATCCGTAAGAATCGCGTCGCGGGTGAAGAATACGTCCTGATGCCGTTCCACAAGGAGACATATCTCATCTCGGCGAACCGAGCTCGTTTTGAGCCGCTGATCAAGTTCGCCATCCCGACGATCGAACAGATCATGCAGGTCGACGATAAGGGGACGCTCGCCCGCCTCTGCCAGCAGCGCGGCCTGCCGATCCCGGAGACAATCGTCGCCGATTCGCTCGAAGAGTTTCGTGGGCGGGCCGTCGGCTTCAACTATCCGGCGTTCGTAAAAGTCCGTCGGTCCGCCGCCGCCGTCGGCGTCAAACGGGTAATGAACTCCGCCGAAGCGATCCACGCGTGCGAAGAGTTCATCCATCGCTACAGCTTGGGCAATGACGCCATCCCGCTGCTGCAAGCTTCCGTCCCTGGCGAAGACTACTGCGCGACGTTCCTCTTCAATCATGGCGCGCTTGCCACGACGATGACCTACCACAACATCCGCACCTACCCGGTGCGGAGCGGCACCGGCGTGTTGCGCGAAACGGTCAGCGAACCGGCGATGGAGCAGACTGGCGCCACGCTGCTGGCCAGCTTGAAGTGGCATGGCGTCGCTGAGATCGATTTCCGCTGGGACGGCCAGTCCCCGACGCCGCAGCTCATCGAAGTGAATCCCCGCTTTTGGGGCGGGCTGACCCAGTCGGTCGCCTCGGGGTGGGACTATCCCTGGCTACTCTACCGGCTCGCTCTCGACGGCAAGATCCCGCCGATCGAACCGGGCGATCCGACGATCAAAACCGAAACGCCGGTCGTCTCGCTCCTCGCCACTCTCACCGAGATTATCCAAGACGACCGCCAACTGGCCACGATGCGCGAGTCGTTCGAGCAGATGCGCAGCGAGTTCGGCAATGGCCAGCGGATGCAAGCAGTGAAAGATTTCGTCGGCCGGCTGGAGCAAGGCGTCGACGTGAAGGGGCGCCTCGAGCTCGCCCGGAAGCTCTTCCGCGACCATGGCCACACCGTCTCCGACATCTGGGCGTGGCACGACCCGCTGCCGGCGCTCGGCCTGCTCTACCCGCTTGCCGTGTTTCTGAAGCACGGCAAGGTCTCAACGGAGCTGTTAGTCTCGTAATTGTGATCGCGATAGCCTGATTGCTGCCCCCGTCGGAGCAGCTTATTCAATAGCCGTCATCAATCGCATTAACCACAGAGAACACAGAGGCCACAGAGAGAAGACGAAAAAGAGCAAACGCCCCAATTCTTCCTCTGTGCTCTCCGTGGTTAATTCGTTAGCGGCTAGGCATTTCGAGAACGACGGCAGTTGAATTCGCTTACGAAGCGGGGGCTGAAGCGATGGTGACGATCGCGCGCGCTACTGAATATTCTTCGCGGCGTGGTCGCGCAGCGTGCGAATGAACTCTTTCACCACCGGCGATTGGTAACGATCCTTGTGCCAAATGAGGTGAATCTTCCGCGTCGGCGTCGGCTCGGCCAGGCCGCGATATTCGCAACGCCGGCCTCGATCCATCTCGTGGGCCATTGCAGGGATGAGCGATACTCCATGCCCCTGGGCTACTAGTTCTTGGATCGTCAGCAACTGTACGCCTTGGCATCGCACCACCGGCGAGTAGCCCTGCTGACGACAGAATCCGACGATCTGGTCGCCCAGGCAATGGAGTTCGCTCATGAGCACGAACGGTTCCTCGGCGAGGTCTTGGAGCGTCACCGTCCGCTTCTTCACGAGTCGGTGGTTCGCCGGCATCGCCAACAGTAGCGGCTCGGTAAACAACGGCTCACTGTGAAGCAGGTCGCTCGCCACGGGAGATGCGATCACGCCAACGTCGACCTCGCCCGCCAGGCAGGAGCGTATCACCCCATCAGTGAGGTTCTCACGCAGCGCGAGCCTTGCCTTCGGAAACCTCTTGGCGAATGACTTCAGCAGCGGCGGCAACAGGTAGGGAGCAATCGTCGGGATCGCCCCGATCGCCACCGTGCCGCGATGGGGATCAGTCGCCGCCGTTACTCGGTCACGAATTTCGTCGACCCCCGCCAGCACGCCGACGGCCTGATCGTAGAGCGCCCGCCCCGCATCGGTCAGGCGAATCGTCCGCCCCAGCCGCTCGAAGAGCGGATGTCGCAACTCCTTCTCCAGCTTGATAATCTGCTGGCTGAGCGATGGCTGCGCGACGTCGCACTTCTCGGCGGCGCGGGTAAAGCTTTGCAGTTCGGCGACCGCGACAAAGTATCTGAGCTGATGAAGTTCCATAGCACAAAAATCTCATCCACAAAAAGACAAGCACTTTACCCTATCAATACTATCTCGCTCGCTTACTGAAACAAGAGGGGGGCCGGCCTTGAAGCGCCACGGGTCCAACGATCTCTGGTTTGCCATCTCATTCGTTAATTTCGACTCAGCTGCCGCTTCGCACCGGCGGCGATACTGCTTATACTCTTTGGTTGGTCCGCCGCCTCCGCGCCGGACCGACCAGAGGGTTTTCTCTTGAGTCGGCAGCAACGACTAACGACTTGGATGGCCGCGATGACGGTCATGATCGGCTCGCTTGGCGTGCCGCTGTCGAGCCAGCGCGCCGTTCGCACAGGTGAGGCGTTTCCTTGCCAGGACTGCGTTTGCGGCTGCCCCGACGCCGAGAGCTGTTGGCGCGATTGCTGTTGCTTCTCGAATGCCCAGAAGATCGTTTGGGCCGAGAAAAATGGGGTAAAAGTGCCGATCTTTGTCGTTGCCGCGGCACGGCGCGAACTGTCGGCGCACGCTGCAAAGCCCCCCTGCTGCAATGATCAGCAAGCTGCCGGCGAGTCCGAACAACAAGCGTGCAGCGAATCGGCGAAACCTTGCGACTCGCCCAGCTGCTGCGAAAAGGAGTCCAGCGCGTCTTCTGATGGATCAAGCGGCAAGGTCGTCCTCTTGATGACTGCCCTCAAGTGCCGCGGCATCAGCGTCTCCATTGGCCTGCTCCCTCCGTCCGTGCCGCCTGCCGAACTGGCGGTCGTCGCGTTGGTCATCGACCTCGGGGCTCTGCCCGCTGAGGCGGAGATCAACTATCTCTCTCCTTGCCATGACGTGGCGACTCCTCCGCCGGACTGCTGCAAGCTCTTCTCAGCTTGAGCGTACTGTTTGGCTTCCGTAGCTAACGCGCTGTCGATACGTCCACGTTTCTTGGCGTTCCTCAGTCGTCGTTGGCCGTTGTGGGCGGAATCAGGGTCACTGCGCGCCCGATCTTATCGGGGCGTTAGTCCCTCACGCCTATATGTTTCTGCAACCTTGAGGAGTTTAGTCTAATGCGTTTGTTTCGTTTAATCGTTGTTGCCGTCCTCCTTGTTGCCGGCGCAAATTCGTCGGCCTGGGCTCACGGTCCGCAGCTGCAGCTGACGGCCGAGGCCGGCAAGATCGTCACGCGCCAAGTGTTGATTGACGAGTACGTGCCGGTCAGTCCGGCTACGTCGATCTACGTCCTGCCGGTGGCGAACGTCTCGAGCATCTGGGTCGTGCAACCGCCGGGAACCAGCGGCTCGGGTCCCGGCATCGCTCCAGGGGTCGGCTTCGTTGATGCAGCTTCCCATCCGTTCAAGACGGGAAACTACACGACGAGCATTGTCGACGGGCTGAAAAAGTGGAACGGCGCGAGCTTCGTCGACGCGGGCGACTCACAACTGCAGTTGTACAAGACGGTGAGCGGCAACCCGCTCACCGCCACGACGACTGACAGCGGGCCGTTTGCGTCGATCACCTACCCGTTGACGGTCAATAGCGAGGAGTCGCACACAGGAATGGGCTTCCGCTTTCTCGGCGACGGCGTCTCGAACACGAGCGCCCTGGCCGACGGAGTCTACCTACTGAGTCTCAAAGTCTCCACCGCGGGGCTGAACGACTCAGACCCGTTCTACTTCGTGCTTCCCAAGGGCGTTTCCCCTGAAGAAGCAGGAAGCGCGACGTTCGCGTTCGCTCAGCAACAGGGCATCGGCGTCGGCGCCATTCAGGCAATGACGGCGATTCCTGAGCCGGCGAGTTTGTCTCTAACGGCATTAATGATCGGCGGCTGCCTAATGGTTCGACGCCATGCTCGCGGCCACAACGAGGCGTAAACGATGCAACAAGCCCGAAAAGCGATGACGCTCGTTGAATTACTGGTCGTCATCGCGATCATCGGCGCCCTAGTGGCATTGCTCTTGCCAGCGGTCCAGAGCGCGCGGGCGACCGCGCGCTCTGCCGCCTGCAAGAACCAGATGAGACAAATCGGGCTCGCGGTCTTGCGGTTCTGCGACGAGCACGACGGGGAGTTTCCCCACAACGTCCACTTCGCCGCCGACTTGAGCTGGGTCGATACGCTCGCCCCTTATATGGAAAGCGTCGATGCGATCCGTATTTGTCCCGAGGACCCGCGAGCCGATGAACGGCTCGCGATCAAGGGGACCAGCTACCTCGCCAACGACTACGTGATTAACGATATCCAAGCCGACCAAGTGACCGACAAGGTGAGATTTCTGAGGCAAGTGCCGACGACGCACCGCTCGATCGTCGCCTTCGAGGTGGCCAATCGAAATCCAGACAAACCGGTGACTGCTGAAATCGAGCATGCCCATGCGTCGCTCTGGTTCACGCCGCTCAACATGCAACGCAACCTGGTGACAAAGACGATGCAGCTCGACGTTGAGCTGCGCCGCCATTTCGACTCCTCCAACTACCTCTTCTTGGATGGCCACGTCGAGACGATTGCCGCCGAGCAAGTCCTGACGTGGATCGACGAAAATTACAACTTTGCAGCGCCGCAGTGAGGCGCATGAGGTGTTCCATGAGAGTTGGCATCGTTTGCGCCGCGCTGATAGTCGCCAATGTCTGCCACGGGCACGGCAATCCGATCCATGTCAACGTCGTCGACGGTCGACTGTCGGTCAGCGGCGGGCTGCCGCTAGCCTTCGGCTTCGTCCGACAAGCCTTCGACGATCATGAGGACTCCTATCTGGAAGACCTCGGCGACATCGCCTTGGGGATCACCCCAGGCTTCAACGTCAGTGGAATGACGCCAGGATCGGGGTTGCATCTGGAAGTGATGCCGCGACCCGATTTCACGACGGCGGCATCGCCCAATCGCTGGCTCTGGCACTGGAATAAGTCAACGGCCAAAGTAGAGATCGCGCCGAATAACCCGGAACTTGAACTTGCTTCGCAGCAGCTCTTGGGGGACGTCGCGCTGACTCAGTTCGCCGCGCCTGCGACCGGTCCGTCGATGCTTGTGCTGGAGCCGCAATCAAGCGAGCTTGGCACGCACCAACATCCGATCGCCTACATCCTCGATAACAACCCATCGGCCCCGTTCGGAGCCTACGGATTCTTCGCGAGGCTCACGTCGCCAAACTATCAGCCATCGGACCCGTTCCTGGTGGCGCTCAATCACAGCCTATCGCACGACGAATATCTCCTTGCCGCAAAGTCGATGAATGCCGCGGCCAGTCTGCCGGGCGACTTCGACGGCAACGACCGCGTCGACGGCGCCGACTTTCTCGCGTGGCAACGTGCGTTTGGATCGACCGTCAACCTCGCGGCCGACGCATCGCTGAACGGCGTCGTCGACGCCGACGATTTGGCCATTTGGCAGTCGAACTTCGGCCGCACTTGGCCCGCCGCCGGAATCGGCATCACCGCTGGCGTCCCTGAGCCAACGGCGGCAAGCCTGTGCGCCGCGTCAGCGATCGCGGCGGCATCCGCCGTGCGCCGACGCCGCCTCAGAACGGGCTATCGTGAATAATGGGATCGACGAGGTTCCCGCCCTTCGCCACGCCGTCGCGGGTGGCCAGGGCGTTCATCACCGCGGGGTCAACCGTGTCGAACACAAACCGCACGCCGCCGTCGCAAAAGGCGAAGTGCGCCCCGCCGGGATGAACGCTGCCAAATGACTCGGCGTAACTCTGCATCATCGCGTGATCGGTCATCACTCCCTCTTCGATGTTAAAGCCATCTTTGAAGGTCGTGCCGAGTACATAGGCGGGGCCCGCGGCATACTCGCCCGGGTGTTGATGATCAAGGAGCTTCGAGCGCGGCACGACGCCCCACATCGTGGCGCTCGCCCATTCGTTCGCCCGCTCGCCGATGGCCAGCGTGTTTGATAGCCCGTCCATTAATTCACGCGGCTCGACGGGGCGATTGCGTCCGAAGACGCCGTCGAATCGATCGCGGCAGATGATGCACGTCGGCCGCACCGTGCCGGCGCTGCCCACATAGCTCGCCGACGCCATCTGGCAGATCGGTTTTGTGCTGCCGATCTTCGGAATGTCGATCACCGGCTCAAGGCGGTCGTCCGATGGGCAGACAAATCCCGGCACGATTTTCGTCCGAATGGCCGCCGCGGCGACGCCCTCGATCGGAACCGTGTCGTCAATCAGTTGGTGGAGATCCGATTGTTCAATGTAGGGCAGAATCTTTGCGCCCCAGGCCCAGCCTGGTCCACCGTCGTCCCCATCGAGCAGGATCGTCGAGGTATACCCGGGCGGCAGATGCTTCTTCGCATCGATGTGATTGTGCAGCGCCAGTCCAATCTGCTTCAGATTGTTGCGACATACGGTCCGCCGCGCCGACTCGCGGGCCGACTGTACCGCGGGGACGAGTAGTCCGATCAGCACGCCGATGATGGCGATAACGACCAGTAATTCGACAAGCGTGAATCCGGTCGCGCGACGAGTGGATTTGAACATTACGCTGCCCCAAGTGCGGCGACTCACTTCGCTGCACGGCAAAAAAGAGCATGTCGCCGCCTGTTCCCCACGATCAGACCGACGCGACCTGAGTACAAGTGCAAGAGTAGGAGGACTTGTCGTTCGTGTCAAAACGAACGTCGAGCGCCGCTAGCTCCGTGGGCGACAAATTCCATCGCCCACGCTGGGCGCGGCAGGATTAACCGCGGCGGTATCGGCTTCAACTGTACGCTCCGCTTGGGGTTGCGCAGACTGCGGCTAGCCGCGACCCGCGGCGAGTCGCTCGACTACGGAGTCGCCAATCGTGAGTGCAGAAGTAGCCGCTGGCGAGGGGGCGTTCAAGACGTTCACCACGTTGCCATGCGTTTCGATCAGAAAATCGTCCACCAGCGACCCGTCCGGCAGCAAGGCCTGCGCTCGCACGCCAGCCGGCGCCGGCGTCAACTGCGACGCGTCAATCTCCGGCACCAGTCGTGAAAGGGCCCGGACGAACGCGCCTTTGCTGACGCTTCGCCACATCTCGCCAGCCCCCATCCGCCAGTACTTCGCTGCCAAGCGGAGGAACCCGGGATACGTGAGTGACTCGGCCAACTCGCTGGGATTAATTGTCGTCTTGAAGTACCCTTCACGCGCGAACGCCAGCACGGCGTTCGGTCCGCATTCGACGCCGCCAGCGATCATGCGCGTGAAATGAACCCCCAGAAATGGGAACGCGGGATCTGGCACTGGATAAATTAGATTTCGCACGAGGTGCTCAGCCTCGAGCTTCAGCTCGAAATATTCGCCCCGAAACGGGATGATCTTTGCCGGGGGCTTTTCGCCGGTAAGCGCCGCGACGTGGTCGCTGTAGAGGCCAGCGCAATTCACCACTTGGCGTGCTGCGAAGTCGCCGGACAGAGTCTCGACAATGGTGCGAGGTCCGTCACTCCGGAAACGCCTCGCGCAGGTGCCCAGTTTGATCTCGCCCCCCGCTTCCTTGATCCGTGCCGCCAGTCGCTCGCAAACCATCGAATAATTGACGATACCTGTTTCTGGTACGTGCAGCGCGCGAATCCCCGCGACGTGTGGTTCCAATTCCAGTAGCCGTCCCCGCTCGATCACTTCGCAGCGCACGCCGTTCGCTTGACCTCGTTCATAGATGCCCTGCAATCGAGGCAGCTCCTCATCCGACAGGGCGACGATGACTTTACCGCAGATGTCGTACGGCACCCCTTCGTTGCGGCAGAACGCCTCCATCGCCTGCTTCCCCTCGCGGCAGTTCTTCGCCTTGAGCGACCCTGGCTTGTAGTAGATGCCAGAATGGAGGACGCCCGAGTTCCGGCCCGTCTGGTGCGACGCGAGGTCGGGCTCCTTTTCCAGCAGGATGACGCTGCTGCCGGGAAACCGAAGCTGGAATTTATACGCAGTGGCGAGGCCGACGATGCCCCCGCCAATGACAATGAGATCTGAGGTCGGCATGAATCGAGGCAGGTGGTTAGCTTCAGAGGCAGTGGAGGGGAGCGTAGGGAGTTGGTCAATTGGACGTCACGGGCAGCCAGTCAAAGCCTAAGCGGGTACTCGGTTCGCGCCACTAACTCGCACCGTGCCAGTGGCGCCCATTGAGCGCTGGCGTTCGGCTAATAGTTCGCTCCGCTCTTGCGAACATGAACCATGGGCGGGAGCTCTGCCGACGATAACTCACCTCCGGTCACGGTGGCGAGGAAAATCAAATGATCGCCCGAATCGACGTGAGATACGGGCAGGCACTCAAGTCGCCCCACGACGCCGACGAGCGCCGGGACGCCGTTCGACGCCGCCTCGACGTCAACTCCCTCAAACGCCGCTTCGCCCGGCTCAAATCCCTTGCCAAATTGCTTCAGGAACTGATGCTGCTTCTCCCCCACCACGTTCAGGACGAACGGCTCGCCAGCGGCCAGCCACTCGGCGACGTAACGGCCGCGCTTGACCGCTACGGTGACGCATGGCGGCTCGAAACCAGCCTGCATCACCCAACTGGCGAGCATCCCGGTCGCCCTTTCGCCGCGGCCGATCGTCAAAATGAAAATACCGCTGGGAACGCGGCCGAGAACTGGCAAGGGATCGCTCATGCTCGATGCAATTCGTTGTAGGGTGCTAGTTCGGGCCAGCGACGCGGCCAAGTTTTTCGCGGACGCTTGCCACTTTCGATCGAATCCCGCCGGTCACGCCTTGGCGATAGTCGATCTTGGCCGTACAGGTGACGCGATTCGCCGACTTGGCAACTTCCTCGATGCACTGCCGCATTAAGTCGAGGACCTGGCCCAGTTCGCCCTCGACGATCGTTCCCATCGCGTGAAGCTCGTAACTCAGTCCGGACCGCTCGATGATTTCAACGCACCGAGCCACGTACTGACTGACGCTCTCGCCCTGCCCCAGGGGAACAATGCTCATCTCCAGCAAGACCATCGCAACGAACCTCGGTGTGACAAATGAGCTTGGATGGACGGGTTGGTCAGGGAATACGGGGCGAATAGCCCATTGTAAGTGGGCCGACTAGGGTGTCGAGGCAGGTGCTAGCGCGAAGAAAAGCGGTCTTCTGGAAACGCTGGAACTTCCATATTCTTCCGCCACGATGGACGCCTGGGCACTACGCACGTTGTGGGTTCTTGCCGCCACGACAGGAACCCTCTGGGGCTCCAGTCGAGGGTGGACGCAAGCGCCCACCCCTAACTCTTCCTCTTGGCAGCCATACCGACAAGGGGCTGAGATCTTGCCGACGCCCGGCCGTGGAGACCTGGCCAGCGCCGTGGCCGCCCCGGGCGCCGCGCCTCGGCAGGTCGCGCAGGCGCCGATGATGATGATGGATTCGCCCGTCGAGGTCGCCGACGGCATGGACCCAATGATGGCTTGCCCGCAACCCATGTTCGCGGCCCCGCCCTGCGCCGTGCCCATGTACTTCGACGTCTCCGGAGCTCCGCCCAATAGCCCCCAATACTGGCAATGGCGGATCCTTCCCGAGAATGTGATTTGGCAATCGTATTGGGCGGGCGTGCATGAGCCCCGCATCTCAGGCGTCGCATTTCACAACGCGCCCAACAGCACAAACTATCTCGACGTCTCCCTCGGCGGCCGCGCATCAATCTTGCGTTACGGCACCGATGGCGGCGGTCGGCCCGAAGGCGCCGAACTACAAATCGAAGGCGCCGCCTTTCCACGCCTGAATCTCGATGCCAACTGGGACGTTGAGGCCGTCGACTTCCGCTTCGGCTTGCCGTTGATCTACGGCCGCGAAAAGTGGCAAACGAAGTTCTCCTACTACCACCTCAGCTCCCACATGGGCGACGAGTACGCGATCCGCGAAAATGCACTAGCCGATCGGATCAACTTTAGCCGCGACGTACTCGTATTTGGCCTTTCGTACTTTCCGCTGCCGGCGTGGCGCTGGTACTCCGAGATGGGTTGGGCCTTCCACTACGACGAGTCCGAGCCGTGGGAATTCCAGTTCGGCGTCGACGTCGCTGAACCAGGTCCGACCGGCCCCTGGGGCGTTCCGTTCTTCGCGATCAACGGACACATTCGCGAGGAACTCAACTACGGCGGCAACCTCGTCGCCCAAATCGGCTGGCTATGGCGCGGCAATAGCACCAAGGTGTTGCGCACCGGCTTTCACTACTTCAACGGCAAGTCGAACCAGTTCGAGTTCTTTCGCAATTTCGAAGAGCAACTCGGCATCGGGTTGTGGTACGAGTTCTGATCGATTCGCTCTCCGATTACTCCCCGGTTCTCACTCGGCCAGCGGGCAAACGCCTAGCCGTTCTGATTGAACGGCCAAGGACGCCAAGGTTCGCCAAGACGAGTCACTGCCTCCCCATGTTTCTTTGCGCTTCGCGCCTTTGCGTGAGACAACTCTTTTTGAAGTCTCACGCAAAGTCGTAACGGAATTCAAGGGCTTCGTGCGGCTCGCCTTTGACGCTAGAATGGCCCGCATGGCAACCGGCGGGGCAAATTATCGACTGTTTTGGCAAGAGTTTCGCCGCACGTTCGACAGCACCGGCGCCATCGCGCCGAGCGGTCGTCGCCTCTGCCGAGCGCTCGCCCGTTATGTCGCGGGCGACGGCCAGCCGCGGCGCATTCTCGAAGTCGGCCCGGGTACGGGCGTCGTCACGGACGCCATCATCATGCAAATGGGCCCGCGCGATACGCTCGACGTCGTCGAGCTCAACGACCGCTTTGTCGCTGCCTTGCGTCAGCGGTTGGTCGACGATCCGAACTGGCAGCGCGCGGCTGAGCGCATCCGTATCCACCACTTGCCGATCGAAGACCTCGACGCGACCGAGCCGTTCGACGTGATCGTGTCCGGCTTGCCGTTCAATAATTTTCCTGTCGATCTCGTCCAAAACATCCTGGCGCATTTAGAAAAGCTGGCTGCCCCTGGAGCCACGCTGAGCTTCTTTGAGTACGTTGCCATCCGACGCATCAAGGCGGTCGTCTGTGCAAAGCCGGAACGCGAACGACTCAATGGCATCGGCGCCGTGCTGAACGACGCGTTCGCTCAGCGCCAGTTCCGCCAGGAGTGCGTCGTGGCGAACGTTCCGCCGGCATGGGTCCATCACCTCCGTTTTGCCGGCTAGACTGCAGACGCCGGGCTGTGCTCAGATGCCGCTTATTCTCACCATCGAATCCACGTGCGACGAGACTGCCGCCGCGGTGATCAACGATCGGCTGGAAGTTCTTTCGGCGGTCGTTGCCTCGCAAGAGAAGTTCCACGAGCAGTTCGGCGGCGTCGTGCCCGAAATCGCCTCCCGCGCACACGTGGAGCGAATCCTACCTGTTATTGATTCCGCATTGAGGAAGGCCGGCGTGAGGCTCAGCGACCTCGACGCCGTCGCGGTTGCGAATCGGCCCGGCCTGGCAGGCTCGCTACTTGTCGGGCTCATGGCAGCCAAGACGCTCGCCTTAGCGGGCAATTTGCCGTTGATTGCGATTGACCACCTGCAAGCGCACATTTATGCCTGCCGGCTCGCGGCGGGCAAAGACGTCTTTCCGTGCATCGGGTTGATCGTGAGCGGCGGCCACTCGAATATCTATCGCTGCGAGACGCCGCTTGACTTCACCCCCCTCGGCGGCACGATTGACGATGCGGCAGGCGAAGCATTCGACAAGGTCGCGAGTATGCTCGGCCTCGGCTTCCCCGGCGGACCCGCCCTGCAGCGCGCCGCCGAACAGGGGGATCCTAAAAAGTTTCGCCTCCCCCGCCCGCTGCTCGACGACGACTCGCGACTCGAATTCAGCTTCAGCGGCCTAAAGACGGCCGTGCGGTATCAGCTGTTCGGCGCGGGCAAGCCCGAGATGAACGCAGCGACGCTCGACCCGCAGCTGGTTGCCGACATGGCCGCCAGCGTCCAGGCCGCGATCATCGATTGCCTCGCGGGTAAAGCCATGCTCGCGCTCCAGCAGACCGGCTTCCAGCGGCTTTGCATCGGCGGCGGCGTCGCCGCCAACCGCCCGTTCCGCGAACGCATGGAACGGCTCGCCGCGGAGCGTGGCATCGAACTTCATATCCCGCCGCTCTCCCTCTGTACAGACAATGCGGTGATGGGAGCGATCGCCCTCGAAAAGTACAACGCCGGACAGTTTGCGACGCTCGATCTCGAAATCTCAGCCGGCCTGGAACGGCCCCATCTAGCGCGATCGACGTAGACTTCCAAAAGCGGCCACTTCATGAATCCTCTGCCGGCGACAGATTCACGTTAGCTGGCCCATTGACGACCTCGCCATCGGCATGAAAACGCGACCCGTGGCAAGGGCAGTCCCACGACCTCTCGGCGTTGTTCCAATGGACCACGCAGCCTAGGTGAGGGCAAACCGCGGAGAGTTCGGTCAGCTTCCCGTCATCATCGCGATAGGCGGCAATCTTGGTCATGCCGCGCCGAATGACAGCCCCCGTGCCGAAGGCGATTTCATCCGTCGACTGGACTTCTCCTGGCGTTACCCAGTCCAGGTACTGAGCGGCGACGTTGAGATTCTCCTTCACGAAGGGTCCCGTCGCAGCGACGTTCTTGCGCGAGGGTTCGTACAGCGACTCCCACGGATTCTGCCGTCCCAAAATCATATCGGTAAGGAGCATTCCCGCGATCGTGCCGTGCGTCATTCCCATCCCCGAGTCGCCGGTGACGACGTAGACACTGTCAGCATCCAACGGGTTGCGCCCGATAAACGCCAATCCGTCGGTCGACTCCATCCACTGCCCCGCCCAGGTGTACTCGACTTCACCAATGGGGAATCGCTCCCGCGCCCAGTCAATCAGCCGCTGATGGCGATGGTCGGCGTCATCTGCCTGCCCGCTTTTGTGATCTTCGCCGCCAATGATGAGCAGGTCGTCCCCGTCGTCCAGCGGTTGCAACCGGACATAGTGATAGGCGTCCAGCGTATCCCAGATCAGCGCATCCTCGACGCTGCCTCGCGGGACACGCGCCCCGACCACGTACGTCATGTACGGCGCCTGCTTTGTGTGGATGGCAAACATGTCATTGATCGGCGAATTGGTGGCAACCACCACCGCATCGGCCGTAACGACGTGATTTCCAACCTTTACCTTTGCATGCTCGCCGCCTGTGATTTGATCGGCATGGCTGTCGGTGAACACCTTACCGCCCAGCTGCTCAAAAGCCTTTACGACGCCGTCGAGGTACTTGAACGGGTGAAATCTGGCTTGGTTCGGATATCGCAGGCATCGCCCCGCGTCGACGTTGCCAAGTCGCGCTAGCGAGTCCCAATCCACCGCGATTCCCACCCGCTGCGACGCCTCGTACTCATCATCAAGGTCGATCGCCGCGTCGGGTCCCGCATCGAATAGCAATCCGTCGACCCGCCGAAAGTCGCAATCGATGCGCAAGTCCTTGCTGATTTGCTCGATCAAGTCGATCGCCGCCGCGTGACTCTGCACGGCAAGACGCGTCGCTGCTTCGCCGTGCCATCGCAACATCATCACGAAGCGATCGTCGATCACGCTGGACAGATGGGCCGTCGTAACCTGCGTCATGCCGCTCGCGAGCGGCCCGTCGTCGAGCACGACGACTCGCTTCCCAGCCTTCGCCAAGAGGTATGCCGTCGTAAGTCCGGAAATTCCGCTGCCGACAATGCAGATGTCACAGTCAACATTACCCGAGACTCGTGGCGATTTCGGCAGCCGAATCGTAGCTCCCCAGATCGATTCGTTTTCTGCCGTAGCGATCGGCGAGACGCGTTCCATGGCTCAATTCCCTCAAGGCGCCAGATGGTGTCGAAGCCGTCGAAGCTGTTGCAAGCCTTGTGCCGTCAACGCCATTCTTCGCTCGCGCATGAAAAAAGCGGCCCAAGCCGAGGCTTGGGCCGCTATTTCAATGTTGTCAATCCTGTTGATTCTGGTCGCCTGCATGCCAGCGGCTGGGTCTACCGCTGACAGCGAGCGTGACTAGAGTCCCATCGCCTTTCGCTGGCAAGCGGTGCACCCGGCCGGGTACGAGGCCCCCGACTGCGAGCCGAGGATCGTATTGCCCCGATAGCCGACGTTGTGGACGACGGGCTGAACGCCCTTCTCGAACTTGGCGAGCGTGCTCTTCCACTCGTCGCCGGAGATCTGGCCCGGCTTCTTGAACAGCACGCTTGCGCCGGTCTTGTCGATAATCGCCGTATGCGGGAACTGAGTGGCGCCGAACGCTTCGGCCACCTTCTTGCCGTACTCCGTCGAGACGTCGACGCGGCACAGTTCGTATGACTTCAGCAATTCAGCGTGCTCGCCGTCCGCCTTGATCAAATCTTCTTGAACAGCCGCGTTGGCGTCGGCCGGGTTATCTAGCACAATCAGCAGCGGGCGTTGATCACTCCGCGTCGCCGCCAGCGCCTTGCCGTAATCGGCCTGCCATTGCGTCGCAGTGGGCGCTACGGCCATGGTCGAGGCGGCAATCGTGACGACAGCGAGGTAATGAACCATTCGAAACACTCCTTGTGGTGCTGCGGTCTCTCGCCGAACGCCGGCTCGTGACGTGGTCAACGAGTGGGCCGCTTTCGACGCCGTTCTTGCGCCAGCCGGGGCCGCGAGAGATTCGCATCAGTGCGACAGGAGGCCCAACACATTTCGCTTTAGTCGCAACGCATAGACATGCATCGCAGCGATGGGCGTCTGCCAGGGTGGGTCAAACTCAAATAGCAGGGTCAAAGGCGGCTGGCTGAGCCTCTCGAAGAGGCCCAACCGTCAAACGTTGATGCTTCGACTTTAGCCGCCTCGACTGCCGTAGCAAGTAGCTGGCGCCGTTGCGGGAAGTCCCACCGCCCAGCGGTCTGCCATTTGCTTTCGCTCGCAGGCCGCGTGCTTATGCGGGCCTGAAGTCCTTGCGTGCTTAGCGATTACGAAAACGCGTCAAGATCAGTTAGCAAAGAAATCGACCTTCGCCTAAATTCCCTATCTGCCGTGGTTTTGCGGGCAATTTTTCTTTTTTCTGGGTCAGTCAGCCCGCAATTTTACCGGCACATCGACGCGTTCGCCGCTCCGAACGACGGTCAGGGTCACGACGTCCCCCGGTCGATGCGACCACAGTTTGTCCTGAAACTGAACGCCCGTCCGCAACTCTTCGCCATCGATCGCCACGACGCGATCCGCCTGCGAATAGTCGAGCACCGGCTTCTCGGCCAGCACGAAGCCGCCTCGCTTTAGCTGCTGCATCACGACGCGGCCGCCGCGCAGCCCAGCTTGCGCCGCGGGACCATCCTCGGCCACTTGCCGAATGACCAGGCCGTCCTTGGTCTCCATCACATTGATGATGCCGATGTCAGCGCGCACGATCCGGCCATTGGAGATCAGCTCCGGGACGATCGACTTGATGCGGTCGATTGGGATCGCAAAGCCTATGCCAGTGTTTTGCCCGGTGCGGCTGGCAATCGCCACGCACATGCCAATCATCCGCGCATTTCCGTCGAGCAGCGGCCCCCCCGAATTGCCAGGGTTCATCGCCGCGTCCGTCTGAATCAAGGATTTCATCTGCCGCCCGTCGACGCGACTCGGCAGATTGCGGTTGAGGCTCGAGACGATCCCCGTGGTCATCGTGCCGTCCCAGCCGAAGGGATTTCCCACCGCGTAAACGCGCTGGCCTACGCGTAGGTGCTCCGAGGCGCCCATATTGATCGGAAACAGGACTTCCGCCGGGGCGTTGATTTTCAGCACCGCGATGTCGTGCTCTTTGTCGCCGCCGACTAGTTCGGCGGGAAAGACGTCGTTCGAGGCCAGCGTCACGCTGATCTGCTGAGCGCCGTCGATGACGTGGTAGTTCGTAATAATGTGCCCGTCGCGATCAATCACCGCCCCCGAACCCGCCCCTTCCGCTTCGCGCTGCATCATGAACATGGGGTCGATCGCCACGGTCTTCGTGTCGATGTTCACCACGCTGCGGTTCGCCGTTTCGTAGACGCTGATGTTCCGGTGCTCGTCCTGCGAGAGCGCTGGCGGCGGGGTCGACGGCAACGGCGACGTCGAAGTCGCTACGACAGAAGTTTGCGCCATCGCGTGCGACGCCGCGTTCCAAGGCAGCTGACCGTCCGCCAGCCACGCTCCCGCGGCAAGGCCTACCAACAACGCGCCTAGCGTCGTCCAACCTGTTCGATTCATGGCTATCTCTCCGTACCACTGGAGTCGCCTCCAGGGCGCCAAATAAATGAGCCGCCGATCGGCGGTAATTGCAGTCGTCCTGTACGGATGACCCGCTCGCACGGTTCAATCGTGACGGTTATTCCCAGGGCCCGATGGCCCCAGGAGCACGATTTTTACCGAAGCGCGTTCGCCTCTGCCAAGCGGCGATCAGAAGCCCGCCGATCCCGCCGGGGCCAGCAGAGTTGCGGCCTGCTGCCGCCAGCCTTAGGCCTTCGGGGCTTGCTTCTTGGGGATAAACCCAATCGCAAAGCTCACCGCCATCGCACCCCAAAATAACCAGAATTCCAGGGCGCTCGGCGAATGGAAATCGATGGTGTGGGGATGCTCCTTCGAGTTAAAGCCCCAATCGATCAATAGCTTGGCCCCAATGACGAGCACCAGCCAATAGGCCGCCGTCGAGAAACGCGGGAACCGCTCCAGCAGCTTGATGAAAATTACGGCCGCAAATCGCATCAAAATGACGCCCAACAGGCCGCCGACGATCACGACCCACAACTTTGGATGGACCTGATCGACGGGATGATCGGCAGGTTTTGCCGGCAGGACGCCGATCGCGGCCAGAATCGAATCGACCGCAAACGCAATGTCCGTCAATTCAATCACGACGACCGTTGGCCAGAACTTCGCGGTTTTCGCCGATTTAGCCGCTTCCGGTACGGGCAGCGGCGCCCGCTGCTCAATTTCCTCGACCTCTTCCGCCTCGGTCAGCTGGCGGCCGGTCACTTCATGAAGCAGTGTCGGTTCGCCGCTGGCCGAGAAGTGGACTTCGCCGTCATCCTCGCCGGCTTCGAAGAACATGTGCTTGATCGCGATGTAGGCGAGGTAGCCGCCGCCGATGAGCTTCACGATCCGCCATTCGATGAGCCACGTCGCCGTGAACACCGCGATGAAGCGGAACGCGAACGCTCCCACCAGCCCGTAAGTGAGCGCCTTTTTCTGCTGCTCCTTAGGCAATCGCTTCGCCAACAGCCCCAAGACAAGGGCGTTGTCAATCGACAAGGCCCCTTCGAGGAGCACCAGCAATCCGACGATGGCCAGATCCCCCCAGGCAATGGATTGGCCGTAAATGTTGAGGTCGGCGAGAATCATGAACATCCATCGACTCGGTAGCTAAACTCGTCCAATCGGGCTGGGGGCGAATCGAGCATTATCCAGGCCAGTCGCCATTGGGGAAGTCCAACGGCTTTTGCCGTCCGGCGGCGCTAGTTTTGTGTATTTTTCGGGTCAGGGCCCCTATCGAACGTCAAATTGGCCATCGCTCGGCCCGCCGGAGCGATCGGGTCGACCTATTCTGCCCAATTTCTTGTGGCGACCTCGGACCGACCAGCTTAAACTGATAGTGCCGGGGGGTTTACAGTCCTTCGACGGGAGCGCGTCGGTGCGCGCCAAACGTTGTCACGTCGCTCGTCTCGCGGCGTCTAACGAAGCAGTGTGAAGCAGATTTTCGAGACGTTAACACAGCAGAAACTGCTCCAGAGCGGTCGCCGATCGGAACACGGCGTGCCCTTGGGCAGAAGTTTTTTTTGAGGGAGCGTTTCCCATGCGCACTTTTCGTTGGACCTGGACAGCCAATTTGGGCCTCGCCGCCGCGCTCGCGCTCGTCGCGACTACTCACGCCGCGGAGTCCGCACGCCTCACCGCCTTTCGCCAAGGGGACGAAACCTCTTACGCGGTGAGCCTTGCCCCCGAGATGGCCAGCAAGGAAGTTGACTCTGTGGATGTCGTTGTCCTGTTCGACACCTCCGCCAGTCAGCAAGGCGCCTACCGCGAAACGGCCCTCGAAGCGCTCAAATCGCTCGCCGCTGATCTGCGTCCGAACGATCGCCTGCAGATCGTCGCCGTCGATCTCGATGCGCGCGACGTGACCGACGAATTCGTCGCCGGCAGCGATGCCGCCGTCGCGAAAGCCATTGCGACGCTCGGCGACCAGGCGCCGCTCGGTTCCACCGACTTGGCAGCCGGCCTCAACGCGGCCATCAACAAGTTCGACGCGGCGAAGTCCGCCAACCGCGCGATTCTGTACATCGGCGACGGCGCGAGCATGGCCAACCTTCTCGACGCCCCCACCATGGGTCCGCTTGTTGAGAAGCTCCGCGCCGCTCGCGCGCCGCTGTCGAGCTACGCCATTGGCCCGCAGGTCGATGCGGAACTGCTCGCCGTACTCGCCAATCAAACGGGCGGAAACCTCTACGTCGCCGAGCCGCTCGTCTGGCAGGACGAACCTGCCGGCGTCGACGACGCCCGCGCCCGGGAAGAGAACGCGCGCCACGCCCAGGCCGTCGGCAAGAATCTGGCCTCGTGGTCTCGCGGCGCCGTCGCCTGGCCTACGAAGGCTCAACTCCCCAGCACCCTCGGCCAGGCCTATCCCACGGCGTTTCCGCCGCTCCGCGCGGATCGTGACACCGTGATCGTTGGACGTACGCCCGCTGAGATTTCCCAGCCGGTTGAAGTCCAAGTCACGGCGGTCGGCAACGACGGCAAAGCAGTCAATTTCGCTTGGAAGGTCGAACCCACGCCGGCTAGCAACGACAATGCTTACTTGGCAGCAATCGTCGACGGCGCCAGCCGCAACGGCGGGCTCTCGTTGCCGACGCTGGGGACGGCAGGTCTGATGGAAATCGCCCGCTTGATGGGCGCTCAATCCGATGACTTGACGGTGCTCGCTCAGCAAGCGGTCGCTACCGGCGATCGCGAAGGGGCATTGCAGATCATCGACGCCGTCCTGCGTCGCGACCCCGGCAACGTCCAGGCGCGTACGGTTCAAACGGCGATCCAAAAGGCCCCGACCGGCGGCGAGTCAATTCCCGCCGGCGCCGCGACCGCGACGCCGGCCCCCGCGGCGAACGCCCCCGTAGGCGGCGACATTATCCTGAACAAAGCCGTTGCCGCCGATCCAATTCCGCCTGCCGAGCCAGGCCTGCTGGAACGCCGCGGTCCCGACGGAACCTTCCTTGATGAAGTCGAGCAGGAACGCCGCGCCTTCTCGCAAATGCTCGAAGCCGAGGTCGCCAACACCGTCATCGACGCCCGCGAGCGGATGGCGGCGGAACCGCAAATCGCGATTCAGGAGTTGAAGCTCTCCCTCGAAAACATCCGGCGGGCCGCCGAACTCGATCCCGCGACCCGGGCGGCGCTCGAAGACAAGCTGTCGATCGCTCTCCGGGAAGCGACCCGCAAAGCCTCGCTGAAAGACGAGCTCGATCGTCTTCAGGAGGAGGAACTGGCTGCCGCTCGCGACCAAAAATTCCTCGACGCGCAACTAACTCGACGCATCGAACGCGAGAAGCAGTTGATGGACCGCTTCAACGCCTTGATGGACGAGCGCCGCTACGTCGAAGCCGAAGAGGTAGCCGCCATCGTGGAAGAGATTGACCCCAATGGCGTCACCCCGCGGGTCGCCGCCTTGTGGGCTCGCCACAAGCGTCACGATTACTTGCAGCAAGTAACTCGTTCCGCTCGCCATAACGCCGCCTGGGACGCCATGTTCCAGATCGAACTGTCGCATATCCCCTTCCCCGACAATCCGCCCATCGTCTATCCCGACGCCCCTGTCTGGGAAGAGCTGACCAAGCGCCGGAAGGACCGCTACAACGTCGATTTGAAGAGCGAAGGCGAAGCCGAACGTCGCATCTACGGGGCGCTCCGCCAGCCATTGCGGGCGCCGCTGGAGTTCGTCGCCACGCCGCTCAACCAGGTCACCCAGGTCCTGTCCGAGGACTACAGCATTCCCATCGTTATCGACACGGCGGCCCTCGACGCCGTTGCGTCGAGCCCCGAAGTCGAAATCAACTTCTCCATTGGCAACGTCACGCTCAAGTCGGCGCTCGAGCTGATGCTCAAGAGTGCCGGCGAGGGCGATCTCACCTATATCGTCGACAACGAAGTCCTCCTGATCACCACCCAGGAAGAAGCTGAAAAACGCCTTCAAGTGCGCGTCTATCCGGTCGCTGACCTCGTGCTCCCCATTATTAACCTGGGCGGCATGGGCGGCGGCGGCGGCATGATGGGCGGCGGCATGGGCGGTGGCGGCGGCGGCATGGGCGGCGGCGGCATGGGTGGCGGCGGCATGGGCGGTATGGGCGGCGGCGGCATGGGTGGCGGCGGCATGGGCGGCGGCGGCGGCGGCGGCGGCGGATTCTTCGCCGTTCCCGACGACGTTTCCGTCAAACCGGCCACCGTCGGCGAAACCAGCAAGTCGGCGCCCCCTTCCAGCGCGTCCGTGCCCGCGACCTCCTCGGCCGCGACATTGGCAGCCCCGAAGGTCCCTGGAATTGAGATCGATCCGTCGGCCGCTCCCGAGGTCTTCTGGTCAAAGTACTTCAGCGAACAGCAACAGGACGAAGCGGTCGTCCGCCGCGCCGTGAAGTTGTTGATCAAGCAGCAACACTACGACCACGCCATTGCATTGATCCAGGCGGCCCTCGCCCATGGGCAGCCGCAACCCTGGATGTACGAGTCGCTCGGCATCGCCCTGGAACTCGACGGCCGCCCGAAGGCCGAGATCGAGCGCGCCATCATGTCGGCCTGCGACTTTAGCACCAATCCCCAAGAGCTGATGTTGATTGCGCGCTATCTCTCGCACATCGGGCTCGATCGCCGCGCCGTCGAGGTCTATCGCCAGGTCGCCAAGGTGGCGCCCCTGGAGCAGGACGCCTACGCCCTCGGCCTGCGAGCGGCGCAGCGCGCCAAAGACGCTGACGGCATTCGCTGGGCCGCGGTCGGCATCATCAAGCAGGCCTGGCCCACCGAGCAGCAAGAACTGCGCAACTCCGCCATGCGCATCGCCCAGGCGACGCTGGCTGAACTTGAAGCGGCCGGCGACAAGGCGGCCGTCGACCAGTTCCGTCGCGAGTTGGACGAAGCGCTTGTCCGCGATTGCGTCGTGAAAATCTCGTGGTCCGGCGACGCCGACGTCGACCTCGTGGTCGAGGAACCAAGCGGCGCCGTCTGCTCCCTCCGCGAGCCCCGTAGCGCCGGCGGCGGGGTCGTGCTCGGCGACTCCTACGCCGACTTCGAGAAGAACGACAAAGCCGGTTCCTTCAGCGAAACTTACGTCTGTCCGCAAGGCTTCGCCGGCGAGTACCGCGTTCGCATCCGCAAAGTCTGGGGCGACGTCGTCGCCGACCGCGTCACGGTCGACGTCTACAAAAACTACCGCACGAAGAACGAGCAGCACCAACGTCAGCATGTTGCCGTCAACAGCGACGATGACGCGATGGTCGTCTTCGACCTAGAACAGGGTCGTCGCAACGATCCCGTCGAAGCTCAGCAGCTGGTCGCTTCGGTCGATCGGCAGCAGGCGATTTCGCAAGCCGTCTTGGCCCAGCAACTCGGCTCCATTGCCAGTCCTTCGCTGCAGCAGCCAGGGCGTTTCAGCGAGAACGATCCCTTCGGTTTGCGCCGTCAGCTCGCGTTCGCCCGGGGCGGGGCGGTCGGCTATCAGCCGGTCATCATCTCACTGCCGGAAGGCACGTCGATGATTTCAACCGCCGTCGTTTCAGCCGATCGTCGGTACGTCCGCATTAGTGCCGCTCCGCAGTTCTCCGGTATCGGTAACGTCACCACGTTCACCTTCGCTGGATCGTCCGAACAAACGGATGACAACACCGACAATGGGGACAACACCGACACAGCCGACGGCGGAGGCGGCGGAGGAGGCGGAGGAGGCGGGGTATTTGACGACTTCATCGACTTCGTCGACTTTTAGTCGTTGGCCAACCGCGGATTGCGCACCGTCTGGTTGTAAATTACCTCGTCAGGCGAGGACGTTCCGCTGCAGCGCCGTGAGTTCGGCGATGCCGAGGTGCGCCAGCGCCAACATCGCGGCCAGTTGCTCGGCGTCGAATGTCGCTTCTTCGCCCGTGCCTTGCAATTCGACGTAGCGGCCGGCTCCGGTCATCACGACGTTCATGTCGACTGCCGCGGCGAAGTCCTGCGCATAGTCCAGATCGAGCGTCGGCCTCCCATCCACCATGCCGACGCTCACGGCGGCGATGCTATCCGAAACCGGCAGCGGCTCGCCCCCGCTGAACGACGGCGTCGAGCGCAGGGCTTGCACCAGCGCCACGTAGGCTCCGGTGATCGACGCCGTCCGCGTCCCCCCGTCGGCCTCCAACACGTCGCAGTCGATGGCGACCGACCGTTCGCCCAGCGCCTCAAGGTTCACGATCGCCCGTAGGCTGCGACCGATCAGTCGCTGAATTTCCGTCGTCCGCCCGTCGATCTTCGGCCCCCGCTCCCGTCCCTTCCGCGGCGCCGTGCTGCCGGGAAGCATGTTGTATTCGGCGGTCACCCACCCCTTGCCCTGCCCCTTCATCCAGGGCGGCACGCTCTCTTCGATGCTCGCCGTACACAGGACGGTGGTCCGCCCCGCCTTCACAATGATCCTTCCCGGCGCGGCGCCGTAGGGGGCCGGTTCAATCGACCAGGCGCGAAGTGCATCGGCGGAGCGAGAGGGTGTCGTCATGGGCGTATGAAATTTCAGTAGTAGTTACGGTTAATCAGCTTCTGAGCTAAAGAGCCCACGCGAAGCGCCGGACTGGTCGCTTAAGCGAGCAGTCCGAAGTACGTTTGAGTTCGCATTCTCAAGGCGACGACGGAGGCGCAAACCCTCAGCTCTGAGCCCCCAACAGCCAAGCGAGCACGCCTTTCTGCACATGCATCCGATTGGCCGCCTGCTCGACGATGATGCTGTACGGCCCATCCATCACCTCGTCGGTCACCTCTTCGCCGCGCTTCGCGGGGAGGCAATGCATGAACCGAGCAGTTGGCCCCGCGGCCGCCATCAGCTTCCCGTTTACCTGATAGTCGGCGAAATCCCGCCGCCGCTGCGCCTCTTCCGCTTCTTGTCCCATGCTCGCCCAGACGTCGGTGTAGACCGCCGCGGCGCCGCGCACCGCCTCGACCGGGTCGCGCGTCACCAGGAACTTCACGGCCGGCGCCTTCGCATGGAGCTTCGCAACGAACGCGTCGTCAAAGTCATACCCCCGCGGCGACGCCACGGCAAACTCGACCCCCAGCAGTCCGCACGCCATCGCCAGGCTGCGGGCCACGTTGTTCGCGTCGCCGACCCAGGCGAGCTTCTGCCCTTCGAGCGTGCCGACCGTTTCGCGAATCGTGAACAAGTCCGCCAATGCCTGGCACGGATGAGACTGGTCGGTCAGCCCGTTAATCACCGAGCAGCTGGAATACTTCGCGGCGTCGACGACCGTCTGATGAAGCTTCGTCCGCAAGACGATGACGTCGACCATCTCGCTCAGCACGCGCGTGAAATCGGCGATGCTTTCGCGCTTGCCGAAACCGGCGTCGTCGCCCAGCATCATGCTTGCGCCGCCGAGGTGCGTCATCGCCGATTGAAAGCTCACCCGCGTCCGCAGCGATTGCTTTTCGAACACCAGCGCCATGACCCGCCCCGGCAGCAGCGGCTCGCGCACCCCCGCACGGAACTTCGCCTTCAGATCAGCGCTCAGGGCGAAGATCCGCAGGATCTCCTCAGTGCTCAAGTCGGAGACGTTCAGTAGGTGTCTCATGGCAACGCTCTTTTCCACAGAAAAACAAAATCGCCGCGCCTGCTCGGCGCGGCGCGATTGGATTGGATTACGGCTTGAAGCTGCGGATCGCCTCGACCAGCGTGGCGCAACCTTCCCGAACTTCCGCCTCGCTGGAGGTAAGCGCCGGCAGCAGCCGGATGACGTTTCCCTGGGTGACGTTAATCAGCAGCCCCCGATCCATGCACGCCTGCACGAGCGGCGTTGCGTCGACCGTCAGCTCAACGCCGATCATCAGCCCCAACTGCCGGAACTCTCGCACATACGGCAGTTCGGCCACGAGCGGCTCCAGCAACTCGCGGAACACGCCCCCCAGCTTCCCGGCGGCCGCTAGCAAGTTGTCTTGTTCGATCGTCTCGATCGTCGCGATCCCGGCCCGCGCCGCGAGCGGATTGCCGCCGAACGTCGCCGCGTGCATCCCCGGCCGCAGGCTCGCGGCGACTTCTTTCGTCGCCAGCATCGCGCCGCCCGCGACGCCGCCGCACAGGCTCTTCGCCAGCGTCATCACGTCTGGCTCCACGCCGAAATTCTGGTATGCAAACCACTTCCCCGTCCGTCCGCACCCTGCCTGCACTTCGTCGAAAATCAGCAGCAGGCCGTTCTCATCGGCGATCTTCCGCAGCCCCTCGAGAAACCCCGCCGGCGGGATCCGGATCCCCCCTTCGCCCTGAATCGGCTCGACCATGATCGCCGCCGTCTCGCGATCGACCTTCGCCCGCACCGCGTCGAGGTCGCCGAACGGAGCATAGACGAATCCAGGCACGAGCGGCTCGATTCCCTCGTGATACTTCGGCTGCGCCGTGGCGCTCACCGCCGCATAGGTCCGGCCGTGGAAGCCCCCTTCGAACGTGATGATCTTATAACGTTCCTTCGGCGCGTGGAGCCGTGCCAGCTTGATCGCGGCCTCGTTCGCCTCCGTGCCGGAATTGCAGAAGAACGCCTGCCCGCCGAAGCTCCGCTCGCTCAATAGCTTCGCCCACCGCCCCTGGGCTTCCATGTGCCAAGTGTTCGGCACATGGATCAGTTCCGCGACCTGTTCCTGCACCGCCCGCACCACGGCCGGCGGACAATGTCCGAGCAGGTTACACCCCCACCCCGGGAAGAAGTCGAGATACTTCCGCCCCTGGTCATCCCATACCCACGACCCCTCGCCGCGCACGAGCGACAGCGGAAACCGCTTGTAGTTGGGAATGACGTACTGCTCAAACAGCGCCGCCGTCTCGGGCGACATTTTCGTAGCGGCAGCGGCGGTGCTCATGGCGATTTAATTTTCTCACGCAAAGGCGCGAAGGCGCAAAGGAAATCGAGGGCAAAATTCTTTGCGCCTTCGCGCCTTTGCGTGAAATTCTTTTGTGATTTGAAATGCAACGAACCGGTAACGCGAATCAGACGCCCCGCCCCTCACGCAGGTTCGGCGACCAGTTCCGTCCCTACGCCCCGATTGGTATAGATTTCCAACAGCAGCGAGTGCCGCAGCCGGCCGTCGATGATGTGGATCTTCCGCACGCCCTTGCTGAGCGTCTCCAGACACCCCTCCACCTTCGGAATCATGCCGGCCTCGATGCTGCCATCGGCGATCAGTCGCCGGGCCTCGTCGGCCGTCAGGGAGTGGATCAGCGATTCCGGGTCGTTTTTATCCCGCCGCACGCCGTTGACGTCGCTCAGAAAGATCAGCTTCTCGGCGCCCACCGCCTGGGCGACGGCCGTGGCCGCAGTGTCGGCGTTTACGTTCAGCCGCTCCCCCGTCTCGGTCTCGCACATCGACGGAATCACCGGCACCTGCCCGGCGTAACACAGATTGTCGAGAATCTCTCGGTCGACCCGCGTCACGTGGCCGACGTACCCGAGGTCAATCGGCTCGCCCCCCTCCTTGTTCGGCAGCGTTAGCCGCTCGCCGAAAAGGACGTTGTTGTTGGTCTCGCCGACGAAGTTCAGCGGCATGGCCCTGCCGCCGTAGGCCTCGATCCGCTCCGCGATCGATTCGTTGATCTCTCCCGCCAGCACCCGCTCGACAATCCCCAGCGTCGCCTCGTCGGTGTAGCGGCGGCCCTGAATGAACCGCGACTCGAGATTCGCCTCCGCCATCGCCCGCGTTATCGCCGCCCCGCCGCCGTGAACCACGATCGGCCGCATGCCGACCGTCTCCATGAACACGATGTCGACCAACAGATTCCCCAGCGCGTCGGGGTCCTCCATGACGCTGCCGCCGAGCTTGATCACGGTAATCTTGTCGCGAAACTGGCGAATCCAGCCCATCGCCTCGATCAGAACGTCGGCTTTCTCAATCGCGTCTTGCACGTCTCGCTCGTTACCCTGTGCGGGAGGAAAACATGGCCGGAATCCCGTATTCTAAGACCAAAAGCGCCCTGGCGAAAGGGAATCTGAACGCCGCGCTAACGGCGGAGATTCCTCTGCGCTAAGGCCACTGGCCCGCGGGCCGAGCGTCTGCCAAGATAGGCGTCTCGCGACGGATCCGCCCGCTTTTTCACCGGAACATTCCAAAATGCCCGCTCCCGCTGCCATGGCGATCGTCTTAGCCGCCGGCAAGGGGACGCGCATGAAGTCCGAACTCCCGAAGGTTCTCGTCCCCGTCGCCGGCCGGCCGATGATTCGCTACGTCATCGACGCCTTGCGTTCAGCCGGCGTCGAGCGGATCGTGGTCGTCGTCGGCTACCGCGCCGACCTCGTGCGAGCCGAACTCGCCGGCCTCCCCGGCGTCGAGTTCGCCGATCAAACCGAGCAGCTTGGCACCGGCCACGCCGTCATGATGTGCCGCCAGCAGCTTGCCGCGCACGACGGACCCGTGGTCGTCGTGGCGGGCGATTCGCCGATGCTGCAGGCCGACTCCGTCGCTGCCCTCATCGCAGAGTCAACGGCACGGCAGGCAGCCTGCCTGCTGGGGACCGTTCGGCGCGACGATCCTACGGGCTACGGCCGCATCATTCGCAATGCTGCGGGCGATTTCACCGCCATCGTCGAAGAGAAAGACGCCACGCCCGAGCAGCGCGCAGTCAAGGAAATCAACGTCAGCACCTATGTGTTTAGCGCCAGCGATCTGCTTGACGCTCTCGACCAGTTGCGGACCGACAATTCCCAGCGAGAATATTACATTACCGACTGCCCGGCGATTCTCCTCGCCGCCGGCAAGCCAGTCGCCGCCCTCAACGTGCTGAAGCCGCGCGAGGCCCTCAGCATCAATAGCCCTGAAGAACTCGCCCAAGTGGAAAAAGTCATGAGTGGCGCGTAGCGAATGACGAGTCGCAAGCTTTGAGCTAGCGGCTTCCCTTTATTCCTCGCAACTCAAAGCTCGCAACTCGCAACTCCCCCATGACCGACCTCAAAATCTTCAGCGGCAAGGCAAATCGGGCCCTCAGCCAACAGATTTGCGAGTACTTGGGCGTGCCGCTCGGCGACATTTCGCTCGGCAATTTCCCCGACGGCGAAACCTCGTGCAAAATCAACGAGGACATCCGCGGCCGCGACGTCTACTTGCTGCAGCCGACCTGCCCGCCGGTCAACGACAACCTCTTCCAGCTGCTCGTGATGATCGACAGCTGCAAACGGGCCAGCGCCGAACGCATCACCGCGGTGATGCCCTACTTCGGCTACGCCCGCCAAGACCGCAAGGACGAAGGCCGCGTCCCCATCACCGCGAAGCTCGTGGCGAACCTGATCACCCGCGCCGGCGCCGACCGCGTGCTGACGATGGATCTCCACGCCGCCCAGATCCAGGGCTTCTTCGACGTGCCCGTCGATCACCTCTACGCCGCCCCGGTGCTGAACGAATACTTCCTCAGCCTCGGCATTCCGATGGAAGAGATCGTCATCGTCAGTCCCGACGAAGGGAGCATCAAGCGCGCCCTCGGCCACGCCAAGCGCATCGGCGGCTCGGTCGCCATCATCGACAAGCGCCGAATGAGCGCCGAGAAAACGATCCAGGCCAACATCCTCGGTGGCCCCGTCGCCGGCAAAGTCGCCCTGATGTTCGACGACATGATCAGCACGGCCGGCTCGATCAAAGGCGCCGCCAACGTCCTCCACGAAAACGGCGTCAAGGAAATTCACGTCGGCGTCTCGCACGCCGTCCTCTGCGGCAACGCGATGAACAACCTCCGCGAAGCGAACCTCGCGAGCCTCATCTGCACCAACTCGATCCCGCAACGGGCCGACCAAATGCCGCCGAACACGCGGGTCCTGAGCGTCGCCCCGCTCCTCGGCGAAGCGATCAAACGCATCCACCGCAACGAATCGGTGAGCGGGTTGTTCAAATAGCGCACGCGTCCGTCGTCTCGTGACGCCGCTCCCCAAGCCACAACTCCCATTTAGCCCCGCCCGCTCGCGGCGGGCCAGCCCCGACACTTGAAACTGCACCCGAAAAACATGCACCTTGACATATAGTATTTGCGAGGGTTCAATAATCAACTGGCGACTAATTTCTGACGCATCAAGTTCCGGACGACTTCAACGCGATTGGACTGAGTAGAGATGCGATTGTTTCGCACCATCGCCTGGTCTGCCGTTCTCCTGCTCCTCACGTCATTGGTGCCAGCGCAAGCCGAAGATCCATTCGAACGCCCTCCGATTTTGTACAGTCAGGCCGCGCCCGAAAACGTCATCTCCCGGCTTCAAGCAGGGCTCGAAAGCGGTGAAGCTCACCTTGAGCACCGCGAAAAACTTGGCTACCTCCCCGCGCTGCTCCAGGCTGTCGGGGCGCCGGTCGAATCGCAGATGCTCGTCTTTTCGCAAACGAGCCTCCAGCGTCAGCGCATTTCGCCCCGCACCCCGCGCGCCGTCTACTTTTCGGACGAAGTCTACGTCGGCTTCTGCCAGGGGGGCGAAGTCCTCGAGGTCTCCGCCGTCGATCCGCAGCTCGGCGCGGTCTTCTATACGCTCGATCAAGAGCAGGCTGCGCAACCTCGATTCGTGCGTCAGACCGACAACTGCCTAACCTGCCACAGTTCGTCGCGCACCGAAAGCGTTCCGGGGCATCTGGTCCGCTCGCTGTTCGTTGATTCGCGCGGCCAACCCCTGCTCTCCGCCGGCAGTTTTGCGGTCGATTATCGCACGCCGCTCAAAGATCGGTGGGGAGGCTGGTACGTCACCGGCACGCACGGCGCGCAAACGCACCTTGGCAACCTCGTGATCCGCGGGAAGGAAGTTCCTCGCCCAGTCGAGAATGCCCAAGGGCATAACGTAACCACCCTCGACGATCGCCTCGCCGTCGCCAGGTATCTCTCGCCCCACAGCGACATCGTCGCCCTGATGGTCTTCGAGCATCAGACGCTCGTTCACAATTGCCTGACGCAAGCCAATTACACCGCCCGCCAGGCCCTTTTTCACGAAGCCGAAATGAACCGCGCGCTCGGCAAGCCGACGACCGAGCGACTCGAAAGCACGTCGCGCCGCATTCAGACCGCAGGCGACCGCCTCGTGGAAGCCTTGCTGTACGTTGACGAAGCCCCGTTGACTGCTCCGATTCAAGGAACATCGGGGTTCGCCGAAAAGTTCTCCGCACTAGGCCCGCGCGACGGCCGCGGCCGGTCGCTGCGCGACTTCGACTTGGAGCGCAGGGTCTTCAAATACCCCTGCAGTGACTTGATCTACTCGCCCTCGTTCCAGGCGCTCCCTGAAGAGATGCGATCCTACGTCTGGCAGCGACTATGGAACATCCTCGCGGGTCCCAATGCGGCCGCCGCCCGCCATCTTTCGGCGGACGACCGGCAAGCGATCGTCGAAATCCTCCGCGAGACGGCGCCGAACGTCCCCTCCTATTGGCATTCGCCGTTCCAGGCGACCAGCGCGGGAACGACCGCTCAATGAGCCGCCCAATGGCGCCCGTTTCATCGCGCCTCCCCCATTTCGCCCGCCCGCTCATGGCGGGTGCCGCGGCAATCGCAAAAGATCGCCACGCCATCAATCCCTCGGCGGGGCGACATAGGTCCAGTTTCAGGAACCTGGGGTAGCCGGCCAATAATCCTCCCCTTCAAATTCACCGAATACATCTGGTTCCCAGCCGAAAATCCGCCAGCCACCTTCTCCCGTACAACCAACATTTCCCAGTCGTCATCACCAGCGTCGGCTTTCGCGTAGCGAAGATAGATGTGGTCATGCCCGTCCGCTGTGGTGTCCACTATTTGTTGAATTACATAGGGGTAAAGCCATCCCTGAACTCCTATATACGGCCCTTCGACGCCCTCATGGTCAGACGCACCAAACCTCCCTCGTACTTGGAATCCCAGCGGCTCGCCCGCCAAAGTGCTCGATGCAAAGCCCACTGAAAAACCCTGTTGAGCGTTCCGTCCCAGCGTGGACATTGTGATCGCGGACGAGACTACGATTTAGGATTGACTCAAGGCGTGCTAAGAGATGATCGACGACACGAGTTCATTCTTCCGGCGTTAATCCGCCGCGAGCCGCCGTCCAGAGAAAATCATCTGGTGACATTCAGATTCTAGCCCCGCACTTGTGCCACGCGCGCCTAGTACCGTTTCAACTTTTGGCTAGTGTCGATGAACTTCGTCCACACATTCGCCAGCTCAATTTACAGCAACATGCATCGCGGGAGGGCGCTGGCCCCGTTAGCCTCGCTTGCCGCCCCATCAGACAGTTGGGCTGTCCAGCCGCATAAGTCATCTCTCTGACGACGCCTGCCTTCCTCGGATCCGCCGCCCCCCGGCAAATTCCCAACTAGCGCGTTGAAATTGGCCATCCCGTCCGCTAAGGTGAACATCCGAACACGCCACAAACGAAAAGGGGGAACTGCCCGTACGCGCTGCGGGAAGCGGTCATCCTGTGCAGCAAGCGGTCGCCCTTCGCCCACTGGGAGGCGAGCGACTTTTGCGTTCGTACCCACGCGTCTAGAAAACGCAAAATTCACTCCCGTTTTTTGAGCCGGTTCTATCGGAAACCCCCCAGAAACACCGGTCCAAAACGCTTCGCGACCGGCAGTGAAGGGAAGACTTTTGCGGCACATTAATGGGGCCCCCCAGACGCGCACGCAAAAGCAAAACTCCCGCGCGGGGCCGAAGAAGCCACAGCCGCCGTAAGAGATTGAACCGAGCCTGTTCCATTGCAACCCAACCCGATTGGCGGCTCGGCAGGGAGCCTCGCCCCTCCCAGCAACCTGCCAGAACGGCCGACGCGACAATTGTCGCCCTCACGTCAACGCAAACCCAACGTAGAAAACAAGTTGAGCGTTCTGTCGCCAAAACCGCACTTCGCGACAGAATTCCCGTTAGCGACAAATTTCGAGCAGGCGCAACGAGCTCCCCTCCATACGGATGACCTCAGCCTCAAACCCGCCGCCCCCGGCCCCGAAGATCACAATTCCCCCCCGTTTCTGGGCTTGAACTCCCGCCAGAATCGGGCACAATTGGGAGTTTGCCACATAATTGGCGGTCGACAGTATACGCGCGGAAACGAGTTCACATGTCCGATACGTTGCAGGTTGAAAAGCGGGATTTCAAGGGAAAGCGGCGGAATCATCGGCTGCGCCTCGAAGGGAAGCTCCCCGGAATCGTCTACGGGCACGGCGAAGAGCCGGTCAGCGTCATCGTCCCGGCCGACCAGTTGCGGGCGACGATTCGCCACGGTCACAAGGTTGTCGAGCTCCAAGGCGCCGCCACCGGCCAGGCACTGCTGCAAAACGTCGAGTGGGATACCTTCCAGCAGCACCTGATCCACGTCGACCTCCTGCGGGTCGACGCCAGTGAACGCGTGGAAGTGGAAGTGCCGCTGCTCATCCGCGGCGAAGCCCCGGGCGAGCACGAAGGCGGGGTGGTCGAGCACATCATCCACCACGTCGAAATCGAAACCTCGCCGCTGGCGATTCCTGACGCGCTCCACCTGAGCCTCAAGAATCTCCACCTGAATCAAACCCTCACGCTGGCCGACATCGTCGACCTCCCCGAGGGCGCCAAGCTGATCACCGACCCGAAGACGGTGGCGGTCACCTGCCACGAACCGGCCGCCGAAGTCGAAGAAGAAGCTGGCGCCGGCGCGGCGGAGCCCGAAGTCATCGGCCGCAAGGCTGCCGACGACGAGGAAGCCGAAAAGAAGTAGTGGTGGGGAAATTGAACCACGACGACACGACGAACACGACGGGAAATGCTGGAATTCTCAGCATCTCTCGATAAGAGAACGAGTTGCGAGGCCTAGTTACGTTCACAATGCATTTGCCTTCGTCGTGCCCGTTGTGCCGTCGTGGTGAATGAGTTTTGAGCGGTTGGTAATCAACTGATGAAGTTGGTCGTAGGCCTCGGCAACCCGGGACAGAAGTACGAGGGAACAAGACACAACGTCGGTTTCGACCTGATCGATCGACTCGTTCAGGAAACCGGGGCCTTGGCCCCGCGATCGAAGTTCGACGGCGAAGTTTGGGAGTGCGTGCTGGAAGGGGAGAAGTCGCTGCTGCTCAAGCCGCAGACGTTCATGAACCGCAGCGGCGGGAGCGTCCGGAAAGCAGTCGACTTCTACCAGATTCCAGCGACCGAGTTGCTGGTCGTTTGCGACGACTTCAACATCCCCCTGGGGCAGTTGAGGCTGCGAACAGGCGGCTCGGACGGCGGACAGAACGGGCTGGCGGACGTCATCCGGACGATGGGAACTCAAGAGTTCCCGCGGCTGCGAGTCGGCATCGGGCCCGTACCGGATCGATGGAATCCGGCCGACTTTGTCCTGGGAAAATTCAGCGCTGCCGAGCGCAGCGAGGTCGCCCTGCAGGTGGCCCGCTGTGCGGACGCGGTGCGAATGTGGGCGAGCCAAGGAACGCTCCCCGCGATGAATCGATTCAACGGAAAAGGCAATTAACCGGCAGTTAGCTATTAGCCGTAGGCTGTTGGCCGTGCGGAGCGGCGTTCGCTCCCGCCCCCAGCTCATGGCTAACAGCTGACAGCTCAATTCAGGAGTTCGAGTCTTGGCAGACAACACCGCAGTTTATGAAGGCCTGTTCATTCTCGACTCGAACAAGTTCGCGCGTGAGCGCGAAGGCTTGGCTCGGGAAATCGAGGCGATGGTCGAAGCGATCGACGGCGAAGTCCTCGTGAGCCGCCTGTGGGAAGAGCGTCGCCTGGCGTTCCCGATCAAGGGCCAACGCAAGGGCGCCTACTGGCTGATGTACCTCCGCATTCCGACCCTGCGTCTCAAGGAGCTGACCCGCTCCTGCGAGATCAGCGACTCGGTCCTGCGTCAGCTCTTCGTCAAGCTGCCGCCGAGCCTGGTCGATCCGATCATCGCCCACGCCAAGGGCGAGACCGTCGCGGTCGAAGAGCCGGCGGGCGAGCCTGTCGGCGCCGGGGTCGAGTAAGCCCGACGCGGACGGATTGGGCCCAAACCCAGTCGCCCCGAGGGACTCCGAGGGGTTCGGAAAGCCCGCTGGGAGCGATCGACGCGAAAAAGAAGTTTGCAACCCGACCGGGGTTCTGGTACGGTGATCGGAACATAAGTACACTACCTCGGAAACCTTTACCATGGCCAGCTTCAACCGCGTCATCCTCGTCGGCAACCTCACCCGCGATCCCGAACTTCGCTACATCCCCAGCGGCTCGGCCGTTTCCGAGATCGGCTTGGCGGTGAACGACCGGGTGAAGAAGGGCGACCAGTGGGTCGACGAAACCACTTTCGTCGACATCACGCTGTGGGGCCGCACGGCCGAGGTCGCAAACGAGTATCTCAGCAAGGGTTCTTCGGTGCTGATTGAAGGCCGATTGAAGCTCGACAGCTGGGAAAAGGACGGGCAGAAACGCAGCAAGCTTCGCGTGATCGCGGACAAGATGCAGATGCTGGGCGGACGCGAAGGCGGCGGCGGAGGCGGAGCAGCTCGCGGCGGCAATAATCGCGTTGCTAGCGGGGCTCGTTCTTCGTCCGCACCGTCAGACGACTACGGATCTTATGACGACGGCGGTTCGTCGAACTCGGGCGGCGGCGGCTTCCCCGACGACGAGATCCCGTTCTAAACAAACAGTTTTCACCACAACGACACGACGAACACGACGAGAGAGCAGAGATCGTTTTTGTATTCGTCGTGACCGTCGTGTCGTCCTGGTGAATTGAAATAGTTGTGAGAAACTAAGTTTCGCCGGCAATTGCTACGGCGAGTTTTAAGCAAGCAGGTTGACGATGATTAAGTCCAAAAAGGCCAAGAACCCCGCGATCGCCAATCGCCTTCCGATCGGTCCCGGCGGCGGCGTCCAGCTGCTGTTGATCCACAACGTCGAGGATCTCGGCCACCAGGGCGACGTCGTTGAGGTTCGCCCCGGCTACGCCCTCAACTACCTGATCCCGCAGGGTTTGGCCACGATGGCCTCCGACCACCACAAGCGGATGGTCGAGAAGCACCGTGCCAAGCTGCAAGCCATTGAAAAGGCCCACCAGGCCGATCTGCGGAAGAAGGCCCTCGATATCGCGAAGCAAAGCATCACGATCGAGGCCAACGCGACCGAGGACGGCCACCTGTACGGCAGCGTTGGGGCGCCCGAAATCGTCGCCGCGCTCAAGAAGAACGACATCAACCTGCACAACGACCAGATTCGTCTGGAAGGCGTGTTGAAGGAGCTCGGTCTTTACACCGTCAAGTTCCGCCTGTCGAGCGAAGTCGAAGGCGAACTGAAGGTGTGGGTCGTGCCGCAAGTCGGCGCCGACGCTTGATAACCTGTCGACAACTCAATTGAACCCCGACCGCCGGTGCAAGCCGGCGGTTTGGCGTTTAGGGATAGGTTATATTGAGCAACGGGATGTTGAGCGACAAAGGAGTGCAGCCATGGCAGACTGGAACGGAGCGGATCGCAATGGATCAGGCCGCGGCGCTGCCTTCACTCCCGCGACGAAGCCAGGCGATGCGCTAGACCGCCAGCTACCGCAGAACGTCGAGGCCGAGCGTGCCGTACTCGGCAGTATCCTGCTGCTCCCTGAGGTCTTTGACGAAGTCGCCCTGATCCTGCGCTCCGGCGACTTTTACGACAACGCAAATCGCCAGATCTACGAGCATTTGCTCGCGATGCACGATAGCGGGCAGCGCATCGACTTGATGCTTCTCGTCGAGCGGCTGAAAAAAGCCGAAGTTTACGAGTCGATCGGCGGCGCCGCGTATCTCGCCGAAGTAGGCCGGCAAGTTCCCACGGCGGCTCACGCGGAGTACTACGCGAAGATCGTCGCCGACAAAGCGGTGCTGCGTTCGCTGATTCACGTCGGCATGGAAATACAGAGCGGAGCCTACGATCCGACTTCCGACACGCGTGAGATGCTCGGCAAAGCCGAAGAACGCGTCTTTTCCATTCTAGAGAACCGCGGCACCGGGCACGTCACGCCCATCTCCGACGTCTTGCAGCATTCGCTCGATCGCATCGATGCTCGGATGGAGCATCAAAGCTCGTTCGGCGGCGTTGAAACCGGATTCATCGATTTCGATCAGATGACCGGCGGCCTGCAAAAGTCGGAACTCGTGATCCTGGCTGCGCGACCTTCGATGGGCAAAACCGCGCTTGCGATGAATATGGCCGAGCACGCCGCCTTAAACGGTACGACGACGCTGTTCGTCAGCTTGGAAATGGCGGCCATCGAACTGGGCGATCGGCTTCTCTGCTCCGTAGCCCGCGTCAATGGCAATCGCTTGCGCAACGGCACGATCACGCACGATGAACGACGAAAGCTGATCAACGCCGCCGCCAAAATCAGCCAGGCGCCGCTGTTCATCGACGACGCCCCCAGCCGAACGATGACTGAAATCTCGGCGAACGCCCGCCGACTGAAGCGGAGCCATAATCTCGGGCTCATCGTCGTCGATTACCTCCAGCTGATTGATCCCGACAACCCCCGCGATCCGCGACAGGAGCAGGTGTCAAAAATCTCCCGGCGGCTCAAGGGACTCGCGCGCGAAATGCAGGTGCCGGTTCTCTGCCTGGGTCAGCTCAACCGGCAGGTGGAATCATCAAGCAGCAACAAGCCGCAGTTGAGCCACCTGCGCGAATCCGGCGCCATCGAGCAGGACGCCGACGTCGTGATGTTCGTCCATCGCGACGAATATTACATGACCAACGAAGAGGACCGCGAGCAAGTGCGCGGGCAAGCCGACCTGTTGATTCGCAAGCAGCGCAATGGCCCTGTGGGCGAAGTGAAGCTGACCTGGAGCCACGAGTTTACGCGGTTTGAGAACTTTGCGATGGCGACGCACGCAGAGTTTGATTCGTACGGTCCGCCCGGCGACTTCTAGCGAAGCTCACCGCATCAAAAGGGCCGAGATGTCTGGCGTCGGCCACGCTGCATAGGAAGCGCAATTGCCGCCAATCCGCCAATTGTGCTAGCGGGGCAACGCTTACGGGTATTTAACCCGCCTTGTCGTTTTGCGTCCGATCCGCTATTTCTCCGCGGCCAGTCCCGGCAGCGAACCGGCTGCGCTTGCGCAGCGACCGCGGTTTCCTGCCCGCTTTTCCCGCAATCCGACGGCTCCGGGGCCGCTATGCAGCAAGTTTTCACACCACGAATGCCGGTCCGACTGCTCGCCCTTACAGGCGTCGCGGCCGCCATCGCTTGCCTGCTTCCTTCTGGTCGCGGCCAGGAATCGCCGGCTTCGTTTAGCAGCGTCGCCGATCGTCTGCCCGGCGTCGGCGCCACGTCGTCGGCGACGCCTCCGCCTGCGCAGCTTACTCCCGCAGAAGAGTTGGTCGCCGAAGTCCGCATTGTCGGCAACGAAACGACGACGACGACTCAAATCATCACGAACATTACCACTCGCGCGGGCCGGCCGTTCGACGAAACGGTCGTCCAGCGTGACGTCCGCAATCTCGCCAACCTCGGGTGGTTCGTTGATGTGAAATCGCTGTATGAGCGAACGCCCCAGGGCCGCATCGTCATCTTCCAAGTCGTCGAGCGACCGACGATTCGCTATGTGCAGTACGTCGGCAACACGAAGATCAAAGACAAGACGCTCAGCAAGCAAACGCTGCTGAAGGTCGGCGGTTCGGTGGACCCGTATGCCGTCCAAGAGGGCAAACGCAAGCTGCGCGACTACTACGTCAGCAAGGGTTTCAACAACGTTCAGATTTCTATCCTGGAAGGCGATAAGCCGACCGATCAAGGCGTCACCTACCTCATCCACGAAGGGGTCGCCCAGAAAATCTGGAAAACCAAGTTCGTCGGCAATGACAGCGGCTTCGTTAGCGACAGCCGCCTGAAGACGCTCATCAAATCGAAGCCGCCGATTCTTTACATGTTCAAGGGCTTCCTTGATCGGGATAAGATCGACGCCGACATCGCGGCGATCACCGACTACTACCGTGCCCACGGCTATTTCCAGGCACGCGTCAGCCGCGAGATCGACCCCGGCGATGAGGGCGACTGGTCGACGCTGACCTTCGTGATCCACGAAGGCATTCAATCGAAGGTTCGCAATGTCACCGTTTTGGGGAACACCAAGTTCGAGCAAAAGCCGCTTGAAGAAAAATTGACGCTCACCAACGGCCTGCCGTTCGAACAGGCCAAGATGCAGAAGGACGCTCAGTGGCTGCAAGAGCTTTACGGCAGCCAGGGATACGTCTTTGCGGACGTGCAGCCCGAAACGATCTACCTCGAAGAACCGGGGCAAGTTGACCTACGGTATGACATCAAAGAGGGGGATCGATTTCGCGTCGGGCGCATCTTCGTCCATATCAATGGCGACAATCCGCACACGCGAATCCAGACGGCACTCAACCGCGTGACCCTGCGCCCCGGCCAGATCATGGACATTCGCGAGTTGAAGGCGAGCGAGCGGCGTCTACTGGCCAGCAGCTTGTTCCACACCGACGCCCAATCGGGACAGCGTCCCAAGATCAGCTATCGAATTCCTGATGACGCCGAGATTGGTATGGCGGAGCGACCGACGGGAAATGTTCGCGGGCAAAGCCCCGACGTCTTTGGCCCGCCCGTCTTGCCGCCCCTCGGCTCGAACGTGTCGCTGCCAGCCCCGCCGATCGTCTTGGACAATCCTGTCGCGCCGATGCAGCAAGGCGATATGGAAGTTCACTACTACTGCGACGACGAAGAGCATTTCCGTCGTTGGCAAGAAGCCGAGGCGCTGCCGGACGCTGCTGATCAACAGTCGACGCCCGCCGTCGCCGTGCCGGTTGAATCCGGTGAGAACCCGACAGCCATTCCAACCGCGCCGATCGAACCTCCCACGACTCTGCAACGACCCATTTTTCGCGGCCAAAGCCCCGCAGCACCCGCTCAGCTGCCTTACTGGGCCCCTCAGCGTTCGTCGGCGCCACACGTTGTCCAGCGTCCGCCTGGCGAAGGTGAGACAGCGGCGACTGAGCCCTACGGCACGGCGCCAGCTCAGAACGACCCGTATGGCAATGTGCGCGCCGTCCGCGGACAAAGCCCAGCGAACCAGGCCTACTCAACCCTGCCGGCGGGCGGCACTCCCGCTATGGCGTACGGCGGTCAGGTCATTCCAGTGACGCCGCCCGCGGAAGCAACGGTGTCCGGGGTGACTCCCGCGCAGTATTCGGGCAACCTGCAGCCGCCAGCCGGTTCGGTCGCCCCGCAACCGCTGACGCCGCTGGGACCGTTGCCAGGATTCTCCGTCGACCCACAGCTGCCGATGTCGCTCGATCCTAACGTGCCGGCATTCTCCGAACAGATGGTCGACATCTATGTCGACGGAACGGAGACCCAGACCGGTCGCTTGATGATCGGCTTCGGCGTGAACTCGGACGCGGGCGTCGTGGGCAACGTCGTCGTCGACGAGCGGAACTTTGATTGGACCCGCATCCCCACGAGCTGGGAAGACGTACGCAGCGGCGCCGCCCTCCGGGGCGCCGGGCAGCGGTTCCGGATCGACGCCTCGCCTGGTTCGTCGGTGAACCGCTACTTAGTGAGCTTTCAGGAACCCTATTTGTTCGATCGCCCGATCAGCTTGGGATTGAGCGGCTCGTACTTCGATCGCAACTACGCCGACTGGGACGAGCAGCGCGTCGGCGGCCGGATCTCGCTCGGCCACCAATGGGTCGAGCGCGACTTGTCGGCGACGCTCGCGTACCGCGGCGAGAACGTCAAAATCTTCAATCCCTCGGTGCCAGAGGGCGTCGTCCCGCTGCTCGATGAAGCGCTCGGCTCGAATGTGCTGCATGGCTTTCGCGTATCGCTGATCAATGACACGCGCGACAGCTCATTTCTGGCCACGCAAGGTCACTACTTCGAAGTCGGCGGCGAACAGGTTATCGGAACTTTCGACTACCCGCGCGTCGACGTCGACTTTCGCCAGTACTGGATGCTTCGCGAGCGCCCCGACCACTCTGGCCGGCACGTATTGAGCTTGAGCACCACCGTCGGCTACACCGGCACCCATACGCCGATCTACGAGAACTTCTTTGCCGGCGGTTTTGCGACGCTACGCGGATTCGACTTTCGCGGCGCATCGCCAATGCAGAACGGCGTCGAGGTGGGCGGTCGCTTCCAATGGCTGAACAGCCTGCAATATTTGTTTCCCGTATCCGCCGACGACATGCTGCATGGCGTGGCCTTCTGCGACTTCGGCACGGTTGAACCGGGTACGAAGATTCAGAACTTCCGCGTGGCTCCTGGTATCGGGGCCCGCATTACGGTGCCGGCGATGGGCCCCGCGCCGATCGCGCTCGACTTTGCCTTCCCCGTGAGCTACGCAGCGACCGACGATCGCGAAGTCTTTAGTTTCAGCATGGGCTTCAGCCGGTAAGCGGCATGATATAGCGAGGAACGCTGATTCAAGGCGAAGCGAAGAATCGTGCAGTTCGATGAAGCCACCAGATCCATCGCTCTGCTCAGGATGACACCCACGCCGTTCTTACTCTGCAGGAGTCGGCGTCACGTCGTTCGCGCAGGGGAAATCGCTGCGACGCATCATCTCCTGCTGATACGCTGGCTCGGGCGGTGCGCCGCCCCAGCGCGTGCGCGCGAACTCGAAGTGCGCGGGATAAGGCCGTTGATAATAGCTCCCCGTGACGACGACCGGCGGACCAAACGTCGGGAAGTACCCGCCGTACATATACGACGGGAAGGCGTAGCCAAAGCCGCCGCCGCGCGCATTCCAATCGTCGGCGCCTTGACGCATGCGTGCATACGTTGGCGGCTGCTGAGCGCTCGAAGGCGCAGCCGCCGCGCCGGCGATGAGCAACAGTGCAACTCCGATCAAACGAGGCGAAGACATGGCTGAACCTGCGCGCAAATGAGAAGAAACGCCTCGCCCGCGGCGATGCATTGCTCACTCCATGCTAGTCAGCTCAGCAAATCACATGCAACTTGGTGCGGATGCAAGGCGTAGGCCGATTGTGCGGCATGGCGCGATCGGAGCGCCCTGGCAAGCCGGTCCGCGCTGCTGACCCACAGGGCATAGCCCGGCGGCTGTAGCGATCGCGGCAGCATGAGATGCCGCTTTGGCGGATCGACTAATCGAGATCCGCGTCGAAGCCCATGTTCGCCGGCGGGTGCTCGATGCTGTCGGCCATCTTGTTGAGAGCTTCAGTCTCGATCTGCCGCACGCGTTCGCGGGTGAGGCCGAGCTCCTCGCCGATTTCTTTCAACGTCCGGGGCTCATAACCGTCGAGGCCGAACCGCATCCGCAGGACCGTTGCTTCGCGCTGGTCCATTGTTTGGAGCATCGCCATGACATGCCGCAGGCTATCGCTTTCGACGAGCGCGTCATCGGGGGCCTGCTGCCGCTCGTCCATCACCATGTCCCCGAGCGTCCAGCCTGCTTCGGTCTGGTCGGTCTGCGGAGTGGCGTTGTAGATTTTGATCGCCTTCTTGATGATCGGCAGCTTCTTCTTCGGCAGGCCGAGGACGCGGGCGATTTCTTCCGGCGTCGGCGTGCGATCGAGCTCTTCCGTCAGCCGCGCAGTAGCCCGGCGCCATTTGGACAGCAGTTCGACCATGTAGGCCGGAATGCGGATCGTTTTGCCGGTGTTGATCAAGGCCCGCTTGATCGACTGCTTAATCCAGTAGCTGGCGTAGGTGCTGAAGCGCGTTCCCATCGCGGGATCAAAGCCCTCCACGGCGCGCAGCAGCCCCAGGTTACCCTCTTCGATGAGGTCCTGCAGAGCGAGCCCCTTGCCGGAGTAACCGCGGGCGATGTTCACCACGAGCCGCAGATTCGCGCGAACCATGCGGTCGCGAGCGGCTAGGTCCCCCTCGCCAATGCTGGTGGCAAGTTCCTTCTCTTCGCGGGCGTTGAGCAGCGCGGTCTCGTTGATTTCGCGAAGGTAGGTCTCCAGCGGCGTTTGCACGGCTGAAGAAATCTTTCGCTTGCGGGTGGTCGAGGGCATGGCGCTTACCGTCGCATGGAGGTGGACAGGGGACCGACTACCGGAACGTCTAACGCAGGCCTCGCGAACAATCCCTGCCCATCGACGGCGACGACGTTCAAGTGCTAATCGTTTGTTGCTGTGCTAGCTCTATCGACGATAGGAGCGGGCTCCCTCCACAATGCAGCGCGGTTGGCGGAGTGAGCCGAATGCGCGCGGCGTTCCGACGATGCCAAGAAAAAGGGCCTCGCAGGTCGTAACCTGCGAGGCCCTCGAGGGGCCTTTAGCTTCGGCGGCGACAGTCCCGTCGGCGCCGATTTGGAGAGCTTTTACGATTCGTCCGATTCAGCCGACGCGGCCGACTTGAAGAGCGGACCCGAATCGGCTGAGCCGACGCCGCCCTTGAGTTCGACGGCCGATTCGCGGGAACCGCCACTGGAGCCATTGGCCTCGGCGGCCGCTTCGTCTTCCTCGGCCCATTCGACGCGTTTACGCGAGAGGCCGATCTTCCGCTCTTCGGTGTCGACGCGGAGGACCTTCACCTCAATCTCATCGCCGACGTTGACCACGTCCTGCGGGTTCTCGATCTTCTGATCGGAGAGTTCCGAGATGTGGAGCAGGCCTTCGAGGCCGTCTTCCAGGCCGACGAACACGCCGAAGTTGGTGATCTTCGTGACCTTGCCCTTGACCAGCTGACCTTGTTGGTAGCGGTTCGGAATGTCGGTCGACCACGGATCTTCGTCGAGCTGCTTGAGGCCCAGGGCGATGCGGCGACGTTCTTGGTCGACCGACAGCACCTTGCACTCCAGCTCCTGGCCCTTCTCGACCAATTCGCTCGGGTGGCTGATCTTGCGGGTCCACGACATGTCGCTCACATGGAGCAGGCCGTCGATCCCTTCTTCGATTTCGATGAAGGCGCCGTAGTTGGTGAGGTTGCGAACCTTGCCCTTGACCATGCTGCCGGTCGGGTACTTGTCCGAAACCTTCTCCCACGGGTTCGACTGCGTTTGCTTCATGCCGAGCGAGATTTCTTGCTTCTGCTCATCGATCCGCAGGACGACCACGTCGATCGAGTCGTCGATGTTGACCAGCTCGCTCGGATGGCTGATGCGCTTGGTCCACGACATTTCGCTGATGTGAACCAGACCTTCGATGCCGTCTTCCAGCTTGACGAAGGCGCCGTAGCTCATGACGTTGACGACCGTGCCCTTCACGACCGAACCAACCGGATACTTGGCCGCGACGTTCTCCCACGGGCTGGCCTGACGTTGCTTCAGACCAAGGGCGATCTTCTCCTTCTCGTAGTCGATATGGAGAACCATCACCTCGAGTTCGTCGTCGATCTTCACCATTTCGCTCGGGTGATTGATGCGACCCCAGCTCATGTCGGTGATGTGGAGCAGGCCGTCGATGCCGCCCAGGTCGACGAACGCGCCGAAGTCGGCGATGTTCTTGACGATGCCCTTGCGGCTTTGGCCGACTTCGAGCTTCTTGAGCAATTCGGCCTTCTTTTCGGCCCGTTGCGATTCGATCAGGCTGCGGCGGCTGACGACGATATTGCGGCGGGCCTCGTCGATCTTGAGGACCATGCACTCGATCGTCTTGCCGATGTATTCGCCGATGTCGTGCGGCCGACGGATGTCGACCTGGCTGGCGGGCAAGAAGACGTTGACGCCGATGTCGACGAGCAAACCGCCCTTGATTTTGCGGGTGACGAGGCCGGAGACGACGTCGCCTTCGTGGACGGTCTCCATGACCTTCATCCACTTTTCGATCTTCTCCGCCTTGCGCTTGCTGAGGACGATCATCCCGCGATCGTCGAGCCAGCCTTGCGAATCTTCGACATCCTCAACGAGGACGCGGATCACTTGGCCGACTTCTGGTTGATCGGGATCTTCCGGCTCCCATTCGTTGCGGGGGATCATCCCCTCGCTCTTGTAGCCGACGTCGACGAGGACGAATTCGTCGTCGATGCGGATGATCTTGCCTTCGACGATCTGGTTGACGTCGACGTCTTGGCTGCCAAGCCAGCTGACGTCGTCGGGAGCTAACTCGCCGATGGCATCGATCCAGTCTTCCTCAGAAACGTCGAATTCGCGAATAAGATTGCGGTTAACCATAGAAAAAAGTGGGGCGGAGCAGAGACTTGCGACCGATGGAGCTCGGCCGCCTCTACCAAAAAGAGGGACTAGTTTCCTGCGCCTGGCGCCGAACGTCGGCATGCCAAAGGGAAAGGGTGCAGGGACAAGCCCGTTATCCTAGCAAACTAGCTGAGAACGGACAATCGGGTTAAGTCGTTGCAGCGGCGGCGATTCCGCCAAGATCGCGGCGCCGGGTAATCTCTCAGGCCGCCGACGGCCCACCAAGCCGGATGCCTGCCCCCCCTAATTCGAGCCAATCCCGCTGTGCGATTGCACGCCTTGCACGATTTCGGCCAGTCGGTCGACTACCTGGTCGGGATTGAGGCCGTCGGTGAGGACTTCGATCGAGTCGCTTGCTTTGGCCAGGCCGCCGTATGCTCGCTCGGTATCGCATTGATCGCGGAGGCGCTGTTTTCGCAGCACTTCGGCGAGGTCGACTTCTTCGCCCCGCGCCTGAAGGTCGAGAAACCGCCGCCGGGCCCGTTCCTCTTCGCCCGCGGTGAGGAAGATTTTGCACTGGGCGCCCGGAAAGACGACCGTTGCCTGATCGCGCCCCTCGGTGACCACGTCCTGGCCCGCGGCAAACGCCCGCTGTTGGTCGGTCAGCAGGCGGCGGACCGCCTGATTGTCGGCGGCGTGCTGGGTGAGCGTGGTGATTTCCAGAGTGCGAATGGCGGCGGTGACGTCTTCGCCGTTCATCAGGATCGCGTCGTTCGACAGCTCCAGCGTTAGGCTGGCCGCCACGGCGGCGAGTTCCTCGGGCTGATCCCAGTCGACGCCGGCCCGTTTTCCCGCCAGGGCCACGGCGCGGTACATGGCGCCCGTGTCGAGGAACCGGAAGCCGAGCCGGCGGGCCAATCGGCGGGCAGCGCTGCTTTTTCCGGCGCCGGCGGGGCCGTCGATGGTCACAATCATGGAACGGTCTGGCGCTCAACGGGCCGAAATGGGGAGAACTGGCGTTCCCTCATGTTATCGGGGGGGGCTCGCATCGGTGCAACCGGTTGGCAGCGCAGGTTGGCGCCGAGCCCCGTTTTTCCCGCAAGTTCGACGCTTTTCAACGGTCGGGACGGCCGCGTCGGTGGGTATACATTCGCCTCCCCTCGACTAGAATGGCAGGCTGGGGGGGGAAGCCCGCCGACAGCCAACCAGCTGAGGTGCGCGGACGCCGGGGCCGTCGCAGGCGCTGACGCAGCGATTCGACGCCGCCAAAGTCCGCGGATTTCCGCTGAAAATTTGACTACGCGGCGCGCTTCGATAGATTTGATCGTAGAGAAGTGAGGCGCTGCTCGCGCGGTCAAGCCACGCCCCCCTGGGCGTTTGGAAACTCTTCGGCTTGCTGAAGCTATTGCGTTGATCGCACGTAATTGATCGTCGTGAGCAGTCGCGTCGGACTTGAACACTCCGCCGCGTAATATAACGAACGGAACAGAGGTCGCGAATATGGCCAAGGGTGGCGCCGTATGGGGCATCGATATTGGTCAATGCGCTTTGAAGGCGCTTCGATGCCGTCCCCATGAGAAAGAACCCCGGCGGCTCGTCGTCGAGTCGTTCGACTACATCGAATATCCCAAAATTCTGACTCAGCCCGAGGCCGAGCCGGCGGAACTGATCCGCGAAGCGCTCGAAACGTTCCTCTCGCGGAATGAATTGGTGGGCGATACCGTCGCCATGTCGGTCGGCGGTCAGAACGGCTTGATGCGGTTCATCAAGCTGCCGCCCGTCGAAGCCAAGAAGATTCCCGACATCGTCAAGTACGAAGCCCGGCAGCAGATTCCTTTCTCGCTCGACGATGTGGTCTGGGACTACCAGCAACTCACCGGCGGCAGCGAGGAGGACGGCTTCGCCCTGGAGCCCGAGGTTGGCCTGTTCGCGATGAAGCGCGATCAGGTCGCCCGCGCCCTGGCCCCGCTCGAAGCGGCGGGCATCGAAGTCGACTTGATCCAGCTGGCTCCGCTGTCGGTCTACAACTACGTCTGCTTCGACCGGTTCGAAGAGATGAAGTCGCAGCCGTACGATCCGGCGAAGCCCCCTTCCTCGACGGTTGTGATCTCGCTCGGTACGGACACCACCGATCTGGTCGTGACGAACGGTTTTCGCGTCTGGCAGCGCAATATTCCGATTGGCGGCAATCACTTCACGCGGGCCCTGAGCAAGGAACTGAAGCTCACGTTCGTCAAGGCCGAGCACCTGAAGCGCAACGCCACTCAGGCCGACGATCCGAAGGCCGTGTTCCAGGCCATGCGCCCGGTGTTCAGCGACCTCTTGGCCGAAATCCAGCGTTCGCTCGGCTACTTCCAGAGCCTCGACAAAGCGGCCCAAATCGGCGAAGTGATCGCCCTGGGCAACGCGATGAAGCTCCCCGGGCTGCAGCGCTACCTGGCCCAGAATCTGGAGCAAGACGTCAAGCCGATCGAGGACTTCAATCGCCTCACCGCCGGCAGCGCCGGCAGCAACGCGCAGTACAAGGAAAACATTCTCAGCTTCGGCCCCGCGTACGGCCTGTGCGTCCAGGCGCTAGGTAAGTCGGAACTGAAGACCAACCTGCTGCCGGAAGAGATCGTCCGCAAACGGATGATCCGCGCCAAAAAGCCGTGGGCCGTCGCCGGCGTCGCCGCCGTCCTGGCCGGGCTGACCTTCAATTACTTTACCCACGTCTCGTCATGGCGTTCGGCCGACGTCACTAACCGCGATGACTTCAAGAGCGCGTTCAGCTTGGCGGCCAGCACGAAGACGAGCGCCGATGGACTCGAAGCCGAGCGGGCAAGCATAAAAACTGCCGCTGAGGGTCTGATCAAGACGCAGGAGCAGCTCACCAGCAACGTCGAGGGTCGGCTCGAGTGGCTCGACCTGATCAAGGCGCTCGACGCGTCGTTGCCGCGCGATCCGCGGCCGCGGGAAGAGAACGCCGACCATGTGATGAGCCGCAACGAGCTCCATATCACGGCGCTCGACGAACGCCACTTTGCCGATTTGGCCGCCGAGTACATCACGCCGGTCGATGCCAAGTATCTCGAATCGAAGAACGAAGACGCGGTCGCCGCGGGTGATCCGGCGGCTGCCGCCGGCGCTCCGGCTGACGCTGCCGGCGCGACGGCCGACCCGGCAGCCGGGGGCGCCGCCGCGGCCCCGGGTGAAGCGCCGACCGGCCCCGGTTTTGTCATCCAGTTGACCGGCTACCACTACCACAACGCCGACCAGACGAATCAGACTCGTAAGTTCGTCATCGACACGCTCGTCAAAGCGCTCGAAGAGGGGACCGTCAAACTTCCCGATGGGTACGACGAAGCGTCCAAGAAGCTTACTGGCGAATTGGTCGACGTGTCGCTCAAAGACATGGGCATCAGCCGCCCCTGGCTGGTGGCGGGCAAACCGTTGAAGTCCGAGCCGATCGATCCCGACGCCGCGCTCATGGGCGACGGGGGAATTGGGGGCGGCATGCCTGCTGGATTTGGCGCGCTCGCCCCGGCGGCCCCGGTCGCCGGCGCAGAGGGCGCTGCCCCTGGCGTGGACCCTGCCCTTCCCGTCTCGAAAATCTTCGAAGTGAAACGATACGACTTCGTCGTTCAGTTTTGTTGGCAACCCAAAACGCGAGCCGAGCGTCGCGAAGCGGCCGCCAAACGGCTCGCCGCCGAGGCCGAGGCCGCCGCCGCGAAAGCGGCCGCCGAAGCTGCCGCATCCGAACAGCCGGCGGCGCAATAGTTTTTTCGGATCAACTCCAGCACCAGTCAATTGAGATTCACGACCAACGAGCTGCGGCTCGCCGTGGACCAGAGATCAGGCCCAGCGCCGTCGAGACGAAACCATGGATAAAGTACGAGCGTTCCTCAAGGCCGCATGGCTCCAACGCTTTTGGATCTTAAGCGTCGTCGGCACGCTGGCCGCCGTCGTCTGCTGGATGATGGCCTCCGGCGAGTTGCAGCGGCAGTTCACCGCCAACAAGACGCAGATCGACGGCAAGTTCAGCGAGATGAAGTCGATCAAAGACAAGTCCGTCCACGGCAATCCCGGCGTCAACGCCAAGGAGCGCGAGGAAGCCAAGAAGATCGCCGACAGCGTGAAGAAGCTGTGGCAGAGCCTGTTCGATGCCCAGCGGGAAGAAGTGCTAAAGTGGCCGGCGGTGCTCGGCGCCGACTTCGTCACCTACGTCGAGAACGCGAAGTTCGATTCGCAAATCAAGCCGCTGTTCCGCGATCGCTACCAGAACTACATCAAGAACCGCTTCGACGGGCTGGTTGAAATCGTCGATGCGAAGAAGATGCCGGTCGAGGGCGCCGCCACCTTCGGTCCCGGAATGGGGCGCATGGGCGAGGGGGGGGGCGCGGCGGAAACTCTCTACGACGCCCAAGGAAATCCGATCGAAGAAGACTATCTCGTCCAATGGCTCGACCAGGCGAATCTCCGCCAGCAGCTGGAGTTCACCGGCGTCCCGACGTCGCGGCAGATTTGGGTCACCCAGGAAGATCTTTGGGTCTACGAAACGCTGCTACGGGCGATCGCCAACACCAATAAGGAGCGTGGGGCCACGCGACCAGACAATACGGCGATCCGCGTGATTCAGTCGCTCGAGGTCGGAGCCCCGGCGGGGCTCGCAATGGCGCAGGAGTCGGTGATCCTCATGCCCGCCGAAGCGATGGGCGCTGGCGGCGAGGCGCCACCGATGGAGCGCCCTATGGGCGAGGGCGGAGCCGAGGGGGTCGACGTCGACGCCATGCTCCTCGCTGGCCGCTACATCGACGCTGAAGGGAAGCCGATTGCCGATGCCGCCAGCGGCATGGGAACCGAGTTTCGTCGGCTGCCAATTCGGATGGTCCTGATGATGGACGAACGTTGGTTGCCGAAAATTCTCGTCGAGTGCGCCAACGCACCGCTGCCAATTGAAGTTCAGCGACTGCGGATCAACCGCGAGAAATCGGGGATCGACAAAGATGGCCAGGCCTTCGAAATGGCCGCGGCTGCCGGCGGCCCCGGGATGGGAGGCCCCGGCATGGGAATGGGACGCGGCGGTGAGATGGGGATGGGCCGCCCGATGGGCATGGGTATGGGACGCGGCGGCGAAGGCCGCAGCATGGGCATGGGACCCGGCATGGGCGGGATGGGGGCCGGCATGAGCCTCAACCCGGCCGACACGGCGAACCTGGCCACCGTTGAAATTCAAGGAGTCGTCTACATCTACATGCCGCCCGATGCCACCATTCTGACCGTTCCCGGCGATGACGCCGCCGCCTCGCCCGACGCGTTGGCAGCGGGCGACGCCGCCGTCGTTCGGTAGTGTAGTTCAGCAATGGAGTCGCGAGTTGCGAGTTGCGAGAGAAATGCAACAACGACATCGCGAATCGCGCCTCGCAGTTTCAACTCGTAACTCGTAACTCACCGCTCGCAGCCGGAATCAAATGCCATGAAAGCAAAACTCAAAGGCGCCAATGGATTCGTGCGATTCTTGCTCAACCACGGGGAGAAGGTCGGCATCGCTGCCATCCTCGCGGTGGCCGGCATGCTCATCTGGAGCTCGCTGGGGCGTCCTGTGGTCGACGACGCAAAGCAGCCGCCGGCGCTGACGGCTGAAGCCAATGCGGCGAAGACGAAGGTCGAGAACATGAGCTGGGAGACATTCGCTCCCCAAGATCGGACCGACTTCACCGAGTTCCGCTCGCGCTCCGGCGACGGCGTCACCGCGCCGGTTAAACCAGAGCAGTATCCCATCATCGAACACATCAATCCTTTGGTGATCCCCCCCGTGAAGCTCCGGGAGGATCCGGTGCTCGTCGCCGTTGAAGATCTGGAAGTCCGCCCCGGCGCTGGCCTGTGGATGAGCAGCAATCCCGAAGCTATCCGCGAGAACATGCGCGCCGCCGCCGTCAAAGCGGCCGAAGAACGGGCCAAGGCTGCCGAAGAAGCGGAGCGCATGGCCGAAGAAGGGGGCGAAGGGGGACGGGGACCAGGTCCGGGTCGCGGCATGGGCCCCGGCATGCGCGGCGGCTTCGGCGAAGGGGCCCGCGGCGGGATGGGTATGGGCGAAATGGGCGGCATGAAAACCAAGGACGGCGTCTTGGTCATCCCCCCGATGGGAGGCGCCCCGATGCAAGGCTTCGAAGAGATCGTCGAAACCTCCTGGGTCACCGTGCTCGCCAAGGTGCCGATCAAGCAACAGTTCCAGATGTATGAAGACGCCCTCGCGACGGCGCGCGGGTTCAATCCAGCGGCCGATGAGCCTCAGTACATCGGCTATGTGATTGAACGCGCGGAGGTCACCGACGAGGGGACGGGCAAATTTGCCTTACTGAAGAAGGTGATGCCGAAGGTGATCCTCGATCGCATGGCGACATGGCCGATTCAGACGCCCGATCTGGTCAATCCAAAGTACATTCATCCGCTGCTAACGTTCCCGCTGCCGCCAATGGTGATGCGCGAGTGGGGCGAAGAAGTGACCCATTCCGATCTACCGTTGCCAAAGCCGGAAGACCTCATGGGCGTCAATCCGCTGGAAGCCGATCCCAATGCCAAACCGCCCGCGACCGAAGAAGACGCCGATGACTTTGCCAGCGCGGCAAAGCGGCCGGAGAACGCTGGAATGATGGGTGGCTATGGCCGCGGCGGCGAAGGAATGGGCATGGGCCGGCCGGGTGAAATGCGAATGGGTGCGCCGGGCGGCTACGGCGGCTATGGCGGACGAGGCGGCGAAGGAATGGGCATGGGTCGATCCATGGGGATGGGAATGGGGCGCGGCGGCGAAGGTCGCGGCATGGGCATGGGTCCCGGCATGGGAGGCGGCGGTATGGCCGCCACGGAATTGCCCCCGTACGTTTGGGACCGCGCCACCAAGACGCTGCTCTTCCGGTTCTTTGACGACACCGTTGAACCGGGCCGTCGCTACCGTTACCGCGTCCAGTTGGTCGTCAAGGACGTCAACGTCGACCAGCCCGCCAAGTACCTCGATCCGAAAGTTTCCACGCGGCAGGCTAAAGAGAAGATTCGCTACCGCATGACCGACTGGAGCGAACCAAGCCCCGTCGCGGTCGTGCCGCGGCCGGGCCTCACCTTCGTCGCTCAGACCAAAGACCTCACCGGCCCCGAGCCCGAGGCGCGCCTCATCATCAAGTCGGTCGACAGCAATAACGCGGCCGAAATTGCAATGGACAGCTGGTACGTGCGCGGCAGCGTGCTCAACTTTGTCCAGAAGGCGAAGATCATCTGGTCGACGCTCTACAAGATCGATCCGGAGGAGCCGCAGGATTCGCCGCAGTTCAATTTCCTCACGGGGCTGACGCTCGTCGATCTGGACGGCGGCGAGCAGCTCGTGTCGAAGAATCGCAATCTCACGGCGCCGGCGCGAGCGCTCGTGATGGATTCATCGGGCCGCCTGATGATGCAGAACGAGCTCGCCCAAGGAAAAACGATTCGTGAGTACGATTTTATCATGAAGCAGGACGCCGAGGCCGAACGTCGGGCCCGGGAAATGGGTACAGAGCAGCGCGGTCCGGGCGGTCCGGGCGGTCGCGGCGGCGGGCGCGGCGGGGGCCGCGGCGGGTTTTAGACTCTTCCTGGGTCGCCCCGCCTCGCGCGGCCGACCTTTGCTAGCAAACGGCGGAAGCCGCGGGTTCATTTCCCGCGGCTTCTTTTTTTTTGCGCTCGCCGCGAGACTGGTCTTGACCTTGGCGGCGGCGGGAAGTATTTAACCCGCCGCTTTTCATCACACCCGACGCCTCGCTAGGAATACGCCTAGCGCGAGCTCGACGTCTGTCGGGCATGCGCGGACGAATGCCAGCCCAAGAACCACGCGAAACATGCCCAGTCACCTGAGCAACTTAATTGGCGTCGCATCCGGGGGAGCCGACGGCGCTCAAGCGTCGTCTCTCGTAAGGAGAACTGAGTTGAGACGGACCACGACTACCCGAGCTGCAGCGATTGCACTCGCCACGCTCGTTTGGCAGACGGCCGCCTTCGGCGTCGAAGGCCAGCCTCAAACGGGAACCACCGACCCGTTTGCCGGCAAAGCTTCGGCCCCTGCCAGCAGCAACCCCTTCCGCGCTGCGGCCAGCGCCCCTGCTGTACCAGACGGGACGCTCGCCGTGCCGGCGATCAAGTCGCCCTCGGCCGCGCCCGTGGCGGCGGCCGCCAAGGGCCAGTCCGATCAGCTGCTGCTCGACGCGCGCCGCGCGCTTTCGGTCGGCGACCTGCCGCGTGCTCAGCAGTTCCTGGGGAAGGCACAGGAGCTAAAAGTTCCGTACGATGGCCCCGGCGATTCGCCGCAGGCCGTCGCCGATTCAATTGCCGAGTATCAGGAGACGTCCGCTTTGCGGAACCTCAACGGCGGCGCCAACTGGCGCGTCGCCTACTCGAAGTTCCTCGTGAAGCAGGCCGACGCCTTGCTGTCGTGGAATGACCTCGACACCTCGGCCCGCGCCGCCAACGAGGCGGCCCAGCTCAATCCTCAATTCAGCGGCAATGGACTCACGCCGCAAGACGTGCTCCGCCGGATTGAACAGCGCCGCAAGTCGCCGGCCAGTCTGGCGGTCGCGCCGCCGCCGGCCGCGAGCGACGCCAAGGAGCAAACCTTGATACTGCTGAGCGACGCGCGGGCCTTGCTGGCCGCGGGCAAACTTGCCGAGGCCCAAACCCTGGCGGCCAAGGCGAGTGCGCTGAACGTCCCCGATTCGCAGTTCGGGCCCGACGAAGACCGCCCCTCACGCTTGGCGCTCGACCTGCAGCGCGTCGCGACGGCTGCTCCCAGTTCGACGCCAGCCGAAATTACGCTTCCCGCCACGGCAACGCCTGGCGAAGGAAACATGGTGCAAGCGGCTGCCGCGACGGAAACTGGCGCCGCCATGCAACTCGCCCAGGTCCCCGAGTTCACGCCCCTCCCGCTGCCGAGTGCCGCGGAAGCGACGCCCCTTCCCGGCGACCCGGCGCAAATGCTGGAAGCGGGCGAGCAGGCCCTGCGGGCGGGCGACCGCGAAGGCGCCCTGCAGTCCTTCAAGTCGGCTTATCAGCAGCGTGATCGGCTCGACGTCCTGAGCCAACAACGTCTGCAAGGGCACCTGCAAATGCTGCAGGCGAATGCCCCTAAGGAATCGATCCCAACCCCCGAAGGCGGCCTCATCGATTCCGCCGCCGAGGGACAGTCGGTGCTGGCCCGTCAGCTGTCGGCCGACGTGCTGAAACGTCAGTCGGAAGCCGAAAAGCTGCGCGAGACCGATCCGAAGCAGTCGCTCAAGCTGCTGGAGGAGTCGCGCGCACAAATTGAAGAGTCGCAGCTGTCGCAGGAGTTGAAGTCGCAACTGTTGCGTCGCGTGGAGCTCACCACCGCGGCGACCAACAAGTACATCGAAGACCACAAGTCGGAACTCGACCTGGAAGCGACGAACCGGGAGATTCTCAGCGAGATTGACCGCGAGCAGAAGCTGAAGCTTGAGATGCAACAGAAGATGGCCCAGATGGTCGACGAGTTCAACAAGCTGGTCGACGAGCATCGCTACGCTGAGGCCGAAGTTGTCGCGAACCGTCTCTACGAGATGGCGCCGGACGAGCTCGTCGCTCAGCAAGTGAACAAGCAAGCCAAGCTGATTCGCCGCGAGCGTTGGAATCAAGACATCATCGCCCAGTCGGAAAACGGCGTTGCCAACACGTTCTTGGACATTCGCCAAACCTCGGCCGAAGCGCTCGACAGCATCAACACCGACTTCGGCTACGGCGACAACTGGGCCGATCTCAAGAACCGCAAAGGCAGCAGCGACCTCGGCACGGCGCGCAATATCAAAGAATTGGAGATCGACCAGAAGCTCAAGACTCCGGTGCTGCCGAAGTACAACGAGACGCCGCTGAACAAGGTGGTCGAAGGCCTCTCGCAGCTGGCGGGCATCAACATCCATCTCGATCCCCGCGGTCTGAGCCAAGAGGGCGTGCAATACGACACGCCCGTCACGCTCAACCTGCCGCAGGAGATCTCACTGAAGAGTGCGCTGACGCTCATTCTGGAGCCGCTCCACCTGACCTACACAGTGAAGGACGAGGTGCTCAAGATCACGAGCGAGCAGATCCGCGACGGCGACCTGGTTCGCAAGGTCTACCCGGTCGGCGATCTGGTGATTCCGATCCCGAACTTCGTCCCGTCGAACAACATCGGCCTGCAAGGCTTGATTAACGACGCCTACGCGGCCATGGGCGCCTACGGGCCAGGCGGCGTCGGCGGTCCCGTGGCGATGATCGCCAACAACCGACCCGGCCAACAAGGCGTGGTTGGCGCCAGCGGGCCGATTCAAGCCAACATGGCTCCCCCGGTTGCCGGCGGAGGTGGCCCCACGTCGACGGCTGCCGGCGGTCCCGGCGGATTGGGCGGGGCCGCGATGGCCGACTTCGATTCGCTTATCGACCTGATCGTCTCGACCGTCGAGAACGAGAGCTGGATGGAAAACGGCACCGGCGAGGGCGAAATCCAGCCGTTCCCCACCAATCTCAGCCTCGTCATCAGCCAGACGCAACGCGTCCACGAACAGATCGCCGATCTGCTCGAACAGCTTCGCCGGCTGCAAGATTTGCAGGTGACGATTGAAGTTCGCTTTATTCGTCTCACCGACAGCTTCTTCGAACGGATCGGCGTCGACTTCGACTTCGACATTACCGATCGCACGGGTCTGAATCCGGCCCAGTTCATACCGGGTCAGCCGCCGCCAACCATCGGCGCCAGCGCGACGATCGGCTTGAATCAGGCGCCGAGCGAACAGCTCAACCCGAACTACACCGTCGACCTCGACCTGCCGTTCAGACAAGGAAGCTTCGAACTGGCGACGCCGCAGTTCGGTACGCCGGTCGACGTCGGCTCCTTCGGGTTCGCGATCCTGAGCGACATTGAAGCCTTCTTCGTCATCAACGCTTCGCAAGGCGATCGCCGGGCGAACGTGTTGCAGGCGCCGAAAGTGACGTTGTTCAACGGTCAGCTGGCCAACGTGGTGGACGCGGCGTTCCGACCGTTCGTGATCAGCGTCATCCCGGTCGTCGGCGAGTTCGCCGCCGCCCAGCAACCAGTCATCGTCGTCCTCTCGGAAGGCACGATGATGTCGGTGCAGGCCGTGGTCTCCGATGACCGGCGCTACGTCCGACTAACGCTCGTGCCGTTCTTCAGCCAGATTGGCGACGTTCAGACCTTCACGTTCGAGGGGTCGGAGTCGATCTCCACGTCGACTGCCAGCACAGACGACAACAACGGCGAGAGTACGTCGGAGGATGAGACGGAAGTGACGACCCGAAGCGGCACGACGGTGCAGTTGCCGACCTTCGAGGTGATCACGGTGAGCACCACCGTGAGCGTCCCCGACGGCGGCACGGTACTGCTGGGCGGCATCAAGCGGCTGGTCGAAGGCCGCAACGAGTTCGGCGTCCCGCTCCTGAGCAAGGTGCCGTACATCGATCGCCTCTTCCGCAACGTCGGCATCGGCCGCGAAACCGACAGCCTGATGATGATGGTCACGCCTCACATCATCATTCAGGAAGAAGAGGAAGACCGCCTCGGCGTTGCGACGGAAGAGTAAACGACCGTCGCAGCAGTCGATCGAATTCCCCAGTAATGCCCGCCGCCTTGCCGGGCCATGGATAATGATGCCATGGTTCGGCGAGGCGGCTCTTTTTTTGCGCCTGCGGGGGCATTAAGCCGACGGTCGCCGTGCGATAAGCTGGAGAGCCTGCACGATTGTCGTGCTGGGCGAAGCGAAGGTTCTAGAAGCTCGATAGATTCGTTAGATCCGTCGCTGCGATCGGGAACACGCTGCGCTTAGGATGACGATCCGCTAGACTGCTTGCCATTCAACCACCCCCAACAACTTTTCATGAACCCCAAGCTCATCGCCATTGTCGGCGCCCTGCTCGCTGCGGCCGGCGTCGGGCTCGGCGCCTTCGGCGCACATGGTCTCGAAAACTTTCTGCGCGAGATCGGCCGTGACGCCGATCTCGCCAAACGGCTTGCCTGGTTCGAGACCGGCGTCAAGTATCAGCTCTACCACGCCCTAGGACTGGTCGCCGTCGCCGCTCTCGCCGCGACGCTGCCAGGCAGCGGCTTCCGCGCCGCAACCATCGGCTTCGTCGTCGGCGTCGTGCTCTTCAGCGGATCGCTCTACGCCATGACCTTCCTCGGCGACGAATGGCGAAAGCTCGGCATGATCACGCCGCTCGGCGGACTGGCGTTCATCGTCGGCTGGATCGCCGTGGCCGTGGCCGCTTGGAAGAGCTGAATAAGGCACATAGAGAAACGTAAACACAGAGAGCACAGAGCACACAGAGGAAATACAAATCCAAAAACGCGTCTAGTCATCGAGACCTCGGTCCTTCAGTCGGGCGATCGGCTTGCTCTTTGTCCTCTTTGCTCTCTTTGTTGAAATTGAATCTTCGCACCTACAAAAACAAAGCCGAGACGCCGCCATCGCTGGCGAACATCTCGGCTTCGCGCAAGTCATCGGCCAAGCGGCCGCGGTTGGGATTCAAACTAAACGCACCCGCCGTTCAGCCCCCGGCTCCGCCGGGGGATAGCACAACGAGCAGCTTTGTCTACCGGACTGGACGCCGACCCCCCGGGCAGAGCCCGGGGCTAGACGGCCTGAAGGCATTCCAGTTCCTTCGCCAGCCGCTTCCGAGCGACGTGCAACCGCCGCTTGATCGTGCCAACCGGCGCCGCGAACTCATCGCTCATTTGCACCAGCGATTGCCCGTGGATGTAGAACGCGACCAGCGTGCTCCGATCGAGCGTCGCCAATCGATCGAGCCCTTCATTGAGCTGATCGATCCGCTCCCGATTGAGCATCGACGTCAGCGGCGCCTCTGCCTCGCCGTCGAACCCCTCCAACGAGTGGGGTTCTACCGAGGTCGCCGGCGGGCGACGCGCACTCCGGTTGATCGACTGCCGCACGGCGATCGACCGGATCCAGCCCGGAAACGCCGCCGGCTCCTGCAGTTGCTCCAGCTTCTCGAAGGCCTTGATGAAGACCTCCTGCGACGCTTCCTGAGCTTCCGCGTGGTTCCGCAGCCGCTGCCAGCAGACGGCTTGAACCATCCGCTCAAAGCGGTTGACGAGCGTTCCGAAAGCCTCGTTGTCGCCCTCTTGCGCGGCGAGCACGAGCTCGGCGGTGGTCGCTTCGGGCAATTCGAGGAAGGGCAATTCGAAGATGGGAGTTTCCAGTTCCATGGTTCTCTCGAGCTTTGGGCCTCAAAGCGCTGGACCATATAAAGTTGGGTCCAAGCGCGAGACCGGTGGCAGCTGAAGGTCGGAAACCGACGGCCAAACGCAGACAAACGCGCTGGGCTCGCCGACGGCCGGCGCCAGGTTCGGGAGAGATTCTCTAAGTAAGAATCGCGGCCCGAGTTATCTGGCGGCGAGGCAACACGGTGCGTGCTGCCCGGGGCGCTGCAGTGCTACTGCGTACAGCGCCCCGCCGGTAACGTGCGTCGTGACGCCCGTTACCGTCATGAGATGCCGTAGCGACTCGCGCATTGATAGCCAGAAGCGCGATTCGTAGCCTTTAGATGCGCACCACTTGGCAAACGAGGGGCGATCCGAGGCGCGACGAATCGTGGCGACGGCGCTCAGCTGAGCGTTTTGAATGCCAAGATTGCGATTGCGGCTTTGAATGGAACGCATCGTACCCTCGCTGCGCTGGTGCGCGGCTCGAGAGAAAGAAATTAAGTCGCCAGACCCAAGAGCGGTCATCGAACCGCTAGACCGGCGCCGCCGGCCTGTCAGACGCTCCTATGACTGTAGTTTCGGCGGCGAGGTTCGCCTAGGGAATTATTTTTTTCAAGAATCCCGCAATCACCGGCCAGCATATTCGTAACCCGTAGCATGACAACGAGTTACGAGGTCTACAAATTCACCAAAGTCTTCGCACCGCTGGCGGACAGTCGCTAATCGTGGGAATTTTTGGGCTGCCGCGGGTTGCTGAATCGCCCTTCCCGACCCGCGTGTTTTCCGATCTCCAAGCTTCATGGTAGCCTCTTGATTAATGCTTATGCGCCGCTCCAGGACCAACGCCATGAATCTCAGCCGCCACTTCCGCCATGCGGTGATGCTCATGTTCGGCCTCGCCTGCGGAACTCAGCCCGCCCATGGCTACAACTTGTTTGGCCCCTACCCGTGGGGCAACGAAGGGCTGACGTACTACAACAAATGGGGGGACATCTTCACTCCTGGCTCGAGCGGCGGCACGATTACCTGGAGCATTATGCCAGATGGGACGACGATCGATCCCGCGTTCAGCGACCCGAACATCACGGGAGTGAGCACGCTCAACGCCCTAATGACGAGCCTTGGTTATGACCAGGCGCTGGCAGCCATCGAACGCTCGCTCGCGCAATGGTCATCCGCCGCGAATATCTATTTCGTCCGGGTCCCCGACTCGGGCGTGCCGTTTCATTCGCCTGGCGCGACTCCCCCCGACACGGGTCAGATCCGCTTGGGGGCCTTTGCAATCAACGCCGGCATCGGGGCGGTCGGCTACGCGCCCCCTCCCAACGGCGGCACGCTCGAAGGCGACGTGCTGCTCAATTCCAACAGCACGTTTTTCTTTGACGATGGCGCCGAGGGCGAGCTGATCGACGTCTTCAACGACTTCGAAGGGTTGATTCTTCACGAGCTCGGACACGCCATGGGATTGGCCCATTCCGACGCCCAGTCGGTCATGTCCGTGAACTACGACATTTTTAAGTACGTCAATCGTATTCTCGATCCCGACGACGTCGCGGCGGTCCAGTTCCTCTACGGTCCCGCATTGCGGGCCGACTTTAACCATGACAACGTCGTCGACGACGACGATCTGGCCATTTGGAAGACCGGGTTCGGAACCACCCTCGCCGTCGACCCCATGACGGGCGACGCTGATGGCAACGGAGCAATTGACGGGGCCGATCTTCTCGTCTGGCAACGCGAGTCGTCCACGGGCGCAGGGACGTCAACGGCGGTTGCGACCGTCCCTGAGGGTTCAGCGCTGACGCTGGCGCTCGTCGCCGCGGGCGTCGCCGCCTATTGCCGCGGTCGACGCTGAGTTTAATGTTCAATAAACGTCCCGCACTTCGGGCACTTTGCGAACCACATTGGCACGGACTGTCCACACTGACAGCGGATGTTGTGCCGGACGACCGACGATCCCAAGTGGCTGCCGCTGGCGCTGGGCGTCGCCTCGTCGGGCATGCTGTCGAATACAGAAGAGTCCGTATTCAACGGCACGCGCCCCTTTTCCTCTCGGCATGCCTGGGTGTAAGCGTTTTGCACCTCGGGCGCCAAGACGTTGGGCACGCGCACCACGACTTGTCCTTCGCAATAGGGGCAAATCCCCTTCTTGCCAGCGTACTTGTCCTTGACGCTGAAATGATGCCCGTTGGGGCAGTGGACGGGGATTCCCATCGGAGCGTCTCCTGCGGAAAAGTGAAGCCTTAGCGCCGCGCGCCGGCAGACGCCGGCGGCATCACTCAACGCGACCGGTCAGCGGTCGCGCCCCTCGCTCCTCTTCCGCGCTCCGATTCTAACGCCCACTCGGCCCAGCGCCGCTGGCGGCCACCCACGTTTGAAAAGCTCTTCACAGCGTTCGAATCGTACCCGCAAACAGCAGTGAAGAAATCACCAGCGTCGACGGGCGCCCAATTCGTCGATAAGCGGTCGAGCCAGCTCGAAAGGTTGACTCGCTTCCTAGATTCTCAACCGCCCAGCGTTTGATGTCAAATCATCCCCCCAAACGGGGCATCTAGCAGCCGCCAAAGCGTTCACGATGGCTTCGTCGTGTTTGGCTGAAAGTCCACGCGAATGTCGTGGGGCTGATACGCCCCTTTCACCTGGATCGCCTTCCGCCCCTTCAGCTGCCCGGGCGAGGCGAGGAATTTCGGCTTTCCTTCGACGTAAACCACCAGGGGTTCGTTGACGTCCTTCTCGCTGGCGATGATGTCTCCCACCCGCAAATCGAGCATGTCGGCCGTGCTGATTCGCGTCGACGCGAGTTCGACCACGACTTCGACCGCGGCTTCGGCAATGCGCGAACCGATCCGTTGCATTGACTCCGCGCTCGCAGGCTTCTTTGCATAGCTGACCCAATTGTTCGAGCTCAGTTTGCCGCTGACGCGCTCGATCGAGTTGAACGGAATGCAGAGGTTCATCATCCCGCGCATTTCGCCGACGGTCAGTTCGAAGCTCACCAGGACGATCACTTCGTTCGCGGGGATGATCTGCACGAGTTGCGGATTGCTTTCCACCCGATCGACCGAAAGTTGCAGCGGCAGGACGTTCTCCCAGGCATTCTGCATCTCGTTGAGAAACAGATTGGTGATGCGCGAGACGAGTCGCAGCTCGATCTCGGTCAGCGGTCGTCGCGCCGGCGGGGTCGACGAGATGCTGCCGCCCAGCAGCCGGTCGATCATGGGGAACAGAATCGACGGGTTGATGTCGAGAATCAGCTGGCCTTCCAGCGGCGCCGCCGTGATCAGATTAAAGCAGGTCGGATTCTCGAGGCTGAAGACGAACTCGCTAAAAGTCAGTTGGTCGACGCTCGTGAGCTTCACTTCGACCATGGTTCGCAGCAGCGCCGAGAGAGCGGCGCCAAAATTCCGGCCGAACCCCTCGTGCATCGTCTGCAGCGAGCGCATCTGCTCCTTGCCGACGCGCTCGGGGCGCTTGAAGTCATAGACGCTCACCTTCTCGCGGGGGCGTGGCGGGGCCGCGGCGACGGGCGCAGCGCGAGGTTCCTCGCCGCCGTCGATGGCGTTCAGCAGGTTCTCGACTTCCGCCTGGCTTAAGACATCGCTCATCACGCACTCCGTTGCGTTTTTCTGACTTGAGCTGAACCGGTCATTCCGAGCCCTTCGCTCCGCTCAGGATGACAATTATGTTCTCACCTGCCCCGTGCCGTGAACCACGTATTTGTAGCTAGTCAGTTCATCGACGCCGCACGGCCCGCGGGCGTGAAACTTATCGGTGCTGATGCCAATTTCCGCCCCCAGCCCGAACTCGCCGCCGTCGTTGAACCGCGTGCTGGCGTTAATCATCACTGCCGCACTGTCGACCGCCGCCGCAAACCGCTCCGACGCCGCCAGATCGTTCGTCACGATCGCATCGGTGTGGTGCGACCCGTAGCGATTGATGTGGGCGATCGCCTCATCGAGCGAGCCAACGACGCAGGCCGAGATGATTGGCCCCAAAAACTCCGCCTTGTAGTCGGCCTCGGTCGCCGGCTTCGCGGCGTCGACCAGTTCGCACACCCGCTCGTCGCCGCGGATCTCGATCGAGTGCTGCGCCAGGTCAGCGGCAATCGTCGGCAGAAACTCCGCCGCGACGTCGCCGTGCACCAGCAACGATTCGGCCGTGTTGCAGACGCCCATCCGCTGGCATTTCGAGTTGACGATGATCGTGCGCGCCATCTCCAAATCGGCCGCCGCATCGACGTAGACGTGGCAATTGCCGTCGAAATGCTTGATGACCGGCATCTTCGCTTCGGCGGCGACGCGGCGAATCAGCCCCTCGCCGCCGCGTGGAATGGCGACGTCGATAAACTCCGGCATGCCGAGGAACTCGCCTACGGCCGCCCGGTCGGTTGTGCTCACCAATTGGACCGCATCAGCCGGCACGCCCGCTTCGCCCGCCGCGAGTTGCAGCAGCTCAACGATGGCGCGGCTGGAGTGAATCGCCTCTTTGCCGCCGCGCAGAATGACGGCGTTCCCCGCCTTCGCGCAAATCGCCGCCGCATCGGCCGTAACGTTGGGGCGCGACTCGTAGATGAAGAACACTACTCCCAGCGGCACGCGAATCTTGTCAATCCGCAATCCGTTGGGCCGCACCGTCGAGTCGATCACTCGACCGATCGGGTCGCGAATGTTGCTCACTTCGACAAGCGCCGCCGCAATTGCTTCGATGCGATCGCGGTTGAGCTTCAGCCGATCGATCTCGGCTGGCGTCAGCCCGTAGCCGGGCGCCGCCTTCAGGTCCTCGGCGTTCGCTTCCTCGATCGCTTTGACGTTCTGCCGCAGCAGTTCTGCCGAGCGGTGGAGCCACTTGATCTTTACGCCCGAATTGAGCGTCGCCATCTCGGCACTCGCCGCTTTGGCGCGCTGGGCTACGTCGCGGCAGTAGCCAGCGAGATTAGTTTGTTCGGCAGGGCGAGCGGCAACGGTCGACATGGCGGGCAGGGAAGCGTTGGAGGCGAAAATATTCCTCCGTAAGTATCGTTGGATAGGGAAGTTGGGTCAACGCGGATAATGACTGCGGGCGGCGCGTGTCCGCTCCGTTGTGTTCGTGGCCGCCGAGCAAATCGCCCAGTGGGAGGCGTAACCGACGCCGATTCCGCTCACCACTAAAAGCCCCGATGGCCGCTTCAAGCAGCATCGGGGGCGGAGACCCCTCCCACAGTTAATCCCTGGAGATCGTGGCGCCGTTTTAAGGCGCCAGCACGCGTTCGTGCCCGTCAATCCCGCCGCAAGCCTCAAACGCCAGCAGCGCCTCGCGAACCATCCGCACGTTGTGCACCCGAATCACCTGCACGCCCTGGCTGGCGAGCGCCAACGCCGAACCCGCCGTCGCCGCGTCGCGATCGGCCTCCTTGTCCCTCAGCAACTTGGCCAGGAAACCTTTCCGCGAATGCCCCACCAGCACGGGCGCCCCCAGTTCATGGAACCGCCCACAGTGGGCCATCAGGGTGATGTTGTGCTGGTGCGTCTTCCCGAAGCCGATCCCCGGATCGAGACAGATTCGCTCCCGCTCGATTCCCGCCGCCAGCAACGCGTCGCGCCGCTGCTTGAGGTACTCAAAGATTTCCTCGACGACGTTGCCGTAGCGAGGATCGTCCTGCATCGTCTGCGGCGTCCCCTGCATGTGCATCGCGCAGACGCCCGCCTTCGTTTCATGCGCGACGCCGATCATCGCGGGATCTCCTGCGAGTCCCGTCACATCGTTGATCAATTCCGCCCCCGCCGCCAGCGCCGCGCGAGCCACCGCTGCTTTGCTCGTGTCGATCGAAATCGGGATACTAACTTCGCGGGCCAACTGCGCGATCACTGGCACGACGCGCCGCAGCTCTTCCTCGGTTGCCACCACGTCGGCGTAGGGCCGCGTGCTCTCGCCGCCGATATCGAGCAAGTCTGCTCCCTCGGCCGCCAGTTTCCTCCCCTGATCCACCGCTGCCTCGGCGGCCAGAAATCGCCCCCCATCGGAAAAACTGTCGGGCGTGACGTTGATCACCCCCATCAGCAGCGGCCGGCGTCCGAATTGAAGCGTGCGGGTGCGCAACTGCCAATTGGACGCTCGCTGCGGATATCGGAAGTTCAGGGATCGGTCGGTTGGAGGAGGGGAACTCATGCACCGAGCGTAACAAGCAACGCTCGTTCGTTCCACCGACTGCGCCACCCAAACAGGTTCGCCGGCAAGCTGCGGCTACCAGGGCTCTTCCATCGTGGCGACGATCTGCTCCGCCAGCCGTTGGATCGCCTGCTGTTGAGCGCTGGCGTCGGATTGCCCCGGCTCGGGCAGCATCGTCCCTGTCTGCGTCATCGGAATGAAATCGGCCGCCAGCGGAATCGCATTCACCGGCGCCAGCGGCTGACGACGGCGATTGAGCCATGTCACCTGAGCGGTGAGGTTATACTCCAGCGCACGGGGGTCGTCGTTCTGATTCTCGAATTCCAGCAGCTTGCGTTCGCCCATCAAACGAGCGGAGAGAATACTGTCGGCGTCAGGGGTCCCGACCACCTTGTACGGCGTCTTCAGTTCGATTTCCTTGATCACCGCTTCGGTGAGCCGCTCGCCCAGATCGCGGCGGAAGCTGTCTGATTCGATCATCGGAACGTAAACAGTCGCGACGTCGGGGGCGTAGAGCGTCTCGCTGCCAACGCGGTAAGCCGCGCAGCCCGGCGCGACGAGACACACCAGCGCGAGCAGCCAAACTGCACTAGCGGCGGATGGTCGGATCATTCGATCCATCCCCCGGTTGGCTTGCCGGCTGCTGGCCAGTAGCTGTCATGATTCCCGAACGGACTGGTCCCGACGGCGAAGCCGGCGTCGCCTTCGGCTCGATCAGCGGCACCTGCGCGATCGCCGCCCGCTCGGCGTTCTCCGGCAAGAGTTTCAGCACGGGCTCGATCATCGACGTGGGCCGGTCAGGCTCGCCGCCGATCTCAGCCAGTCGAATCTTCGACTGGTCGGCGAGCGGCGTCTGCGGGTATTCCTTCATCACGCGGGCGTAATAGAGGCGAGCCGAGCCGTACTCTTCGATGCCGTCGAAGTGTTGGGCCATCTGGAAGTCGCGCGTGGCGATTTCCTTTTTCAACATCCCGTCGACTTCCGCGAGTCGCTGCCGCTGGTCGTCGTCGAGTTGGCCGTTGAATTGCACCTTGAGCTGCTTCACCAGGACCTGCGCCTCTTCCAACGGCGTGCCGTCGTAACTCGGCCCCTGATATTTGCGGAGCTTGCACTGCAAACCAAGGATATGCGCATCGTACTGATGATCGCTGCGCGGGTACTCCTTCCGCAGCAGCTCGTATTGCATGTCGGCGTCGCCGTATCGCCCACGCAGAAAATACGAATTGCCCATCGCCATGATCGCGTCGTCGGCGAGCGGGCCGGTCGGATCGTTGAGGCGAATGTTCTCATAGTTCTTCATCGAGCGACCAATGGTGTCGAACAGCGGTCGGGTGCGATCGATGAAGTTTGGCGTCGTCAGCCAATTAGGATTGTAGTTGTGATACTGCTCCCAGTAACGAGCGATGGAGAACTGGCGCGTGATCACCTTGTCGAGATGCGGCGAATTCGGATACTTGCGGATCAGCGCCTCATACGCGTTGCTCGACTTCGAGTAGTTAGCGGCGTAGAAGAGCGCTTCGGCCTGCTTGAACATTGCGTCTTGTTCGAGTTGCGAGTCAGGCCAAGCCTTGAACGCCTTTTTGTACAGTTTCGCCGCGTCGCCATATTCCTCGCGGCGGAAGAGCGTCTCCGCCTCGTCAAAATCCTTCTGCGCCTGCGCTTGATCGGGCCCCAGCCCGACCTGCTCTTTCAGGCCGCTAACCCGTTCCTTGAAACTGGTATCGCCGAGCAGACCGCCGCCGTCATCTGCCTTCGTGACGACCTTTTGCACTTTGGCGTTGATCGGACGCCCCTGGTCGTCGAAGTATCCCTCGACGCCCGCCACCTGGTGGCCTTTGCCCGGCTCAAACACGGCTTTCTTCTTGTGGGCCTTCCACCAGTCGGCTGTCCCGACCGGCGCGTTCGGATCGCCGGACCACGGCGCCCGCGGCGCCGGCAGGTGGAGGGCCGCGCAGCCGCCGACCGTGAGCAGCGCGACGGCTGTGAACGCCGAAAGCAACGGTCTGGTGCTAGGCATGGGCAATATTGGTGCAGACGAGGTTCGACCCGCCCCCGACGATGCGCGCGACCGCCCGGGAAATTGGCCGCGGGACAGTACGGCGCCACGGCGACGCGGGTCAAGGTCAGAACGATGATCGCAACATTGGCCGCGCAGGCGGCGCGGCCGACGCTAGCAACATCAACGTATTACGGCGGCCTCTGCAAGGGCTCCGGCGGCTCAAGCGCTCTCGCGCTGGCCGCTCGTCAACCGTTCGACGCGCACCCGATCAATCCGGCGGCGCGTTGCCTCGAGCACGACAATCCGCACCTTGTCCTGCCAGACAATCTCTTCGCCCGTCTGCGGAATCCGCCCCATTTCCGAGAACACCAAGCCGCCGATCGTGTCGTAATCGCCGTCTTCCGGGAGTTCTAGGTTCATCTCCTCGTTGATCTCGTCGATGTGGGTCCGGCCAAGGGCCTCCACCGTGTCCTGATCGATCCGGCGAATCTCCTCCACCGACTCGGGATCGTACTCGTCGTCGATCTCGCCGACGATTTCTTCCAGTACGTCCTCGATGGTGACGAGCCCGGAGACGCCGCCATACTCATCGAGCACGATGGCGATGTGCGTGCGCAACTGCTGGAACATCTGCAACAGATCGTTCACCGCCTTGGTTTCGGGCACAAACAGCGGCTTGCGCACCAGATCGCGGATGGGCGTGCGTGAGGCGGCGTCGCCCGTGGCAAGTTCCGGCAGCAGATCCTTGCTGTAGAGCAGCCCCACGATATCGTCGCGCGTCTTGTCGTACACGGGGATGCGCGTGTGCCCCGACTCAATCACCTCGGACAGCAGTTCGTCCCACGGCAAATCGGCCTGCACCATGTTCATGTCGGTGCGCGGCGTCATGATCTGCGAGACGTAGGCGTCGCCCAGGTCGATCACCCCTTCGATCATTTCGCGCGCCTCGTCCTCCAGCAGGCCGCCGCGGTGCCCCTCGCTCACAATCGTGCGAATTTCCTCTTCGATCGCTTGCTCGTCGACTTTCTGCGGCTCGCGACCGACGATGCGATGGAGCACCGCATCGAATGCCTGCGCCCCCCACACCAATGGCAGGGTCAGCGCCGATAGGGCCCGCCACATCGGCCAGGTGCGAAAGAGAAATCCCTCGCCGAATAGCCGTGCTCCCGCCCAAGGCGCCCAAGTTCGCACGGTGACAAAGACTAGTCCAAGCAGGAGGGAGGTAAGAAGCAATTTGCCAATCGACGCGGTTAAGGAGAAATCCCAATGCTCTGCCGCCCACGCCGCCCCGGTGATGATGCCGAGGACCCCCGTGAAGGCTGACAACATTTCGACGCCGAGCGCCACCTCGTCGTGATTTCGCAGGATCTCGCCGAAACGCTCCGGTTTGCCGCGGCGCGTGCAAACCTCGGCCAGATCGTGGCGCGAGAATTCACGCAGCGCTCGCACCCCAAGGTTGACGATCGCCGTTGCCGCGAGGGCTCCCATGCTGATCGCTAGCAGCAAGTCCGCAGTCACGACAGCGGCCCCTCCTGCACGTCCGCGCCGTCGAACGACCAGCGACCATCGGTCGGCGAACGCCTCACCCCAAGCCGATCGAGGACTGCCGCCTCGGCCGCCCTCATTTCGGCGCAGTCCTCGGGCGACTTGTCGAGATAGCCCGCCAGGTGCAGGGCGCCGTGAATGACGTACAAAAGCAGTTCGTCGGCCGCGGTCCAGCCCGCCTCCTCGGCATTCTGTCTCGCCGTGTCGACGCTGACGACGATCTCGCCTTCTAACCGCGGCGGGTCGTCCTCCAGCGTGAAGCTCAGAACGTCTGTCGGGTAATCGTGCGCCAGGAATTGCCGATTGAGCTCGTGGATCGCGTCGTCGTCGACGATCGCGACGCTAACGCTTGCTTCGTCGTAAGCCGAGTCGGCCAGCGCCCAGCGGATCGCCCGTTCGATTTGCTCGGCGTCGACGGGCGTCGCCGTCTGGTTGGTGAGCGAGATCTGATGCCGACGTACAGGAGGTTCCTGATCGTCGGCGGTGGCTTCATGCGGGCGGAAAGGGTTCATGCGGCGCGTGACGACTGCAACTTAGGCAGTTTCCTGGTCGGGATACTTCACTCGACCGTGATACACGGCGGTCAGTGATTTTACCAAGCTCTCGCCAATTTTGCGGATATCTTCGAGCGTCAACCCGCTTTCGTCAAACTGCCCGTCGAGCAGCCGTTTCATCGAGATTTCGTGCACGAGGTTCTCGATTCGCGACGCCGTCGGCTCTTTCAGCACGCGGCTAGCACTTTCCACGGCGTCCGCCAGCATCAAAACCCCCGCCTCGCGCGTTTGCGGCTTCGGTCCGGGGTAACGGAACGAACTTTCGTCCAGCGCGCCCCCCTCGGGGTTTTCCTGCACCTTCTTCTGATTCGCTTGCCGGTAAAAGTACTCGACCAGCGTCGTCCCGTGGTGCTGCTGAATGAAGTCGATAATCGAATCGGGCAGCCGATTCTGGCGAGCCAAGTCGGCGCCATCCTTGACGTGAGCAATAATCACCAACGTGCTCATTGCGGGGACAAGCGAGTCGTGGCGGTTGTCCCCCTTGGTTTGATTCTCGATGAAATACTGCGGCTTGAGCATCTTGCCGATGTCGTGGAAGTAAGCTCCGACCCGCACCAGCAAGCCGCGAGCGCCGATCGATTCCGCCGCCGCCTCGGCGAGCGACGCAACGGTGATCGAATGGTTGTACGTTCCTGGCGCCCGCCGGATCAGCTCCTGCAATAACGGATGTGCCGGGTCGCCTAGCTCGATCAGGCTGAGGTCTGTCTCGACGCCAAACAATTTCTCAACGGTCGGCAGCAAAACCGTCATCAACGAACCGGCGATAATCGACCAGAGCGCGACGGTAAAGCCGTCAGTCAGCAGCGAGGTCCAAGAGCGCTCGTCGAGAATGCCGACGCCAAGCGTCGTGAAAAAGCCAACTGCCGCCGCCGCAAACCCCACGACCAGCAGCCGGCTGCGCGTCCGCACTTGCCGCAGCACCAGGACGGCGCCCGCTACCGTCGCGGCGAGCGCCAGCGCCTCGGTGAAGCCATGTCCAATGGCGACGACGACCACCAGCGTCGTGCACAGCGACAGCAATAGCGCCAGTTCCTGGTGGTAGGCAATGGCGATCACCATGCCGAACAGCAGCAACGGAATAACGTCGGCGCCCCACGCGTACTGACTCAACACCTTTGCCACGGCTACGCAGACGACGAACAGGCCAAGCAGCGCCGCGAGCCGCAGCAGCTCGTCGACCACGCGGCGGTCACGGCGATAAAGATAGAAGCCCGCCAGCGTATAGAGCGCCACAAACATCCCCAGCATCGCCGCCGAGCGATGCAACCGCTCGCTCGCCGTCCGGTCGGCCAGGTCGGCCTCGTGCTCCAGCCGGAGCAACTTGAGCGAATCCTCATTCAGCGGCTTTCCCGCTTCGGCGAGCATGTCCTTGCCTTGGACGAACGGCTTGGTGACTTCCGCCACCTCGGCCGCAGCCTTTTCTTGCGACGCTTGGGTCGCCTTCGCATCGAGCGTCAAGGTCTCGGGGAGCTTCGGCTCCAGCCAGGCAAACGCCCGCTCGGCGACCTCGACGGACGGCAGCTTCTCCTTGAGAGCTTGCTGTAGCTTCGGCGCGGCCTGTTTGACCCGCACATCGGCTACCGGGACTTGCGCGCCAAACGCTTCGGCCCCCTTGGAGCGGACCAGAATCTTCTCCGTGTTTGCCTGAGCGCTCTCGGGCAGTTCCTTGAGCAGGCCGCGTTGCTCAAACGGCGTCATCACTTCTTCAAGCGCGTCCGCGAATTTCGAGAGCGCCTGCTCTTCCGCAAACGCCTGACGAAATCGCTCGAATTGTTCCTTTTGTTCTTCCGGAGTCGGGTCGGGCGTCCCGGCCGCGAGCGGGGGCTGGAATCGCTTCCAAACCTCAGGGTCGACTTCTTCCAAGGTCTTCGCCTGCAACACCTTGCTGATCTCGTCGACTAATTGCCCGCGGAGTTGAGCAAGCGGCTCGGGATTCTGATCGTACTCAGCAATGGCAAACCGCCGCGCTTCGTCGCGCGCCTTATTGGTCGCTGCGGGGTCGGGCTGCTCAAAATCAACGCGGGCAATGACGTTGCGATGCGGCACTTCGCCCAGTCGATGGCTGAACGGCGGGTCCCACGCCTTTGTGAACGCCCACAAGAAAATGGCCGCCGCGGCGCACATCGCGAGGCGCAGCAGCACCGACCCGCGCTGCACGTTCGTCCAGAGCGTCTTCCACATGCCCGGAGGCAGCTCGACCGCCGCCACCCGTTGCTGACGCGTTCGCCTTGGAGGGACCATCGACATAAGCGCAAAAGATCAACGCTCGGCTCGACTAGAGCCGCGGGCGATTAACCGTTCGGTCCCTCCTCGTACGCGCGGACGATGTCCTGCACCAGACGATGCCGCACGATGTCCGAACCGGTCAGACGCACCGAAGCAACTCCGCCCACGCCCTGGAGGCGATGCAGCGCGTCGACCAACCCGCTGCGCGCGTGGTGGGGCAAGTCGACCTGCGACGTATCCCCCGAGACGACCATCTTCGATCCCTCGCCCAACCGCGTCAGGAACATCTTCATCTGGCCGACTGTCGTATTCTGCGCCTCGTCCATGATGATGAACGCATTGTTCAGCGTGCGGCCGCGCATGTAAGCGAGCGGCGCCACCTCGATGACGTCATCTTCCATATAGCGACGGACCTGCTCGTGATCGATCATCTCCCGCAGCGCATCTTGCAGCGGCCGCAGGTAGGGATTGATCTTGGCCTGCATATCGCCAGGTAAAAAGCCGAGGCTCTCCCCGGCCTCTACCGCGGGGCGAACCAACACAATCTTCCGGATCGACTGATCGCGCAGCGCCTCCACGGCCGTGGCGACGGCGAGATACGTCTTGCCGGTGCCGGCTGGTCCCACGCAAATGACAAGGTCGTGCGACCGAATCGCCTTGACGTACTCGCCCTGCCCCGGCGTGCGCGGGCGGATCTTTCGTCCAGCGCGGATATCGATCGGCGGTGCATTCGGCGAGACTTCCGACCCGTTGCCCGTGATGCGGTGGACAATCTGCGCCACCTGCTCCGAGTCGAGCGCCCCTTGCTTGGCGATTGCGGCCCGCAATTCCTCCAAGACGGACGTCGCTTGAATGACGGCTCCCTCGTCTCCCTGAACCACGACTTTGCCGTCGCGAGTCGAGATCTTCGCCGGAATCATCCCGCGGATTTGTCTGAGGTGCTGATCCTTGGCGCCCAGCAGCAAGACAAGGTCTTCGGCGCTTCCTACCGAAATCGATGCTTCAATCATGCAGAGACGCGACGGCGCGCTGGCAGTCGCAAAATGCCCTGAGGTGTACGTGGCCAGCGAGACGGTGGCCCAGTCAGCAGTCCCAGACGAAACAAGTATCCTATCGCCCCGGCGCCTGCTGGCCAGAGACGCGCCATCCGGGCCTGCTTCCCCAAGTATACCCGGCTCCCGGTCGGTTACTCGGTCGATTGTCGACAGGGGCCCTTAAACAATTGCCCACGAACGGTTTATAGGGATCGAACCGCGCACGCCGGCCTCAATCCGGTGCTCCCTGCCGAATCGCTCCCTGAATGAAAAATCCGCCGGAGTGGTCGGTTCAGCGACCAGTCCGGCCCCAGGTTCGACCCATCCCTGGCAAATGCCCTATAGCGCCACCCCCCAAAACAAATACGCCACCGGCGCCGCGAGCAGCAGTGAATCGAGGATATCAAGCACGCCGCCGAACCCCGGCAGCCAGTCGCTCGAATCCTTGACGCCAGCGTCCCGCTTTAGCATCGACTCGGCCAAGTCGCCGATGATGCCGACGATCGTCACTGTCAGGGCGAAGGCGGCCGTCTTCGCCAGCATCAGCGGTTGCAGTCCACTGCTCCCCTGGAGGATGTAGGCTAATGCGCCGGAGGCAATCAGCGTTGCCGAACCGATGCCGCCGATCGTCCCCTCCCAAGTCTTTCCGGGGCTGAGCCTCGGAGCGACTTTGTGCTTACCGAAGAGTCGGCCGAACGTGTACTGCATCGTATCGCTCAGCTTCACCGTCGCGATGAGCGAAAGGAGCGGCAACAACTGTCCCCAGGCGCCGAGGCCATAGCCGTACGGCTCGACGAGACGCAACTGAACGAGCATCCCCAGCAATCCGCCGACGTACAGCACTGATAGTGCGGTCAGCGACAAGCGGACAATCGAGTGACCGGGAGATTCGTACCGCCGCATCTCCCCGACAATAGCGATGCCTAATCCCGCGACCAGCGCGAGCGCAAGCCAACCGAGCCGACCCAAGCTAAACACTGGCGGCTGGGCATAACCGCTGACCGCCGCACAACTCACGGCGACCGGCAGCAGCGTTCCGACGTACGCAGGCCACGCGGTCGGCTCGTGCCCCTGAGCGCGAAACATCCGAAGCATTTCGCCCGTCGCGAGCACTGCCGCCAGAATTGCCACCGGACCGAGGTACAGCCCGGGCCACGGCGCGTGGGCATCCAACCAACAGAGGCCAGCAAGTCCGGCGACCAGCAGCACGCCGAGAATGAGTCGCCACCGCAGCACGCGCGCTCCTTCAGCCGTTCAATCCGCCGAACTTCCGGTTCCGCCGCGCATAGTCGACGATCGCCGCATGCAGCGTCGCTTCATCGAACTCCGGCCAGCAGCGTTCGGTGACCCAAATCTCCGCGTAGCTGATCTGCCAGAGCAAAAAATTGCTGATCCGCAATTCGCCCGCGGTGCGCACCAGTAGGTCGGGATCGTCGAGGCCGGCCGTGTAGAGGTGCTCGGCGATCGTCGCTTCGGTCACCTCGGCCGGTTGCAACTCGCCGGCGACGATCTCGCGGCCGATGGAGCGCATCGCGTCGACAATCTCGGACCGTCCGCCATAGTTGATGGCGAGGTTCAGACGCGTACCGCTGTTGGTCGAGCTCATCTCGACCGTCTTGTCGAGTTCTCGCAGCACTTGGCCTGGAATTCCCTCGCGACGGCCGATCATCCGTACTCGAAGATTGTTCTCCATGATCGTCGTCCGCTCTTCGATCATGTATTGCTCGAGCAGATGCATCAGGAAATCGATCTCGGGCTGAGGCCGCTTCCAGTTTTCGCTCGATAGGCAGTAGAGCGTCAGTTGCTCGATCCCGAGCCGAGCACACTCCTCGGTCGTGCGGCGCACGCTCGCCACGCCCCGGCGATGGCCTTCGATGCGAGGCAAATCCTGCCGCTGCGCCCACCGCCCGTTGCCATCCATAATGATGGCAACGTGCCGTGGCCAGCGCTCGCGCGGCACCGCGGCTAGGACTTCAGGAATCGACTCGGTAAGGGGCATGCCGATGGGACGACGGAGGATTCTGACGGATCTACTCCACTCGGTTGCTCGCAAACGCGGCCGCCAGACGGCGTTTGCCAACCCTCTTCTATCCCGCCCTGAAATTTTACCTCAGAAATCCTACAACCAGAAATTGCCGCGTGATCGGGGTCCGTAGCGGTTTGCCACGGTGAGTTCGCTCAGCCAAAGAAAGTCGCCAGTGGCAAAAGGTCCCGACCCGTTACACCCTCACTACCGAGCCCCGGCCGGCGCGCCCGTTCCCACGGGAATCGTCTGATCGCGGGCAGGTCCGACCGAAACCATTTCCACCGGCACGCCGACGATCTCACCGACCCGCTCGATGTAGGCCCGTGCATTGGCAGGTAGATCGTCGAGTTCGCGCACGCCAGTTATGTCTTCCTGCCAACTGGGCAGCGTCTCGTAGATCGGCGTGGCATTGCGGAGGTCGTCCACGTGGCTGGGGAACTGGATCGTCTGCTTGCCGTCGATTTCGTACGCGGTGCAGATCTTCAGCTCGTCGAGGCCGCTCAACACGTCGAGCAACATCACGCAGATCGAGTCGACGCCGCTCAGCCGCGCGGTGTACCGGATGGCCACTGCGTCCAGCCAACCGCAGCGGCGCGGGCGCTTCGTCACCGTGCCGTATTCGTTCCCTTGATCGCGAATCTGCTGGCCGATCGCGTTGTCCTGCTCCGTCGGGAACGGTCCCCCGCCGACGCGCGTGCTGTACGCCTTGACGATGCCAATGACGTGATCGATGTATTTGCCCGGGACGCCGGAACCGTTCGACACGCCCACGCCCGAGCTGTTGCTGCTGGTGACGTACGGATATGTGCCGTGATCGACGTCGAGCAGCGCCCCTTGGGCTCCTTCGAACAGAATTCGCTTTCCCGCTTCCGCGGCGCTCAGCAGATACTCGTTCGTATCATCGACGTACGGCTTCAGCCGTTCGGCGTAGGCTTTGTACTCTTCGTAGATGTCCGCGGCGTTGAGCGGCACGAACTGATCGCGGGGCATCATCGCTGCCAGGGCGACGTTCTTCGCCCTGGTCACATGCTCGACGCGCTCACGGAAGTTTGGCCGGTAGAGGTCGCCCAGGCGAATTGCGAACGCGCGGCCAACTTTGTCGCGATAGCAGGGGCCGATGCCGCGCTGCGTCGTGCCGATGTTCTCGCCGTCGGAGGTGCTGGAGTCCATCGCCCGATCTTCGGCGAAGTGCCAGGGGAAGATGACGTGGACGCGGTCGCTCAGTTTCAAATTGTCGTAGTCGTCGAGTCCGCGCGTCGCGAGCTCGTCAAGCTCCTCGATCGCCTTCGCTGGGTTGAAGACCACCCCGCCCGCGATCACGCAGGTCACGCCCGGAGTGAGCACGCCGCTGGGCAGCAGCGACAGCTTGTACACTTCATTGCCCACCTTCACCGTATGCCCGGCGTTGGCGCCCCCCTGGTAGCGCACGACGATGTCGTGCCGCAGAGTGAGCAGGTCGACGATTTTCCCTTTGGCCTCGTCGCCCCATTGAAGTCCAATGACACAGGTGCCCGACACGCGGTTTGCTCCTCAACGAACGAAGATCTGCGCAGACTGCTTGCAACGGACAGTTCCCGCCGCGCAACCGCTCGATTGTACCTGAACGCTCGGGGCTCCAACACCGCTGAAAATGGGCCCGACTTTGGGGAAAAGTTCGCACTTGAGGGAACTCGGCGTCCAGCCGCTGCATCCAATTGGCGTGCGACTTCTCACCGTGACCCGATTGCAGGAGCAGCAGCGATGGCCTCTCTCCGCTGGCAGCCGATTACCCTACTTTTCGCCGCCTGGACCCTGACGGGCCATGCCGCCACGGCGCACGGCCAGGGGATGCTCGTGGACGCGCGTCCCGAGCACGGCTTTCGACTCCCCCGCCCGATCATGCCGCCGCACCCAACTCCGGCGGTGAGCAGCTACCACATTGAATCGCTCGAGGTCGACGCTAAGCTCAGCGACTCCGTCGCTCGCGTGCAAGTCTCACAAACCTTTAAGAACACCGGCAGCGCCCAGATCGAAGCCTCCTTCGTCTTCCCCCTTCCCTACGACGGCGCCATCGACCAGCTGACTCTCCTGGTCGACGGCAAGGAGTTCCCTGCCAAGCTCCTTGCTAAGGAGGAAGCTCGACGGCGGTACGAAGAGATTGTCCGCACTAATCGCGATCCAGCGCTGCTCGAGTGGGTCGGAACCGGCATGTTTCAGACCAGCGTCTTTCCCATCCCCGCTGGGGAAACGCGCACCATCACCCTCCGCTACACCCAGCTCTGCCGTCGCTCGGCTGGCCTCACCGACTTTCTCTTCCCCCTCAGCACCGCCAAGTACACCGACGGGTTGCTAAAGAAGCTGAATCTCAACGTCGCCATCGACAGCCCCATCGACCTCAAGAACATCTACTCCCCGACGCACGAGGTGAAGATCGAACGCACCGGCAAACGGCAGGCGCTGGTAAAATACTCCGCGGAGGAAACCATCCCCACCGAAGACTTCCGCCTCTTCTTCGACGCCGGCGACCAACCGGTCGCCGCGAGCGTCATCAGCTACCGCCCCGAGAAAGACGAGCCGGGCTACTTCCTGCTCCTCGCCACGCCGGAGATCCAATCGACGGAAGACGATGGGGACGACGGCGCCAACGAAGAGAAAGCCAAATCCACCGGCAAGACGGTGATCTTTGTCGTCGACCGCTCCGGCAGCATGAGCGGTGAGAAGATGGATCAGGCCAAGGCAGCCCTCAAGTTCGTCCTCAACAATCTTAAGAAGGGCGACACCTTCAACATCGTCGCCTACGACAGCGAAGTCGAAGCCTTCCGCCCTGAGCTCCAAAAGTTCGACGACGACTCGCAGAGCGCCGCCATCGGCTTCGTCAACGGCCTCTTCGCCGGCGGCAGCACGAACATCAACGGCGCCCTCGACCGCGGTCTCGGCATGCTCGAGGACGTCGACCGCCCCAGCTACGTCATCTTCCTCACCGACGGCCTTCCCACTGTCGGCGAGATGAACGAAGCCGCCATTGCCAAGCACGCCGCCGCAGCGAACAAGACTCGCGCCCGCCTCTTCGCCTTCGGCGTCGGCTACGACGTCAACAGCCGCATGCTCGATCGCCTTGCCCGCGACAATTTCGGCCGCAGCGAGTACGTCCGCCCCAACGAGAACATCGAAACCGCGGTGAGCAGCCTCTACCGCCGCATCGGCGCCCCGGTGATGACCGATGTCGAGCTCGCCATCGACGTCGAAGGCGCCAAAGAGTCCGACGGCGACGTCGTCAGCCGCCTTTATCCCAGCGGCAAGTTGGATCTTTTCGCCGGCGATCAGGCGGTGATCGTCGGGCGCTACCTAGTCCCCGGCGACTCCAAGGCGACTCTCCGCGGCAAGCTCGCGGGCGAAAAAAAGACGTTCCGCTTCCCCGCCGAACTCGCCGCCCACAGCGACGACGACGCGAACGCCTTTGTCGCCAAGCTCTGGGCCACCCGCCGCGTCGGCGAGATCATCGACGAGATCGACCTCAAGGGCCGCAATGACGAGCTAGTGAAGGAACTCGTTGACCTCGCCACGAAGCACGGCATCCTCACGCCCTATACCTCGTTCCTCGCCGACGAGAACAACCAGATTCGCGAACTGAGCCTACTGCGCGATGCGGCAGCCGATTCGCTCTCCTCGCTCGATGCGGCCGCAGGCGAACAAGCCTTCAAAACTCGGTACAACAAGAGCGCCTTGCAGTTCGCCGAAAAGCCCGCCGCCCTCCCGGCAACGGCCAGTGCCGCGGCGCCAGCCGAGGCTGGAGCCTCAGGCGGTTACGGCGGTCGCTTCGGCGGCGAGTCGTTTCACCGCACGCTCGAAACTCGCGGCCGCGGCGTCGTCTACTACGACGCCCTCCAAGACCGCCAGGTCGTCGCCAAATCGATGATCAACATCGGCCGCAAGACATTCAACCGCCGCGGCGATCGCTGGGTCGATGCGGCGCTCAGCGAGGATCAAGAAAAGTCAGCCAAGCAGATCGAACGCTTCAGCGACGAGTATTTCGACCTCGTCGCGAAGCACGGCAAACATGTGGCGCCCTACCTGGCGATCGACGAGCCGGTAGTCGTCGAACTCGACGGCCAAGTCTACCAGTGGTGAAGTCCTTGTAGCCCCTGGCTCCGCCAGGGGGTCGGTCACCACACCTGTAGGCGTCGTCCTGCGTCACGCTACCCCCCGGCGGAGCCGGGGGCTGCGCGCCTACTTCGCCATCGCCTTAAGAAAATCCTGAAACAGGTAGTGGCTATCATGCGGCCCCGCCGAAGCCTCAGGATGATACTGCACGCTAAACAGCGGCAGCTCGCGGTGCCGAACCCCTTCAATCGTGTTGTCGTTGAGACTGCGGTGGGTCACTTCCAACGACGCCGGCAACGATACTTCATCGACGGCGAACCCATGGTTCTGGCTCGTGATCTCGACCAACCCGTCGCTCAGCCGCTGCACGGGGTGATTCGCCCCGCGGTGACCGAACTTCAGCTTAAAGGTCTTCGCGCCGCAGGCGAGAGACAGCAATTGATGGCCCAGGCAGATGCCGAAGATCGGCTTCTGCTTCATCACGCCCTGGATCGTCTTGATCGCGTATTCCAGCGGCTCCGGATCGCCGGGACCGTTCGACAGGAACACGCCATCGGGATTCTGCGCGAGCACATCCTCGGCCGTCGCCGTCCCCGGCAGCACCGTCACCTGGCAACCTTGATCATACAGATGCCGCGGAATGTTCCACTTCATCCCGTAATCAAGCGCCACGACATGCGGACCGGTCGTCTCCGTCGACTTGCGAATTCCCTCGACGTTGAGATGAGTCCACTCGCTGCACGACTCCTGCCACTCGCAGGCCATCTCGGGCATCACTTCTCGGACCAAGTCGCGGCCGACAAGACCCGGGCTCGCCTTCGCTTTGGCCACGAGGCTCACATCGTCGAGATCGATCGTCGACAACACGCCGCGGAGCGCCCCCTGTGAACGGATCCGCCGCACGAGGGCCCGCGTGTCGATCGACTCGATCGCCACGACGCCCCATTCCTTCAGGTAGTCGCTCAGCGAACCTTCCGAACGAAAGTTGCTGTCGGCCCGCGAATGCTCTCGCACGATGAACCCGGAGAGGTGCGGCCGCTCGCTTTCAAGGTCGCCGTCGTTCACCCCGTAGTTGCCGATTTGCGGGTAGGTCATCGTCACGATCTGGCCACGATAGCTCGGATCGGTGAGGATCTCCTGATAGCCGGTCATCGACGTGTTGAAGCAGACTTCGCCGTCAACCTCGCCATCGGAGCCAATCGAGACGCCGGTAAAGACGGCGCCATCTTCGAGAGCAAGTTTTGCAGGTTTGGACATCGCTTTAGAGGTGACTGGTGATCGGATAGTAGCCGCGGGTCAACGACCCGCCGGAGCGGCGCGAAAGACTAACCACGAAGGCACGAAAAGCACCAAGACGGACAAAGGAATGCAAGAACAGGAAGCGTCACATCGGACAACGAAGCCAACGCACCCGACATCTTTTCTCTCTCTAGTGTTTCTGTTTTCCTTGGTGCGTCTTCGTGTCCTTAATGTCTTGGTGGTTAATCTCCCAACGCCGCCAGCGCCAGCAAGCGGGCGCCAGTCGTACCGGTTATGCGGACCGCGCCCGCCCGCAGAAAGTTCGCTCGCGACGAAGCCGCTCGCGGCTTAGCGCTCCCCGTCAACAACCGCCGCCAGCCGCGACGATAGTCTCGCGTAGGCTGTGGGTCTCCGGGTTCCCTGGACGTCACAACGCACAAGAAATCCCGGTCAGCCTAATATAGAGGGTCCCTGCTTCGGCGAGCAGGGGCCCTCATTTTTTGGGCTTTTCCTGCGGAAAAGTCAGGGGAGGCCACGCGGCGGGTCACCTTATCGGCCAATCGCCCAGTCATTTCGAATGCAGAGCCACCCCGCCGCCGTGGCGATCGCGGAGATCGCCGCAATCACTACTGCACTGCCAGTCGCCTCCAGCGAGAAGGGCGGGAGCAGACAAAAGCCGAAGCCCGCCGCGGTGAATATCGTCAGTAGCGCCGAAACCATTGGCCGGCGCGTCGCCGCCATGAATGCCGCCGCAACGCAGAAGAAGCCGAATTGCGATATGAGAGCCAGCAAAACTGGCATCCTCCAATCGTCCCCTCCGTAGAGATTCCACACCGGCCTCTCACCGAACGCCGTCAGGAGGCCGTAGATCACCAGCGAAGGCAACGCTAGTGTGGCAAGCGTGATGATGGCGCTAGTGGCGAACTTGAGCACGAACCACTGCCCTGTCGCGATGGGTCGCGAACGCCAAAACATGTGCAGCTCGGGGCGTAGATCGTCGAGCCACAATCCGATGCCGCTGACAATCGTGACAAGCCCGCCGATGAGAATCCAAACTGGAATCGACATCGCTAGTAGGCCATCCCGCAATATTCCTCCCTGATCGCCACGGCTTGCTACCGCTATGAACACCGAAACGCAGAGAATTGCCCCTGCCCCCAACATAGACAGCGGCAACGACTCGCAACACTGCTTCCACAGAATCGCATTCCACGCCTTTCGCATCGGCGGCGCCAGCCATGCCGGAACAACGCTCTTCGCCGTTGACTCCACGGATTTTCGCTGAGCCGGCGCGACTCTGCCAAAGTGCCATACGTAGAGGAGCGCCATCGCCAACGTAGAAATCGCTGCCAGAACGACTAGGCGACCAATCGGTCGCGGAGGCAACAGCGCGAACTCTCGCTGCGGCGCTTCGCAGATCTCGATGGAGATCAGCAGAGGGCCGCCAGGGCCCGAAGCGGCCATTGCTTGAATAAGCTCCTCGCTGGCAGGCAACCATTGGTCGACTGCCACCGCAAATACTCCCCAAAACAATGCCACTGCTAGGAATCCCACGGCGCCCGCACGCACCTCATCGTCAAGATTTACTGCAATTGCCGCGACCCAGATTGCAAAGCTAAACGCAGCCCAGGCGATGGCCGCGAAGGCGGCAGCTGAAATTCCATGATTAGCTGGGATGTATCCGAGCGACTCCCATACCTTAACCGCCACGAATAGAACGACTCCCGGCGACGCAACCGTCAACGCTGCCATGACCAACTTGGCGATTGCGGTTCGCCGCGTTGAGTGCGTTAGCGACTGCAAGAACCCAACCGTGCGTTGAGATCGTTCGCTCGCCGCCAACGAAGCGCCGACGAACAACCCCAGCGAGAGGATGCAGAAAAAACCGATGACGACGAAGGCTTCATAGAGCGTTCCGTTGCTGTCGAATAGCCACGGCCACGCCACGATGGTCGCAGTGAACAGCGTGATTGCCAGCAGCTTGAACCGCTGCTCGCGCCACTCTTTCCACAACAAGCTTCGCCACACACCGCTCATGCGTCATCCCTCCGACAGCGTCCCCGCCACCTTCACGGTCACGACCTAGCCGGACCGCCACGCGGTCCGGGCCGAACCCTCAAACCCGCTCCACCCTATTCGCGCATTCGCCATTGCCAACTCTTCACCGCTGCACCCCGGAGGGCGTGGCCCTCCGGCTAGCGGCTTGCCGCTTAGCGCTGCGGTGCGAGCTCATCAACCGCCGCCCGTGCTCCCGCATCGTCATCCACCTTCCCCGCCACGTACGCTGCGAAGATCTCATCCAGATTGAGATCATTCATGCGGTACCCAATCCCTTCGCGGTCCAAGAGCGCCCGCACCGCCGAGGCGTTTTGCACGGTGACCGCCGCGTCGTCGCCCGCGCGCTGCAGTTCCAACACGGACATGTCGTCGCGCAAAGCCGCGAGCGCCGATCGGTCGAGCACGAACTGCTTCACGTCCCGCCGAAGCGTCTCGGTATCGGCCTGCCTCACTAACCTGCCGCCGTCCAAAATCGCCACCTCGTCGGCCACCGGCTCGACTTCGTACAGCAGATGCGAACTGTAAAACACCGTCCGCCCTTCGCCCTGGAGATGGGTGACTAGATCGCGATTGAACTGCTTCCGCATCACCGGATCGAGCCCGAGCGCCGGATCGTCGAGAATCACGAGTTCCGGCCGGTGAGCCAGCGCGAGCACAAGCCCCAACCGCACGTTCTGCCCCTTCGACAGATGCTTGATCTTCGTCGCCAGCGGCAACTCGAACTCGCGCAGGTACTTGAGCGCGAGGTCGTGGTCCCACGTCGCGTAGAAGGGAGCGACGAAGCGCACGATCTCCTCGACGCGCATCCAACCGTACATCTGCTGGTCTTCGGCCAAATAACCAACGCGGGCTCGGACCTTCAGCGGCTCCGCCGTCGGATCGAGCCCCAACACCCGCACCTCGCCCTGATCGCGATTGAGTAACCCCAACAGCATCCGGATCGAAGTCGTCTTGCCCGCCCCGTTGCGGCCGAGGAACGCAAACGTCTTGCCGCGCTCCACGCGCATCGTCAGGTTGCTGAGGACCTGCGTCCGCCGAAACGACTTGCAGACTCCCTGCAGTTCGATCGCAAACTTCGCGCTGGCATCGCTGTTCGAAACCTGGCTCATGACAAGTTCCCCGCAAGATCGTGGGCCGCCTGTTCGTCGAGTTCGCCCAGCGCGACCGACAACAACTCATGAATCTGTTCGCTGCTGAGTCCCAGCGACTGCGCCTGCCGCGCGATCTGCCGCAGTTCGTCGAGCAGCCGCGTCCGCTGCCCGGGCGAAGCGTTTGCCCGCGCGCCGTCGGCGACGAAGGTCCCCTGCCCTTGCCGCATCTCAAGCAATCCGTCGCCGCTGAGGCGTTCGTAGACGCGAAGGATCGTGTTCTGATTAACGCCCAAATCGCGGGCCAGCTCCCGCACCGAGGGGAGCCGCTCTCCCGGCTTCAACTTGCCGGCGGCGCAGAGCGACGCGATCTGATGGGCGATCTGCCGCGAGATCGGGGCCGCGGAGCCTTTTTCGATGCGGAGGAACATGGCCGAACCGCTCGCCGAAAAACGTGCCTAACTGCAAGAAAAGCAGCAGTGATTACAGTTGTATAACACCATTCTTTTAGTAGGTCAAGCATTTTTAAGCCAAGAACGAATGGGACGCTGATCTTCGCGCATTTGGCGAATGCGCGCGGAACATAGAAGGGAGCGGGAGAAACACGGCGGCATTTTAGGTCCGCGGAAATCCGTTCAATCCGCGATCATCCGCATGCCGTTCGTCGCGCCGTGAAGCGACGCCACAATCAACCGCTCAGCGCATCGCTCGTCGCCCGATGCGTCGCCGCCATGAAGCCCGTGCCGTCGGCGAATCGCTTCAGACCGGCCCGCTTGATCGCGTCATCTTCCACGACGCTAATCGTCGTGTAGCTCGGATGCCGGCCTTCCTTGTAGGGCGAGTTGCTACGCGCGTTGTAGCAGCAGATGAGGGCCCAGCGATCATTCGGCGATCGGTTCTGATCGCTGCGGTGGAGCGTGTTCGGGTGAAAGAAGAGCGCGTCGCCGGGCGACATCTCGACGTAAACGAGCTCCATACGCTCGCAGGCCGCGGCGACTCGCTCCGGATCGGCGCCAGTTTGATCGCCTATCTTCAGATGCGTCAGCCGGCCCATATGGTGCGAGCCCTTGAGCACCTGCATACAGCCGTTGGCCCGCGTCGCCGGGTCGACGGCGATGAAGACGCTGCACAAGTTCGGCGTCAGCACGCCGTTCTCGTACCAGTAGCCGTAATCTTGATGCCACTCCCAGGCCCCGCCGGTGACGGCCTGCTTCATGATCATCTTCGAGTGATAGTGATACGGCTCGTCTTCGAGCAGTTGGCCTACCGATTCGACCACCCGCCGGCTGCGGGCGAACATCCCGTAGACGTCGTCGCCCGGATGGTTCCAGAGCGAGAGCCGCACACTCCCGCCAGCGCCGTCGGCGCGGCCAAAGGCGCTGTCGTCGAGGGCCTTGTCTTCCTTGGCGGCGCGTTGCAGCAGGTCAATCTCTTCGGCATCAAAGAGCGCCGAAGCAATCAGATAGCCGTCGCGCTGGTAGTCGTCGAGTTGTTCGGCGGTGAAGATGCCCGACATCAATCACTCCGCAAAAAGTCTCGCCACGCTCTACGTCGCCGCCGGCTGAACCGCCGCCGGCTTTGTCGAGTAATTCGCCTCAGCGTCCCGCAGACAGTTCTTTATCTGCCGCACTGCCTGCTTCAGCCGCTCTTCGTTCTCGACAAGCGACATCCGCAGATACCCCTCGCCCGCCGGCCCAAAGCCGCTGCCGGGGCTCACGGCGACGTTCCCCTTTTCCAGCAGCATCATGCCGAAATCCATCGTGCTCATCCGCTGCCGCCAAAGATCGGGAATCGGCGCCCAGACGAACATCCCCGCCTTCGGCGGCGTGATGTTCCAGCCGAGGCGCGACAACCCTTCGCACAATGCGTTGCGGCGGCCTTGATAGATCTTCGACTGCTCCTCGACCGCGGTGTCGGTGTTCCGCAGCGCGACGATCGCGGCGATCTGGATCGCCTGGAACATGCCGTAATCGTAGTAGCCTTTGATCGTCCCCAGTGCGCGAATCATCTCGGCGTTGCCGCAGCAGTAGCCAACGCGCCAGCCGGCCATGTTGTAGCCTTTGCTCATCGTCGTGAACTCGACGCCGACGTCGATGGCGCCCTTCGACGCCAAGAAACTCGGCGGCTGGTACCCGTCGTAAGCCACATCGGCGTAGGCGAAGTCGCTCAGCACCATGAACCCGTACTTGCGGGCGAGCTTCACCACTTCGTCGAAAAACCACTGCTCCACCACCACGCTCGAAGGGTTGTGGGGGTAGTTGAGCACGAGCAGCTTCGGCTTTGGATAGAGGTGCTCGCAGGTGTAGGCGATGTTGGCAAGGAACTTCTCGCTGTTGGCGACTTCCAGCGAAATGACGTTCGCCGACGCCAGCGCCACCGAGTAAACGTGAATCGGAAAGTACGGCGCCGGCACGATTGCCGTATCGCCCGGCCCCATGAGCGCCAGGCACATGTGGCTAAAGCCTTCTTTCGAGCCGAGGCAGACGATCACCTCGCTCTCGGGATCGAGCCGGGCCCCATACTTCCGAAAGTATTTGCTAGCCACCTCGCGACGGAGATTGACGATGCCAATGTTCTTCGAATAGCCGTGGTTCCCTTCGTCCTGGGCCGCCTCGGCGAGCTTGTCGATCACCGACTGGTGCGGCGGATCGCTGGGATTGCCCATTCCTAGGTCGATGACGTCGTCGCCGGCACGCCGCTTGTTGTGGAGCATCCCATTGATGCGTCCAAACAGGTACGGCGGCAGCCGGGTCACCCGCTCAGCGATCTGAACCTTGAACGGCGGATAGGCGTCGTCAGGAGAATTCGACATGGAACGAGAAGCAGAAAACGGTTCGAGAGGTGGCTGCGAGTCAACGACCCGCCGGAGCGTCGCTTCAGGCATCGACGAAAGATCGCCTGGCGCAACTAGACCAAGTATACCCGCGCCAGGTTCGCTAGCCTACGCGAAGCCTCGGCCAGTGCGCCGCGGCAAGATCGCAACTCGACGCCGCGCAGAAAGAAAGCGAGCCGTCGAGCAGACGGCTCGCTTCTTCAAAGTCGAATCAAATACCGAAAGAAACCGCTAACGGGCCACGGTCGGCCGCACCGCGGTATCTTCCCGCACCGCACCCGCCTTGGTCGCGTCCGGCGAGTGGGTCGAGCCGGCCAGGTAGTTGTCGACCCGCGCGCGCGAATTGATTTCTTCAAATTTCTCGCCCATTGTCATCCGCAGTTTCTTCTCGAAGATATCGCGCTGGAGAATGCTTCGGACATCCTTGAGGTCGATGTTCATCCGCTCCGTCCGTCCTTCGCAACGAAGAATGATGAATTTGTCGCCCATCTGCACAATCTTCGAGAGGTCGCCAGCCTGCAGAGTAAAGGCTTCTTTCTCCAAAGTCTCCTGACCGCCGTATCGTCCCAGGGGAGGCACCTCGCCGCGCAACGCCTTGCTCGTCGGCTCTTCCGAGTACTCCGCGGCAAGATCGCCAAAGTATTCGGGCGAAGGATTCTGACGGGCCTTATTCCAAACCTCCTGAGCGCGGCGCAGATTGCCCAGCACAATCGCCCGGCAGCGGACCCGCTCGCCGTAATTGGCGTCGAAACCCTTGGCGATGTCCTCTTCCGTCACTTTGACGTCCTGAGCCGAGAGCTTCTTTAGCGCGGCCGATGGCCAGACCGAGTCGCGGAGGTAGCGTTCTTTCGTCACCCCTTGTTCGGCAGTGACCGTTTCAATCCACTTGGGCAAATCGGCGTCGCCCTTGGCGTCGAGGACGCCGGCGAGCTCAGCCGCGTGCCGCATCTCAGCGTCGAGGTCTTCCTGAGTCACCTTGACGCCCGTCGCTTGGAGTTCTTGCTCCAGGAGCGTTCGCGAGATCTCGCCCTCAAGCACTTCCTCGCCGTGACGGAGCAGGCACTCGTTCCCCAATTCCTGCATCGTGATCCGCTCGCCGTTCACCGTCGCCACGACGCCCGGCATGGTTTTGCTCAACTCAGGATCGTTGTAAACGTTCTTCACGACTGCTGTCCGTTGCACGCGTTCGAAAATGCCGGTGGCCGCGTCGCGAAGCTTCTCCTCTTTGATCCGCTCCACGAGCCGTTCCTGCACCTGCGCCAGCGGCATCGGCTGGGCCTGCAGTTGCTCGTCGCACTTCAAAATGATGAACTGCTGCGCCACCTGGATGATCGAGGAGATCTGCCCTGGCTGCAGGCGGAACGCCTCGGCCTCGATCGCCGGGTCGCCAACATGCCGGCGAATCGGCTGGATCATGCCGCCGATGCTGGCGCTGTTCACGTCTTCCGAATGCTCAATGGCCGCTTTGGCGAAGCCTTCAGGATTCGCCACAAGTTGCGCATGCAGCTGCCGAGCCTTGGCGCCGTCACTCACGGCGATAAGCCGCGCGCGAACCATGGGGCCAAACTCTTGCTCGTACGCCTTCTGGATTTCCTCCGGCGAAACTTGCAGTTCCTTGTCCGCTAGTTTCCGCAGAGCCAGCGTCGGCCACACAATGTCGCGGGCATACTCCTGAGCCGTGACGCCCCGCTCCTTCTGCAGCATCTCGAGCCATTGTTCGCGGCCGAGTTGGAACCGCTTCGCCATCCGGTCGATTTCCGCGTCGATCTCCGCTTGCGTGACCGTGATGTTGTGATTGGTACAGTGATTGGTAATCAGCCGCTTGTTGACCAGGCTTTCAAGCACATCCTCGCCGAACCGCTGGACGCACGCCTCGGTCAGCGCCTGGCGGCTGATGTCCTTGCCATTCACCAGAGCCATGACGTCATGCGTGGGACGCCCTGGGCGGGGCAGCGGCTGGCTGTCGTCGACGGCGGCGGTCGCCGTCGCGGGAGCGGCCGCCGCGACGGGGACGTCGCCCTGAGTCCAGCGAATCAGCATCGCCACGGCCAAAACCGTCGTCGCAATGCCAAACCAAACGAAGCGATGTTTCCACTCAGCCGCGCGCATGGCAGCTTCAGCCTCCGTGCAAGACATAACGGTTTCTCCATAAACCGGGCGCGATGCGCTCGCTCAGAATCTAGAGCAACGACTGGCTGCCGCTAGCCAGCCCGCCACGCGGGCCGGGTTCCCGGAGGCCGTGGGCCTCCGGCTAGAACGGTGCTCGTCGTCGCTCGATCCGCGCGGGGGTGCGAATCACGCGATAAAACTGGGTCGCCGCGCCGTCAATCGTTGACCAGCACGGCAAGAACGTCGGGTGGTTCCGGCGGGAGTATAGGCCGACGCGTCGAGAATCACCAATAGAAGTTGCGACTCATGCTAGCACGCAAGCGTGGAGAAACCATTAGCCTTCGCTATTCAGTCGAAACTGGCAGCGCTTCGTGATGGTGAACCTTGCAGTTCGGCAGCGAGGTGCGGAGTCGCTCTGCGCCCTCGTCCGTAATCTTGGTCCAGCGAATGAATAGCTCGTTGACCGAAGGCATCGACGCCAACAGGGTGACTCCATCGTCCGTCACCGGAACCCCGGTGAGACGGAGTTTCTCAAGTTTAGGCAGTCGAGTCACTTCACGGAGGCCGTCGTCGCCGATCTTGGTGTAAGTCATCGAGAGTTCCTTCAAATTGGACATCTGCGCAATCGCCGCAATGTTCTCATCATTTAACTCGGCCCGATCGATTCGCAACGCCTGCAAGTAGATTAGCCCCGATAAGGATCGGATGTCCTCAGCGGTAATCTTGCGACCGCGGAAATCGGCCGTACGAACTTCGACGAACGATTGCGGTCCCACGAACGCCTCGACGAGCCGTCGCTGCCAAGCGGGCCCCGCGGCGCCGACGCTGGTCGTCGTGCCCCCTAAGTCGGCGAGTCGCGACAACGAGGCGGCTTGATCTCGATAGGGCTGCACGTACAGCGACCAGGCCCCGAGCGCTAGACAGCAGAGCGCCGTGAAGACCAGAAATGAACGAATGCTGAACCGTAACGGCCGTAGAAGTAGCCGCAGCGTTGAAGCAAGGATCGGACGTAGCGTAGCCATGCTCAACCTTCGCTTTGCGGTGAACGGCGTGGCGCGGCTCCCGCGAGATCGGAGTTCCACTACTCCGCCGTTGACCGGCCCTTCTTCAGAGAAAAGGCGATTTGCTTGCCGTCGGGAGACCAATCGGGATCAGCATTGTCATCCGCGGAGTCGAGTCCCTTCATTTTTTGGGGCGGTTTCGCCGGATCATCAACGTCGAGCAAGTAGAGCTGCTCAGGATCGTCCTTCGAGGCGTCGGGCTTCCAAGTAAAAATGATCTGTTTACCGTCGGGGGACCAGCTTGAGTGCGAGAAGTACCCGCCGTCCACCAGCGTTTTGGCAGTCGCCCGCTTCGCTTCGGCGTCGAGCGTCGCCAGCATGAGGGCTCCATTCGGATCGGCGAAGCAGACCTGCAATGCGTCGGGTGCGATGCTCAGTCCCTGATAAACGTAAACGTTGCGGAGGACGACGAATTCCGTCCCCGCCGCTAGATTGAAGACCGAAAGGCCTCCGCCTGAATTGGCGGTGACGATTCGGTTGCCAACTGGCGACCAACGGGGGCTTCCCCAATGTTCCATGATCGTCTCACGCCCGCCCCCCTCAACGTCCATCACGACGATGCCAGACGGCGAGTAAGTGTGAGCGACAATCTGTTTCCCGTCTGGAGACCAACTCGGCATCGCCCCGGGTCCGATCTCTCGGCGGTCCTCGCCATTGGCGCGGATCACTTCAATGCGAGTGCTATTGAGATCGTGATTGATCAAGCTGACGTCGTACGCGAGCCACTCGCCGTCCGGCGACCAATCAGGCGAGCCGTATGTTTTCCCTGGCTCACTTGGTAGTGGGTGCAATCCCGTGCCGTCGACGTTAATGACGTGTATAACGCGAGGCCGCTCAGGAGGCTCGGATGGCGTTTGAGCGAACAATCGATTTCCGCTCGACGCTAACAGCCAGCACGATGCCATTGCGACGGCCGCCAGGGCGACAAGTCGGCCTGTGACGCCAAAAGCGACCATTCGAAAGCAAGTCGACACAAGAAACCTCCTGCCGGTTGGCCACAATCGATAAGCCACTCAGAGCGGTCGACTCTTTTTACGCTATCTGACTCCGTTTCCCAACATTTTTTTGCGTTTACCTCAAAACACAGAGCGTCAACGGCTTAGAATTGGTCTAAAAAAATAGAGCGAAGGGCTAACTCCCGCTCACTTCAGTTTCTTTCGTCTTCGCCAAGTCGTTGGCGGAGTTCTCGTACTTCTTGGTTAGTTCCTGAATCTCGTCTTTCAGCGCCTTGCAATCGTCTTCCGACAGTTCGCCATCCTTTTCGGCAGTATCAGCGTGCTTGTTGCCGTCGCGACGGACGTTGCGGATCGCGATCTTCGCCTCCTCGGAGAGATCCTTCGTGCGGGCGATCATCTTCTTCCGCACGTCGCCCGACAGCGGCGGGATGTTCAGGCGGATCACCTTGCCGTCGCTGTTGGGGGCGAGGCCGAGATCACTATTAATGATGGCCCGCTCAATATCCTTGATGGTCGACGGATCGAACGGGCGAATGACCAATTGTTGCGGCTCGGGGGCGCTGACCGAGGCGATTTGCTTGATCGGCGACTGCGAGCCGTAAACCTCGACGCGCAGCGAATCGACGAGCCCTGGATTCGCGCGGCCGGTGCGAATGCCGGTCAAGTCGCTCTTCAACTTGCTGACCGCCTTCTCCATCCGCTCTTCGGCGTCCATCAAGATCTCATCCGAACTCATTTTCTCTCTCCCTCATATGCTTGGCACTTTCTTCGCGACTTCGCGCCTTTGCGTGAGCCAACCACGCAAAGGCGCGAAGGCGCAAAGGTAACGCAAAGAACTCAACTGCTTGCAATTGCCGGTGCGTACATGTCAACTCTTACCGCTCGTCACCCGCGTGCCGATTGGCTCGCCGCGCACTGCTTTCTCAATGTTGCCGTCGGTGCGGTAGTTGAACACCAGGATCGGCAGGTTGTGTTCCATGCAGTGGGCGATCGCCGTCGGATCCATCACCCGCAGATTTTGGTTGCGGACCTGCTCGAAGGTGAGATCGCGGTAGAACACGGCGTGCGGATTCTTCTCCGGATCGTCGCTGTACACGCCGTCGACGCGCGTGGCTTTCATCAAGATGTCAGCCTCAAGCTCCAGCGCCTTCTGGGCGGCCGCCGTGTCGGTCGTGACGAACGGCGCCCCCGTGCCGCCGGCGAGAATCACAATCCGCCCCTTCTCCAGATGGCGACTCGCGCGGCGGCGGATGAACGGCTCGGCGACGCCATCGCACTTCAGCGTGCTCATCAGTCGCGTTTCACAACCGAGAGATTCCAACGCATCCTGCAGTGCCAGGCCGTTAATCACCGTCGCCAACATGCCCATGTAATGCGCCGTCGCCTCATGGACGCTTGAATTGCCGGCGATGAACTGGGCGCCCCGTAGGATGTTGCCGCCGCCGATCACGATGGCGATTTCCACGCCCTGCTGCTTCGCTCGGTAGGTCTGTGAGGAGATGTGGACCACCTCCTGCATGCTGATCCCGCGCTCGCCGGTAGCGGCAAAGCTCTCGCCTGAGAGCTTTAAGACGATCCGTTTATAGGGACCGGACGTTTTTGCAGGCGCAGCTTGCGACATGACGGCGGTTTTCATACGACTTGCCACAAGGGCGGTGCTGGGGGGATATCACGCCGAGGCGCGAAGGCGCAGAGAAGTAAGGAGCAGTCGTCCATTCCCGCGACCGCTCGCTCCAACCTCGCCGCAACCGCAATAATCTAACAGGAAGATAGCTAGGAATCATCCCGCCCCCCGCAACTTCGCATCGACTCTGCGTCTCCGCACCTCTGCGAGAGCTTTCGTCGCCGTCCGGCGCATAAAAAAAGCCCCGACCTGGCGAGGTCGGGGCTTTCGGTTTTGAATTCTCTGCAAGTCGCTTAGCTGGCTGTCGCAGCGCTTTCGCCCAGGGTCCAGCGGACGAACTTCTTCACCTTCATCCCGCCCGACTTGGCTAGGGCGCCCACTGTCTGCGATTCGTCGCGGACAAAGGGCTGCTCCTCCAGGACGTTTTCGGCGTAGAAGTTTCGCATCCGGCCTTCGATCATTTTCTCAATGATCGCTTCCGGCTTCCCTTCCTGACGAGCGCGCTCCTTTTGGATTTCCTGCTCTTGGGCGACTAGCTTCGGGTCGAGCGAATCCTTCGTCGCAGCCTTCGGGTTCATCGCGGCGACATGGAGGGCGACGTCCTTCGCCAACTGGTCGTTGCCACCCTCGACCTCGACCAGCACGCCAATCTTCGCCATGTGGACGAAGCCGCCGGCTGGAGCGTCGACGCGATGGAGCCGCGCCAGGCGGAAGACTTCGCGAATCTTGTTCTCGAGTTCGTCCTTCTGGTCCTTCAGGGTCATCCCCTTGCGGCTGGGCGACGGTTGAGCCCACAACTCGTCAGCGGTCTTGGCGCCGGGGCCGGTCGCCAACTGCAGCGCTAGGTCATTAGCAAGTTTGACGAAATCTTCATTGGTCGACACCGGGGCCGACTCGCATTGCAACTCGACGATCGCGCCCACCTTCTTGTCGACGCTGGCGTAAACGCCGATGCGGCCCTCTTCAGTGGCGCGGTCGCTGCGTGCGGCCATCGTTTTGACGCCGTCTTCGCGCAGCTTGCGCTTCGCAGCCTCAATGTCGCCGCCCGCCTCGGTCAGCGCCTTCTTGCAATCCATCATGGGAAGCGACGTTTCGTCACGCAGTTGCTTCACCAATGCCGCGGTAATTTCGGCCATTGCCTTCACTCCTAATCTGGTTCTAAGTCATCTCACGCAAAGGCGCAAAGACGCAAAGGAAAGACAAAAGCAATCACGCATTTCTTTGCGCCTTCGCGCCTTTGCGTGAAATCCTAATGCCTATTTTTTAAGACTGTTGGATGGTTTAGAGGCCGAAGGAAACTAGTCCTTCGCCGGTTCGACCATCTCGGCCCGCTTCATTTGGGCCTGTTGCACCGACTGCTGAACCTTCCCCTGGGCGATCGCATCGGCCAGGATCTTCACGATCAGCTCGATCGACCGCATGCTGTCGTCGTTGCCGGGGATCGGCAAGTCGACCAGGTCGGGGTCGCAGTCGGTGTCGATCAGGGCCACCGTGGCGATGCCCAGCTTGCGGGCTTCCTTGATCGCGTTCTTCTCCTTACGCGGGTCGACGACGACCATGCACTCCGGCAGGCGGGTCATCGTGCGCATGCCGTTGAGGTTGTGGTGAATCTTGCGGTACTCGCGCGTGAGCGTCGACTGCATCTTCTTCGAGTAGGTCTTGATATCCTCGCCGTTGAGGGTCTTTTCAAGTTCCTCAAGGCGGCCGAGCCGATCGCGAATGGTGCGGAAGTTCGTCAGCGTGCCGCCCAACCAGCGGTCAGCGACGTAAGGCATGCCGCAACGCTCGGCTTCGCGTTGAATCGTCTCGCGAGCCTGACGCTTCGTCCCGACGAACAGGATGAGGCTGCCGTGCGAGGCGACGTCCGACAGGTACTTCTTGGCTCGCAGCAGACCGCGGATCGTTTCGCGGACGTCGATGATGTGAATCAGATTGCGGCGGGCGTAAATGTACGGCCGCATCTTCGGGTTCCAACGGCTCGATCGATGGCCGAAATGGACGCCCGACTCTACCAACTCTTTGACGAGGGTCGTCGACACAGTGCAAACTCCTGACAGTGGCACGCCGGCTATGTCCCATGAGTGCGACCGTCAAAGCGTTCGCGGGCGTCCGGCGTTGGCAAGGAAACGTTCTCGGCCTCGTCTATGATCCACCCTTCCCGAGGCCGCGCGAGCAAAGTGGAGCCCTGTAATTTAGCGGCCGCCCGGCAGATCGTCCAGGTAGGCTGAGTCCTTAGCCGCCGGTCAACGAGCGGCCGGAGAGGGATAAATGGCCAGATATACGCAGGGCGATTTACTTACCCGCCTCACGGCCCAAGAAATTCACTATATCCCTTTCTCTATTGACGGCCAAAGCCCGGAAAACCTCGGCGGCAACGCCTTCCGGCTCTCGCAGAAGGCCCAAGACAATGTGCTCCGTCTCAACGGATGAAGGCCCTAACGAGCGGGCTTCCTGAAGCGCGTATTCGACCAGGTTCTTAGCGGTCGCGGTCATGGGCAACTTGCCCCGCCCGTCTTGGTACGGCCCCTTCTCTCCCAACGGTTCTATTTCAGTGCGGACGGACTGAACATTGATCCCGTGAGCGTTAAGGACATGCACTGCCGTCCCCGCCCCTTCTTTAAGCACTCCCAGCAAAATGTGATGGGTGTCGATTCGGCTCTTTTTGCCAAAACTTAGAGCCTCTTCATTGGCACGTTGAAAAACCTCGCGTGCTCGCTCAGTGAACAATTCGTAGGTCATCCAGATTCCCTCACAGAAGGAACATGCGCTGAACATTACGCCCCGATTGCCTTTAGTCCCGCCAAAAAGGCCTCATGCAGCGGCCCGTTCGTCACCAACACCCCGCGATTGGTCGCCAACGTCCGCCCATGCGAAAAGTCGAGCGGCTTGCCGTCGAGGTCGCTCACCCGGCCCCCAGCCTCTTCGACCACGATCGACCCGGCGGCCTGATCCCATACCTTTTCCCGATAGTCGGGCCGGCTTGGGGATAGGAGCCGCAAGATCACGTCGCCGCCGCCCGCGGCGAGCACGGCATACTTGGCTTGGCTGTCCATCGGCACGGGGTCGGCCCGCACGCCGAGCTTCGTCGCCAGGTCGCCAATGCTGTCGGCGTCGGTATGCGATTTCTCCACCGACCGCAGCAGGCGAGCTCCCGCCGGGTCGCCCGACGTCGAGGCCGTCAGCCGCGTCCACTTCCCGTTCGGTTCGGCAAGCGATTGAACCCACGCCCCTTCTCCTCGCGCCGCCAGCAGGATCGATCCAGCCCCGCCCTTCGCAGGCCGAACTCCTCCTTCGAGTTCCGGACACCCAAGCGCCCCCAAGACGACCTTGCCGTTTTCGACCAGCGCCAGCGCGACGGCGTACTGATCATGACGCAGAAACCCCTTCGTCCCGTCGACCGGATCGAGCGTCCAATAAGTCGCCGGCGCTTCGTTCGAGCCGCGGTCGATCCAGTCGCAGACGCTTTCGGCGGTAGCGCTCGGTTCGACCGTTTGCACAAAGCGGGTAATCTGCTCGAGCGTCGAGCGAGACGCCGCATCCTTCAGGCCCCCGGCGCTCTCTTCCCCCACCAGGACCGCGTCGGGGAAGCGTGCCGCGAGCCGGTGCGCCACGACCGCCTGAGCGGCAAAGTCGGCGACCGTCACCGGCGACTTGTCATCCTTGGTGATCGCGTCGCCGATCATCTCCCGCTGCACGCGACGAACCAAGATCGAAGCCTCGCGCACCGCCTCGATGGCAAAGCGCGCGGCAGGGGTATCAAAGAATGGGGACACGACCTACTCCATGAATGAAAACAAAAAAGGAGTCAGGAATCAGGGCCCAGGCCTCAGGAAAAATCCTGCCGCCTGACTCCTGACGCCTGACTCCTCCCCAAAAACTACCCCGCTAGGATTCGAACCTAGAATGAGGGAATCAAAATCCCTAGTGTTACCATTACACTACGGGGTAACGCCTCTAAGCCGCTAATTTACCGATTGCCGCCGCGCTCCGCTACCGCGTTGAGTGCACATAAACGCCACCGGCTCCGCCTGTAGACTTATCACGGTAGATGCGGCGCCGGCGGCCGCTCGACCAACGGCAGGGCCATGGGCTCTTTTACGCCCCCTCCGCCCGCAATCTACTCGCCACGGCGAACGAAACCTGTTCCAGTTCGCGAGCCAGGTCGACTCCGACCTGACTTACTCCTTCAGGCAGGGCGAGCGATACGGGCGCAAAGTTCACGATCCCGCGCACCCCTGCCGCCACGAGGACGTCGGCCACCGCCTGGGCGAATCCCGCCGGCACGGCCACCATGCCGAGGTCGATGGCTCCTCGAGCCACGATCTGGCCAATTTCCTCGATCGACCTAATCTCGACCCCCTCAACGCGGTCACCCACTTTCGCCGGGTCCGAATCGAACGCCGCCGCGACGCGGAAACCTTGCGATTCGAAACCCTTGTAGCCCAGCAAGGCGCGCCCCAGGTTGCCGACGCCCACGAGGGCCACGGTCCAAACCCGATCAGTCCCCAAGATTCGGCGGATCTCGCTAATCAGTTCGTCGCACCGGTAGCCAACTCCCGGATGGCCGAACGCGCCGAAGTGAGCCAAATCCTTGCGCACTTGTGCGTCGCTGAACCCAAGGCGCTCGCCCAACTGGCTGCTGCTGGTCGTCTGAATGCCTTCAGCAACCAAATGTTGCAGTTCGCGCAAGTACAGGCTGAGCCGATTGACCACCGCGGCGGGAACGGAGCCCGCTTCCGAACGAGAATTCGGCGGCTTCGACGAGCTCATGCCTGGCGGCTCACGGCAGGGAGGAAGGACTTCGCTTGAGGGGTGGCGAACTCGAAATAAGCGGGCCGCCCCTAGGCAACTCACTCTAGACCAACCGTCGCATGCCAGCAAGCGAAGTGCGTCCGCTCTCGCGGGCGGATCGTCAACCCTGCCAACGACTTGCGACTTAGCCAAATCCCGCTCGCGCCTATTTGGCGATCCAGCGCGTCGCCAGTGGACTGGAGCACCCCTACGACGCCTACCGGCGCCGCAGGGATGCAACTTGAGCTGACCGTCTTGCTCCGCGCCAGCCGGAACGCTTCGCGCATCCGCACAACGCGCCGTCGAGTTTTCGGACAGCGCAAGGTCATCCAGGCAGGTGGTATCGATTGGATGGCCTGCGTGACCTGCGTGTCGTGCGAAACTCGCGTGATCTGGCTAAGGAGCGAAGGCTGTAACTTCCGAATCTATTGGGGACGGGAAATCGTTCCGTCTTGACCAGACCGTCTAGTTTCACACATGAGTCTCTGTCGACTCACAGGTAAGGAGGCAAAGGAATGAGAGCGAAATTGCGTGAGACGACGCTCGCAGTCTTCGCCTTAGCTCTGCTGGCATCGCCGGCGTGGGCGGGGTACTGCGGCGTTGCTCGCTACAACGGGGTTGTCCCGTGTAGCCATCAACAAGACTGCCACACTGTTTATAAAACAGTGCGGTGCAAAGTCTACGAACAAAAAGAGATCACTTGCACGCGGACGGTCTACGACCGGGTCTGTGAAGACAAGGTGATCAACGTCACTCGGATGGTTCCCGAGACGTGCCAGAAAGAGGTCTGCTACACGGTCTGCAAGCCGGTGTACGAGACCAAGACTCGCTGCTACACCGTCTGCAAGCCGGTGTGGGAAACGAAGACGCGTTGCTACACGGTCTGCAAGCCAGTGTGGGAAACGCATTCGAAGGAAGTCTGCTACACGGTCTGCAAGCCGGTGTGGGAGACGAAGACCCGTTGCTACACCGTGTGCAAGCCAGTCTGGGAAACCAAGACCCGCTGCTACACCGTGTGCAAGCCAGTCTGGGAAACCAAGACTCGCTGCTACACCGTGTGCAAGCCAGTCTGGGAAACCAAGACTCGCTGCTACACCGTGTGCAAGCCGGTCTGGGAAACGCACCAGAAGGAAGTTTGCTACACCGTCTGCAAGCCGGTTTGGGAAACCAAGACCCGCTGCTACACCGTGTGCAAGCCAGTCTGGGAAACCAAGACTCGCTGCTACACGGTCTGCAAGCCAGTGTGGGAAACCCGTCAGCGTGAAGTGCAGTACCAGGTCGCGGTGAAGGTTCCCTACACCAAGACGATCATGGTGAAGAGCGGCAACTGGCAGACCCAGACGTACGAAGTCCAGCGTCCGGTCTGCAAGAAGACGGTCGCCAGCGTCGGAACGTTCGAGTGGGACGCTTGCCTCTGCAAGTGCGTCTACAAGCCCGGTCCGTGCGTGACGCTGACCTGCCAAGGCCCGCCGATCAAGTGCTGCAAGCGCGTTTGGGTTCCTTGCTGCATCGAGAAGACGATCAACTGCTGCAAGACGGTCTGCGAATGCCGCACCCGCACCGAGTGCTACAAGGTCTGCACGATGGTCCCCGAGACCAAGACCTGCGAGTACAAGGTTTGCCACATGGTTCCGGAAACCCGCACTTGCAACTACCAAGTCTGCAAGATGGTCCCCGAGCAACGCTCGAAGACCGTCTGCTACAAGGTCTGCAAGATGGTTGCCGAGACGAAGACCTGCAATTACCAGGTCTGCAAGATGGTGCCGGAACAGCGGACCTGCGAGTACAAGGTCTGCCACATGGTGCCTGAGCAACGGACCTGCGAGTACAAGGTCTGCAAGATGGTTCCGGAAACCCGCACTTGCAACTACCAAGTCTGCAAGATGGTCCCCGAGCAACACTCGAAGACCGTCTGCTACAAGGTCTGCAAGATGGTTCCGGAACAACGGACCTGCGAATACAAGGTCTGCCACATGGTTCCCGAGCAGAAGACCTGCACCTACCAAGTTTGCAAGATGGTCCCCGAGCAACGCTCGAAGACCGTCTGCTACACGGTGTGCAAGCCGGTCTGCGAGCAGAAGACGATTAAGGTCATGAAGTGCGTCCCCCGCACCGAGTGCTACACCAAGACGATCTGCTGCCCGAAGATCATCTGCAAGCAAGTTCCGGTCTGCGTCGCCTGCGAGCCGAGCTGCGGTTGTGCTGAAGAGCCGACCTGCGGCGTGGCCGACAGCTGCTGCAACTGAGCTGAGTAATGGAAGACTCAGAGGGGAAACCCTGAGTCGATAGATGAGGCTTGGTCAAGACGGTTCGGGGCGGCCCGATTCGCAACTGCGAGTCGGGCCGCCTTTTTTGTTGCGCCCGTGGTAGTAGAATTAGGAAACGATTCGCCATCTCATCTCTTCCAGCGAGCCGGGGCGTCCCGCCCCCGCCGCCTCGGCATCGCCGCCCATCACGGCCTATTGCTCGACAAGCCGACCATCGGCTGCGCGATGTCCCGCCTCATCGGTACGCATGACGAACCCGCGGACGAAGCCGGCAGCTACACCAACCTTGAGATAAGCACGAACTCATCGGCGCCGCGCTCCGCACCCGCGACCGCGTCAATCCGCTCCACATTTTCCGTCGGCCATAAGATCAACCTGCCGACGGCGCTCGACCTCGTGCTCGAAGCTTGCCGCGGCTATCGCTTGCGGGAGCCGACTCGGATGGCGCACTACGCGCCGAAGTGACGCGCGACCCTGGTCCAACGCCTCAGTTCCAATTACTACCACGCCGACTACCCTGCGACGACGAAGGCTCGTGAGAGGGGCATTTGTCGCTATCTGTCGCGTGATCGATTTTTGGCGACAGAAAGCGAAATCCCTTAGAATCAATGGGGTTAGAGTCACGACACCGGGCGACAAATGTCGCGACACAATTCGATTGGACGCTCATTGTCCAGGAACCGGCAAACCCTGGCCACTCTCGCCCAACAGTCGAGTCCCGTAAGCATTCACAAGAGCCTTTAAGTCTGAATGTGCACCATGATGATGCCGGATCCAACAGTCAGCGACAGCTGGACAGCGCACCGGTAGCCTGAAGCAGGCGAATATGAACATCAGTCCACTATACAAAACTGCGCGGCGAAAAGCAATCCGGAAGATGAACGATTTCGAACGGACTGCCGCGCCTGGCGGATATTGAGACTCTCCCGGCCGCGCCGCCGCCGCCTTGACGCTCCCCAACCTCAGGGCTAGCTTGTAGGGCTTGTTTTCACTCGGCGGAATCCCCTAGCAAAGCGGGCCCGTCGCTGAAAACTCAACGTCGCCCCTGGGGGGATGACGACACCGAACATTCCGCCGTGCCGAATTCGCCCGCAGCCACAACGGTTGCCGCACCGACGCCCGTCGCGCCTCGGCATTCGATTCAACGTTTCATCGAAACTCACAAGGTAACTCACAACGATGGCAAAGACCGCTGGCGCCACCAAGATGGCCTACTACTTCGGCAAGACCAAGACCGAAGGGAAGAGCAACCAGAAGCAACTCCTCGGCGGCAAAGGCGCCAACCTCGCCGACATGACCAGCATTGGCCTGCCGGTCCCTCCGGGCTTCACGATCACCACGGAAGTCTGCGACCTCTACTACAAGCACAAGCAGAAGCTGCCGCCCGGTCTCATGGACGAGGTTCGCAAGAACGTCGCCATTCTCGAAAAGGAAACCGGCAAGAAGTTCGGCGACTCGAAGTTGCCGCTGCTGGTCTCCGTCCGTTCCGGCGCCGCGGCGTCGATGCCGGGCATGATGAACACGATCCTCAACCTCGGTCTCAACGACGAAGCGGTCGTCGGTCTGGCCAACGCGACGCAGAATGAGCGGTTCGCTTACGACTCTTACCGTCGCCTGATCAACATGTTCGGCGACGTCGTTTCGGGCGTCGATCACGAGCATTTTGAAGTCGCCTTTGCCAAGATCAAGTCGAAGTACAAGGCCAAGCTCGACAATGAAGTCCCGCTCGAGGGGATGATCGAGCTCTGCGACGAGTACAAGAAGGTCTACCAACACCACTACGGCAAGCCCTTCCCGCAAGATCCGCTCGAGCAACTCGAAGCCTCCGTCGAGGCGGTCTTCAAGAGCTGGATGCAGCCCCGCGCCGTGAAGTATCGCCAGGTCGAGAACATCACCGGCCTGCTCGGCACGGCCGTCAACGTGCAGTCGATGGTCTTCGGCAACATGGGCGATGACTGCGGCACGGGCGTCGCGTTCACCCGCAATCCGTCGACCGGCGAGAACAAGTTCTATGGCGAATTCCTCGTGAACGCCCAGGGCGAAGACGTCGTCGCCGGCATCCGCACCCCGCTGCCAGTCGCCGAAATGCCCAAGTGGAACAAGGCCATCCACAAGCGATTGCTAGAGATCAAGGACCTGCTCGAGTCGCACTACAAAGACGTGCAGGACATCGAGTTCACCATCGAGCGCGGCGTCCTGTACATGCTGCAGACGCGCAACGGCAAGCGGACCGGCGCCGCCGCCGTGAAGATCGCCTGCGACATGGTCAAGGAAAAGCTGATTGACGAGAAGACCGCCGTGCAGCGCATCCCGGCCGGCGATCTCACCCAGTTACTGCTGCCCAGCTTCACCCCCGCCGCCAAGGCGACGGCCAAGAAGGATGGCAAGCTCCTGACCGTCGGCCTTCCCGCCTCGCCCGGCGCCGCCGTCGGCAAGCTCGCCTTTACCGCGTCGGAAGCGGTGGAGCGGACTCACGCCGGCGAGAAGGTATTGCTCGTCCGCAAGGAAACGAACCCTGAAGATATCGACGGCATGCATCTCGCAGCCGGCATCCTCACCAGCACCGGCGGCATGACCAGCCACGCGGCGGTCGTCGCCCGCGGCTGGGGTCGTTGCTGCGTCGCCGGCGCCGGCGACGTCCAGATTGACGAAAAGGCCCGCAAGATCAAGGTTGGCGGCAAGACCTTCACCCACAACGACGTGCTGTCGATCGACGGCTCAACTGGCGAAGTGATGCTCGGCGAGATCGCCACGCAAGAGCCCAAGCTCTCGGGCGACTTCGCCACCGTGATGGGCTGGGCCGATAAGTACCGCACCCTCAAGGTCCGCACGAACGCCGACACCCCGGCTGACGCGAAGCGAGCTCGCGAGTTCGGCGCCGAAGGCATCGGCCTCTGCCGCACCGAGCACATGTTCTTCGAAGGCGATCGCATCGTCGCCATGCGGGCGATGATTCTGGCCGACAACCTCGCCGACCGAAAGAAGGCGCTCAAGAACCTGCTTCCGCTGCAGCGGAAGGACTTTATCGGCCTCTTCACCGCGATGAAGGGCTTGCCGGTCACGATCCGCTTGCTGGATCCGCCGCTGCACGAATTCCTGCCGCACGACGCCAAGGCCCAAGGCGAACTCGCCAAGGAACTGAACGTTTCGCCGGCCTTCGTGAAGAACCGCGTCGCCCAGCTGCACGAGCAGAACCCGATGCTCGGCCACCGCGGTTGCCGCCTCGCGGTCACCTATCCGGAGATCCTGGAAACCCAGGTCACCGCGATCGTTGAAGCCGCCATCGCCTGCGTCGAGAAGAAGATCGACGCCCAGGTCGAGATCATGATTCCGCTGGTGGGCACGGCCGCTGAGCTGAAGATGCTCCGCGACCAGACGCAAGCCGTGATCGACGCGGTGAAGGAAGCCAAGAAGTTCACCGGCAAGCTGAATATCCTCATTGGCACGATGATCGAAATTCCGCGGGCCGCGCTGACCGCCGACCAAATCGGCGAGCAGGCCGACTTCTTCAGCTTCGGCACGAACGACCTGACGCAGATGACGTTCGGCTTCAGCCGCGACGACATCAACACGTTCCTGCCCGACTACATCAACAACGAGTTGTTGGCGCAGGATCCGTTCCAATCGCTCGACGTCACGGGCGTCGGTCAGTTGGTCGAGATGGGCGTCAACAAGGGTCGCTCGGTCAAGAAGGGCCTGAAGTGCGGCATCTGCGGCGAGCATGGCGGCGACCCCGCCTCGATCAAGTTCTGCCACACGGTCGGGCTTGATTACGTCTCGTGCAGCCCGTTCCGCGTGCCGATCGCGCGACTTGCCGCGGCCCAAGCGGCGCTGGCTGCGGGTAAGTAGACGGGCTGATCCGCTTAGCGGATTGGACGCAAAAGTAAAAAACGCCGGCCGGAACGAATTGTTCCCGCCGGCGTTTCTATTTTGGCTATGTGTTGCCTTTTCAGCCCCTGGCTCCGCCAGGGAGTCGGCCACCATACCGGTAAGCGTTGTCCGGCGCTGTTCTACCCCTGGCGGAGCCAGGGGTAGAAGACATGGACAGGCTCCGTTGCGGCGGTTAGCCGGCCTTGCGCGTCCGTTGCTCCGAAGAATCTTCGTCTTCGAGTTCGTCTTGCGCCGCATGAATTCGAATCGCGACTTTCGGCGGGCTGCGCCGTTCCTGGACGAAGCCGCGTTTGCCGCCGCGATAAAACTCCGCAAATTCCGCGGCAGGTCCGCTGGGATAGGCGGCTGCCAGCGCAGCGACCATTTCGTCGAAGAGCAGCCCCTGGCGGTGGATCAAGCGGTACGCAGCCTTCAAGTCGTCCATCTCTTCGCGGGTCATGCCCGATCGCCGCAGGCCGACCTTGTTCAAGCCGACGATCATCGCCGACTCGCCGTCAGTCATGACGAACGGCGGCACGTCCTGCACGACCTTCGCGCAGGCGCCGATCATCGCGAGCCGACCGATGCGACAGAACTGGTGAACTGCCGCGGCGCCGCCGAGCACGGCCCGGTCGCCGACCTGGACGTGCCCGCCCAGTAAAACGTTGTTCGTAATGATCACCCGGTTGCCGACGCGAACGTCGTGCGCCGCATGGCTGCCGACCATCATCAGGCAATCGCTGCCGATTCGCGTTTCACCCTCGCCGATCATCGCCCGGTGAATGGTGACATTCTCGCGAATGACGGTCCGTTCGCCGACGACCACGCGGCCTGGGTGTTCCGGCGGGCTGATATGCTGCGGCAGCCCGCCAAGCACGGCCCCCTCGCCGACGATGACGTCGCGGCCGAGCACCGTGTGTGATTTGATCGTCGTTCGCCCCGCGAGCTTGCACCCTTGCCCGATGACCGCATCGGCTTCCACGATCGAAAAGGGGCCGATCTCGACGCTCGAATGGACGACGGCGCGAGGACTAACGACGGCAGTGGGATGAATCATCGTGGCGGGTCCTCACAACTGACCGAAGGCGTTGACGTGACGTCGGCGACGTGGCGGCGAAAGCGGGGCGGCAGTTCGTCGGGCGCCGGCGCAGCGAGTTCGGCAGGGAACTTCGCCGCTGCCGCTTCTATCGGTCGTTCCGATTGTGTGGGCTTAGCGTTTGACCAGCAAATCGTCGTTGCTAGCGAAAGGGCGCCGCGGTTTCGTGCCACGGGCAAGATGCACTCTCCTTCCCCCTCATGGGGGGTTTACCGCTCGTAAGTACTTGAGCTGCAACACCCTAGCTAGGACGCCCCCTGTCCTCCGCGCAACGTTTCGCAGTACAATGAATGCCGCAAGTCGAGACTAGCTTTGCGGCGACTTCGTATGTTGTTGCGGGCAACCGCATATTTGCTCACTCCCCCAGCGGCGTTCCATCATGTCCGAAGTAGTAAAACTTTACGACGAAGCCGACAAACTCAAGGCCGAAGGCAAGCTCGAGGAGGCGGTCGCTAAACTTGAGCAAGCGGTTGCTGCGGACGACTCCTACGCGCTAGCCCACTCCGCCTTGGCGGTGGTGCTGCAGCGCCTGGGCCGGCATGAGGAAGCGATCCAGCACGCCGTGCGCGTGACCGAGCTCGAACCGGGAGACCCGTTCAGCTTTACCGCCCTCAGCGTGACCTATCAGCGGGCCTACGCCGGCACGAACGAAATGGGCTACATTCGTCTCGCCGAAGAGGCGATGGAACGGAGCCGCATGATGGGGCAACATCGGCACTAGCGCCAGCAGCTGCACAGTAGCCGCCGGTCAACGACCGGCCGGAGCGGCACAAAGGCGCTACCCGCATTCATCCTTCAGTATCAGCGATCGCCGCTCCGGCGGGTCGTTGACCCGCGGCTGCGTTAGCTCCGCGCCGGCGCCGCTCCATTTTCTTCCGCCTTGACGCGATCACTGCTCGCGGGCTTCTCGGGTTCCTCGCCCGCCAACCGCGCCAGGCTCTCAGGGATGTCGACCCCGCCGATGTCGCGCATCACCTGCATCATCGGCGGCAGCGTCCCGGCCATCTTGTGCAGGAAGTCGGCCGTGCTCGAGCGGCCGTTGGCCCCGCCGCCGTTCTCCCACACGACGATTTTGTCGAATTTGATGTTGCTAATCGCCTTGGCGCTCGACTCCGCGAGCTTGTCGAGGTGCTCGAGCATCATCAGTTGGAACGCCTCCTTGGCCCCGCCGCAGGCCTCGACGATCTGCTTCAGGCCCTCGCCCTTCTTGGCGAGGATTTCATACTGGCCGCGGGCCTCGGCTTCGAGCTTCGCGTAAATCGCGGCCGCCTCGCCCTCGGCTTCGAGGCGACGCTTATCCGCTTCGGCCGCGGCGTCGACGAGGATCCGCGCCTTTTGGGCCTTGGCCGGCGCTTCGAGCTTCGCCCGCTCCTCGGCCTCGACCCGCTCGGCATTGGCAATGGCCGCCTTCGCCATCGCCCGGTGCTGAGCCTCGGCCACGGCCGCCTCGGCTTCACGCTTGCGAACTTCGCCCTTCTGGTACGCTTCGGCCTTCTGCACGAGCAGCGTCGCCTGCGATGCGGCGACCTTGGCTTCGGCCACGTTTTCGCCGTCGACCGCCTTGGCATTCGCCTCCGCGACCGAAATACGCATCTGCTGCTCGGCTTCCTTTACTTGCGTATCGCGTTGGAAGGCCGCGGTTTGCTCGCCGATGGTCTGTTCCTTCACCAGTTCAGCCAACCGCACGGCCTGCTCCCGTTGCGCTTCGCGGGTGCCGATTTCCTTGAGCTTGGTGGCGCTGGCAACCTGGATCGCCTTCTCGCGATCGGCGTCGGCGACGCGCACCTCGCCGAGCTTTTCCTGATCCGCCACGTCGCCGCGGGCCTGCTGAATCGCCTGCGACGCCGCTTTCTTGCCGATCGCGTCGATGTAGCCGCTCTCGTCGGTGATGTCGGTGATGTTGACGTTGATCAGCACGAGGCCGATCTTCTTGAGTTCCGGCTCGACCGAGTTCTGAATGTGCTCCAGGAACGTATCACGATTGCGGTTGATGTCCTCGATCCCCATCGAGGCGATCACCTGCCGCAGCTGGCCGAAGATAATTTCCTCGGCCTGCTTGCGCACGTCTTGCACGCTGAGGTCGAGCAACCGGATGGCCGCGTTCGTCATCACGTCGGGCTGCGTGCCGATGGCGACGGTGAAGACGCTCGGCACGTTGACGCGAATATTCTCGACCGACAACGCGCCGCGCAGCGGGATTTCGATCTGGATTGGCTCCAGGCTGAGGTAGCGGTAGTCCTGGATGAGGGGGACGACGAACGCCGCCCCGCCGTGCACGGTCTTCGCCGCCTGGCCCTGCAAGGTCTTACCAAAGATCACCAAGACTTGGTTACTGGAGCAGCGTTTGTAGTTGGTCTTCAGCAAAATGACCATGCCGAGCATGCCCATCACCGTCAGAACGGCGGCACTCGCCGCGATAACGGGGATGGAAGGCATCTCAAAGGCCAGTAGCAACATTTGGGACATATCAGGAACCTCAACCTAAACGTAGACGGTTATCGTTTTACGATGTTAAGCGATGCGAAGGGCCGAATCCTATGCGTGCGCAGGCTCTACCGCGCGACGTACATGGAGCGTGTCGCTGCCCGCGACCGCGATGACTTCTACCGTCGACCCCGTCGGCAATCGTTCGGCTTCGTCTGTAACTGCCAGAAACTCTACGATGCGGTTTTGCATCGAAAGCTGGACTTTCCCTGCCCCGGCGTTTTCGGCCGGAATTGGGATATAGACCGTTCCGCGGCGTCCCACCGCGTTGCCAATGCGCTCATTCCCCGACGATGCCAGGCCGGCGACGGTCCGCATCGACCAGTACATTCCGTACATTGCGGCAAATCCTCCCCCGAGGGCCAGAATCAGCGCGACGGGCCGAGCCAACTCCATCCGCAACGCTGCCATCCCAGCCAGCCCGAAGAAGGCTAGAGCGGCCACCAAGGTCCGGAAAGTCACCACCCCGAATAGCCAACTGCTGTCAGGATGCAATTGTCCATCGGCCGCAGTCGCGACAGACGTGTGGTGATCGCCCGACACGTCGCCGTCCGCCGTCGAAACGTCTCCGTCAAACCCATGGCCGGCGTGGACGTCGGCCAAGTCCCCGACGGCGTCGCCATGATCGCTGAGCCCTAGGACGGTCAGCCCGAACTGAAACACCATCACGGTGCCGCCAACGACCGCCGCGAGAATAAACAGCAACTCCAACATCGCGACCTCCATCGCCAAATCACCGCACGCCCTGGGTAACGGCCGCGGTCGCGCATCGCCCATCAGGGCGATCGCGAGTCATGCCGAGATTTGCCGCCTGCGGGTGAACCCTGCGTGCGGCAGATCTCGGGACGACTGCGAGGAACGCGATTCCTTGAGGGCCTATTCGCCAAGCTCGGCCGGCTCTTGGCGGAATTCCCGGCCCCGGAGAAAAGTATAGCTTACCGGCCTCTTTTGACGCAAAAGCGTCCCGTCGCGCCGTCGGTACGGTCAATCCAGCCGTAGCCGCCGCAAGTTCCGCCGACTCCGACCGCACCGCGTCAACCAAGCTTTTTCAGGGCCGCTTGGGCAGATTCGATGAGCCCCTTCGTCTCCGCCAACTTGTCGCGCTGCTGCTGCACCACGTCGGCGGGGGCCCGACTCACAAAGCTTTCGTTGTTTAGCTTCGCTTCCATTGATTTGGCGAACCCCTGCAACTGCTCGATCTGTTTGGCCAGCCGCTTCTTCTCAGCCTCGACGTCGATGAACCGGCTGACGTCGAGATGGACCTCGATCGGCCCCCGCGCGCCGGACACTTGGCTCGACGCCGCCGTCTCGGGCGCCGTTGCTTTGGGGCCCCAAGCGAGGGACGTCGCCTTGGCCATTTGCAGAAAGTAGGGCGCCATCGGCTCAAGCAGCTTGGCGGTCGCCTCGTCGCAACGGACGGTGAACTCGACTGCTTCGCGCGGGGCGATGTTCTGTCCCATCCGCAACTCGCGCACGGCGCCAAGCACCGCCTGGAAATCGGCGAACTGCGTTTCAATAGTCGCATCAATCCGCGACTTGTCGGCCACCGGCCAATCAGCGATGCACACCGATTCCGCCGGCGAGCCGGCGGGCGTCAGCCACCGGTCCGGCGCCACCTGCCCCAACAACTGCCACACCTCTTCGGCCAAGAACGGAACCATCGGATGCAGCAACCGCAACAGCGCATCCAGCACATGCGCCAGCACCCGCTGCGCGACCGCTTTATCACTTTGGGAGGCGTCTCCGACGCCGATTCCGGTCTGGTTACCGATGCGAGCCGTCTCGGAGTTGGAGACTCCTCCCACAGTACCACCGCCAAACCGAGCCTTCGTCATTTCCACGTAGTAATCGCAGAAGTCATTCCAGGCGAACGCATACAGTAGCCGCGCCGCGTCAGCGAAGCGATAAGTCTCAATCGCCTCGGTCACTTCGCCGGTGACGGTCGCTAAGCGGGACAATAGCCAGCGGTCTTCGAGCGTGAGGTCGAGCGCGCCGGGGTCGGGACGACCCGGCTCGCTCTGGGATTTTGCGTAGTCGCTGAGGTTCATCAGCGAGAACCGCGACGCATTCCAGAGCTTATTGCAGAAGCGGCGGCCGAGTTCGAAGCGGTCGCTGACCACGGCGCCGCGCGGTAGGACTTGGTCCTCGGGCGTGCCGTGCGATTCGGCCCACTGCGTGCGGAAGGGCTGGCCGCACTTGTCGCACTCGATTCGCACGAGAGTGCGGTTCTTTTTCGTCTGCGCGATGAGCGCCTGGCAGTGGGGGCATTCGAACTCCACCGGCATCCGCACGTCTTGCGTTTCGGTGGCGAGGTACGCCAGCCCGAACCGCAGGGCGTCGGCGCCGAACTTCTCCACCACGTCGAGCGGGTCGACGCCGTTCCCCTTCGACTTCGACATTGTCTCGCCGTAGCCGTCGAGAATCTTGGGGTGAATGTAGACGCTGGAGAACGGGACCTCGCCCATGTTGTAGAGGCCAGTGAGGACCATCCGCGCGACCCAGAGGGTGATGATGTCGCGGCTAGTGACCAGCGCGGTCGTCGGGTAGAAGGCTTTGAGTTCGGGCGTTTCGTCGGGCCAGCCGAGGGTGGAGTGGGGCCAGAGGGCGGAGGAGAACCAGGTGTCGAGGACGTCGGTTTCTTGCTTGAACCACTTGCTTGATTCGAGAAGATTGATCAGTTCCTGATTCTGTTCATTACGCACACAAACGTAGTAAACACTTTCGCTCCCTTGTACGACTTTAATTGCTGCATCGTCGCTATTTACGAAGGCCTCAATCTTCTTCAGCTCCTCGCCGGCTTCCGAAAAATACTTTGCCTTCCTATCATCCGCTTCTTTAGGATCTTTGATCTCAACAAGCGCTCGAACCTGGGACATATCGAGCGACCACACCGGAATTCGATGCCCCCACCAAAGTTGTCGTCCGACGGGCCAATCTCGCTTTTCACTTAACCAGTCGAGGTAAGTTTTTGCGTACCGCTCGGGTACGATTTTAACCCGTCCATCAATAACGGCATCCATTGCCGATTGTGCCAAACCTGGCTCAGTAGTTTCGATGATTCTGGTTGCCTTGCCCTCCTCTTGAACTCTCTTGTGTCGAACATGTTCCCCCATCATGACGAACCACTGGTCAGCTAGGAACGGCTCGATCGGGGTCTTCGAGCGATCGCTGAATGGCATTTCAATTTCACGATCTTCACAATCCGTCTCCGGATTGAAGAATCCCTTGGCTTCCAAGTCATGAAGTACCTGAGTCCGCGCCTGCTTCATTGACATGCCGCGATATTCCGATGGTACGCTGTCATTTAGAGTGCCATCGGGGTTCATGATGTTTCGGATTTCGATCATGTGGCTTCTTTGCCACACGCCGTAGTCGTTCTCGTCGTGGGCCGGCGTGATCTTCACGCAGCCCGAGCCGAGCTCCGGCTTCGCCCATTCGTCGGCGATGAGCGGAATCTGGCGGCCGGTGAGGGGGAGTTCGAGCATGACGCCTCGCTTCGCCATATCGCGGAGCGTTTCGAGATGCGGGAGCATCTTGGCGCGGCGTTCGAGGAGGAGGTCGGCTTGTTCGTTGAGGGGGCCGCGCTCCTTGTCGGTCGCGGCTAACATTTTTTCGCGGAGTTCGGCTTGGATTTTGTCGAACGCCGCCGCTGGGTCGGGGTGCACCGCCACCGCCGTGTCGCCGAGCATCGTCTCAGGGCGCGTCGTGGCGATCGTGACGAACTCCGGCTCGCCCTTTTTCCACTTCGCGTCCTTCACCACCGGGTACTTGAAGTGCCAGAAGTGGCCCTTCACCGGTTCCTTGAAAACTTCGTCGTCGCTGACGGCGGTCTGGAGATAGGTATCCCAATTGACGAGCCGTTTGCCGCGGTAGATTTTTCCATCCTTGAACAGATTGAAGAACGTCTCGCGGACGGCCCGCGCGCAGGTCTCGTCGAGCGTGAACCGCAGCCGCTCCCAATCGCAGCTGCAACCGATCTGCTTCAGCTGGCCGATGATTCGCTTTTCGTACTGGGCTTTCCACTCCCAGATTTTTTCGATGAGTCCTTCGCGGCCGAGATCGTGCCGCGAGAGCTTTTGCTCTTCGAGCAGCCGCCGCTCGACGACCGCCTGCGTGGCGATCCCCGCATGGTCGGTCCCCGGCATCCAAAGGGCGTTGAACCCCTGCATCCGCTTCATGCGAATGAGGATGTCTTGCAGCGTGTTGTTCAGCGCGTGGCCGAGGTGGAGGGCGCCCGTGACGTTCGGCGGCGGGATGACGATCGTGTAGGGCGGTTTGACGTTGCCGGCGGCGTCCTTGGCGCCTGGCTCGGCGTGGAAGTAGCCGCGCTCTTCCCAGACCTTGTACCAACGCCGCTGGGCGCCTTCGTGGTCGTACTGGGAGGGGAGCTCGCCGGCGGCGGAGAGGAAATCGTCGCTCATAGTCTGTAGCAGTTTCTTCGGTATTTCTTTGCGTCTTCGCGCCTTTGCGTGAGATTTGATGTAGAAGATTCTCACGCAAAGGCGCAAAGGCGCAAAGGGGGAAACGCCAGGCCGGAAATGGCGGCAGAAGGGCCTAAACCAGCGTCAGGCCGGGGACATGCTGGAAATGGACGTCCCGCGTGTCGAGCGCGAGGCCGTGCTGCAGGGCTTGCGCGGCGATCCACATATCGTTGGTCGGGATGGGGGTGCCCTGGCGACGGAGCGAATGGAATACCCGAGCATAAAACTCCGGCGTCTGCTCGTCCAACAACAAGATGGAGGTATTCGATCGTTGCAGGGTTCGTTCGAACTCGCGTTCGTTCTCTCGGCTTCGCGAACCGCCCGCAAAGCCAGTTCGCAATTCACCGACAACAATCACGGAAAGATAGAGCCATTCAGCGGCCTCCATCCGCGCGACGACCGATGGCTCGCCACGCGCCATGTCCGCGTAGCGATTGGCGCCGAAAAGTAGCTTCACTTCCACAGTTCCGGATCAATACGACGCTGCTCTGCCAAGATTGCGTCGAACTCTGGATCTTCTACCCAAGTCCCAGCGATGTCTGACAAGTCGCGATACTTCTTCGGCTGGGAGGCTCCATTGCCATCTGTGTCTTGCTTCACAACCGGTTGCTTGATTTCCTCAACAATGCCGAGGCTTGATTGGAGAACCTCCAGCGCAACGCGATCGACGCTCTTCCCTTCTGTCGAGGCCCGAATCACCAAAGCCTGGTCCAATGGCAGCGGAATATTTTGCAGCGTGATTTCCATGTCTCAATTCTACTCCAAGAGATGTGAATCAGCCAAACCGGAAAGCCACTGCTCGAATTCCCTGCATCAATGAAGGCCCTTCCTCTCCCTATTCCGCATTCAGCATTCAGCATTCTGCGATTACTTCCCGCCGCCGTCGTCTTTGCACAGCTTGTACTCAATGCTGTCGACCAAAGCGCCCCAGCTGGCTTCAATAACGTTCTCATGGACGCCGACGGTCGTCCAGCTGTCTTCCTCATCCTGGCTCTCGATGATGACTCGCACGCGAGCCGCGGTGCCCGCCTCGCCGTTGATGACGCGAACTTTGTAATCACTGAGGTGCATCGTCGCCACGCTCGGGAACCGCTTCACCAGCGCGCCGCGCAGCGCCGCATCGAGGGCGTTCACGGGGCCGTCCCCTTCAGCAACTTCCAGGAAAACGTCGTCGCCGATGGTTAGCTTCACGGTCGCTTCCGTAACCGTCTGATCTTCACGGCTACTCACCGAGACGCGGTAGCGATCGAGATTGAAGTGGGGATGGAAGTCACCCGCCAGTTGCCGCACCAACAGTTCGAACGACGCCTCGGCCGCCTCGTACTGAAAGCCCCGATTCTCGCGATCGACGATCTCGTCGAGCACGCGCGTCATCAGGTCCTTGTCCTGGGCCAGATTGTGCTTCGTCGCCAGGGCGATGATGTTCGATCGCCCCGACAGTTCGCTCACCAGGATGCGGCGTTCGTTGCCGACGGCGGCCGGATCGATATGCTCGTAGCTGTGGGCCGCCTTCGCCACGGCATGGACGTGCATTCCTCCCTTGTGGGCGAACGCGCTCGCCCCGACGAACGGCTGACCGTTGCGGAAGTTCATGTTGGCCACTTCGTAGACGTAGCGCGACAGCTCGGTGAGGTGCTGCACGTCGTCCCCGGCGAGCACCTCGTACCCCTTCTTCTTGAGGGCCAGGTTGCCGATCACCGAGATGAGGTCGACATTGCCGCAGCGCTCGCCCAGTCCGTTGATCGTCCCTTGCACCTGAATGGCGCCGGCGTCGACCGCGGCCAACGAGTTGGCAACCGCCAGCTCGCAATCGTTGTGGCAGTGAATTCCCAGCGGCGCGTTCACCGTGACCGACGCTTCTTTGGTGATCCGCTCGATCTCCTCCGGCAGCGTGCCGCCGTTGGTGTCGCACATGACCACCAGCGAGGCGCCCGCTTTTGCCGCGGCGCGAATCGTCTCCGCGGCGTACTTTGGGTTCGACTTCCACGAGTCAAAGAAATGCTCGGCGTCGTAGATGACCTGCCGCCCTTGCGAGACGAGATAGGCGACCGTGTCGCTGATCATCGCGAGATTCTCTTCGAGCGAAACTCCGAGGATTTCCGTCGCGTGAAAGTCGCTCGACTTGCCGACGATCGTCACCGCCGGCGTCTGCGCATCGAGCAAACACTTCATGCCCGGATCGTCGGCCGGTTTCATCCCGCGACGTCGCGTCATGCCGAAGGCGCACAGCTTCGACCGCTTCAGCGGCTCGGCCGCCAACCGCTGGAAGAACTCGGCATCCTTGGGGTTCGACAGCGGGTAGCCCCCTTCGATGTAGTCGAACCCGAGTTCGTCGAGCCGCCGCGCGATGAGGATCTTGTCCTCGAGCGAAAAGCTCACCCCCTCGCCCTGGGCCCCGTCGCGTAGCGTCGTGTCGTAGATTTGGATTTGCATCGAATAGCTTTCTGGTTCTCTCAGCCCCGGGCTCTGCCCGGGGGTCGCGTCGCCTGATCGTTAGGCCGGCAGTCTCGTTTGGCAATTCACCCCCCGGGCGGAGCCCGGGGCTACAAAACAAAAAAACCCCGAGGCCTTTCGGCCTCAGGGTTTGTGCGATCTCAAGCGTGAGTCATCAACCCCTAAGGCCGGACCTTTCGAATAATCATGCCAATCACGACGACGCCGTACGGCATCGGGTGAATCATCGCAAGCGGCTGCTTCGCGGGCATCGAAAGGTCCAAACTCCTCTAGGTTGAGCCTCTGCAAGGATAAGGCCCAAAACACCGTCTGTCAAACCGCGGCGGGACGCTGCCAACCGAGGATTAGCTATCGTCGGCGACGCCGAGCCCCCATCGCGACCAACCCGATCCCAGCCAGCGCCAGCGCAGCCGGCTCGGGCAGCGGCGTAATCGTCCCGGTCGCTGGATCGAGCGTTGTGCCAAATCGGAAGGTCCGCAACTCGACGATCGAGTTCGGTCCCAACCCCGGCACGCTGAGCTCAAACTTTGCCTCCAGGGCGGCGAACGGGTTGTGGCCGGCGTTCCCTTTGATCGATCCATTGGCGGTGGCATAGCTCCCCGCGGTGGGCGGACCGATGATCGCATCCTTGGCGTTCGGGTTGAAGTTGATCTGATGCACGCCGCCGCCCAGCGAAGCGACCGACCACGAGAGATTCTGCGGCGAGCCGGTGTCGACGAACGCCCCCGCGCCATCGACCGTTCGCTGAATGCCCGTGTCCGACGTGAGCGTCGGCGTCAGGCCGCTGATCGTGAAATCGAGCCCCGTGAACAACTCGCCCGCGTCGAGCGTCGTCGTCGTGGTGTTGTTCAGCGTCACGCTAACCGTGTCGGTCGCGTCGTTGAGAATGAAGTCGGCAATGGCCGACACCGGATGGCCGTCGGAGCTGAGGCCGGAGAAGAGCATCGGCACGGCCGATGCTTGAGAACCCGCCAGCAATGTGGCGGAAAGCGCGACAGTCCACGTCGCGCGCGCAAAATGTCTCTTAGCGTCCACTAGCGTCCTCCTCGAAGGGGTCAATCAGAGCGGTGTCGATAATGAGAGCGCGGCGTTACTGTCGCCGGGCGGGCGGAATTCATTGCCCCGGGTGCGGCGGAGCCCAGACTTCCGTCGTCTCCCACTTTACGGTTGGGGCGACGTTTTGTCCACCAAACGCGTCGCTTTTATCGACATATTGCGTCTCAGCCCCCTCAACAGCCGCCCCCACCCGAGAGGGGGACGCCGTTAAGCGCTGGCAGCCCGTGTTCCGGGGCCATCCGCCCCGTCATCGGCGTCCTCTTCGTCGTCCCATTCAGACTCAGCGTCTTCATCCCACAGTTCGCTGTCGCCGAGATTCTCATCTTCGTCGGCGTCGATCTCGTCGTCGTCCCACTCCTCGTCGGCGCTCGTCTCTTCATCCTCATCCGTTTCGGGGTCTTCGGCCGCATCCTCCTCCTCGAACTCCTCATCCTCCCCTGCGGTCGCTTCATCCTCCTCGTCCCACGGCGTCTCGTCGTCCGACTCGTCGACTGCTGCGTCCTCATCGTCCGTCTCATGTTCATCCGCCGCGGCGCGACCCAAGCGCAACCCGCGGCCCTTCGCCCGCGTCGGTTCCTCTTCCAGGTCGCTTGGCTCGTCTGAGCCGGGCAAGATCTTCGTCGCACGCCGCTGCTTCGGCTGCACGTTGGCGGCAGTCAGCGGCTGCGGCGCAGCGGTCGTGGCGGCGGCCGGCGCCTCGCCGGTCTTCTCCTCTTTGTTCGCGCTGGCCATCGCCTCCCAATCTTCGATCGAGATCGCCACCTCCCGCGCCTGCGAACCGTTGTACTCGCCGACGATGCCGTCCTCCGCCATGTAATCGATTAACCGCGCCGCGCGTCCATACCCAATGCCCAGGCAGCGCTGCAGCAGCGACACGCTCCCGCGCCGCTCGCGCACCACGATGTCGACGGCCGCTTCGTACAACTCGTCGCGGCTCTTCATGTCGGTCCCGGGCGTCGGCATCTCGGCCGCTTGCTCGTCCTTCGACTTCAGCTCGATCAGTTCCCGCGCGAACTGCGGCGAATCGGTGGCGACGAACTCCGTCACGCGCGTGATCTCATCGTCCGAAAGGTACGTCCCCTGTCCGCGCAACAGTTGGCTCGTTCCCGGCGACAAGAACAGCATATCGCCGTTGCCCAGCAGCTTGTCGGCGCCATTCTCATCGAGAACGACGCGGCTGTCGGTCCGGCTCGCCACCTGGAAGGCAATGCGGGCCGGCAGGTTCGATTTGATCAACCCGGTAATGACGTCGACGGTCGGTTTCTGCGTGGCGAGAATCAGATGAATGCCGACCGCGCGACTCTTCTGGGCCAGACGGATAATGTGCTGTTCCACCTCTTTGCCGGCGGTCATCATGAGGTCCGCCATTTCGTCGGCGACGATCACAATAAACGGCAAGTTTCGCGGAATGTTCTCCCACTCGAGCTCGCTGGTCGGTTTGATCCGCTCGCGCAGCTCTTCCTCGCCGAGCTGGTTGTAGACCGTCACATGCCGCACGCCCGCCCGGGCGAGCAGCGCGTACCGCTCCTCCATCTTGTCGACGGCCCAGCCGAGAATTGCCTCGGCCTTCTTCATGTCGGTCACCACCGGATGCATCAAATGCGGCAGCTGGCGGTACCCGCTCAGTTCGACCATTTTGGGGTCGATCATCAGCATCCGCACTTCGTCCGGCCCGCGACTCATGATCATCGAGACGATGATTGAATTGAGACAGACCGACTTACCGGTACCCGTGCGACCGGCGATCAACAGATGCGGCAGCGACGTCAGATCGACCGCCATCGCATTGCCGGCGACGTCTTTGCCGAGATAGATTGGGATCTTCATCCGCTTGGCGCGGCCGTTCGTCTCCTCGATCACCTCGCGGATGCGCACCAGCTGACGGTGCTCGTTCGGCACTTCGATGCCAACGGTGTTCTTGCCCGGAATCGGCGCCACGATGCGCACGCTCGGCACCCGCAGCGCGATTGCCAGATCGTCCGCCAGGCCAGTGATCTTCGAGAGCCGCAAGCCTGCCTCAAGCTCCACTTCAAACTGCGCGATCACCGGCCCGGTCTCAATCTCCACCACCTTCACGTTGAAGCCGAAGTTCTGGAACGTCTTTTCCAGAATCTTCGCCTTCCGGCGGACTTCCTTCTCATGCTCCTCGTAGCTCACTTCGTCCGAGGGCAGGAGCAAATCGAGCGGCGGCAGCTGGTAGTCGAATTCGCCGGCGCCTTGGCTCTCGGCGGCGTCGAGCTGCTCCATCACTTCGTCGCGCTCGCTCTTCGGCTGCGGCTTCGCGATGCGATTGTTCTTGATCGTCAGCGCCGCCGCCACCTTGGCTCGCATCCCCGGAGCCTTCTCGCCGGCCGTCGCGGCGTCGCCGCCAGCTTCATCCGCGTCGCCGTCGATCGCGGTCAGATCTTCCTCCTCTTCGGCCGCCTGCTGCTTGCTGCTGGGCGTCTTCACCCGCAGCGTCAGTTCTTCCTCGGCCTCGTCGTCGCCTTCAGCCGCTTCTGCCTCGTCCCACTCATCTTCTTGCTCCCCGGTCTCTGCGTCGCCCTCGTCCACGTCGTCCGCTTCCGATTCGATGACGTCGTCAAGGTCGCTCGCCCGCCGCGGATGCGCGGCCAACGTCGCCATGCGCTGTCCGACGCGGCCCAGCTGCATCAGCCCCGCCCCCGACACCACGGTCGTCTTCGCCGCGAAGCGCAGCAGCAAATAGTCCGTACACAACAGCAACCCGGCCAGCAGCACGCTGAGCGCCAGAATGAAGGCTCCGATCGTCGCAAACTTCGACTCCAACAGCGCAAAGCCCATCGCGCCGAGATACCCGCCCGCCCCCACTTCCGGGCCCGGCGAGCTCTGCTGAAACAGCATGGCGAACAGCGTCGCGAACGCCGCCAGGGAAACGGCCCACCCGACGCCCCTCAGCACCGGCTGATCGATTTCACGCCGCTTCAAGAGCAGCGCGCTGATCACCAGCAACGAACCGAGCAAGTAGTACGCCGCGAATCCGACGCCCGCGTACAAAGCGTGGGCCGCGTACGCGCCGATCGGTCCGCAGGCATTCCGATATTCTGCGGGCGGCGGGTAGACGAGCGTCCCCGGCGGGTCGGCCGGATCGTAAGTCGCCAACGCCGTCCCTAAGAAGGCGCACGCCGCCAGCAGCGCGAGCGCCAAAAGGTCGAGCTTCAAGCTACGGTTTTCAAACATAAGGAAACGTGATGCGTTGGCGATCCGAGCAACGTGTCATCGGCCGCCGCGCAGTCGTCATGACCGCGCGACGCGTTCGCTGGGCGCATCCGTGCCCAAAATGTCTTCCGTAGGTTTTGGCGAGTGTTGAGCAAGCGCACCGCCATCCTCGGCGGCGCCGCGCATCTCTACTCACTTCTTCGACTGGCGCCCTCGCCTGCATTGAACCTCTCGACCCGCTGCACTAACCCTTGCCCGCCGCAAACAACGCGCGCGACCAGCGCCGCCAGCACAACCGCGCCAGTGCGAACTGTATCCCTCATTCCAGCCACTGGCTTCGCCAGGGGGTCGCGCACCACGCCGCAACGGTCAGCAGCGCACTCGCCGCTTCTACCCCCTGGCGGAGCCAGGGGCTGCAGAGCAAAGATCGCCCACCTCAATTCTTCCCGCGTCCACGCCTCAAGCGCGCACCGCTCCCTTAGATTTACCCCCATTAAACTCCCCCAACCCCAAGATGACCTGCCGCTTATGCCGGCTGGAGAAAGTTGGGCGACGGCCGCAGCCACCCCGGCCGAGCTTCTTTTAGCAGGGCGATCAAATCGCCTCGCGCGTCGACGCCCGCGATCAGGCCCCCCGCCGAACTCGCAATGCCGCGCAACTCCTCTGGCAAATGCTCACCCTTGATGAGCCCGCCGTGCTGCACCTCGTAGACCTGCCCATCCGTCAGCGTAAGCCGCGGCATGCCGGGGATCGCCGCGAGCGGCGACTGCAGGTGCGTGCGCAATCGCTCTTCGTCGGGCGATCGCGCCTCCATCGCGTCTTCAATCCGAAATGGCCCAATCGTCGTCCGCACCAGCGCCGACATCACCGCCGCCGTGCCGAGTTGCTGCGCCAGGTCGCGGCCGAGACTCCGCACATAGGTCCCGCCGCTGCAACGGATGTTCAACTCCACTTCGGGGTATTCGTATCGCCCCAGCTCAATGGCGTAGACCTCCACCTCCCGCAGCGAGGTCTCGACGTCCCGCCCTTTCCGCGCCAGCTTGTACGCCCGCTGCCCCTCGATTTTCACCGCCGAGAACGCCGGCGGCCGTTGAGAGATTACGCCCGTGAACCGCGGCAGCAGCGCCTCAATGTCCGCCCGCGGGGGCGTCGGCGGATCGACCAGCTGCTCCACCTCGCTGTCGACGTCGTCGCTCGGGCTGCGCCGCCCCAGCAGAAAGGTCGCTTGGTACTCCTTCGGCATCCGCTGCACGTGCTCAATCAGCCGCGTCGCCGGCCCCAGGCAGGCCACCAGCACCCCCGCGGCCAGCGGATCGAGCGTCCCCGCATGCCCCACCTTCACCGGCCGCACCAATCGCTCCACCCGCGTCAGCGTCGCCCGCGAGCTCCACCCTGCCGGTTTGTTGATGTTGATAACGCCGAACATTTTCGTCCCAAATCCGCAGATCGATCGCCGCGACGCGCCAGCGGAGCGCACCGCCAAAGCGCGAAGCGCTTCCCCCCACCCTCATTTTCCACGATACTGCCCAATCCCCAACCCTTCGCGGCCCCGCAACAATACTTCCCGCAGTGGAACTTCGTGGACCAAGACCCCATCGATCCCGCCGACGCCCCCGCCAACGACGCGGCCCCCCCCCCGGCTGCCGAGTCGAGGCCAGATCACCCGAGCCTCGCCGCCGCCCTCAGCGCGCACCGCATCGAGCTCGAGCCCGCCCAAGTCGAACTCCTCGACCGCTACCGCGCGGCCCTCTGGCGCTGGAACGAACAGCTTAACCTCACGCGCCATACCACGTTCGACAAGTTCGTCGGCCGCGACGTTCGCGATAGCCTCGAACTCGCCAAGCAACTCCCACAGGGAGCGCGCGTCCTCGATCTCGGTTCCGGCGGCGGCGTTCCCGGCGTCATCATCGCCGTCTGCCGTCCCGACCTCCGCGTCACCCTCTGCGAGTCGGTCGGCAAGAAGGCCAAAGTCCTGCAGTCGATGATCGACGAGCTTTCGCTCCCAACCGAAGTCTTCGCCGTTCGCGTCGAAGAGCTGCTGGAGCTGCGCACGTTCGACGTCATCGTCGCCCGCGCCGTCGCGCCGATGTGGAAAATCCTCTACTGGCTCAATCCGCACTGGCACGCCTTTGACGAGCTACTGCTCATCAAAGGCCACAGTTGGGTCGACGAGCGTGGCGAAGCCCGCCACCGCGGCCTGCTCAAGAAAATCGACCTCCGCAAAATCGCCGACTACCCAATGCCCGGCACGCCTCCGGGCGAAAGCGTGATCCTCCGTCTTGTCCCGAAAGGCGCAGGCAATCAGGACGGCTGATGGCACGCAAGCCGCCGGCTCCGCCAATGAATGAATAAGAACGGCGACTAAACTCTTGCGAACACACTCGAGCGCCTAGCCCCGCACATCCCGTACAGCCGCGCCGAAATTCTCGACACGCCACTCTTCCCGCAAGCTCCGCCTATAGCTCCCTCTCTCCCGATCCCCTAAAATTAATGAGTCACCACCACAGCCCACGAGAGCACGGCGGCGCGAGGCGATACCTCATCCAAAAGTCTCGTTCGCTCCCCTCGCATCCTCTGGCATTCGTCCTCCTTGGCGTCCTTGGCGGATAAACTGAATTCTCACTGCACTAGGAACATAGGAATCATCATGTCTGAAGAAAAGAAGCCCGAAGCCCTCCAAGAAGGTCAACGCGTCCAGGTCGAAGACAAGCACGCCGTCACCTCCTACGCCAACTTCTGCCGCGTCACGGGGACGCCCGAAGAGTTGATCATCGACTTCGGCCTCAATGCTCAGCCATTCGGCGTTCCGCAGGAAGCCGTCGTCATTACCCAGCGGTTGGTGACCAACTACTACACCGCCAAGCGGCTGCTGCACGCCCTGCATCTCTCGGTGCAGCGCCACGAACAGGCCTTCGGCGTGCTGGAAACCGACGTCAACAAGCGCGTCGTCTCCCGGCCGCAGCAGTCGTAGAAATCTTCCCGTCGCCAGCACTGCGAACGCTAAGGAGCCGCGCCCGACCGCCCGCTGGGGGGACGTGCGCGGCTCTTGTTCGTGATGAGTCGGCGACCACCGCTCAGAACTGACCCGCCGCCCAACGCGACGTCGGCCAAACTCGCCCGCGCCCCGTCTCTTCGTGGCCGGCCGCCCAGCGCGTCAACCGCAGTCCCATGACGCTGGCGACGGAAATTCCGTCGAGCAATTCGGTCATCTCCTCGCGCTCTAGCGTCTCGCGTTCCAGGGCGACGGCCAGCTCGCTCCCTCGATCGCCTCCGCCGTCATCGGGCATGATGCGGCGCGACGATCCCCACCGCCGCGCGACGTCGATCGCGGCGGAGCTCAGTTCCTCCCAGGCGACCATCGCGCCCAGCGTCGACCACGGCTGGTCAACGACAATGGCGCCGAAATAGGCGTTCCATAACTTCGCGTCGAGCGGAACTGCGACAGCGTCCGCGGCAAGCTCCCACAACCCTGCTTCGGCCATCCGCTCGGTGCGCTCGCCATCGGTCGCCCAGCCGTCGACCAGATCATGCAGCGCACCATTTCCACGGAGACCGAACTGCGCCGCAAGCGCCGCGTAGCGGCGTCGCGTCGCGTCGGCGAGCGCCCAACGCAGCGAGAGCATCCGCACTAACAATTGACGACCAGACGCCCCTCTGGCAACGTCCCCATCGATCTCGATCCGCTGTCGATCGACCAGTCGTTCTAGTTCCGCTGTCACTCGATCCATCAAGTTTTCCATGGCATGCCTCTTCTCGTTGACGTCACGGATCCTGGCGGGTTCCGGCCGCCAAGCCGCCGCAGTACACAAATCTTAAACGAATGACGCAAAAAGATGTCGCATCCTGCCGGTTCATTGGGGAAATATCAGCGACGGCCGCGCCCTCTCGAGCGTTGTGCGCGATTCCATCCTAACCGCTGCGAGGTGAAATCAACCAATCGTACCGGCAAGCGACCGGCAACAAAGCCCGAATCGAAGGAGAGCGCCGCCAGCCGCCACGACGTTCCTCGATGGGTGCAAACAGGGCGCCAAGCGCCCCGAGCCATGCCAAGGGGGCCGCGCGAATGGTTTTCAGTAACTATTTGCTCTCAACAAGCAGGGACCTGCGCAGCACGTCAACATGTCTGTTCCCGACAGCGTTAAATCTTCTGCCAACTTTTGTGTTGAAATAGGGCCACTCCTTCTGAAAGAATCGACTCGCCCGACTTCTGACGACCTTTCAATCCACAAACCGTCTCGCAGCGTTTCATCTGCTGCCGGAGCGCGGTCCACCATGCCACGTCAACAGCGAATGCCGCTCGGCACGGCCTGGCCGTGCGTCGCAGCGCTTGCCGATTCACCGCAACACAGCGTTTTGTCCAAACGTCGATGACAATTCCCTTCGACAACGCGAACGACCGACGGCTGCAGAATTCACGGCAGTTTTGCCTCGCGGCGGCTTCGACCCCCTTGCCGGCGCGGGAGTTTTGTCCGCGCGAATCGACTTTCGCTCTTGGACAATTGGGCCGCGTGAAATGCTTCACACCCCGCTCCGCAACTCTCTATAATGCCGGCGTCCCCCAATCACCGCCGCCGCCGGCGACGATCGACGATCTCCGCCTTTCAGGACGTTCTTCCCATGCCCGTCGCGATGGAGCTCTCTCGCATTATCATCAGCGAGATCAACAACGAGCAGGTCATCTACCTCAAGGAAATCGACGGCACGCGCACCTTTCCAATCCTCATTGGCCTCTTCGAGGCCAACAGCATCGACCGGCACGTCAAACGGCAGGAATCGCCCCGGCCGTTGACGCACGATCTGTTGGTGAGCGCCGTCGAGCAGATGGGCGGCAAGTTCCAGGACGTCGTCATCAGCGAGCTGAAGGACCACATCTACTATGCGGTCCTGCGCGTCCGCCACGAGGGGGAGCTGATCGAAATCGACGCCCGCCCCAGCGACGCCATTGCCGTGGCGGTGACCTGCGAGCCGACGCTCCCGATCTTCGTCAACGAAGACGTGCTGCACGACGTCAACGGCGGCTAGTCGGCTCAGCCCATCACGTCGGCGAACGCCGTCCGCAGGGCCTTCAGGCCCGCTTCGCCCTTATCCGCCGCCACGACGACGTTCACCCGCACTTCGCTAGTGTTGATCATCTCGACGTTGATCCCTGCTTCGCTCAGGGCTTTGAACATCCGGGCGCCGACGCCGACGTGCGTCCGAATGCCCACTCCGAACACGCTCAGAATCGCAATCGTCGCGTCGCTGCTCACCGGGCCGCATCCCAGGCGATCGGCGGCGTCCATCGCCACCCCGACCGCTTGCAGCACCGCGTCGCGCGGCACAGTGAAGCTGAGGTTCGCCAGCCCGTCGCGGCCGGCGCCCTGGACAATCATGTCGACCAGCAGACTTTCGGCGGCCACCGCTTCGAAAATTTCAGCGGCGATCCCAGGCGAATCGGGCAGCTGCGAGATCGTGATCCGGCCCTGCGTCTGGTCGAGACGGATGTCGTCGATCGTCAGATCCTCCATCCGCTGCAGTCGCGACACGACGTCGACCGGACTGGGACGCTCGACCTTCGTCGCGCCGTCGCCGAAGCTCGCCCGCGACTGCGGCGGCTTCTCGAGTTCGAACTCGTCGTGCACCGCTCGCAGGGCCTCCATCCCCTGGGCCCGCTCGACCAGCGCGGAGATCTTGATCTGGCTGGTGGAGATCGCTTGAATGTTCACTCGGGCGTCCGCCAACGCGCGGAACATCCGATCGGCGACGCCGGTTTGGGTGGCCATGCCGAGGCCGACGACGGAAACCTTCGACAGGTTGGCGTCATGGCTCACCTCGCCGCCGAGTTCCCGCGCCGCTTCGCCGACGGTCTTGAGCGCCGCCGGGAGATCGGTTTCGAGCACCGTGAACGCGATATCGGCGACGCCGGCGGCCCCGATGTTCTGGACGATCATGTCGACCGCGATGTTCACCGTCGCCAGCCGCGAGAAGATGCGGTGCATCGTCCCCGGCTTGTCGGGGACGCCCGTGAGGGAGATCCGGGCTTCGTTCTTCGTCAAGGCGCAGCCGCTCACCGCGCGGTCGCTGCTCTCCGGCAGGTTCCCGATGATCGATCCTGGTTCGTCGCTGAAGCTCGCGCTGTTGCGGACGTGGATCGGTACGTCGAACTTCTTGCCGAACTCGATCGAACGGCTGTGCATCACGCCGGCGCCCAAACTGGCGAGTTCGAGCATTTCGTCGTGGCTTACCCGTTCCATCTTGCGGGCCGAGGGGACGATCCGCGGGTCGGTGGTGAAAACGCCGTCGACGTCGGTGTAGATCTCGCAAGAATCGGCGCGCAGCACGGCGGCCAGCGCCACGGCGGTGGTGTCGCTGCCGCCGCGACCCAGGGTCGTGATGTTGTAATCGTCGTCGACTCCTTGGAACCCGGCCGCGATGACGATGTGGCCATCGTCGAGATGCTTCCGCATCCGCTCGGACGAAATCGACTGGATGCGGGCCTTCGTGTGGGAGCTATCGGTCTTGATGCCAATCTGGCCGCCGGTGAGGCTCACCGCCTGCCCGCCGAGGGCGTGGATCGCCATCGCCATCAGGGCGACGCTCACCTGCTCGCCGGTCGAGAGGAGCATGTCCATCTCCCGCGCCGGGGGCTGCTCGGTGATCTGCCGAGCGAGATCGACCAGCACGTCGGTCTGCTTGCCCATGGCGCTGACGACCATCACCACCTGGTGCCCCTGCTGCTGGGCGCGGATCGCCTTGCGCGCGGCGCCCATGATCTTTTCACTAGTGGCGACGCTGGTGCCGCCAAACTTCTGCACGATGAGCGACATGTGTTAGTTGAACCCTTTGGGCAAACGTTTTCACTTCTTGATGAACCATTCCATCGCACGCCAACCTTCGTCGAAAGCGAGCGACGACTTCGCCGCGTTCGTATCGCCATAGCTAGTAAACTCATCGGGCTTGATGCCCGTTCCGGCCATGGCGACGGGTACGTCGCCGTGCGTGTGCGTCTTCGTCCGCACAAACGTGGGATGATCGGGCGAGATCATCACGCGATAATCGCCGCGAGCCTTCAGCGCTTCGACGAGCGGGGCGACGACGTGGCGGTCGATCTCCTCGATCGCCTTCACCTTCTCCTTCACGTCGCCCTGGTGCGAGGCTTCGTCTGGGGCCTCGATGTGGACGCAGATAAGATCGACGTCGTCGAGCGCCGCAATCGCCGCACGCCCCTTCGCGGCGTAATCGGTGTCGATATAACCAGTCGCCCCCTCGACTTCGATTCGCTTCCACCCGACCAGCGTCGCGAGCCCGCGGAGCAGGTCGACGGCGGTGATCATCGCGCCGTGCACGCCGTAGGCGAGATCGAATCGCTCCAGCGTCGGCGCTCGGCCGAGTCCCCACAGCCAGACGTTGGTTGCCGGCAATTTTCCGTAGCCCTGGCGCACGACGTTCACCGGGTGATCCTTAAACAGTTCGACCGACTTCTCCATCAGCGAAACGAGCACGTCGCTGCCGGGACCGCGGGGAAAATCCTCGGTGATCGACTTGTCGGTCAAATCGTGCGGCGGCGTGGCGCGGGTCTCCATGCTGAAGGGCGCCGCCTGGCTCACTCCCCGCCAAATCATCAGGTTGCGGTAGCTGACTCCCGGAACAAAATGGATCACGTCGGCGAGATCGGTATCGGCGGCGACGTACTCCTGCATCGTCGCCAGCAGCTTGGTCGCTTCCTCGGTGCTGATGTGATCAGCGGTAAAATCGCGCATCACCTGGTCTTCGACGGTGACCAGATTGCAGCGGACGGCCCAATCCTCGGCGCCGAGCTCAATCCCCTGCGCGGCCGCTTCAATCGGCGCACGGCCAGTGAAATTCTTCAGCGGATCGTAGCCCAGGAGGCTCATATTGCCCACTTCGGAACCAGCCGGCAGCGACTTCGGCGTGTGACAAGCGCGAGCAATGACCCCGGCCGCGACCAGCGCGTCCATCGCGGGCGTGTGGGCCGCCTCCAGCGGCGTCTTGCCCCCCAGCGATTCCTGCGGCTCGTCGGCGGCGCCGTCGGGGATAATGATGGCGTATTTCATAGTTCTTTAGTTTCTCACCACGACGACACGACGGACACGACGGAAATGCAAAGGATTCAGAGAGCGATGCGTTTGATGCCCTGCTTGAGCAATGGCACGTTGAAGTTGACTAAAATCCCAACTCGCTTCTTGGTGATTTTCAAGTACGTGAGTAACTGTGCCTCGTGAATCGGTAGAAGAGCATCTATTGATTTGAGCTCAACGACAACCTCATCTGCCACAAGTAAGTCCAATCGCAACCCGGACTCAATCTGAAAGCCTCGATAACTAACCGGCACGCTAACTTGTCGCTGAAATGGAACTCCCATCAGCGTCAATTCATGGCAGACGCAGGCTTCATACACAGACTCTAGTAACCCTGGTCCTAACTCGCGATGAAGGTTGAACGCTGCATCCAGAAAACGAGTAGCTGCCTCTTCCGTGGACTGAGGGATGGGCTCAATCACTTCGATCGCTCCCGTTTCTTGTTTTCCGTCGTGTACGTGGTGCCGTCGTGGTTCAATTTCATTCGTTCAGTCTCTCACCCACATGCGGACCGTCTCGCCGCGCACGTTGGCGAGTTTGTCGATTTCCTCGCAAGCTCGCGCCGCGGCCCCTTCGCTCGTTTCATGCGTCATAATGATCAGCGGCACGATCCCCTCTTGCAGCAACGGTTCGTGCTGCAGCACCGAGGCAATCGAAATGTCGTGCTTGCCGAGCACCGTGGCCACCTGGGCCAGCACGCCTGGCGTGTCCTTGACCATCACTCGCAGGTAGAACTTCGCTCGCGCGGCGTCGTTCGGAGCCGTCGTGACGCGGGCCTGGCGGTTCGACCAAAGTTCCAACGTGCGGAACGTGATCGCCGTCCTGCCGACGGCCGTGTCGATCATGTCGGCCACCACGGCGGAGGCGGTCGGCATCTGTCCGGCGCCTTGGCCGAAGTAGAAGAGCGGACCAACGGCGTCGCCTTTCAAGCGAATCGCGTTGAAGGGACCGCTCACCTCCGCCAGCGGGCTGCCGGTGCCGACGAGTGCGGGCGACACGTCGAGTTCCAAATAGTCGTCCACCATATCGGCGGTCGCCAGCAGTTTAATGCGGTAACCCAACTCCTTGGCGTAGCGCACGTCGGCCACGTCGAGCTTGTCGATGCCGACTCGCGGAATGTCCTTCCAGTCGACGCGGGCGCCAAAGGCGAGTTGCGCAAGGATCGCCAGTTTCTGGGCGGCGTCGCTGCCGTCGACGTCCATCGTTGGGTCGGCCTCGGCATAGCCGAGCCGCTGGGCTTCGGCCAGCACCGTGGCGTAGGGAGCCCCTTCGTCGCTCATCTTCGAGAGGATGAAGTTGCTGGTGCCGTTGAGGATGCCGTGGAGCGAAACAATCTGGTTGGCCGAGAGGCAGGTGCTGATGTTGGCAATGATTGGAATGCCGCCGGCGACCGATGCCTCAAACGCGATCGACCGTCCGAGTTCGCGGGCGCGGTCGAACAACTCCGCTCCGTGTTCAGCCAGGAGCGCCTTGTTCGCGGTGACGACGTCCTTGCCGCTTTCGAGCAGCTTCAGCATGATCGTCCGCGCCGGCTCCAAGCCCCCCACCAAGTGGGCGACGACCTTGATCTCCGGGTTGTTGATCACTTCATCAACGTTTTCGGTGAGCACCCCGGCCGGCAAGTCGCAGTCGCGGGCCTTTTTCAGATCGCGGACCACTCCCTTCTCCAGCCACAGAATCCGGCCGGCATGGCGAGCGGTGCGGTCGCCATGATCCAGCAACAGACGGGCGACGCCGCTGCCGACGGTGCCGAGACCAATGATGGCGACTTTGGTTTTTTCCATGGGGCGGCGTGCGGGCAGGACAGTGGCGCGGGAGGCGGCTGCGTTGAGGACAGCCCTACCAGGGGGTGGCGTTCGGGTCGAAACAAGCACGACATGGTAAATCGTAAGGTGCGCAAACGTCAACGGGCGACTGGTTTGCGCCGCTTGGCGGGGCGAGTAGAATCGGTCGTTCTTGGCGGGCGGAACCTCCGTTCGCCGTGGCCGGGACGGACCGGCTCGCTCCTTGGACGACCTACCTCATTACATCTGCCCGCGACGAAAACTCCCGCAATGCCACGCTATAACCCTGCAGCGATCGAACCAAAGTGGCAAGCCTATTGGGAGCAGCACGCAACGTTCGCCGCCCCGAAGATGCCGACGGGCCCAAAGCTCTACGCCCTCGACATGTTTCCCTACCCCAGCGGCGATGGCCTCCATGTCGGCCATCCCGAAGGGTACACGGCGACCGACATCGTCTGCCGGGCCGCCCGCATGCAAGGGAAGAGCGTCGTCCACCCGATGGGGTTCGATAGCTTCGGCCTCCCGGCGGAAGAACACGCCATCAAGACCGGCGTCCACCCGCGGATCCAGACCGAGAAGAACATCTCGACCTTCCGCCGGCAGCTCAAGAGCTTGGGCTTCAGTTACGACTGGGGCCGTGAGATCGCTACGACCGACGTGGCGTACTTCAAATGGACGCAGTGGATCTTCCTGCAGATTTACGACACCTGGTTCGATGCGGAGTTGCAGAAGGGTCGGCCGATTAGTGAATTGCCGATTCCGGACGGGGTGCAGGCCGCCGGCGCCGACGCCGTGCGCGACTACCAGGACGAGCGGCGCCTCGCCTACCAAAGCTCGGCGCCTGTGAACTGGTGCCCTGCCCTGGGGACGGTCCTCGCCAACGAGGAGGTGATCGACGGCAAGAGCGAGCGCGGCGGCCACCCGGTGGTTCGCATGCCGCTGCGGCAGTGGATGCTCCGGATCACCGCGTATGCCGACCGGTTGGAGAAAGACCTCGACGGCCTCGACTGGCACGACGGGATCAAGGCATTGCAGCGGAACTGGATCGGCCGCAGCACGGGAGCGGAGGTTTACTTTACGCTCCCCGGCGTCCAAGACGTGCTCGTGCCCGATGAAGAGGGGACGACCGAATCCCTTTTCGTCACCACCGAGATTCGCATCGAGGAGAGCCTCGACATCTACACGACGCGGCCCGACACCCTCTTTGGCGCCACCTACATGGTGATCGCGCCGGAACATCCGCTCATCGATCGCCTGACGAAAAAGGAAGAAGCGGCCAAGGTGCAGGCCTACCGCGAACAGGCCGCCCGCAAGAGCGACCTGGAGCGAACCGAACTCTCGAAGGAAAAGACGGGCGTCTTCACCGGCAGTTACGCGGTGAATCCGGTGAACGACGAGCACGTTCCGATCTGGGTCGCCGACTACGTTCTCGCCTCGTACGGGACCGGCGCCATCATGGCGGTGCCGGCGCATGACGAGCGCGACTTCGAGTTCGCTAAGCAATTCGGCCTGCCGATCGAAGCGGTCGTCGATCCAGGCGACGCGCTGCCGCCGGCGGAGCGTAACGAAGTGCTCGACGGCCGCCGCTATTTCGGCGGCGAGGGCGTGGCCGTCAACTCGGGCAAGTACAACGGACTTCGCACCGCGGAGTTCAAGCGCAAGATCATCGCCGACCTCGAAGAACAGGGCGTCGGTCGCGAAGCGGTCAACTACAAGCTCCGCGACTGGCTCTTCAGCCGGCAGCGATTCTGGGGCGAGCCGTTCCCGATTCTCCACGAGCTCGACGCCGCCGGCGAGAAGACCGGCCGCGTCCGCGCCGTGCCGGAAGACCAACTTCCGGTCGATCTGCCCCACCTCGACGACTTCAAGCCGCACGGCCGCCCCGAGCCGCCGCTTGATAAGGCGCCCGACGAATGGCTCTACCCGACAATCGACGGCGTAAAGTACAAACGAGAAACGAACACGATGCCGCAGTGGGCCGGCAGCTGCTGGTACTACCTGCGGTTCCTCGATCCGACGAACACGCAGGCGCCGATCGACCCCGCCATCGAAAAGGCGTGGATGCCGATCGACCTCTACATCGGCGGCGCCGAGCATGCGGTGCTGCATCTGCTGTACGCCCGCTTTTGGCACAAGGTCCTCTACGACCGCGGCGTCGTGAGCACGGTCGAGCCGTTCCAGAAGCTGGTGAATCAGGGGATGATTCTCGGTGAAAACAACGAGAAGATGTCGAAGAGCCGCGGCAATGTCATCAACCCCGACGAGGTGGTGAAGGAATATGGCGCCGACGCGCTGCGACTCTATGAAATGTTCATGGGACCGCTGGAAGCCACCAAGCCTTGGAACATGAATGGGGTCAATGGCGTTCGCGATTTCCTCGGTCGTGCTTGGCGGATGATTGTCGATGACAGGGCGGAAGAAATGGCCCTCAGCCCCGCGATCACCGATGACGCCCCGAACGCCGACGAGTTGCGCGTCCTCCACAAAACGATCAAAGCAGTCACCGAAGACGTCGCGAAGCTCTCGTTCAACACGGCGATCGCCCGGATGATGGAGTTCACCAACTTCTTCACCAAGCAGGAACGGCGCCCGCGGGCCTGCATGGAGCCATTCGTCCTGCTGCTGTCGCCGTTTGCCCCGCACGCGGGCGAGGAACTGTGGCAAGCGCTCGGCCATGCCAAGTCGCTCGCGTACGAACCATGGCCGAAGTTCGACGAGTCGCTGCTGATCGAGTCGTCGATCGAATTGGCAGTGCAAGTGAACGGCAAAGTTCGCGGCAAGATCAACGTGGCGGCCGACGCCGACAACGGAACAATTCTTGCGACGGCCAAGGCTGAGCCCAAGGTGGCGGAGCAGATCGCCGGGAAGACGCTAACACAGGAAAAAGTGGTTCCCGGCCGCTTGGTAATTTTCGCAGTGAAGTGATCGACTAACTTTTCACAATAAAGAATTGAACCGCCAAGGACGCCAAGGACGCTAAGGTAAATTCGGATGAGATTGAACCACAACGGCACAACGCACACGACGAGGGGAGAGCTTGGAAAGGTTCGTACGCTTCGCTCCATTGTCTGCTTTTTTCGTCGTGCTCGTCGCGCCGTCGTGGTTAAACTAAATCCCCCCCTTGGCGTTCTTGCTTGGCGCTCTTGGCGGTGAAAAAGCAATTCATCGAAGGAAATCTCCCATGAAGAATGCGGTAGCAGTCGTACTAGGCGGCGGACAGGGGACGCGGTTGCAGCCGCTGACCAACTATCGCTCGAAGCCGGCGGTGCCGCTGGCCGGCAAGTATCGGCTGATCGACATTCCGATCTCGAACTGCCTCAATAGCGGCCTGAACCGCATCTATGTGTTGACGCAGTTCTTGTCGGTCAGCCTCCATCGCCACATTCGCGGCACCTACCGGTTCGACAACTTCAGCGGCGGATTTGTCGAAATTCTCGCAGCCCAACTCACCATGTCGGAAGGCACGGGCTGGTACCAGGGAACCGCCGACGCCGTGCGGAAGCATCTGCGCTACTTCACGCAGTTGGGCGTCGACTACGTCGTGATCCTCTCCGGCGACCAGCTCTACCGGATGGATCTCGCCGCGATGATTCAGACCCACATCGATACGAAGGCCGACATCACGATCGCTGCCAAGCCGGTCCACGCGAGCGAGGCGTCGGCGATGGGGATCATGCGGGCCGACCACTCCGGGCAAGTCGAAGGGTTCGTCGAAAAGCCAAAGACCGAAGAGCAAATCGCCCCGGTGCGCATGGATCCGGGCTGGATCGACGCCCGCGGCGTTGGCAGCGGCGGGCGCGATTGTCTGGCGAGCATGGGCATCTACGTCTTCAGCGCGAAGGTGCTCGCCGAGATGCTGGCGCAGGACAACCACCAAGATTTTGGCCGCGAGGTCTTCCCCCACGCCATTGGCACGCGCCGGGTCCAAGTTCATCTCTTCGACGGCTATTGGGAAGACATCGGCACGATCGGCTCGTTCTACGAGGCGAACCTCCAACTCGCGCAGCAGAACCCGCCGTTCGACATGAACGACGCCGCGGCGCCGATTTACACCCGGCCCCGCTTCCTGCCCCCGTCGCGCATCGACGGGGCCATGGTGACCGGCAGCCTTATTTCCGACGGCTGCATCATCGAGCCTGGCGCGCGGATCGAGAACAGCGTCATCGGCCTCCGCTGCCGCATTGGGCGCGACGTGACGATACGCAATTCGATTCTGATGGGCGCCGACTTCTACGAGTCGCCGGAGGCGGTGGCGGCAAGCGATTTCGCCGACGAGCCGCCGATGGGGATTGGCGCCGGCGCGGTGATCGAGGGGGCGATCATCGACAAGAATTGTCGAATCGGGCAGCGCGTGCGGATCATCAACGACGCCCAGTTCGACGATGTGTCGAACGACCATTGCACGATCCGGGACGGCATCATCGTGGTGGGCAAAGACACGATTTTGCCTCCCGACTGGTACTTCGAAAGCGGTAAAAAGCCCGGCGAATCGGCCTAGACCGCAAAGCCGTACCCGAATCGCAAGGAAAGGGCTTGCCCTTCGACCCTCGTCCGCGACGATTCCTAGGCTGAAGTTCGTTTGATCGCCATACTAGAAATTCGCCAGGCGTTGGGCCGCTGACGGACCCAATGTGACCTTACGGCGGCATACTTGGAGTCTAGTTCGATGACTTGTCTTCCTGCGTTGCAATGTAACTTTCGCCCGTGGGCCATGTCATTCGTAGTTGTCTGCGGCGTTGTCGTGACGATTCAGCCGGCGCACGCCCAGGAGGCCGCGGCGCCCGCCGCCGCCGAAACGACGCCCGCGGCGGCCCCAGCAACGGAACAAGTCTATCTGGATGAACCGACTCCGGTGCCGGAGCCGAAGGTCGCCCAGGAAGGTCCGGTCTCCGAAAAGTACGACGATGGCAAGGTGCGCGTGGAGCGGAATATTCGCCTGCTTTCGGACAACCAAGTGGTCAACCACGGCAAGTACACCGAGTACTACCGCAACGGTCAGAAGTTCACCGAAGGGAACTTTGACGGCGGCGTCCACGACGGGCCTTGGAGCTATTGGCACGAAAACGGTCAGCTGGCCAAAACGGTGACCTACAAAAAAGGCGCCCCCGATGGCTCTTGGGAAATCCGCCGCGCCGACGGATCATTGCAAGCGAAAAAGTCCTATAAGGCGGGCAAACGCGACGGCGCGTGGGTCACGTACTATGAAGACGGCACGACGCCGAAGATCGAGCAGAACTTCGTCGACGGTCAACTCGCTGGGCCGCGCAAGACCTACTATGCCAGCGGCAAGCCGCGCCAAGACGCCAGCTTTGCCGCAGGACAACTCGATGGCCAAATGACTGAATGGGACGAGGCGGGACGCAAATTGGCCGAAGCAACGTTCACCAAAGGCAAGCTTAACGGCAAGCTAAGCCGCTGGGCAGCAGACGGCAGCGTAAGCGAGCAGTTCTACGAAGACAATAAGCCGGTCGCGAAAGGCGTAGGTGAATAGCGTCAGCGAGACGTTGGCGTTCGTTGTTTAGCCTCGCCGCTGTCCCGTCGATTGTCAGGATCGAAGCATGCCCGTAAATTCCCGCACCGGACTGGCTCACGTTGTTTTTTTCACCCTGAAGGATCAATCGCCCGCCGCCCGCGAGGCGTTCGTCGCGGCATGCGACAAGTATCTTACCGACCATCCCGGCTCGATCCACTACAGCGCAGGCGTTCGCGAGCCTTCGTATCAGCGCCCGGTGAACGACCAGGAATTCGACGTGGCGCTGGTCGTCGTGTTCGACAGCAAGGAGGCGCACGACCAGTACCAGGTCGCCCCTCGGCACAAAGAGTTCATCGCCGAACAGTCGCCGAACTGGTCCAAAGTTCGCGTCTTTGACGCACTCGCGTAGTCAAGCGGCGGGCGACGCGGGCGGGAACTTGAGTCTTTTTCTGCCGAAAAACGAAGCCCGGCCGGTACGCTATAATTGCGTTGGCACTCTGTCCGCGCTGCTCCCCGGCCGACTCTACGCAGTTCCATGCCCGACCCCGTCGTCTATCTTCCCGAGCACTTCATCAACCGCGAGCTGAGTTGGTTGGAGTTCAACGCTCGGGTGCTCGAAGAAGCGCAGGACCCTTCCAATCCGCTGCTGGAGCGGGTGAAGTTCCTCTCAATCTTCAGCTCGAACCTCGACGAGTTTTTCATGGTCCGCGTCGCCGGCCTGCGCGAGCAGGCGTTTGGCGGCGTTGCGCCGCAAGACGCCGGCGCGGACGGGCTCGACGCGCTCACGCTGCTGCAGCGAATTTGGCAGCGGACTCGCGAACTGGTCGAACAGCAATATCGCTGCTGGAACAAGGCGATTTTGCCGGCGCTCGTCGAACAACAAATCCTGCTGCTCAAGGAATGCGACTTCGACAAGACGCAGCGGAAAATCGTCGACGAGTTCTTTCGCCAGCGGGCGTTCCCCATCCTGACGCCCATGGCGATCGACCCAAGCCATCCGAGCCCGCGGTTTCACAACCGCGGACTTTACCTCGCCGCGTTGCTGCAGCGGACGAGCGGGCTGGGCCCGGCGGAGTTATTCGCCGTCGTGCAGCTTCCTCAGGTATTGCCGCGCTTTATCGACGTCGGCGGTCCTCACGAAAACAAGTTCGTGCTGTTGGAAGACATCATCGCCTGCAAGCTCTCGGAACTCTTCGGGGGTTACGAGAGCGCCCATCAGGCGACGTTTCGGCTCACCCGTGACATGGACGTCGACATGCTCGAGCAAGAGTCGGACGACATGCTCCGCGCCATCGAATCGCGTCTCCGAGCCCGACAGCATTCCGAGGCGGTGCGGCTTGAGGTTCATAAGGAAATGAGCCGCGACCTGCTGGAAACGCTGATCGGCGAGGAGCAACTGCAGGAAAACTTCTTCATCGAAGGGGAAAAGTACTCCGAGGTCTATCGCGTCGACGGCATGCTCGACATGACCGCGCTCAACGAGCTCGCACGCCTCCCGGGCAAGGATGCGCTGCGCGACGCGCCGTTGACGCCGCGACAACCGCTCGGCATGCGCCGCGGCGACAACCTCTTCGCCGAGATCGCTGATCGCGACGTCCTGCTCCACCACCCGTTCGATTCGTTCGATCCGGTCGTCGATTTCATTCAGAGCGCCGCCGAAGACCCGCACGTCCTCGCCATTAAGCAAACCCTCTACCGCACCAGCGGCGATAGCCCGATCGTCAAATCGCTCATCCAGGCCGCTGAGAACGGCAAGCACGTCACGGCGCTGGTGGAACTCAAGGCCCGTTTCGACGAAGCGAACAACATCAGTTGGTCGCGGCAGATGGAACGCGCGGGCGTCCATGTGGTGTACGGCTTCATGGATCTAAAGACCCACTGCAAGCTGGCCATGGTCGTTCGGCAGGAAGGCGCCAAGGTGCGTCGCTACGTTCATCTCGGCACCGGCAACTACAACCCGGCGACGGCGCGACTGTACACGGACATGGCGCTGTTCACTTCGAACAAGCTGATGGCCGACGACTGCACCGCGCTTTTTAATTTTCTTACCGGCTATTCGCAGGGGCATGAGTGGAAGAAGCTGGTGATCGCGCCGACCGATCTTCATCGCCGCACGATCGAGTTGATCGACGAACAGACCGCTCGCGCCCGCGAGGGCAAGAGCGCACGCATTTTCGCGAAGCTCAATTCGCTCGTCGACGGCGAAACGATCGAGGCCCTCTACCAGGCGAGCCAGGCGGGCGTGCCGATCGACTTGGTCATCCGCGGCATCTGCTGCCTGCGTCCCGGTCTGCCGGGAATTTCCGAAAACATTCGCGTACGCAGCATCGTCGATCGCTTTCTGGAACACAGCCGCATCATGGTCTTTGGCGAGGCCGGCAAGGAACATATCTTCCTCAGCAGTGCCGACTGGATGCCGCGCAATTTCGAGCGTCGCGTCGAAGTGATGTTTCCCATCGAAGCGCCCGATCTTAAGCGGCGCATCTGCGACGAGATCATTCCGGCTTACTTGCGCGACAACTGCCGAGCTCGCGTCTTAATGCCTGACGGTTCGTACGTCCGCGCGGCCGCTTGGCACGACGAGCCGGAACACCGCGCCCAGCGAGAATTGCTGTCCGCGGCGAGCGTCGGACCGACGCTTGCCAAGTCCTCGCCCTCGGTCGGCGATGGCGACGCTGCCGCCAAGTCGAGGCATGGCGGAGGTCAGAAATCGAAGCAGGGGGCCTAAGCGCCGCGGGGGGGCCGCTGCGACTCACTACCCAGCGCGACGGCGCTCGCTAAAATGGGTGGTTTCCCCTTCGATCGACGCCGCCGAACCTTCCGAGCATCTCGCCCACGGTATTCATGGCTGAAGACTACTACGCAACGCTTGGCGTCGCCCGCGGCGCCTCGGCCGAGGAAATCAAGAAGGCGTACCGCAAGCTCGCGCGCGAAAACCATCCTGACCTTCATCCCGACGATCCGAAGGCAAAGGAAAAGTTTCAGCAGGTTCAAAACGCCTTTGACGTACTGAACGACCCGAAAAAGCGCGAGCTATTCGATCGCTACGGCAGCGCCTACGAATCGATGGGGGGCGGCGGACCGCAGGGGGCTCGTCCCTGGCCAGGCGCGGGCGGGCCGCGCGGCGGCGAAGCACACGAAGTTAATTTCGAGGATCTCTTTGGCGGCGCCGGCGGGGGTTTCGCCGATTTGTTCAAGCAGTTTGGCAATCGAGGTCGCGGCGGCGGTCCCCGTCGTTCGGCGCCTGAAGAGGGAGCCGATCTAGAGCACGAGCTCTCGATCCCCTTTGCCACCGCCGTGCTCGGGGGCGAAGCGCAAATCGCCGTGCAGCGCGGCGACGGCCGCACCGAAACCATTCGCGTGAAAATCCCCGCAGGAATTGAGGACGGCAAAAAAATTCGGCTCCGCGGCCAGGGGGAACCTGGAGCGAACGGCGGTCCGGCAGGCGATATCCTGATTCGCGTCGCGATCGCGCCTCATCCCCATTTTCGCCGCTTCGGCAAACGACTGGAGGTCTCGGTGCCGATCACCCTTGCCGAGGCGATCGCCGGCGGCAAGATCGACGTCCCGACCCCGCACGGAACGATTACGCTGACCGTCCCTCCGGGTTCTTCGAGCGGTCGCAAGTTGCGGGTCAAAGGGCAGGGCGTGAAAGCCGGTTCGGGCGAACCCGGCGATCTGTTCGCTGAACTTGAGATCGTGATGCCCAAAAATCTGAGCGAAGAAGACCGGCGCGAACTCGCGGAAATTGCCGGGCGTTACACCGAGAACCCGCGCACGGAGCTGCGCTGGTGACGCTTTCAGGCCGCATGCCGCCGTCGCAAGCCTGGGCCTTGCTTGCCGAAGCCGCGCAAGCCGAGAAGCTCTCGCCCCCCGCGAGCGCCGCCGTGCTGATGGCGCTGCTCGGCATTGCCCTGCTCGGTCTGTTGATCATCGTGGTCATTCTGCTGGGCGGCCACTGGGTCCGCAAGCAAGGCAGTTTCCGGCGGGGGCCTTCGGTGCCTCCCGATCGCTTGCCGATTTCGCGTCGCGCGAGCGAGGCAGCCGGCCCGCTCGATGCGGAAACGATCGCGCCCACGCAAGCCGACGTTGATACGGTCCGCCAGCGTCCCCACCGCGATGAAACGGTCAGCTAAGTGAGCGACTTCTCCTTCGATCGATCGCGGCGGCTGCTCAAGAAGATCGAATTCGATCGCGTCTTCGCCCGGCGGCGCTCGGCGGGCGACGGGATGCTGATTCTTTATGCTTGCGAGAACAACCTCCCCCATTCGCGAATCGGACTGGTCGTGTCTCGCAAGGCGGGGAACGCCGTCATCCGCAATCGCTGGAAGCGTTGCCTGCGCGAAGCCTTTCGCCTCGCCCAGCAGCAGTTGCCGCTGGGGCTCGATCTGGTCGCCTTGCCTCGCGCCGGAGCCACGCCGACAATGCCGCGCGTCCAGCAATCGCTGCGCTCCTTATCCGACCGATTAGCCCGCCAGCTAAGCTAGCGCTATCATGCAAGCATTGTGGCAACGAGTGTTCGCCCTTCCCGGCTGGCTGCTGATCGCCGCGGTGCGCGGCTACCAACTCGGCATCAGTCCCTTTCTTGGCGCGCGCTGCCGCTTCCAGCCGACGTGCAGCCAGTACTTCATCGAAGCGGTGAAGAAATACGGCGCCATCCGCGGCGGCTGGCGCGGACTCCGCCGTATCGGCCGCTGCCATCCATGGGGCGGCAGCGGCTACGATCCGCCGTGAGGGCCGCGAGCGATGCTCGATGCTGGGGAGAGTTTGACCCACCGCTAGCATCCAGCTTCTGGGCTTCAGCCCCCACCCTTCTCTTGACCCCTCTCGCCAGCATCCCTACTCTCCGCGGCCTCTCGGTCTGGTATCGAGGCTGCGCGCAAGGCTGCGCGCAGCGACCTGTCGGAGCACGTCCCATGTCGAAGCGATCACGCCGCAGTCCGAATGTCTCTCGTCGCATGGTGCTGCAGGCGGCGGCCGCCTGCCTTGCGCCGTCGCTGGCGATCGGCTGCATGGGTCCGATTTTCCGTCCTCAAAGCCCCGACGCCGCGCTGTCGACCATCGAAGATGGCGCGATCGACGGTACGCAATTGGTAAGCGCCGTCGCTCACCCGTACGGCATGAACTTCGTCAAAGTCGAAAACGTGGCGCTGGTCACCGGCCTGGCCGGCACGGGCGAGGACCCGGCCCCTTCGCCGCAGCGGGCCGCGCTGCTCGCCGAAATGAACCGTCGCGAAATCGCCAACCCCAACGAGGTGATCAGTTCGCCAAACACCGCCCTGGTCCTCGTTCGCGGCTACCTGCGCCCCGGCATTCAGGCGGGCGACCGCTTCGACGTCGAAGTCAAAGTTCCGACGCGCAGCGACACGACGAGTCTCCGCGGCGGCTGGCTCATGGAAACTCGACTCAGCGAAATGGCCGTCCTTGGCGGTTCGATCAAGTCGGGCCATGAAACGGCGGTGGCGCAAGGCGCCATCCTCGTCGACCCGAGCGCCGACATCGAGAAAAACCCCGCCTTGATGGTCCAAGGGCGCGTCCTGACCGGCGGCATCGCCACCAAGTCCCGCCAGCTTGGCCTGATCCTCGACCATTCGCATCAATCAATTCGCTTGAGTCAGATGGTGGCCAAGGCCGTTAGCGAACGCTTCCACACATATATCGACGGCCGTCGCCTGGGGGTCGCCACCCCCAAAACCGACGAGTACATCGAGCTGGCCATTCATCCTCGCTACAAAGACAACATTGGTCGCTACATGCGCGTCGTCCGCAGCATTGCGGTCCGCGAGACGCCTCAACAGCGGATTGATCGCATGAAGCTGCTCCACGATCAGCTGCTCGATCCCGTGACGTCGGAAACGGCCGCCATGCGGCTGGAGGCGGTCGGCGGCGAAGAGGCGATCGAGCTCCTCAAAGAAGGCGCCAAGGCGGCAGATTCCGAGGTGCGCTTCTACTCCGCCGAAGCGCTCGCTTATCTCGACGTTACCGAGGCGGTCGAACCGCTCGCCAAGGCCGCCGCCGAAGAGCCGGCGTTCCGCGTGAACGCCTTCTCGGCGCTCAGCGCCATGGAGGACGGCGCCGCTTCGGAGGCGCTCGCTCGCCTCCTTTCGGTGAAGAGCGCCGAAACCCGTTACGGCGCCTTCCGTGCTCTGTCGACGATGGCCGCCGACGACCAGCGCATCCGCGGCGAAAGCATGAACGGCCGGTTCAAGTATCACCGGCTCGAAACGGGCGGTCCGCCGATGATTCACGTGACCAACAGCCATCGTCCGGAAATCGTCCTCTTTGGCCGCGACCATGCCCTCAAGCTGCCTTTGGTGCTCGACGCGGGTCCGCGCATTTTGGTGAACGGCATGAAGGGCGACAAAATCACCGTCAGCCGCTTTGGACCGAACAATCCGACCGAACAGCGCATCGTCGATCCGAACGTCGATGCCGTTATTCGTGCGGTGATCGACCTTGGCGGCGACTACCCCGACGTCGTGCAGATGTTGCGGCAGGCGAAGGAGTGCGGCGCCCTGTCGAGCCGTTACGCGGAAAACGCTCTGCCGGAAACGGGCCGCGTCCCCGATCGCACCGACGAACCAGCCGCGTCGAGCGACGACTCCAAGCTCGTCGCCAGCGGCGGCTAACGCGGGCCTTCCACGCGAGGAGCGCAGCAAGTCCCCCGTCTGGCCAATTGCTGACGGCCGACAGCCAAGAGCCAACTTAAGCCGCCTCTCCCGCGATCAGTCAATCGTCACATGCTTTCCGCCCTCGAACTCAACGGCTTCAAGAGCTTCGCGGAGCGGACGCGATTCGAGTTCCCGGCCGGCATCACCGTCGTCGTCGGCCCCAACGGCTCCGGCAAATCGAACGTCGTCGACGCCATCAAGTGGGTTCTGGGCGCCCAGAGCGTCAAGGCGCTCCGCGGCAAGGAGATGACCGACGTCATCTTCAGCGGCTCTCGCTCCCGCCGCGCTGCCAACGCCGCCGAAGCCTCCCTCATCTTCGACAATCGCGCCGGCATCTTCGACCATGATGCCGCCGAGATCCAAATCACCCGTCGCGTCTATCGCAGCGGCGAAGGCGAATATCTCATCAACCGGCAGCCCTGCCGCTTGCGCGACATCCGCGACCTGCTGGCAGACGTCGGCATGTCGAACGGCGCCTACAGCATCATCGAACAGGGCAAGGTCGACGCGGTGCTGCAGTCGTCGCCCAAAGAGCGGCGGCTCATCTTCGAAGAGGCGGCCGGCGTCAGCCGCTTTCGCGTCAAACGCGAAGAGGCCGCGCGACGACTTGAGAAAGTCCAGCAGAATCTCCTCCGCCTCGCCGACATCGTCGAGGAGCTCGAATCTCGACTCAAGACCGTTCGCTCGCAGGCGGGCCGCGCGCAAAAGTATTCGGAAGTCTCCAAGCGACTTGAGTTGCTGCGTACCCACGTCGGCCTTGAAGACTGGCGAAAGCTCACCGCCCGCATCGACGCTCTCCGCGGCGCCGCCGGCGCCGACGAAACCGACGTTTCCGGCCTGGAACGCGAACTCGCCGAGTGCGACGCACGCGTCGCGGAAGTCGACCGCGAGAACGACGCGCTGCAGCAGAGTTACCGCGACCTGACCGCCGCCGAGTCGACGGTTCGCGAGCGGCTTGCACAGTGCGAGTCGACGCGCAGCAGCCATCTGGCGCGCATCGACGAGTTGGAACTGGAAACGCAACGATTGGGCCAGCAGCTGCTCGTCCTCACCACCCGCGCCGGCGACTCGCAGCAATTGGTCGCCGAGACGGCCGCCGAGCTAGAGATCTCGCAGCAGCAGTTCGACAGCGGGGCCAGCGTCATCGCTGAACAGCAACAACAGCTCGCGGCTGCCGAGGCGGCGCTGGCGACTGCGGCGCAGGCGGCCGTGCAATCGCAGACTGAACTGCAGCAAGCCGAACGCGAGCTCGCCCAGGTTCACAACGACGAGCAACTTCTGGAAGCGAAGTTGCAGACCGCGGAGGGCTCGCTGGGTCGCTTCGACGACGAGCTCGTCCCGCTCGCCGCGACCCGCGAGCGTCATGTCGCCGAACAAAACCGGTCCGCCGCCGAGCTGACCACGCTGACCTCCGAATTGGAGCAAGCGAATCAGCAATATCAACGCTGCCAGACCGAACTCGCCGCCGACCGCGCCAAAGTGGCGGCGCTCCACAAGCTGGTGGCCGACCTCGAAGGCCGACTCACCGGCGCTAATGAACGAACCGTCGTTCTCGAAGAGCTCGAACGCCGACTCGAAGGCCTCACGTCTGGCGCGAAAGAAGTTTTGCGCCAGGCGCAGGCCGCCCCCGAAGGACCATTCCGCAACGTCCGCGGCGTTGTCGCCGACCTGCTTCACGTCGACGCCGATTCGGCCCCGCTGATCGAGATTGCGCTCGGCGACCGCGCAAATTACTTGGTGGTCACCGAAACCAAATCGCTCGCGGCGGCCCTCGCCGGCGAGCCCGGCAGCTGGCCCGGCCGCACCAGCTTTCTGCGACTGGACGTTCCCTCGCCCGCGAGCGCCGTCGACCGCATCGATCTCTCGGACGAGCCCGGCGTCATGGGCCGTGCCGACACGTTCGTCGATGCCGAGGAAGAATTACAGCCGATGATCCGGCGGCTGCTGGGACGCCACTGGCTCGTCGATACGCTCGCCACGGCGATCCGCGTGGCGAACGGCCCGGGCCGCGGACTCAATTTTGTCACTGCCGCCGGCGAAGCGGTGCTGGCGGACGGCACGCTCACCGTTGGCCCGCGGCAAAGCATCGCCGGCCTCCTGTCGCGACGGAGCGAGTTGCGCGCGCTGCGCGAGCAGATTGAAGAGATGGAACGCGCGGTGGCCGATGCTCAGCACGATCGCGAGCAACTGGAGCGTCGTATCGCCGCGGCCGAAGGGGGACTCCAGAAGCTGGCCGCCCGCCAAGCCGCCGCGGCGCAGGCGCACAGCGACGCTCGCCTCCAAGTCGCCTCGATGAGCGACAAGATTGAACAACTGGACGCCCGCATCGCCTCGCTCGCCAACGCCCGCGCAGCTGCCGCCGGCCAACTGCAGGAGCTGGCGGCACACCGCGTCGGCTCCGCGGAGCGAACCACCCTGCTCCGCCAGCGAATTGAGCAATTCAGCAACGCGATTCAGCAGGCAACAGAGCAGCAGGTTCAGCTCGAGGCCGAAGTCGAGAAACTCCGCCACGCCCTCACCGAACAGCGCGTCCAGTTTGCCCGCAGCGAGCAACGTCTCGACGGCCTGCGTCGGCAAATGGAACAATTACGCCGCGATCACGCCGAACGCGATTCGCTCCTGGAGGAAACTCAACTCCGCGCAACAGAGTGCCAAGCCCAACGAGTTCGCTTGCAGCAGTTGGTGCTCGATCTCGCCGCCGAGAGCGCCGAATTGTTCGCCCGCAAGGAAGGGTTCGGCCTCCAGCTCGCGGAGTTGGAACAGACTCGCAGCCTCCGCCAGGGCGATCGCTCCGCCGCGGTCATGGCCGCAGATGCGATTCGCGAGCAGCTATTGGCCCGCCAGCGCCGCCTGCAGGGCGTCCAGTTGGAACTGCAGCAACTCGTCCAGCAGCGATCGGCGACGGCCGAACGCCTACGCGAAGACTACAGTCTCGATCTGGCGACTCTCGCCGCCGAGAATCGAACTGTCGACGCCGTCGCCGATTCGGTTCCAGCCGACCGCGCCGCCATCGAAGCCGAAATCCGCGACCTGAAGGGTCGACTGCAAGCGGTCGGTCCAGTGAACGTCGAGGCTCTCGCCGAGCTCGAAGGCCTGGAGACGCGTTACGCGACGCTGGCCGGCCAGTACGAGGACCTGCAATCGGCCAAGGCGCGGCTCGAACAAATTGTCCAGCAGATCAACGCTGAAAGCCGGGAACTCTTTACTACGTCGGTCAACAACATCCGCACGCACTTCCAGGAGATTTTCCGCGGGTTGTTCGCCGGCGGCGAGGCCGACATCGTGCTGGAGGACGATGCCAGCGGCGACGTGCTCGAGGCTGGCATCTCGATCATCGCCCGCCCCCCCGGCAAGCAACCTCGCAACATCTCGCTCCTTTCAGGCGGCGAACGCACGCTGACCTGCGTGGCGCTGTTGCTAGCGATCTTCCGCAGCCGCCCCAGCCCTTTCTGCGTTCTGGACGAAGTCGACGCCGCGCTCGACGAAGCGAACATCGATCGCTTTGTGGAAGTACTGAAGCAGTTCATGCAGTCGACGCAGTTCATCGTCATCACGCATTCCAAACGAACGATGACCTGTTCCGACGTCCTCTACGGCGTAACAATGCAAGAGTCAGGCGTGTCGAAGCGCGTCTCCGTGCGATTTGAGGACGTCAGCGAAGATGGCCACATCGCGCCGTCAGCGCTCAAAGCCGCGTAGCGCTTAAAGCCACCGGCTCCGCCGGTGGACGAACTTCGATTCGCTTGCCAACTTGTCGCCCGTCCACCGGCAGAGCCAGGTGGCTTGGAAATAAAGTTGCGCACTCGCGCGAAGAAGCCTCGCGATCGCAGCGATCGTCGATTCGGCCGGTTTTATCGTTACGACCGGCGCGAAGCGACGACTCGCCTGCAGGCGCAACGGGCGGATCAACCGTCGAGAACGTTGCAACGGTTGAAAGTTTCTAAAGTCGACCCCCCTCTCGACTCGAAAATAGGTACCAGATGGAGTGCTCTTCTCCAGCGCTTCCCCTTCCACGAGGGGCGGCAACGCTGGCCGAGGGCTTTCATCGAAGGGGGGAGCCTGCCTGACACTGCACGCCGCACTGGTGCCGCGTTGCGCCCTTGATTGGAAGGGCCGCTGCGCGCCGTCTGGATGCTTCCCCCCTCGCAACGACCTCGTTGCAACTGCGAGCCTACCCGGCTGCGCATGTGCTCGCGAGAACAGCGGTTGTAACGATTGGACGGACTCGCCTGCGAGTTCTCCAATTTAACGACTTTCGCCAATCTCCGAGTGCTTGCACTGCCGATTAGCGTACATGACAGCAGAGGATCAGAAGGACCTGAACCAAAGCCAGCATGCCATTTTAGATTCCGTGCCCCGACCCAGGCGAAGGCAACGCGCTCGCTCGACCCAGAAGAGCGGCGTTTAGGGAGAGTTAACGCCGAAGCGCGTTGCAACTGCCAGGGGCCGACCAGGTCGCACGCTCGTTGGGAGCGTGGGCCGCGAGTGAGCGTTCACGCAAGTCAATTTTGGAGTACCCGTGATGAAGGTCTTTACTACTGGTCAGGTCGCTAAGATCTGTAAGGTGGCCCCGCGCACGGTCAGCAAGTGGTTCGATTCGGGTCGTCTCAAGGGCTACCGCATCCCCGGTTCGCAAGACCGGCGGATCCCCCGCGAGTACCTGATCCGGTTCCTCAAGGAGCACGGCATGCCGCTGGGCGACCTTGAGGACGAGGCGATGGCCAAAGTGCTCATCGTCGCGCAGGACCAAGTGCTGATCGAGAACCTCAAGCGCGAGCTGCCGCTCGAACGTTCTTTCCGCACGAATACCGCCGCGAGCGGGTTCGAAGCCGGCATCCAAGCCGAGAGCTTCCACCCCGACTGCATCGTCGTCGATTTCTCCATCGGTCAGGTCGAAGCCCTGCAGATTTGCCAAAATCTGCGGCGCTCCAGCGACTTCGCCGAGACGATCCTGATCGCCCTGCTGCCGGACGACGGCTCCACGGCGAGCTTCGATCGCTCGAGCATCAACGAAACGTTCAAGAAGCCGTTCGACGCCGCGTTGCTGGCCGAACGCCTCCGGACGCTGGTTGGCGCCAAGAAAGAGCTGGTCTAACGCTGACCTCCCCCTGACTTGCGTGCAGAAGCGAATGACTTCAGGAGCGCCCCAAACGCTCCCATGACGAGCGCGAAACCCGTGACGCTCGAGAATGCTCGCGGTTATAGATAAAAAATAGGGGCGGTTGAAAGATTCAACTGTCCGCTGCGACGCGAGACCTCCCGTCTTCGCCGCAGCGATCCCCGCTCAAAGAGGCCCCGTCGATTTTCCAATCGACGGGGCCTTTTTTGTTGCCTGTTTCGCCCGTTAGCGGCCGACGCTGAAGGACGACGCGGCGTCGGCCCCCTTATGGACGTTACTTTTCCTTGATTCTCGTTGACTTCGATAGCCCGCCGGCCCCAGAATGGGCCTGCCCTACCGCCAACATTCGTCTCTGAGATCAGTTGAGCGGCTCGTCGATTTACGCGGCCTGAATTGGAAGGCTTCCGGCGCGCATTAATATTCGCCTACTTCTCCACTCATGGTGGGCACGCCGCTTCTTTTGAGCCGGCGCAGACTACTTGTTGATGAAAGCACAAGGCGAAAGCCTTGTTCGCGGCGCAGACTGGTCGCACAAATTGGGCGGCGCTGCGCTGTCGCCGCCATGACTTCTTCCCCACTGCTCAGGTCGGCAATCGACCTCACGCCTGAAAAAAAGCTGCATCATGGACTTGAAGAATTGGCTGCAACAGTTGTCCGCTCCCCAGCTGCAGGTCTTGCGTACCGGCCGCCGCGGCAACGCGCGCCGCCGTTCGAATCGCAAGTACGCGCCGCAAGTCGTTCGGCTTGAAGACCGGCTGCTGCTGGCCGTCCTGATGGTCACCAACGACGCCGAATTTGGCGTGGGATCGCTGGCCTACGCGGTCGTGTCCAGCGTCAACCACGCCAATGGCGGCACCGGCAACGACGTCATCCAATTCTCTCCTGACCTCGACGGCGACACGATCACGCTGCCTGGCGACTTTATTAATCCGTTTGCAGCAAACGTTGGCGCAACCGCTTTTCAGATCAAAAACAATACGACGTTGGTCATCGACGGTCAGTCCGGACTGTCGCAGGGGGTCAATATCGCCCGCAGCGGCGCGGCGTTCCGTTTCTTCTACGTTGACGTCGGCAGTAACCTGACGTTGAAGGGGCTGACGCTCGCCGACGGCGTTGCGCAGGGGATGGCGGGCGGCAGCTCGCGGCTGAGCGGCGGCGGCGGCGGCAGCGCCGGCATGGGCGGAGCCATCTTCAATCAGGGGTCGCTGACGATCGAGGCCTGTACCTTCGCAGGCAACAGCGCGGTGGGAGGCGCCGGCGGATCGTATCAAGCCGACCGGAACGGCGGCGGCGGCAGCGGAGGCGGCGGTCTGGCTTCCGTCGGCGCGGGCGCCGCCTCGAACGGCGGCGGATTCGGCGGCGGCACGGGCGGCGGCAATGGCGGATCGTCAGGCGGGGGCGCCGGTAGCAACGGCAGCTTTCTCGGTAGCGGCGGCGGCGGCGGCGGTGCGGGCCTCAATCCCTCGATCCTGGGCGGCAAAGGGGGCAACGGCAATCTTGGCGGCGGAGGAGGTGGAGGCGGAACCTACCAAGGCGCTGGCGGCGCCGGCGGGTTCGGCGGCGGAGGAGGGGGGGGAGCCGATCACAGCGGCAGCGGCGGGGCCGCCGGCTATGGCGGAGGCGCGGGCAGCGCCGGCGGCGGCGCCAGCTTCGAATCGGAGAGCGGTGCCGGCGGCGGCGGGGCCGGCATGGGAGGCGCGATCTACAACGAGGCTGGCACCGTCAACATCGTCAACTCGACGTTCACTGGCAACGCCGCCATCGGCGGCGCCGGCGGCACGGGCATTCAGGCTAGCCGCAACGGTTCGGCCGGCCAGGGGTTGGGCGGCGCCCTCTTCAATCGCAATGGCACGATCACGGTCGCCAATACCACCATCGCCGCGAACTCGGTCACTCAAGGCGACGGCTCGACGCTGATCAAAGCCGGCAGCGGCATTTTCAGCATCGCTCATACGGCTTCCGCCGCGACGAACCTCAAAAATGCCATTGTCGCCCAGTCGGGCGTCTATGCCGTCGAGGACTTTACGGCCGTGGCTGCCGGCGGCGCCCATTCGAGCGCCGGCGCCGGCAACTTGATCCGCTCGCAGTCCGGCTTTCTCGGCGGCATCGTCAGCACGGCCGATCCTCAACTTGGTCCGTTGCAAGAGAATGGCGGACTGACGCAGACCATGGCTCTCCCTAGCGGCAGTCCCGCCGTCAATGCCGGAATTGATCAGCAAGTCGGAAATGGCGTGCCAGGCATCGACCAGCGCGGAGCGCCGCGCGATCCGACGAACGTCGACGTCGGCGCCTTCGAGTTCCGCTTTGTCGCCAGCATGCTCGTCAACGCTGAACTGGACGAAACAAGCGTCGCCGCCACGCTGTCGCTGCGCGAGGCGATTGAATTGGCTAATGGCTCGCGCTCGTACGACGACCTCTCCGCCAGCGAAAAGGCCAACGTCACGCTCGTCGGCGGCCTGATCAATACGATTAACTTCGCCGGCAATGTGAACGGCAAAACGATTACCCTCGCGACCATCGGCTCCAACCGAGTCGGTCCCACGGCGCTGCCGGTCACAAGCAACATCGTCGTCAACGGTCCCATCGGCAACAGCGGGGTCACGCTCTCGGCAGCCGGCACGACGATGCGGCTCTTCGACGTCACCAGCGCCGGCAATCTCACGCTGCAGAATTTGACGCTCACCGGCGGAACGGCTCGAGGCTTCGCCGGCGGCGATTTCTCTTGGGGCGGCGGCGGAGGCGGCAGCGCTGGCCTGGGGGGAGCAATCTTCAACCAAGGCACGCTCCAGATCCTCAACAGCACGCTCACTGGCAACATCGCCCAAGGGGGCGCCGGCGGCGCGTACGACGACAACTTGACTGGCAACGGCGGTTCCGGCGGCGGCGGTCTGAACGGCAAGGGGGCGAACATCGCTAACAACAACGGCAGCGCTGGCGGCGGCCCTAACGGCGGCGCAGGCGGTAGCTCCGTTGGCGGTGACGGCGGCTTCGGCGGCGGGGCTGGCGGAGGGGCGAGCGACGGCAGCACTTCCGGCGGCTATGCCGGCGGCAACGGCGGGTATGGCGGCGGCGGAGGAGGAGGCGGCTACGCTTCCTCGTTTGCCGGCGTTGGCGGCGCCGGTGGCTTCGGCGGCGGCGCCGGCGGCAATAGCGGCGGCCCAAGCGGCGGGGGCGCCGGCGGCAACGGCGGCGGCGGCATGGGAGGCGCCATCTTCAATGAAGCCGGTGTTGTCTTCATTAGCAATAGCACGCTCGCCGCCAACATGGCCCTCGGCGGCTCGGGGGGCAGCGGCACGTTCGGGAGCGGCGGGGCGAACGGCTCCGGCGTCGGCGGCGCCGCCTTCAATCACAACGGCACGATCACCATCTCCAGCAGCACGATCTCCAGCAATACGGCAGCTCAAGGGGGCCGTGGCATCTTCAATTTCGGCGACTCGACGACCCCGACCACCGAGTCGACTACCGCCGCCGCCAACATCACCGACACCATCATCGGCCAGGGATCCGATACGGCCGTTGAGGACTTCACCGGCGCGGCTGATGATTTCGGAACCAACGCGACCGCCGGCGGCAACAATCTGATTCGCACCTTTAGCGGCTTCGCCGGATCTGTCGTCAACACGGGCGATCCAAAACTCGGGCCGCTCCAAAACAATGGCGGCCCGACCCCGACGATGGCGCTGTTGCCCGGCAGTCCAGCCATCGACGCGGGAACGCCAGGTTATTTGCCTCCCCCCAACTTCGATCAACGCGGAGCGTCGTTCGCGCGCGTGCTCAACGGCAGAATCGACGTCGGCGCCTATGAAGGCGTCGCCAGCGTCGCCCCCTCCGCCGACTTCAACGTCGACAGCCGCGTCGACGGCCGCGACTTCCTCGCCTGGCAACGCAATTTCGGCAGCACGCCCAACGCGACGAAAGCACAGGGCGACGCTGATAACGATGGCGACGTCGACGCCGCCGATTTGACCGTCTGGAAAACCCAGTTCGGCATGAGCGGAGCCGCCACGGCCGCTGCCGTCGAATCAAACGTGGCGTTCGCAACGTCGGTGATGGCGGCGCCGACGCTCACAAGCAGCGAAGATGAAAAGACGCCGTCCGCCATCGCACGCCCGGCGACGACTCTAGACTGGTTCTGGCTAGCCGGCGAGGGCCTCTCCACGCGAGCCGTCTCGCTGCAAACAAATGCGGTTCGCTCGAAAACCAATGCCGCGGCCACGCCATCACACCACGCCCTCGGCGCCAGCCGCTCACCGATTGGGCTACTGTCCCCAACCCACGCGGAAGCAAGCGACTTAACCCTGCGCGGCAATGCTCAAGGCGACGAAGTCAATGCCGATGAATTGAGCCTAGTCGACGATGTCTTCGAAAAACTCGCCGTCGCATCTCATTTCGAATTCTAGAGAACGTCGCCACTCTCTGCCGTTGCTGAGCACCGTGCGACCTAGGTTTGCGAATCGCGTTGCGCCTGTATGATATGACCCTATGACGCCGCGACTATTTGTTTCCGCCCTCTGGTTCTTTCTCGTCCTCTTCTCCTACTACATCCTCAAACCCGTCCGCGACGCGCTCGCCACCGAGACGCGCCTCTTCGGCCCCCTTTATCTCGCCACCTTCCTCGCCGCCTCCGCCGCCCTCCCCCTCTACTGGCGCATCGTCGCCCGCACGACGCGGCGGCAGCTCGTGTTCGGCGTCTATCAGTTTTTCGTGGCCTGCCTCGTCGTATTTGCCCTCTTGCTCGCCCGTGGCTACGGCGACACGGAGTGGCTGCGCAACGCCTTCTTCGTCTGGGTGAGCGTCTTCAACCTCTACGTCGTCGCCGTCTTCTGGAGCGTGATGGCCGACCTCTTCTCCGCCGAGGAGGGGAAAAGCTGGTTCGGCGTCATGGCCGCGGCCGGCACTGTCGGCTCGATCGTCGCCTCGCTCGTCGGCCACGTCGCCGCGCAGCGTTTGGGCGTCGAGTGGCTGATGGTTGTCGCGATCGGCGCCCTCGAACTGGCGATCGTGATGGCCTGGCTCGTGCTGCGCGTCGCCTCGCGCGACGAGTCTTCGAAAGAATCTTTGCGGGAGGGGCCTCCGACCCCGAAGCCGGTTGGCGGGCCGCAGCCAACTGAAGTGGTGCGCGGAATCGGCGTCGGAGACGCCTCCGACAAGTCCAGCGGCTCCCTCCTCGCCGGCCTCCGCACCGTGCTGTCGTCACGCTACCTGCTGATGATCTGCGCCTTCACCGCCATCGGCAAATTCGCCGCGACGTTCGTCTACAACAACTTCCAGCACACGCTGCGCGAGGAAGGACTCGCGGTCGCCGAGCGCACGCAATTGTTCTCGGCAATGAACTTCTACTCGCAAACCGGCACGCTCGCCTTCCAAGCGGTCCTCGCCGCCGCGCTGATGCGACTCGCCGGCGTCGGCGCCACGCTCGCCATCGCCTGCAGCGTCATCGTCGGCCTGTTCGCCTGGCTGTCGTTCGACGCCACCCTCTGGCCGCTGATGGTCGCCAAAGTCGTCCAAGAAATCATCGGCTACGGCCTGCTCGTTCCCGCCCAGCAGGTGCTGTTCACCGTGGTGAGTCGCACCGAAAAGTACGAATCCAAAGCCTTCATCGACACGGTCGTCTTCCGCGGCAGCGACGTCGCCGCCTCGAACGTCGTCGACGCGCTGGGAAGATTCTCGGCGAGCGCCGCAGCGATCGCCATCCTGCCGCTCGTCGGCGCCTGGATGGCGCTGGGGGCATGGCTAGGCCGCGAGCAAACCGCCCGAGCCATAGCTAATGACGACCTCTCCCACTGAGTACAAGCGGGGTGCCACCTCCAGGCCTCTTGCCAGCCAGACGGCAGACGACTTTAGCCGGCGCTTCTCACTCGCCGCGGCGAGTGGCACCCGATATAAGGACGCCCTCACCCCCAGCCCCTCTCCCGCAGGGAGAGAGAAGCAGGATACGGACAGAGAAGAGTTAAGATTTATCGGAGCGGACCGCCCCGCGCGCAATCTAGCTCCCTTCTCCCGAGGGAGAAGGGCTGGGGATGAGGGCGAACGCTCGCTCCGACGATGCCTAACAACATTTAGCATAAGTCCCTCGAGCAGTTACAATGGCCAGTCGGCTTTCCGCATAAACACAATTTAAGAGCAGGGACTTGGGCGGCTGATACGATGAGTATGTCTCTGTACTTCGAGAGCCACGGCTATTATTGGCGGCTTCGGGAAGGCTTCGCGCCGATGGGTAGTGGTGAACAACAATCGCCGCTATTTATAGATCAGCTCAGACAGTCCGTCCCTTGGCTTCGTAAGGCTTCTGTGCATGAAATGGGCAGTTGGATAGTCGCACGCCTCAACTATCTGACTTGCGGCAATCTTAAAATGCTAGGAGATTCGTTTGGCCACGACACAAACGAGTTTGGTTACAAAGTCCGATGCATGAATGAACAGAGTATTCGACAAGCAAGTGGCGCTGTAGTCATTCATGCAGATCAAGTCCATTTCAAATACGCCGATTCCATCATCGATGATTACCAGTCCCTTTTCGCGCGGATACTCGCGGACAATCCTCGTGATTTGGATAAGATTAGCATTCGCGTTCGCATTCCAAGCGAGGACAATATTCAGCCTCGTTATCGGGCTTACGGTTGGGATGGTTTCTCCCTGCTTAGCTAACGGCCGAGCAAGTTCTTGCATTTGACCCGCTAAGCCAACGATCGGTTTGGCGTCTCTGTGTCAACTCTTGTATAAACCGCGCACCCGAGCCACTGTTTCAGCAGTAAACGGAGCTTTGTCGCGATGAAGCCCAACACGCAAAACGCCTTCGACGAACAAGCCACAAACCTCACCGCCCAACTCCCACCCGCCCCGCGCATCGCCGTCATCGGCAGCACCTCCTTCTGGCATCCCGACTCCGCGACAACCTGCCAACTCGTCGGCGCGCAACTAGCCAAAATCGATCGCCTCATCCTCCTCACCGGCGGCGTCGAAGGCGTTGGCGAGGCCGTCGGCCGCAGCTTCTTTGCAGCCTGCAGCAGCGACGAACAGCGCACATTCCACGTCCTTCCCGCAGGCTGCGTCCCTTGGGACTACGGCGTCACCCTCTTCGCCGGTCGCAACATGGAGGAGCGCCGCGAGATCCTCGGCCGAATGGCGCCCATCTACCTGGTGATCGAAGGGGGCCCCGGCACAGCCCACGAACATCAAGTCGCTTCCAAACGAGGCGCCACGATCATCCCGGTCGGCCGCAGCGGAGGCCACGCCGGCGCGATCTACCCGCACACCGCCAAACCAACGGTCGCCGTCCAAGCAGACTGGGACGCCCTGGCCTCAGCACAGCCGTCGGAAATCTCCGCCGCCGTCGCCTCGATCACTTGCGCGATCATCGCCGCGGGCAAGTAGCGTAAAGCCTAAAATAGTTGGGAAGCAGCGCGTATCGGTGTATGCTGTCCCCATTGGCTGATGCTCCGCCGCGCGAGAAACGGAGTAACAAGTTCTCGACTTGTTCGGCCTTTCGAGTCGAAACCCGATTTTCGGCGTTTGATGGCATCACTTGTCCTTACTCAGTGCTGATCACCAGCCTTTTCGCTTGCCCGCAAGCATTTACCGGGAACCAGCTATGTTCTTGTCATCCCCTTCACGCCTTGCCATTAGTCTCTTCGCCACCTTAATTTTGGCCACAGCCGGCCCGACGGTCGCCTTTGCCGAAGAGTCAAAGCCGGAAATCGACCCCACGGCCGATAGTCGCATGCAGGCGATGTCGAAATACCTTGGCGAGCTCAAAGGATTTTCGGTAGACGTTGACCACACGATAGAAATTCAGCCGGAAGAAGGAGAGAAGCAAAGCCGCTCCGACAAGCGTCACGTCGTCATCGAACGGCCCAATCGCCTTGCAGTGACGGTAGCCGACGGCGGCGAGAGCGAGGGAACGGTCATTTGCGATGGGAAGCAACTGTTCGCTTATTGGCCATCGGGTCAGCGGTATCTGCTGGGAGACGCTCCTGAGACGTTCAACGAGACGTTGCAGGAGGAAGCCGCACTGTTGCTGGGGGCCGGACGCACCGTGGTGCAGTACGCGACGGGCGACTGGTACAAACAGGCCACCGCGTCGGCTACGAAAATCGCCCTCTTGGAACCCGAGCAAGTCGACGGCGTTGCCTGCGATCGCATCGTGGTTTCCCAGCAGCGAACGAAAATCATTCTCTGGATCGAGCAAGGGGATCACCCGTTGCCGCGGAAAATGGAAGCGACCCTGCAAATCGAGACGCCCGATGCTGAATCCAAACTCCCCAAGCAGTTGGTGAGCTACGCGAACTGGGAACTCGAACCAGCAATCACCGACGAAACCTTCGCGATCGACGTGCCCGAAGATGCTGAGCAAGTCGAGTCGCTGCGAGATGAGGAACCGAGCGACGAAGGTCCCCATCCGCTATTGGGGGCGGAGGCGCCCGACTGCGAACTCAAGCTACTGGACGGAGGCGGCCAGAAGCTTGCCGACCTCAAAGATAAGAAGGTGGCGGTGATCGATTTCTGGGCGCTCTGGTGCGGCCCGTGCATCGCGGCGCTGCCGACCGTCGATCAAGTAGCGACGAAGTTCGCTGATCGCGACGTCGCCTTCTTCGCCGTCAATCTGGGCGATGGCGCGGACGAGATTCGCGAGTTTCTCGAAAAGGAAAAGCTCAAACTTCCGATCGCTCTCGATCCAGAATCTAAGCTCGGCGAGCTTTTCCAGGCCGGCAGCATTCCCATGACGATCATCGTCGACAAGCAGGGTGTCGTGCAGGTGGTGAATATTGGTTACGGCGACGGCCTCGAGCAAAAGCTCTGCGACGAGATCGAAGCCGTGCTCGCAGGTAAGCAACTCGCCCAAGATGCGCTGCAAGCCGCCCGCGACGCCCAACGCGGCGGTAAGCCTATTCCCAACGGCCCCGAAGCGGTGACCTCCAAGGACGCCATCGAGGACCAGGTCGCCTTCAATCTGCGCACAAGCGTCGAAGCCTACAAGAAAGTCGGCAGTCGCGACGACGCCTGGGACGACGCGGCCATCGAATTCCTCACGGAAGCCTCACGGCACTTCGCTTCAGCGAAGGGACACAAGTCGCAGGTCGAGCTGATCGCGATGGCGGAACCGCTTGCCGAACAAGGCTGCGACGACCCGCTGGTGAAGTACTGCCACGGCGCAATGTTGCAGGACGGACAGCCCGACGCAGCCTCACAGGCCCGGGCATTGGAACTCGTCGAGCAGGCCTATCACGGCCTCGTCGAACGAGGGTATCCGGCGAGTCGCTCCTTTGCCGCAGCGGAGCGCATCCACCGGACGCTCAAGAACGACGCCAGCCAAGCGGCAAAGGCTGAGGAGTATCTCGCTCTGAGCGAGAAGCACGCGCTGGAGTCGGCCTTACAAGACGACTTGGCAACGAACGATGGTCGCACGCTTTACAGTCATTTGAATGGATTCGCGGAGTCGCTGCCGCTGGAGAGAAGGCAACAATTCTGCGAGGCCGCCAAGGCTCACGAAGAAAAGTCGCCCTACGTCGTCAACATGCTGGTCGGCGAATACCACCTCGACGCCGCGTGGAAGTCGCGGGGCACCAACTTTGCGTCCGATGTGACTGAGGAAGGGTGGAAAGGCTTTGGCGAGCAGATGGACCTCGCACGCGACGCCTTCGAGAAGGCCTGGAAAGCCGCTCCCAAGCGTCCCGAAGCGCCCACTGCGATGGTGAGAGTCGCGATGGGTCACAGTCCGTCGCCCGAACGTGAAATGAGAATGTGGTTTGATCGCGCCGTCGAGGCTCAACTCGACTACCGCACGCCCTACTCGCATCTGATCTACGGATTATTGCCCCGCTGGCACGGCTCGCACGACCGCATGTACCAGTTTGGCGTCGAATGCATGGAGACCAACCGCTACGACACCGACGTTCCTTATGAATTCTGCGAAGCAGTCTGGCGAATCATGCGGGACAATCAAAATCCGCTCGGCTCGCGGTACGCCCAGCGTCCTGGCCTCTATGAAGCCGTGCGTAAAATCTGCCAGGGATACATCAACCAAGGCGAGGAGCGAAAGCGCCGTCTGGTGGAAAACGGTGTGGCTCGGATTCGCCTACTTGAACCAGCAATGGGAGGAGGCGAAACGCCTGCTTGACGAGCTCAAGAGCGAATTGGACGCGGATGCACTGAGCCGCTTTCCGCTGCCTGCAATCGAGGTGATCCAAGCCGTGAACCTGCACGCAAGCCCTCATGCCGACGCGATTCTAGCGGCGTTTCGCGCCGCCGACGACGACGGCAAGCGCGCAGAGGCTGTCGACGCGCTCAAAGCCATCCTCGAGGAACAGGGGCTCGATCCGTCGATCAGCGCGCCAGTAGCGTCGCGGTTGCAAGGATTGAACTGGAGCGATGACTTTCAGAAGGGCGAACCTCTCTCGCTCATCCCAGCGACCGATTTGCAAGGCTGGAAAGTGATCGCCGGCGACTGGCGCCGTACGCCCGACGACGAATTGCACGGCGTCTCCGACAGTGGCGGAGTGATCCTGGAATGCCAATCCAATTTCGGATCGCATTGGCAACTGAGCGGTGAAGTGGTCCATGGCGAAAGCCCGTACAAACCTTGGGACGCCGGCGTCTTCGTGAACGTCGACGGCCTTCCGCTGTTCTCGATGATGTTCAACCCCGCGACGAGCTGGGTAACAGCCGGGCCGTATCAACAGCGACGAGCAGGCCGACAGCCCTACACGCCCGCTGGCGAAACCACGAAATTCGTCTTGCGAGTCGCGGGAGATACCGTCAACGTCTGGCTCAACGACGTTCAGGTGATCGAGGATCAAGAGGTCAAGGGCCTCAGCACCGTCACGAATGGTCGCGTGGCGATCGGCGCAAAATACAGCTGGGCCGACTCGAATCTGACCTACCGAAATCTGGAAATCGAGCTGGTTGAGCCCGAGGAATAATGGCGCTCGCTCTAGGCTCACCACTGAAGGTTGTCATTACCTTCAGAGGCGCGATGACCGTCAAACGCATGGACAACGTCGGCATCGTCGTGGCAGACCTCGACGCCGCCATCGAGTTCTTCCTCAAGCTCGGCATGGAACTCGAAGGCCGCGCTCCCATCGCCGGCGATTGGGCTGATCGCATCACTGGCCTGCCCGACATGCGCGTCGAGATCGCCATGCTGCGGACGCCCGACGGCCACGGCCGGCTCGAACTCTCCCGCTTCGACGCCCCGCCGGTCGTCGCCGATCACCGCACCGCCCCCGTGAACGCGCTGGGCTACCTGTGCGTGATGTTCGCCGTGGAAGATCTCGACGACACGCTCGCCCGCCTCGGCAAGCTCGGCGCAACGGTCGTCGGCGAAGTCGTCCAGTACGCCGACGTCTACCGGCTCTGCTACATCCGCGGCCCCGAAGGAATTCTCATTGGGCTCGCCGAACAGCTCGTGCAGCCGACGTCACGAGTGAATCCCCTGTAAACAAGCACCAACTCGCTTGAAATTGGCCGCCCCGGCCGATATACTGAACCCTTGACCACCACACCGGATTCGCCCAAATAATCTGTGGGAGGGGTCTCTGACCCCGAAGCGACGTTGGATCACCACAACCGCTTGTGGCGGTGAACAAGATCGGCGTCGGAGACGCCTCCCACAGGCAACCGCTGTTGCAATGCCGTGACGCAATGCGATATGCGACAGATTGGGGTAAATACTCTAGCCCCATGCGACAGCAGCGACACAATTCACGACGACAAAAACCGTAAAGCGTTATCACTAAAGGACTTAATGACGATTACTTTCTGTCGCCAAAAATCACTCGCGACTCGGAGAGCGACATAATCGGGTGGCGACAGAATGTCCCCCTCGGCCCGCTGCCGCGACCGTCGCTGGCAGTTCAGCGATTCCAACGATTTCGATGCAATCCCTACAACCTGCTTAGCCGATACTCACTAGCGACGCTCCGTTTCGTGAGCGCCGGCGCCGCCTGTTGGCCGCCAGTTTCAGAAACTCAATGGCGTGCGGACCGCCCAGCGATCGGGCCGCTTCGACTTCGTGAGGGAACGATGCAACTGAAAATCTACGTCCCCCGGACGATTGAAATTCCGACGGAGTATCTTCCCGCGCTTGCCAAACGAGCCCTCGACGCCATGGGCGAAGCAGGCGTCGACGCCCAGGCCACCCGCGGCGCCCTCGTGCGTCAGGCAGTAATGGACGGCCTGCTGCGGGAACTCGACGGGTTGCGACTCGACGAAACGACGGTCGACCTCTATTGCGATCCGCAAGGCGAGGCGCCGTTGGAGATCGACAACCGGTCGCTCACGATGACCGAGCTGATCGATTCGCTGAGCGCCCCAAAGAGCGCGGCCTCGCCCAAGCGAGCCGAGGTCGCCGACCGCCTCCGCGGCAAGGAAGAGCGGATCATCCCGATTCGCCGCGCGGGCTGAGACCGCGTTTGCAGCCCCCGGCTCCGCCGGGGGTAGCACGAACTGGGAAGACGCCTACCGGCAGGGCAACCGACCCCCTGGCGAACAACATAATGCAATAGCTAGCACGCGTCGCTAACGGTAAAAAGGCCCGCGTTCCAGGCTGTTCCTAGAGACCTGACACGTTTCTAGGAGGTGAGCCATGGAACGCGAACTCTGGAGCGTACTATACCGTTTGACTCGGCGGTTATGCAGCGATCGTTCGGGACACGTCTATTCGGTCAGTTGGATCGTCGGCGTCTATCTCTGGGCGGTGATCCACGATCGACCGGTGAGTTGGGCGTGTCGGCCGGAGAATTGGCCGTCGTCATGGCAGGTGCGGCTGCCGAGCCAATCGACGGCGAGCCGTCGTCTCCGCACGGCGGCGGCCGTGGAACTGATCGAGCGGTTGAGGAAGCGTTGCTGGCAGGGCCCGCACCCGCCGGAGGTGAGCTTCCTCGACGGTAAGCCGTTGCCGGTAGGAGGCTTCAGCAAGGATCCCGACGCCACGCGCGGGCATGGCGTCGGCGGCCCGGCCCGCGGCTACAAGCTGCACGCCGTCTGGACGATCGATGCGCTCGTGGCGTGCGAAATCCAGCCGCTCAACGTGAGCGAACAGACGGTCGCCCGGCGACTCTTGCCGCAAGTCGGCGGAGGCTGCGTCCTGGCCGACGGCAACTACGACAGCAACCCGCTGCACGAGATCGCCGCACGGTCGGGCGTGACGTTGATCGCTCCGCAGCGTCGCGCGGGACGAGCGCTGGGCCACCGCCGCCACAGCATCGGCCGCTTGCAGTCGATCGAACTGCTGACGACCGCCGATGGCCAAGCACTCTTCAAGCAGCGGACGTACATCGAGCAACGCTTCGCTCAACTCACCAATTTCGGCGGCGGGCTCGGACCACTCCCCAACTGGGTGAGGCGACTGCCGCGCGTCACCCTCTGGGTGAACGCCAAACTCTGCATCCAGGCCGCTAGAAACCACTTGCGACGAGGAAACGATCTGATGGCGTTTGCATAATGTTGCGAAGCCGGGGGCTGAAGTTGCTACAGCGACGTGTTGCGCTCTGGCTGCGCCGCGATCGGGCAAGCCGCACCGAAGTCGCACTGCGCGACTCCCTGACTGGCGAACACCCCTGAGCAAGGTCCGGTTTTAGCGAATCTACTGGGCGATTGCATTTTCCGGTGGGCGCCGGCGCCCTGTGGCCGATGATCGTGGTGACGAACGCTCCGTTTGTGACGGAGACTCGCTTCCTGCGGAATCGCGCGACAGCATGGGTAGCAGCCGACAAATGGCAGGCCGCAAGGACGTTGAACCGGGGCACGGATGCCGGGAAGGGGAAACCCTCTCGCTGCAGGTCGTCCGTCCCTGCCCGCTCTGCAACGAGTTGATGGAGTTCGACCCGCAGTCGAATCCGCAGGTCGTGGTCTGCGACTCCTGCGGCCTCGCCTGCACGATCGATTTGCCGCCGGCCCGGCCTGAAGTGCTCGAACTCGAGGTGTTGCCCGAGGCGCCAGCGGTGGCGGCGGATGGCGACGACGTCGTCGAGTGGTTGCGGCGAGCGCCCGGCCCGATTTTTCCGAGCCCCGACTTCGCCGCCAAGCAGGCTGCGGCGCGCCGCCGGCAACTGGCGCTGGCGGGCGGGGTGGCCGGCTCGGCAGCCGTGGCGATCGCTCTCCTGTCCGGCTACTTCGGGTACCACCGGGCGAGCGACGAGCTCGCCATCCAGCAACAAACGGCCGAGTCGCGCGAGGTCGAGTCGGCCCAACGCTTGAATGCGATCCAGCAGCGGCTTGAACGCGAACGTCAGGCGGCCGACGCCCAGCGCCTGTTGGCTGAGCGCGACGTCCGCGCCGTCACCTCAAAATACCTGGCCGCCCAGTCGCAGGAATTGGCGACCGTCGAACCATGGCGGAGTGTGATCGTTTCAACGGACGCCATCCGCTCGACGCTCGATCCAGACGGAGTCGTCCTCCCCGAAGCTCACCAAAGCCTTCGCGATGCGCTGCTCCGCTGCTCGGCGTCGCACGACGTCGATGCGATTGAGCTGCGGGGACACGCCGGCCCGATCACCACGCTGGCGGTCAGCCCCGATGGTCGCTGGCTCGCGACCGGCAGCGTCGATCGCACGGCGCGACTCTGGGATCTCCAGGCGGATCATCCGCAGCGCACCGGGATCGCCCTGAACGTCCACCAGAAGCCGGTCACAAGCGTCCTGTTCAGCGCCGATGGATCGACCCTGCTGACCGGTAGTCGCGACGCGACCGTCTGCATGTGGCAGCTCGCGGGCGGCACGCCGGCGGAGATACCGATCATCCTTCCCGGCAAGGGTCAGCCGATTTCGAAAATGGCCTTGAGCCCCGACGGCCGTTGGCTCGCGGCCGTGTCGACCGAGGGGGGCTTCGAAACCGGCCTCGGGCAGCTGTGGGACCTCGCCGCCGGTCCTGGAAGCGCCGTTTCTCGGCAGCTCACCGGCCACGCCGGCCAGATTCAAGCGATGGCGATGAGTCCGCAGAGTCATTGGCTTGCGCTGGGCGTCGACGACGCGGTCCGATTGTGGGACCTCACTTCCCGCGACCCGGCGGCGGCTTCGGTCGAGCGCCAATGCCGTCATGGGCATGTAACCGCGACGCTGTTCACCGGCGACGGCAAGTGGCTCGTCACCTGCGGCGACGCCCGCGAACCGGCCGTCCGCCTCTGGAATCTGACGAGCAACGACCCAAGCGATTCGTTGCTGCTCAATGGTCTTGATGGGCCCGTCCGCGCGGCTGTGGTGAGCGCTGACAGCCAGTACCTCGTCGCCGCCGGCAACGATTCACGACTGCGCGTCTGGAATCTAAGGTCGAGCGAAGCCGACGCAGCGCCGTGCATACTCGTCGCGGGCGATGCTCAATTGACGGGCGTCACGATGAGCGCCGCCGGCAACTGGCTCGCCGCAAGCGACGCCGCGGGCAAGGTCTACCTCTGGCGGGTCGCTGCGGCAGGCGTTGAGCCGCAGGACGTCGTCCTGACGGGCGGGACCAAGGCGATCAAGGCGCTGGCATTCACTCCCGACGGCCGCTGGCTTGCCGCTGCCGGCGACGACTGGACGGCGCGCCTCTGGAACCTCGACATCCGTGAGCTCGTCGCCCAGGCCGATAAGCTGGCTCGAGTGCAGATCGACGTCGCCGCGCTGGCCGCGCGACAACCAACGCTGCAGGAATCGCTCCTGTCCCTTGATCCGAGCGACTTCACTAACGCGACGCTTCCCGGCGCCCTCTGGTCGGCCATCCAAGCACAAGCCCCGCGCGTGCAATCGGGTTGGAAGCCGTGGCTGATCGAGCGTTTGACGCTGCCGGAAGAACCGAAGATCGCCACCGGCCCGCGGACCAATGAGGTTGGAGCCGTGACGCCGCCGGTGCTCGAAGAACCTGAGATGCCGGCGGCCCCCGAGGTGACGGCCGAGAAGCCGTCGCTCATGGTTGCGATGCCCGAGGCCGATCCGACGCCAGCTCGGCCCGCGGTGAACCACGAGTGGCCCGTTCGCTCCATCGTGAAGCGAGGCAATCCCGCCGAGGCCGAGCCACGGACCGCTGCCAAGCCAGCGTCAACGCTGGAAATCCACACGCGGTAGTATTGCACCCTGTCACCCCGAGGTACGTTGAGGGGGCCGGTTGGCCGCGCGGACCCCTCGGAGTACCTCGGGGTGACAGGGTTGCGTCAATCGTCCGCCAAGCGGCAGGCTCGACGCCCCGGCGGCAACCCTTAGAATGAAGGCGGTCTTTCCTCCCGCCATCTGGATCGAGCGTCCTCGACCCTGAGGTCGCCCCGCATTGAGTCAGTTTTCCCATTTCGACGACGCCGGCGCGAGCCGCATGGTCAATGTCGGCGCCAAGCCCGCGACACGGCGGGTTGCCCGAGCGAGCGGCATCGTCCGCATGCTCCCGACGACGCTGGCGGCGATCTGCCAGGGACCCGGCGCCAAAGGCGACGTCCGCGAAGTCGCCCGGCTTGCCGGCATTATGGCCGCGAAGCGGACTTCGGATCTCATTCCGCTGTGCCATCCGCTGGCGCTCGATTCCGTGGAAATCCAGTTAACCCCGGCTGGAGATGACGGTTTATGGATCGAGTCCCAGGTCGAAATCACCGCCAAGACTGGGGTCGAAATGGAAGCCCTGACGGCGGTGACCGTGGCGGCCCTCACGGTGTACGATATGTGCAAATCGATGGACCGCGGGATGGTGATTGAGCGGGTGCAACTAGAAGCCAAATCGGGTGGCGCGAGCGGGGAGTTCGCGCGTCCGGCTGCCGGTGAAGTCGGCGCCTGACCGGCGGCCAATCTTCGGGGCCGGCGATGATTGTAGGATACAGCAACAGGAAAATGGATCGATGAGCCAGGTTCGCCATACCGACGCCGACGCACGCCAGGCCTTGAGCCGACTCTTCGCGCCGATTGCGTCCGATCTGGCGCTCGTCGATCGCCGCTTGCAGCAAGAACTGCGGCATTCCGATCCCTTCATTGACGAGCTCGCCCAGCACTCCTTCCGCATCGGCGGCAAGCGGCTCCGCCCTGCCCTGCTCCTGCTCACCGCGCGAGCGCTGGGCGAGATAACCCCCGAACATCTTACGCTCGCCGCCGTCGTGGAGATGGTGCATACCGCGACGCTGGTGCACGACGACGTACTCGACGAAGCAGACGTCCGCCGGCATCTCGATACCGTCAATGCCCGGTGGGACAACAACACGAGCGTCCTGCTCGGCGACTACTTGTTCTCGCATGCTTTCTACATGGCCAGCACGTTGGAGACGACCTTTGGCTGCCGGGCGATCGGCGAGTCGACCAACACGGTCTGCGAGGGCGAGTTGCGGCAAACCAACAGCAGCGGCAACTTCTGGCTCACCCGCGACGAGTATCTGGGCATCATCGACGCGAAGACGGCCGAGCTGACCGCCTGCTGCTGCCGGCTGGGGGCCCACTACGCCGGCGCCGACGCCGCGACGGTTGATCGCCTCGCCGGATACGGTCGCAAGTTGGGGCTGGCATTCCAGATCGTCGACGACCTGCTCGATCTGGAGGGCGAGGAGCAATCGACGGGCAAATCGCTCGGCACCGATCTGGCCCACCGCAAAATGACGCTGCCGCTGATCCTGCTCCGTGATCAAGCTGGACAGCCCGATGTTCAGCGGCTGCAGGCTCTTTTCGAAGAGTCCGATGCGACGCACAGCGGCATGCTCCTCGATTGGCTCGACGAGTCGGGGGCGCTTGATGGAGCCCGACGGACCGCCGTCCGCTTCGCCGAAGAGGCCGCGGCCGAACTCTCGACATTGCGCGATTCTGAAGCGAAGCGAATGCTCGTCGAGATCGCGCGCTTCGTCATCGCCCGCGACGCGTAGGACGCCCGATGACTATTGAGGCCCGGCCACTGACCGGGGCGCCGCGGCGACGATTTGCTCGGCGAGCGCCGCGGCGTCGACCTCACCCTCAATGTCGACGAACCGGCACTCCAACAAACTACGAAACCAGACCCCTTGGCGCTTGGCAAACTGCCGCGTCCTCGTCTTGATCCGCTCGAGCATCGACGCCCGGTCGCGCTGGCCGGCGAGAAACTCGATCACCTCGCGATAGCCGACGGCCTGACTCGCCGTCCGGCCTAGTAGCCGGCCATTCGCTGTGAGCCGTTCGACCTCTTCAATGAGTCCCCGCTCGGCCATCTCCTCGACCCGCTCGTTGATTCTGGCGCTTTGCTCGGGTTTCGGCCGCCGCAGGACAAACACGCGGCACTCCGCAGCAGATCGGGCGTCGTCGAACTCCATCTGCTGGTGGCTGATGGGCAGACCGGTCGCACGAAAGACTTCAAGCGCCCGAATCAACCGGCGGGTATCCCGGACATGAATCGCCGAAGCTGCGACCGGATCGATCTGCTCCAGCCGGGCGTGCAGTGCTTCATTGCCCACTTCGGCCACCTCGCGTTCGATCTCTTGGCGCAACTCCCAATTCGCTGGCGGACCTTCAAACAACCCTCGCAGTAGCGCCTTCAAATAGAGAGGGGTTCCGCCCACGAAGAGCGCCTCGCGGCCGCGCCCGCGAATTTCGGCAATCTTGGCGTGGGCCGCATCGACGTACTGGGCAACGCTGTAGTCTTCACTGGGCTCGATAATATCGATCAGATGGTGCGGCACAGCGGCCTGTTGTTCAGGCGTCGGCTTTGCGGTGCCAATGTCCATCCCGCGGTAGATGGCCATCGAATCAAGCGAGATAATCTCGGCGCCAAGTCGGTCGGCGAGCGCCAGGGCGATACGAGACTTGCCCGTGGCAGTGACGCCTGTCAAAAACCAACAGTCGAGAGCCGGTAGCGCTGGGGGCACGGCGGTTGCTTCGCCCCGAGAGGCGGCTTAAACTACGGGATTACTGAACATTCGCGGCCCTCCATTGTGGGGTCTGCGAGCCCGACTGGGAAGACGCCGCACGGTCTCCCGCCGCCATGCGACCGCTCGATCAACTTGAAGAGACCATTCGCCAGCGGCAACTTGCCGGCGAAGCCGACAAGTCCTACACGGCCAGATTGCTGGCGGGCGGCGTCGCGAAGATCGGTCCGAAGGTCATCGAAGAAGCGGCGGAAGTCGTGGAGGCCGCCGGCGAGCCCGGGGCAGCTGGCCGCGAGCACACGATTCGCGAAGCCGCCGACGTGATCTACCACCTAATGGTGTTGCTGGCGGTACGGGACGTCACCCTCGACGAAATCGAAGCCGAACTTGGCCGCCGCTTTGGCATGTCTGGGTTGGAAGAGAAGGCTTCGCGCGGACCATCGAACTAAATACAAACCACCAAGACACGACGGCACGAAGAACGCATCAAGGAAAAATGGCATTCATCGCCGAAGTTCTGTTATTCTCCCCTTCGTGTTTTCTTTCGTGTCCTAGTGCCTTCGTGGTTAGTCTTCAAAAAAGCAAAACTTGCAATGGCAGAAAACCTCCGCATCGGCATTCCCAGCAAGGGTCGCCTCTCCGAGATCTCGACCGAGTTGTTGGCCGACGCGGGCCTCAGCTTTCGCCGACAAGAGCGCAGCCTCTTTGCGCGCGTGCGCGATATGCCGATCGACGTCACCTTTCTCCGTACGGATGATATTCCGGTGCTTTGCGCCGAAGGCGCCATCGACCTCGGCATTACAGGCAGCGACCTGGTGAATGAGAGCGGCGCCGTCGTCTCGACGCGCTTGAAGCTAGGCGTCGGCAAGTGTCGGCTCGCCCTGTGCGTTCCCGACGACAGCGGCGTGAAGCGTCCCGCCGATCTGGACGGCAAGCGCGTGGCGACCAGCTTTCCGCAGATCACGACCGGTTTCCTGGCCGGCCACAAGGCGACGCCGCACATCGTCAACCTTTCCGGCTCGGTCGAGGTAATGATTGCTCTGGGCGTCGCGGATGCGATCGTCGACCTCGTCGAAACGGGCAGCACGCTGGCCGCGAACCGGCTCCATGTGCTCGCCGAGCTCGGCAGCTACGAAACGGTGCTGGTGCAGAATCCGGCGACGCCGCACGGTCACGTTGCCGATCGGGTTGCCCGCCGGCTCGAAGGGGTCGTCATCGCGCGTGCGTGGTCGCTTTTGGAATACAACGTTCCGGAGGCAAAGCTCGCCGAGGCGGAGCAGATCACTCCGGGGTTCAACTCGCCCACGATCAACCGCCTGGAACAATCTGGCTGGTTTGCGGTGCGGGCGATGGTCAAGCGAGGCGAGGTGATCGACATCATGGAGCGGCTGGAGCAACTCGGGGCGACCGCGATTCTCGAGACCGCGATCAGCAATTGCCGGTTATAAGCGGTTTGGTCCCGTCATGCTGAGCCCTTCCCTCCGGTCAGGGTAGGCTCAGCGAAGCAACTGGAAGCTCGTATGTGATGCCAGATCCTTCGCTTCCCTCAGGATGACATTCGTGGCTCAGGCTCACATTTGTCGCTCGAGACCGGCGTTTTTTGATCGGGACGACGTTTGCAGGGCGTTGCTAGCACGCGCGACCGCTCTCTTGCCGTCAAGCGCCGCCGCTCGCTAAACTCCGCCGCTTCTCTCGTCGCGGTCTCTTTCCACTCGGCGTCGATGGCACTCGATCGACTACTGCTGACCTGCGCGCTCGTCGCGTCTAGTGGCTGCTCGTCGGCGAGTAAAATGCTAGCGCCTTCGAACTATCGCAACTGGGAAGCCGACCAGGCCGTGCTGCCCTACGTCGAGTTCCAGGGCAACCAGTTCGTCGCCCACAACGTGCGCTATTGCCGCTACCTCGATCAAGAGTCATACGTCGTCGAGCATGAAGACCGCACGTACGACATGAGCCAATTGCGCGGCGTCGACTTCTTTATGGTTCCGTTCGACAATATGCCGCGCCTCGCGCACACGATGCTGAGCTTTGAGTTCGCGCCGCCTCAGGGACCGTCGCAATACCTCGCGGTCAGCATTGAAACTCGCAAGGAACAAGGCGAAGAGTACGCCGCCTGGAAGGGGAGTGCGCGGCAGTTTGAGTTGATGTACGTGTTGGCCGACGAGCGCGACGTGGTGCAAGTCCGCACCAATCTTCGCGGCGAGAATGTTTACCGCTATCGCACGACGGCGACGGCCGAACAGACGCGAATGCTGTTGGTGGACGTGCTGACGCGCACCAATCAACTTGCCAGTCGACCCGAGTTCTACGATACGCTCACGAACAATTGCACGACGAATCTGGTCGATCACATCAACCGCATCCAGCCGCAGCGCGTGAAGTACGACTACCGCGTTCTGCTGCCGGGCTACTCCGACCAGTTGGCCTTTGACGAGGGCCTGATCCAACGTTCGGGAACGTTTGAAGAGACCAAGGCGCGGGCCTATGTGAACCCCAAAGCGCTGGCGGCGGCGAACCGGTCTGAGTTTTCGCAGTTGATCCGGCGCTAGCCGTCGCTCGCCACGACTATTCGCCGATGATCTTCACCAGGATCCGTTTCTTCCGACGGCCGTCGAACTCGTAGTAGAAGATGTGCTCCCACGGCCCGAGGTGGAGCTTGCCGTCGGTAATAGCGACGACGACCTCGCGCCCCATGATCTGCCGCTTGTGGTGCGCATCGGCATTATCCTCGCCGGTGCGATTATGGTGATACCGCTCCGGTGAGGGATCGAACGGCGCGAGCTCCTCAAGCCACTTGTCGTAGTCGCGGTGCAGCCCCGGCTCATCGTCGTTGATGAACACAGACGCCGTGATGTGCATTGCGTTAATCAGCGCGAGCCCCTCTTGAATGCCGCTCTCCGCGACGAGCCGTTCCACGTCTCGATGGATCGACACGATGGCCCGGCGCTGCGGGACGTTCATCCAAAGCTCGCGCGTCAGCGACTTCAAGCGGCGCTCCTATTTTGGCTTCAGCGGCCGGGTGCAGCACTGGCCCTGCTCGTTGAACTCGACGAGCGACTTCGTCCCATCAGGCTCGTCCACGACCACCAGTTCGTCGGATCGCACGGCTCGCTGGTAGTCCTTTAGCAGGGTGGCTGCTTCCGCACTGCGATCCGCCTTCAGCTTCTCCAGCGTCTCTCTCGAAATTTCGTGTGCCATGATACGCCTCCTTCCGAGAACCGTCGGTTCTCTATTTCCATTCTACGAGAATGGCGAGGCGCTGGTTAACGGTTCTCCTCGGTTAACGCGAATTCGACGTGTTAAAAACCTGAAAGTTTATTCGCGCTTGCTCGACTTCTCGGCAGTCGGAAAATCATCGGGAACTTCAACAGTCACTTCGCCGGTCGCGGCCCACTCGGCGCCGCGCAATAGGGTCGTGATGAAGCCGACGCAATCCATCGAGTAGTCGGCGTGGCCCATCGTCGTGTGGAACACGCGTCCCTTGCCGAAATCGAGCACCATCAGGCTCGGTTCATCGCGGCCGGTGCCGCCGGTCTTCGGATCGGAGTATGCCGTGGCCAGGACCGTCATGTTCTTTGCTGGGCCGCGGAGGGTGTCGTACAGTTCGTCCTGCGCGTGGAGCCAACGCTCCGGGATGTCCTTCATGATCGGATGCGCCGCGTCCCGCGTGCGGACGATGAATTCATGCTGTTGGCCGTGCCCGCCGCAGCGGCCGGGCGAATCGTCGCGCACCAGTTCATCGTCCTTGTAGTAGACGTAGGGGCCTGACTTTTCGTCGCGCCCGAACCAACCGCCGAGGCCGATTGCTTCGTTGTATTCGGGCCAAGTCGCGAAGGCGTTGTCGGCCGCGTGGACGCTGACGAAGCCGCCGCCGTTCTTGAGATACTCGACAAAGTCTTGCTCCGTCTCCTGCGGCCAGCGATCGCCATTGTAGTTGCTGATCACGACGTCATAGTCGGAGAACTTGGGGCGGAACGACTGCATCTCCTCTCCCGACTTTGGCGTCGTGGCGACGTCGGCGACGAAACGGCCCGATTTCTGCAGCATTTGATCGAGCAGCGGCGTGGTCTTCTGCCATTCGTGATTATTTTGCCCGTCGATGATGAGCGCCTTCAGCTTCTCGGCCGCATCAACGCGGGCGCCGATCGTTACGAGCATTAAGCAGCACAGCAAGCGACACGCCGTGGACAGTGAGAATCGAGGCAAAGACATGAAACGCTCCACGTTGTTGTGTGAACTTGTCGGAAAAGGGGCGGTCCGCCGATTCTAGCCGATGTTTCCCGGCGGTTGTAGCGTCGCCGCGTTCGATTGGCCTCGCGCCTGGGCACTGGCTACAATAGGCGTGCGCGCCGCCGGCGTTCATTCGATGCAGACTCTCCTATCCCCGCCCATCGCGCCACCTTATTTGGGCTGACGGCGCCTCTGGCATGCCACACTCCAAGCTGCGACAGCAAATCGCTTGGGAAGCCGCGCGCTTGATGTACGAGCGGCAAGAGTCCGAATACTTTCGCGCGAAGCGTAAAGCCGCCGAGCGCCTCGGCCAGGGGTGGACCAAGCCCGCCGACTTGCCGTCGAACGCCGAGATTCGCGAGCAGGTGCAGATGTTGGCCCGCGTCCACGAAGGCGCGTCGCGGACCGACAAGCTTCGCGGCATGCGGCTGGCAGCGCTTGCGATGATGGAACGGCTTGAGCGGTTCCGGCCGCGGCTGATTGGCAGCGTGCTGACCGGCCATGTGCGGCAAGGCTCCGACGTTGACATTCACCTGTTCGCCGATTCCGTCGAAGGGGTCGGCCATATTCTGGAGCAACATGGCCTGCCGTTCACCATCGAGCGGAAGTTGGTCCGCAAGCAGGGCGAATCGCGAACGTACACGCACATTCACGTCGATGCGGAGTTTACGTTCGAACTAACCGTCTATTCGTCGAAGGAAGCGCATTTCGTCTTCAAGAGTTCGATCACCGGCAAGCCGATTGAACGGGCGAGCATCGCGGAGCTGCGTCAGTTCTTGGACCAGGAGTATCCCGAATTTGACGTTGAAGGAGCGCTGGAAGCGGCGCGGGAGCAGGTCGATCGCTTCCAGGCGTATCAAGCGCTGCTGCTACCGTTGGAGAACGTCAAACAGAACCTGAAGTATCATCCCGAAGGCGACGCGCTGTATCACAGTCTACAGGTATTCGACCGCGCCCGCGACGAACTCCCTTACGACGAGGAGTTCCTTCTGGCGGCCCTATTGCACGACGTCGGCAAAGGGATCGATCCGTACGATCACGTTGCCGCGGGGCTGGAGGCGCTCGAAGAACTCATCTCCGAGCGGACCCGTTGGCTCATCGAACATCATATGCTCGCGCATGAGATCGCCGATCGGACGATTGGTCATCGCGCGCATTGCCGGCTGCGCGAGTGCGAGCACTACGAGGATCTGCTCCTGCTGGGTCGATGCGACCGCGGCGGAAGGCGGGCCGGAGTGGCGGCGTCCGAACTGGACGATGCGCTCGAATATCTGCGCGAGCTCGACCGCATGTGCAACTAGCGAGGCCGGCGCCGCCCTACTTGCCCGCATATTCTCGATAAGTCGCCGCCAGTTCGTCGGGCGTCCGTTCGCCCGCGTAGAACAGCACGCGATAATGGAGCCTGAGCTGCTCGCCCTTCGCAAGCTTCACCTCGCCCTGGTGCGGTCCGCCCGGCGGGAAGTCGTGCTCGCCGAACGGATTGGCCGCGAACAGTCCGTAGGTCCGCACATGCCATCGCGTCGGATGGCGGAAGCTGTTGGGCAGATCGAAGATGACAATTCCGGCGGGCTTGCCGTCAATCACGCCATGGTAATCGACCCACTCGGCGGCGGCGCCCCATGCCTCTTCATTCTGCTTGCCGTTGCTGTTGCGGATAGCGCCGCCGCGCTTGGCGTCGACGTCGATCTCGCCGGGCACGCGCATCCCGAACGCCCCCTCCTTGGTATCGCCGAAGACTAGCTCGCCCTCGCTGGCCGTAACGACGACGGTGAAGTCGATCCACCGGCCATTCTTGTCCGCGCCAAACTTGATCGTACGCTCGTCCTCGCAGATCTTCTTACCGTTGCTCAGCCAGTCGTTGACCGCCACAATTTCCGCCGCGCCATCGCTCGACCCGGTGCGCCGAAACTCGCGGTGCTTGATTTGATTGTCGTCTTCTTCATCGGGCTCCATCCAAAAATCGAGTCCGTTCACCGAGCCGTGATTGAACCACAGCGATCGGTGGTGAGGATGGTCGTCCTTCTCGGTGGCGAGCTTCTCGCCCAGCGGGTACTGCCGCGTCATGGCTTGCCCGTCTGGGCCAACGATGGGCCAAATCACCGGCTGGTGGCCGCTACGCAGCAGGTACGAGGCGAACGGCGCGCCATCGAGCGTGATTGTCGCGCCGTCGTCATCGACTGTGACTTCGGCCACCTGAGCGCAAACCGGCAGCGCGCACACGCCGCAAATCGCCATCGCCGCTAACGCAGCGTGATGCATGAATAGACGAGACATGAGGAGCCGACTCCGAGCTGAGAGAAGCCATGGCGGCAAGCGCCGCTGCCATAGCTTAACCCGGCCGCGCCTCGGCGTGCAGCCCCGGGCGAATCAGAGTCTAGGTCGTGACCGTTCCGCCCCGAACCTACGCCGTCGCGCCAGCTCCCGCCAACATTGACTCTGCAGCGACTTCTGGCGATTCCACCAGGCCGACTTCCAGCACGGCGCCCCCCCACTCGCAAGTGAACGGAATTGCCAGCGTTTGGGTCGCCGAGCCAAAGCTGATTACGTGATTCTTGCCCGTGATCACCGTGGGCAAGGCCAGCGACATCGCCAAATGCTCCAGGCCGGCCTTCGCGCGACCAGCCACCATATTGGTCAGTTCGCCGACGGCGTCGATGACGTCGCCGTCAATCGAATCGCACTTCTGGCTGAGCAGAATTTCGGTCGCCGAGAGCGCCACGGCGCGGTCCAAACTCAGCACCACCGTGCCCGTCGCGCGACCCGAGAGACCGATAACGCCGCTGATATCCATTGTCGGCTGCGCGCCATTGCCGATGGTCAGCTTGCCTCGCGTCAACTCGCACTGCAGCATGGTGCTGAAAACGTCGATGGCAGCGGAGACGAACGGATTGATATATTCGGCTTTCAATGATCTATCCTCTCTAGCGCCGGCGACTCGCGGACGGTCGACGATTCACTTTCTGTAACGCGGTCCGCTTAGACGCACACGAACTTGTCGATCTTCTGGCGAAGCAGGTCATTCTCGAACGGCTTGGCCAAATAGTCGTTCACGCCTGCAGCAATTGCTTCCTTCACGCGGCTCATTTCGGCTTCTGTGGTGATCATGAAGATCGGCACGGTCGAACCGGTAGCGCGAATTTCCTTGACGACGTCGAGGCCGGTCTTGTTCGGCATGTTCCAGTCGGTCATTACCAGATCGACGCTGGTCTCGCCAAACTTGGCGATCGCCTCCGCGCCATCGCCGGCTTCGACGATGTCGGTGACTCCGCACGCATTAAGAGCACGGATGATGATCTTACGCATGACGCCGGAGTCGTCGGCAACAAGCACTTTCATGGCACGAATCTCGCTTCGGGAAAGTAGGTCAAACGGTAGTCAAACGTAGCTCATCTTTCTTCAGCGCCGAGCGCACTTCGCAGAAACACACAGTTCGCCGCTGCACGAGCGCGAGTCCGCAGTCGTTAGCTCCCCGGCGACCCGCTCACGCGGCACAAGCCGCACAGCCCCACTGACGACGGCGATAAGCGCCTTCCCGGCCCGTTAGCCCATCTAGACACTCGACCCCGACGCGGTACGACCTGGATCTACTGCGGTGCTTGGCAGAACTTTTTGAGTTACGGCGCAGCGATCAGCACTGTTTTGCTAGGCAGTCAGGGATCACGAGCGCTGTTGCGAATGGCGCGGCGGCAGGACAAATCAGTCGCTCGCCGGCACGCGATGCTTCATTGCACTGAGCAGGCAAGCGAGGCAATCGCTGCGTCGACGACCATGAGCGGACCGGGGGAGCCCCGCACGAGTAACAATACGTGGCCGCGACCACATTTTGGACTTTAGGACGTGCGTTGTTTAATTCGCCGCGCCGTCTAGAAAATAGGCGCGCTTCGGTCAGTCCAGCGATCGAGGAGCCGCCTCTCCCTGCGTATTCCCGCATTCTGATTCCTCGAAAGCGATGTGCTGGAGCAGTACAACGACTTGCTCCGATCCCTGATATCGCGAGAGACAATCACGCTTTCGACTTTTGCGCGCGCAGGTTTCCGTCATGCGACTCCCGGTAAGCTTGGACGTTTGGGTGATTGATGACGACGAGTCGATCCTCGAATCGCTTCGAGCGGCGTTCGCCCGCGCGGGATGGAGTTCGCTAGCACTTCGCAGCGTCCACGAAGCGAAGCAGCAGTTGATGCGGAGCGTTCCGGGCTGCGTCGTGGCCGACCTTCGGATTGGCGAAGACAGCGGCATGGACCTCATCGCGCACATCCACCAAGCCGCTTGGCCGGCGCCGGCGATTGTCATCTCCGGCCACCTCACTCCCACGCTGACGGTGCAAGCAATGCGACGCGGCGCCGTCACCGTCGTCGAAAAGCCGATCCGCATCGAGCATCTCTGCGAAGAAGTCGACCTGGCGCGGGCCCGCGCTCTGGAGATACTCAAGACTCTGCACCACCGAGAAGCGGCGCGCGAGGCGCTCGATTCCTTGCCCCAAGGCCATCGCGACGTTCTGCGCGAGCTGGTCGAATGTCGTCCGCATAAGCAGATCGCAAACCGCGTCGACATTTCGCTTCGCACCGTCGAGAAGAGAAAAAAGGAGATTTTTGAACGACTGAACGTCGGCACGTTCACTGAACTGATTCGATTGCTCCAGATTGCCGACGGCGGCGTCGCGGCCGCCGAGCTTTCGTTCTTTAAGGGGGCTTGACCGCAGACGGCATCCTCCCCGACCCGCGCGCCTCTATTCCGCTCGGGCCGAGTATTGCCGGCAATGCGGAACTAGAAGTTGTCGGCGCCAAGCCGACATTCTCTTCCCCGGGCGCGGGCTGCCGACGCCAGATGCCTTCGCGACGACCCGCGCATCCGCGACGCTGCGCACGCACTTCGCGCTGCTGCGCACGCTGCGTTCGCGGCCGGCTTCACATCGCTGCGTAAACTTCTCCGGCTGATAGCGACTTCGTTGGGAGTTCAAGCGCTCGCCGCCCTTTCCAGTTGCGAAGGAATGCCGTGCGTGGTTATCGTCTTGTAGGCGGCGCCCACCTCCCTTGGAGTTCCCCCTGATGCGTCGAATGCGGTCATTCCTGGCAATTCTCGTCGCGACGATGGCCGCGGCGGGCGCCAGCGCCCAACCGGTCTTTACCGAAAGCGGCGGCGCCGTGCTCAACGGTCTCTCGCTCAGCGCCCGCAGCGCTTCGCTGGCCGACATCGACAACGACGGCGACCTCGACGTCTTCTTCCAAGGAAGTTCCGGCGCTCGCCAGTTGCTGCGCAACAATGTCCACGGAACGGGCTCGTTCACCTTTACGAACATATCCAGTTCGCTCGCCAGCGGCCTTGGCGATTCTTGGAGCGCCGCCTGGGGCGACTACGACGGCAATGGCTTCGTCGACGTTTTCGTCGGTCAAACCAATAGCGGCGCCTCGGGCGACGTGTTGAGCAATAGCGGCGGCGGCTTCACCAATCCCAGCACCGCGGTTGGCCTCAACGACCCGGGCTTTCATCAGAACGTCGCCTGGGCCGACATGAACAACGACCGTCGCCTCGATCTCGTCATCGGCATGGAAGGCCCCGAACGGCACGAGATCTATCTGCAAGGCGCCGATGGGCACTTTACTCCCGTCGGAGCGGCCGCCGGCTTCCAGGAAAGCTGGGGGACCAAGGCCTACGGCATGGCCATCGGCGATACCGACGGCGACGGCGATCTCGACGTCTATATTTCCACTTGCCGTTCAGGCGGCAACATCCCCAATAATTTCTACGAGAATCAACTCGCCCAAACGTGCACCCTCAGTTTCATCGACATCGCGAACTCGAACGGCACCCAGAACCTCGAAAATAGCTACGACGCCGAGTTCGTCGACTTCGACGACGACGGCAAGCTCGATCTGTTCATGGTCGGCGCCGATCAGCGGCCGACGCGCATCTTCCGCAACGACGGCAACAATAAGTTCACCGACGTCGCCCAGATCCTCGGTCACGACCTCCTCAGCAACGTCGGCGGCGACCTCAATGGCGGCAAGGCAATCGACTACGACAACGACGGCGATCTCGACTTGTTCATGCACGACAACTTGAACATCAACGGCTCGAATCAGGCCCGCAAGCTCTATCGCAACGACGGCAACTGGAACTTTAACGACGTCACCGTCCAAGCCGGCGTCGCTTCCACTAACGAAGGCGCCTACGACAGCGTTTGGGGCGACCTCGATCTCGACGGGGACCAAGATCTGATCGCTCCCACAGCCGGCGGCATTCCAGAGCGCGTTTTCCTCAGCAATGCCGCGACGAACGGCAACCACTGGCTCTACCTCCAACTCGGCGGCTCGCGCGACAATACCAGTGCGATCGGCGCCACGGTCTACGCGACGATCAATGCGGGAACTCCTACGGAGCGAACCCTCCGCCGGGAAGCGAACACCAACGCCGGCACCTTCAACCAAAGCGATCTGCCGGTCCATTTCGGTCTCGGCGACGCGACGCTGATCGACGAGCTGCGCATTGTCTGGCCCGACGGTCGCACGCAGTGGCTGCACGACGTAGCCGTCGATCAATACCTGCCGCTCCAATACGGCGATCTCGACGGCGACGGCGACGTCGATGCGACCGACCTGTCTGGTTGGCAGGGCAATTTTGGCCTCAACGGCGACAGCGACGCCGACGGCGACGGCGATAGCGACGGCGCCGACTACCTTGCCTGGCAGCGCGCCAAAGGCCTCAGCGCGATCGCCGCTTCTTCGGCCGCGTCGGCCCAAGTTCCCGAGCCGGCCGCGTCGAGCCTCGTCGTCGCAGCCCTCGGCGTCTTGCTTGCTGCGCGCCGCTTGCCCCGTTAAGGGGGCTGCATCTGGTTCTCGAGACAGCGCGAGGACTCGACTGCGCACCGCGGTCACGTTTTTGCGAAACCAGCGATGCGGCAAGGACTTGCGCTGCGCCGAAACATTGTCGCTCATTACCCCGGCGCCTATACTCGGAGAAGCCGCTCATCCGCTCCGGCGTGGGGCCACGAGCAGTTAGGTCAGAAGGGACGATTACGTTGGCGCGACGATATTCTGTTTATTCTAATCCCCTTCTCGCGGCGGCGGTCGCACTGTTTTTAGGCGCAGCTACCGCGTCGCCCTCTGAAGCTCAGATCACTCGAGCTCTCGGCGTCGACGTCTCCGCTTGGCAAGGCAATATCGCCCAGTCGACGTGGGACACCTTTTATTCCACCGCCAATCGCAAGTTCGCGTTTCTGCGCGCCAGCCGCGGCGGAACGACGGGCTACTATAACCAGAATGATTCCGATAACAGCGACGGATTGAATACTCTATCGCAGCGCTACGACGATCCCTACTTTGTCCAAAACATTACCCGCGCAACAAAGGCGGGCATTTTCACTGGTTCTTACCATTTTAATCGCGCCGACATCGTCGCTTCGACGCTCAATTCCAACGGGATCGCTAACACCGGAGCCGATGAAGCAGATCACTTCCTACAGATGGCCGGCGCATGGATGCGGCCCGGCTACATGCTGCCGGTACTGGATCTTGAGGCGGGAGCATCCCAGCACAGCACGACTTCGCTCTCCAATTGGTCCGTCGAATTCTCCAATCGTATTTTTCAAGTCATGGGGATTCGCCCGATTATCTACGTCAATAGCAGCTATGCCAACAGCGAGGTGAACTCCACGGTTGCGGCCTCGATGCCCAATCTTTGGATTGCGCGCCCGACCACCGGCGATCCCCTCACGAGCGAACCTCCGCCCGCCCTTCCCACCTATCCGAACGTGTACGGCGTATGGAACCCGGCATACCCTAATACGCCGTCTCCGGCCCCGTGGAAGTTTTGGCAATACAGCACTACCGGCGGCATTCCCGGATACGGCGGCAATATCGACAAGAACGCAGCTAACGGCGGCATTGAGTTCGTGAAGGATTATCTCGTCCCGGCGATCTGGATGAATGACTCCAACGGCGAGTGGACGACCATGGCAAATTGGAACAGCGGGATCGCCCCCGTCGAACCAGTTCAGGGCCCGGGCCAAGTGGCGCGAGTAGGCGGAACATGGACCACCGGCTCCGTGCCTGCCCGCCCGGCGCAACGATTGCCGGGCGTTGACGACGCCGTTCGCGGCGTCGACGGGCAGAACGATACAGTCATTCTCAATCGCCCAAACGCCAACATCACCGTCACGCTCTCGAGTGGCTCGCACAATATTCGCAAACTGTACGTCAATGAGACCTTAGCGATTACAGGCGGTTCACTGACGGTGAATTACCTGCCGTCGGCCGACTCGACGCCATTTGCGGCGCAGTTTTCTGGCGCAGTATCGCTATCTGGCAGCGCCGAATTCAGCGTCCACACGCTGCAGGTCGATTCGACGCGCACCTTCACCATTGACGGCGGTCATCTCACGGCCAACAAGATCAATCTCATGCCGCATGCGTCGACGCCGGCAAAACTGCTGCTCGGCGGTGACCTCGATTTCACGCCATTGGCCGACGCCGCCGCGGTCATCGGCAACGGCAGCGGCGCCGGACTCGCCGGACGAGTTGACCTGGGCGGCGGGAATCGCACGTTGAACGTTGCCGACGGCGCTGCCGCAGTTGATTTGACGATCTCCGTGCCCGTCCTCAACGGCGGTTTAGTTAAAACTGGCGCGGGCGCCCTGGCGCTGACGGGTGCGAACGCCTACGCCGGAGACACCGCCGTCGAGCAAGGTTCGCTGGCGCTCGGCACTCCCTTCCTCGCCAATGGCGCCGATGTGAAGTTGCTCACCGGCGCCACGCTGGGGCTGAACTTCGCTGGGACCGACGTCATCGACTCCCTCTTCATCGACGGCGTCTCCCAAGCCGCCGGCGTCTGGGGCGCCCTTGGCTCTGGCGCCGAATTCACCTCGCCGCTCCTTACCGGCACGGGCCTGCTGCAGGTGACGACGTTCGTCGCTCCCCCCTCCCCGGCCGACTTCAACCTCGACGGATTCGTCGACGCCGATGATTTGCTCGTTTGGCAAACCAACCTGGGCATGGCCGGCGATGCAACGCTTGCCAACGGCGACGCGAACGGGGATCTCCAAGTCGACGGCAACGATTTGCTGATCTGGCAAGCCGAGTACACCGGCCCAGCGCCCGTGACGACTGCCGTCCCTGAACCGTCAGGATGGGCGCTGTTTCTAGTCATGGCGGCCACGCTGCCCGCGCTGCGTCGCTTGCCGCAGCATCCAGCGTGGTAAGTCTCACGGTCTAGACGCGGTGCGCCGGCCAAGGACGCAACACGCGGCTGCGAACGCCGCCAAGCTGACGGTTTCCGGTTCGGGAACGCTCAGCAGGCTCGCGAAGGCGGCAGCGCCGTTCGCGGCGATGTAGGCTGTTTTGAAGAACCGGAAATCGGCGACGTCATTATCGCCGTCGAAATCTAGGTCGCCGCGTTGAAACGCCTCGATTTGTGCGAGGCCGCCGAAAGCGGTGTACGAATTCGCGACGAACAGCGCCCAGTCAGCGGCGTTCGACGCGCCGTCAAGGTTGAGGTCCGCTGACGTTCCCGCTGACGGCGCGGCGTTCAGCGAAACATCGAACTGATAAAACTGGTTAAGGTCCTGCGTCCCGCGAACGCGCGCGAGATAGGCGCCGGGCGTCGCCAGATAGCGGGCGCCGATGGTCTCCACGCCGCCGAGTCCTGTGTTGTCGGCGGTGGAGATCAACGTCACCGACGGTTCGCTGCGGAACAACTGCAGCACGAGATCGCTCTGAGCGGCAGCGTTGAAATTGCCTTGCTGCACCGAAACATAACTCGGCCCCAGCGGAGTGAGCTTGAGGTCGACGAATCCTGGCTCGGTCGTCGTGAAATGGAACCAATCAGCGTCCGTCGTGCCGTCGATGCCCGTCCAATCGTCGTCAAACTGCTGAACGACGGAATCGACGGAGTCGCCGCCGACAGACACAAACCCGCCCAGCGTAACATTGCCCAGCTTGGTCGCCGTGCCCGCCGTGTTGTTGCCGCCATTGCGCTCCAGCGGATCGCCGTATTGGCGATTGAGAGCATACACATCGTCGAACTGCAGGCCCCAGATATCGGTCCGGAGGCCCCCTTCCATCACGGCGGCGACGCCGGTGTTCTGCGCGTGCCCGAGCCCGACGCCATGGCCGGTTTCGTGAATCATCAAGTTTCGCAGCGGCGCCTCGGTCGAGTGCCAGAACGTCGGCCGACCATTGGTTTCCCGCGTCGTGTCGATCCTCATGTCGCCGTCGTTCGGAAACGTATTGTCGGCCAGCGCGCCCCCCGGCGTGCCATCGATATTCTCGCCGCCGATGCGCACGTCCCCTTCGAGCCCAGTATCGCTGCCGTTGCCATTCTGCTCGGCAACGTAAACCATCTTGATGCCGGAGACGCGCCCAAACTGTGCGTACGCCGTATTCATCACGCTCCACCACGAGCGGCCCGTCAGGTCAGGGACGCGCTGAGCGGCGGGAACATTCCATCCATCGTCGAGGTACTGAATTAACTGACTATTCCCCGACCGCGAGTAAGCCTGACCGTCCGGCACGAGACTCCAGCGGAGCGTTACCGGATCGCCGCGTTGCAGCCCGCCGCCGTCGACCTGAGTCGCCCCCCAGCGGTTGACGATGTCGTAGGCATCCGCTGCGTCGACCGAGGCAGCCACCACGGCGGCTCCGGTCAGCAACCGCATCAATGTGAAGAACTCTCGTCGAAGCATGTTCCGACTCTTCCCTGAGGCAAGGCCTTCGACCGATCGCCCAAGCTTTCGGCGGCCCCTGCCCGCTGCCCTGTCACTTCACCAGATTGGCGCATACCGCGAGACAAGTTTCAATGAGTTTCTTTCCCCATCCGCGGCTCTCCACATACCAGGCCTCAACGTGACGGAAATCATCGCCTATCACGAAGCGGGGCACGCACTCATGGCATACCTGCTGGGAGGCGTCGTCCGGCAGGTCACCATCGAGCCCGACCAAGACGACGGCCCGCGTCGCGGCGGCGACACTCAAGTGGTCTGGCGCCACGCAGGCGAAAGCGACAAGGAGTTTGCTCGAAAGAGCGTTCAGGTCCACCTCGCGGGCCCGGTCGCGGAAATGATCCACTCGGGGGAACCATATCATCCGGCGTTTGTCGCCGAATGGGCCGCGGATTGGGAGGGCGCCGCCCAAGCCGCGGCGTTGCTACACCCCGACCAATTCAAGCGGCTACAGTATCTCGAACAGACTTCACGCCGGGTCTACCAGCAGTTTCAAGCCGACCACCTGTGGATGGTCCTCGCCGCCCTCGCCGACGCCCTCCTCGCTCACGAAACGCTCGACCAGGAACAGGTGGACGAATTGCTGCAGGAGTTCTTTGATTGAGCGACAATAGGCGTAGCGAGCGGAACCAAACCATGAGGCACATCCCACCATGCGGCTCCGAACTTTACTCGCCCTGTTGGGCGTCCTCCTTTGTCACGTTGGCAGCGACGGCCAGCAGTCTTCCGCTGGGGAGCGCCCGAACATCGTCGTGATCCTCGCCGACGATCTGGGGTACTCGGACCTCGGCTGCTATGGCGGCGAAATCGAGACTCCCAATCTCGACCAGCTCGCGGCGGAAGGACTCCGCTTCACCCAGTGCTACAATACGGCCCGTTGCTGGCCGACGCGGGCGGCGTTGCTCACGGGCTATTACGCCCAGCAGGTCCACCGCGATGCCCTCCCTCGCCTGGGAGGCGGAGGCGGCGGCCAGCGGCAGTCGTGGGCCCGCCTGTTGCCCGACTTTCTGCGGCCGCACGGCTATCGGAGTTACCACAGCGGTAAGTGGCACATCGACGGCGACGTCCTGACCGCCGGTTTCGACCGCTCTCTCAACATCCGGAACCAGGGCAACTATTTCACCGCGCAGGGCAACGCGCTCGACGACGTGCCGCTAACGGCCCCCCCTGACGAAGCAGGTTACTATGCGACGATCGCCACGGTAGATCATGCGATTCAATGCTTGCAGCACCATGCCGCCGATCACGCGGACCAACCTTTCTTTCAATACATCGCCTTCACCGCACCCCATTTTCCGCTGCACGCCCTGCCCGCAGACATCGCCCGCTATGCCGATAAATATCTCGACGGCTGGGACGAGCTGCGTCGGCAACGTTTCGCCAAACAGCAATCGCTTGGTTTGCTGCGAACGCCCCTGTCGGCAGTCGAACGCGATCTCGGACCGCCGTACGATTTCGCCGACGCGCTGCGAAAGCTGGGGCCCGGCGAGGTGAACCGTCCGCGCGCGTGGGACGAACTCACCGCCCAGCAGCAAGCCTTCCAAGCTGCCAAGATGTCCATCCATGCCGCCATGGTCGACCGCATGGATCGCGAGATCGGTCGCCTGCTTCAACAGCTCAAGACCATGGGCGCCTACGACGACACGCTGATCCTGTTCGCGTCCGACAACGGCGCCTCCGCGGAAATCATGGTCCGCGACGGCGGACACGACCCTGCGGCGGCCCCCGGCAGCGCCGCGACATACTTGTGTCTCGGCCCAGGCTTCTCCAGCGCCAGCAACACCCCGTTCCGACGCCACAAGACTTGGGTTCACGAGGGGGGGATCAGCACCCCGCTGATCGTACACTGGCCGGCGGGAATCGCCGCCCGCGGGGAACTCCGCACGACCCCGGCCCACGTCATCGACGTCGTCCCGACGATTCTAGACCTGCTGGAAGTCGAGAAGCCTGACCATTGGGAGGGCGAAGCGATTCCACCCGCTCCCGGCAGAAGTCTCGCTCCGGCCTTCGCTAGCGACGTCGTCGTCGAGCGCGATGCGCTCTGGTGGCTGCACGAGGGGAACCGCGCCGTCCGCCTGGGGGATTGGAAACTCGTTGCTGCGAAAGGTAAGCCGTGGGAGCTCTACGACCTGCGAACTGACCGCGCCGAGGCCCACAATTTAGCGACGCAGCTGCCGGACCAAGCCGCCAAACTCGAGGCACAGTGGAACCGTCAACTCGCAGAGTTCAGCAGCCTCGCCGCAAAGACGGCGACCAACTCGCAACGTCCTCGGAATGCGTCCGCGAACAGGCCGTGATTGAGCGCGCTCTAGTTGGCGGAGCCAGCCGCAGCAGCCGAGACTTTTTCGCCAGCCGTCATGCGCTCAGCAAATTCTTTCACGACGCGCGGCAAGTAAATCACGCCCGAATAGTGATCGGCGGGCAACTCGACGTGGTGCCCGGCGGGAAGCTTCGCGGCCTTCACGAGCGCGTACGAGCAACTTGGCGGCACCACGTCGTCGAACTTGCCGCTATAGAGCCAAGTCGCCGACGGGTCGATTCGCTGAGCGAGCCTCATCGGTTCGACCTTTCGCGCTAGCTCTTTGATCTGCGCTTCAGTGATTCCCGCCGCAGCAAGCTTTTCACGGAACTTCGCTGCATCCTTGGCGCCGTTGAAGACGACCTCTTCCAAGTTGCCGCCCGCCAGCAGGATAAAGATCCGGTCGTAGCCGTGGTCGAGTCCGGCAACCGTCGCCGTGACGAACCCGCCTAAGCTCGTCCCTTGCACGGCAATCATCGACGAATCGACCACCGGCAGCGCCGCCACGGCGTCTCGCGCCCGCCGTACATCGGCGATGGCCTGCTGCATCGAATCAAGACCTCGCTCGACGTCCGTCAGCTGCTCGTCGCGGCGGACGCCGTAGCCCGGCAGATGAATCAAGAACGCATGCAAACCGTGCGAGTTGAACCCGCGCGCAATAATCCGCCCCGCCGTCATTTGGCGTCCCGATTCGTGCACCACGACGACCGCACGGGCAGGACGAATCGCCCCCTGGGCGTCGCGCGCCGCGAACCACTCCATCGAGACCCGATCATTGATTTGATTACCGATCGGCCTGGGCGATGGAAACCGCACCAGCCAGTCGCCGCATCCGGGCTGGGCTTGCTCCAACTCAACTTCGAATTCGCCCGGTTTCCAGGCGAGGCCCAATAGGCACTCCTCGGCGTCCGCATTGCTGTCGCTGCCGCAGTTCAACGTGTCGCGCGCGGCGAACTTGCATCCCAGTTCGATCGCGCCAGGTGCGGCGGTGCTCTCGGCGGCGGTGCTCTCGGCAGCGATGCCGGCTGGAGCGATGCATAACATCACGATCAGGCGCAAGATCACCGAAAACTGTCTACGTTTCATGGGAGACTCGCGTATCACGGACAAAATGGTAGTCGTCTGCGTTAGCACATTGCGGGCAATCGCGGGGACGCTGCCGCCCTTCGGGCTTATTCTCACGCTGTTACTTACAATCCCTTGCTCAGATCGAACTGGACGAAGTCGATCGCCGAATGCTAGAGCCTGAGCTTCTTCAGCCAGTGTACCAGCTGCTCATTGCGCATAGGACACCCGATGTCGGTCTCACAGGCGGTAAGGACGCGGCCCCGACGGACCCCGGCATGCCGACGCCCATCGATCTGGCCGCACCGACAATGGCGGCGCACCAATTTTTTCCCGCTGGCGAGCGTTCGGGGCCGTGCCTGCATCAAACGACCATGAGCGTCTGGGAAACTCTCGCCCCGAGTTACATCCTCGTCGCCGACGCGGGCCCGGGACTTGGCCGAACGCTCCGGCAGCGCTCCATCGCCGGCAGGGAAGCGATGCGGCGCCTCGTTGTCATGCGGTCGTGCCGCAGCCATGATATCATTTGTGACATCGTCAAGATCCGTGCTTCCACGCGCACCTGCCAAGAATGAAACCGATTGGACCGGCCGTTCGAGTCCGCCTCAGCGCGTTCGTGCACCATTTGCCGCACTCGTCCGTATGCGTCGCCTGAAACGTGATTTCTTTTCCCAGCCCGCCGAAGTCCTGGCGCCCGCTCTCCTCGGCGTGGTCATGACGCGCGAAGTCGACGGCAGCCGCCGAGCCGCGCGCATCGTTGAGGCGGAAGCGTATCTCGGTCCGCATGATCTGGCCGCGCACTCTTCGCGCGGACGCACTGCGCGAACCGAGATCATGTTTGGTCCGCCAGGCTACGCGTACGTTTACCTCATCTACGGACTCCATTGCTTGCTCAATGTCGTCGCCGCCGGCGACGGGGCGGCAGTGCTGCTGCGGGCCGCCGACCCGTTGGCAGGGTGGACGGTCAATCTCACTGGACCCGGTCGATTGGCCCGGGGCTTCGGCGTCACGCTCCGCGACAATGGCATTGACGTGACGAGCGGCGATCTCGCTTTCTGGGACGACGGAACGCACCAGCCGAAGGTCCTCCGGCGACCACGCGTCGGCGTTGACTATGCCGCCCATTGGAGTCGCCGCTTGCTCCGCTTCATCGATCGCAGCAGCCCTTCGGCAACGAAACTCCGTTAAGTTTAGAATGTACGGCTCGTGACTCGCGTCGCCACCCCCTCACGATTTGAAATCAATGTTGCACGCCTCTCTTGAATGCCGCGTCACGCCGTTGCTCGCGGTGTTGTTCCTGCTCATAGCGACTGGGGAACGTCTCGTCGCCGACGACGATTTGCTTTTTCCGAACTCCGATTTCGAAGCTGGCACGCTCGCTGGCTGGACCCGCAGCGGCGACGCCTTTCAGTTTCAGCCGACCCAGGGAGATAATCCAAGCGCGCGGGGCCGGGAATCGAGCGCCCACGAAGGTGAGTACTGGGTCGGCGGATTCGAGAATCATCCGAACCAGGATGGTCAGCCGGGAGGAGCCTTCACCGACGACGCGATAGGCGAGTTAGTTTCTCCTGAATTCACCATCCGGAAGTCGTTCATCAGCTTCCTCATTGGCGGCGGCAATCATCCGGGGCAAACCGGCGTGAAGTTGCGGTGCGACGGGCAGGAACTCGATCTGGCCACCGGCGCCGACTCCGAAACGATGTCGCCCAGCAGTCATGACGTCTCGAAGTTCCTCGGCAAACAGGCCCAGTTGGTCATCTACGACAACGTCCGCGGCGGCTGGGGCCACATTAACGTCGACTCGTTTCGCGCCGCCGACAAACCGCTGCCAGGTTCCATGGGGGAGTTCGCATTCGTCGCTGGAATCCCTGCGTCCTCAGGCGATGTCTGCCGCTACAACGAACCCCGCCGTCCCCAATTTCACTTTACTGCCGACAAAAACTGGTTAAACGATCCCAACGGCATGGTCTTTGACGGCCAAAAGTATCACCTCTTCTTCCAGCACAACCCGCTGGCGCCGGTGTGGGGCAATATGACGTGGGGTCATGCCACTAGCCCCGACATGGTTCACTGGACTCAACAGGTTCACGCGCTGCTCCCATACCGCGTCGATCGCCAGGCGGGAACGATTTTCTCCGGCACCGCGGTCGTCGATCACCACAACGATCTCGGCGTCCAGCAAGGCAATCAAAAGACGCTCTGCGCGTTCTTCACGTTTGCGGTTCGCCCCAAGTTTTACCAGGCAATGGCCTACAGCACCGACGGCGGCGCAACCTGGAAATACTGGAACGAAGGCCGCCCCGTCGTTCCGAATCAGGGCTTCGACGACGGCGAACGCGACCCCAAAGTCTTTTGGCACGAACCGAGCGGCCGTTGGGTGATGGTGCTATGGGTCCGGCAGAACCCCGGCAAAGTTCGGTTCTTCACCTCGAAAAACCTCGCCGAATGGGAACATGCCTCCGACTTCGACCGCGACTGGGCTTTCGAATGCATGGACCTGGTGTTCCTGCCAGTCGACGGCGACAAGAACAATATGAAGGCGGTCATCTACGACGCCAGCTTCGACTACGAGGTCGGCACGTTCGACGGCCGCGCGTTCCACGCGGAATCAGGTCCGCATCGCGCCGGCGGCGGCAATTTCTACGCCGCTCAGTCGTTCAACAATATGCCGGACGACCGCGTCGTGCAGATTGGCTGGATGCGCGGCGGCCCGAACTCGGCTGAGAAGTACGGCGTGCCCTTCAATCAACAGATGTCATTTCCATATGAACTGAGCCTACGGCGCATCGGCGGCGATTTGAAGCTCTGCGCCCAGCCGATCGCGGAGATCAAGTCGCTCGTTGACGACACGTTGGTGCTGCAAGACGCAAAAATTCGCGACGGCGAAAGTCTGCTCGTGGGCCAGGAGCCCTTTGATCTCGTCGACGTCGAGATTGAATTCGCGCCGGGAACCGCCGAGCGACTATCCTTTCAACTTTCCGGCGCCTTGCTGCACTACGAGGCATCGACGCATAGCCTGCTGCAACGAGGCGTCGACGAGCAAGGGAACGACGTCGAAGTCCTCGTTTTCGACCACCTCGAACCGCGCCACGGCCTCGTGAAATTGCGATTCCTGGTTGACCGGCTGTCGGTCGAGTCATTCGCGTTCGATGGGGAACGATTTTTCGCCGCCTATGTGTCGCCGCATCAAGCCGACCTGACCCCGAAAATCAGCGCTCTCGGCGGCGAGGCGGAGGTGCGGAAGCTAGAGATCCATCGCCTCAAATCGGCGTGGGCCGGTCGCTAGAGCAAGTTTCAGCGACGCGTGGCGTCCGTCATCCTGAGCGCAGCGAAGGATTTAGCCGCCACGAGCCGCCACTCCCGCTCGCCTTCGCCCCGCTGGGCGATTGTTCGACTGCGGTCAGCCCACGTCTTGCGCTTGGCTTGGACGAGATCAATCTTTTTTGTCGCCGAACGCCGGCGCGACAGGCGCCGTCGGCGTGATCGAGAGCTTCGTCCCGCGCTGCAACGCCTCAATCCGCTCGCGCGCCTGGCCCACGGCCGCCTTGTCCGCCAGCACATGAAACGACAGCGCAAAGTCTCGGGACTCGCCCGGCTTTAGCTTTGGAACTCGATTGAAGTGCCGCTCCACCCAGCGGTTGAAGGGAAAGCCCGTCCCCGGTTCCAAACCCGTGACGTACCCATCCTCAGCAGCCGCGAAGTTTTTCCACACGGTCACGTACGGTAGTTGCTTCACATTCCACTCGATGCTCGCCCCCTTCGTGCCCGCGGCGTTCTGCAGCAAGATGCTCGTCGCGCCCGCCCCATCGCCCGCGGCTTTGGCCAGGTAAACCTGCTCCACGAAGTCGCGCGTCGGTCCCTCGCACATGCTCCAGTCGTTCACTCCTGTCGCCGCGTGGTCGTTCATCGGCTGCAACGACTCAAACGCGCCGAAAATCCGCGCTCCCTTCTCCAACACGGGGCTGCCGTAGTTGGTGTGATAGATCAACTGAAATTCCTGTGCTCCGCCTCCCACGTTCGTCACGCGATCCGCAATCTCCACCGACTGGCTGCCAGGAACCGTCGAAATCTCCGTATCGAGTCGCAGCTTCGGCCCATGAAACGAGCGCTCGAAGACCGACCCGCGCACCCGTAGCCGATGCGGCGGCGCCTCGTCGACGGCAAACGTCACCCGCGAGGCCGGCGTATTGCCGATCTTGCCGTGCAGCGTGAGCGTTAACTCGCCCTTCTCGCCCGTGTTGGTCGTAAACTCGTCCTTCCCCGGGTGCCCGGCGAACTCGACGCCGCACCGACACATCCATTCGCCGAACCCGTCAAGCCAACCTAGTCCGCCGCGACTCTCCAAATCGACGAATTGCGGATGCACGACTTCCTTCACCGGAGATTTCCAACCGAGCGGAAATCCCTCGCCCTCGATCGACTTCAAAAACACGACGCTCATTCCCCGCGTCGGCGACACGCCAAACTCCAGCTTGCCGTTGTTGACGACGATCAGCTCGCTTCCTTCCTGCTTCCCCCCGTGCAGCGTGCGCTTTTCAATCTTCCACGGCTCCGTCTTCAGCGGCGAGAAATCCTCGCCCGACTTCGCGAACTCGCCGACGTTCACGTTCGCATCCGCATCGATCAACACAAACTCCAGCGGCCCCTGGGCCCTCGCGGGCAGGGCGGCCAGCAACAGCAACGCGCACAGCAAGCTTCTCATGGCATCGATCCTGGGTATCGAACTACGAGGCAACCGGCACTGTTATAGTTGAAAAGCGGCCGATCCGCCCCCTGGCTCCATCCGCTGGACCGCGCCTCGAATCCTGGCTCGTCAGCCTTGACGAAATCTTGACGCGCCGCCCCTCCCTCTTGACGCCCTATTGACTCGTCCGCCTGTAACATTCACTCAGTGACGCGAGGCCCGCACATGCGTCGGGCCGCGACGCGCCACGCGTAGGCGATTTCGAAAGTGTACGACGATGAAGAAAATCGAAGCAATCATTCGGACTACCAAACTTGAAGAGGTAAAGCGGGCGTTGCATCTGCATGGCGTCGACGGAATGACGATCACCGAGACGGTTGGCTTGGGCCCCACTGTCGCCTATCGTGGCGTTGAAACCCCGCAAACCCTGACCGCGCGGCTCAAACTGGAAGTCTTCGTCGAAAACGATCACGCCGACGAGGCGGTCGACGCCATCTATCGCGCCGCACACACCGGCGAGGTCGGCGACGGGCGGATCGTCGTGTCGGATCTCGAATGCATCGTCAAGATTCGCACCGGCGAGACTCAGTTGGCCTGCCACCACGTGTCGCATTGATGCGGTTTACCGGTTGCCGCGTCGAAGTCGCTTCCACAGCGACCATGCGGCGTGCCATGCGATTCGGCGTTTCTCCGCGCCGCAGGGATGCGCGTCGACTTGGGCACTCGTAAACGCCCAGGTCGCCGCTTCGCCGCCGGCACGCAAATCGCAGCTTCAGCGCGAGAGCAACCAGCGAAGAAATCACCGGCACATTTGCCCGCCCACAAGAGAGAAATCCTATGTCCCACATCCTCGCCCACGACGGTCAGTTCTTTCGCGTTGACGTCGCCGAAATTGTAACGCCGGATGATCCCGGCAAAACAACGTACGCCTGTTGGTGCAGCGACGCGTTCAAAGAGTTGAAGGAGGCGCCACGCGAACCATGCTCGCGATTTATCGACGCGCCGCCCGCTCCGACGCGTGCGGACGCGTGTCGCCAGGCGTACCAGTGGATCAAAACCGATTGGACCGCTAAGAAAGCCAGCCGCGGCAACGAGACCTCCCATTTTTCCGGAGTGGCGTATACCGTCTGGCTGTTCAAAGGCGCAAGTTCATGGGGATTTGAGTTTCAGGAGTTCGCCGACGCCAAGGCCTTCGCCAAAGCGGCTGAAAAAAGCGTTGAAGTCTCCAAAACGGCAATCACCAACAACGAGAGCCCGCAGCCGCTGACAATTTGGGAAAAAGCCCAAAAGTAGCCGCCTGCGCGGTGATCTCGGCTAATGTCGCGTTTTCGAACGGACACGCGGCGCTAAGCGAGATCAAGAGTCGCGTCGTAGGACTGGCATGGTCCAAAATGCGTGGAATCCTCTCGCGGTCAATGGAAAGAATGGCCCTCAGCAACAATTGCGTCCATTCTCTATGTCAACTTCTGGTCACTGCCATTAAATGCCTCACGCGGTGGCTTCGGTCGTTGTTGTCCCCAGATTCCCGGACGGGGTGCGCCTGCTTAAGATGGCCGCATGCCCATTCTGAAGACCGTCGTGCTGTTCGTTGCCACGGCGCTGGCCGAAATCATTGGTTGTTATCTGCCCTATCTCTGGCTCCGGCAGGGGCGTTCGGCCTGGCTGCTGATTCCGGCGGCCGTCGCCCTCGCCGCGTTCGCGTGGCTACTGACGCTCCACCCCACCGCCGCCGGACGGGTCTACGCTGCTTACGGCGGCGTCTACATTCCCGTCGCCCTGGCGTGGCTCTGGCTGATCGATGACGTTAAACCGCAGGCCGCCGACCTCGGCGGGGTCGCCCTCTGCCTCCTCGGCATGGCGGTGATTATGTTCGCCCCGCGGGGCTAGCGCGGAGCGGCACACTCAGCTACGCCGGGTTCGGACACGACCAGACCGTTGGCGCAAGTTTTTACAAAATCTTGATATACTCGCCTCTACCATAACGGCAGCGAAGGCCATGGGGTCTCGCGAGCCAACTGGTACTAGGCAGTGAGCATGTCGAACTCCGATCAAGCGGATTCCCCTTCCTCCGAGGCGCATGCCGCCCCCCCAGTTGACGAAAAGGTCCGGCAGGACGCTGGTCTCGTCGGCGAAGTCGGCGAACATGAGGAAGACGCCCATTCCCTCCCGAAGCGCGTCAAAACCCTTCTCATCGGTCGCCCTCGCGACCTCGGCGACGAACGCGTCTTCCATCATGTTTCGTTGATTGCGTTCTTGGCGTGGGTGGGGCTCGGAGCCGACGGACTCTCTTCCTCTTGCTACGGCCCCGCCGAAGCCTTTCACCACTTGGGCGAGTTTCGTTACCTGGCGATTTTCCTCTCGCTGGCAACGGTGCTGACCGTCCTGATTATCTCGGCCTGCTACAGCCACATTATCGAGGAGTTCCCCAGCGGCGGCGGCGGCTACCTCGTGGCGTCGAAGCTCTTGGGCCGCCCGGCAGGCGTCGTCTCGGGATCGGCCCTGCTGGTCGACTACGTCCTCACCATCACCGTCTCCATCGCCGGCGCCGGCAATGCGTTGTTTGGATTGATGCCGCCGGCGTACGATCCCTGGAAGATCTGGGCCGAGGCCGCGGCAATCATTCTGCTCATCGTCTTGAACCTCCGCGGCGTGAAGGAATCGGTCACCTTCCTCGTGCCGATCTTCCTCACCTTCCTCGTCACCCACGCCCTGCTCATCTCCGGCTCGCTCATTCTCCATTTTGGAGCCGCCGGCGAAGTGACCCGCCATGTCGTCACGTCGGTCCAATCCCATGCCGCCGATCCGAGCATCGGCGTCGTCGGCCTCCTTGGCGTCTTCCTCTACGCCTATTCGATGGGCGCCGGCACGTACACCGGCATCGAGGCCGTCTCCAATAGCATGCCGGTGATGCGCGAGCCGCGCGTCGCCACCGCCAAGCGCACCATGGTCTACATGGCGCTGTCATTGGCCTTCGTTGCCGGCGGCTTGATGGTGGCCTACTTGCTGCTGGGCATTGGTCCCGACGAACACAAGACGATGAACCAAGTCCTCACCGAGATCTTCGTCGATGACGTCGGCCTGACGTCCGTCGGCCTCGGACCAATCTTTCTGTGGGTCACCATCATTTCCGAGGGAGCTTTGTTGTTCGTCGCCGCTCAGGCTGGCTTCATCGACGGGCCGCGCATCCTGGCCAACATGTCCCAAGACTCGTACGCCCCCCATTGGCTGGGCAATCTTTCCGAACGACTGGCCACCCACAACGGCATCATGATTATGGGCGTCGCCGCCTTGACCGCCCTCCTCTACACCGGCGGCTCGATTGGCTTGCTTCTGACGATGTACTCGATCAACGTCTTCCTAACCTTTTCGTTGTCGATGGTCGGCATGCTGGTCCATTGGTGGCAAGAGCGGGGCCGCAATCCCCTCTGGAAGCGCCGCTTCGCGCTCTTCCTCCTCGGGGCGATCCTCTGCCTCTCGATTCTCGGCGTCACCATTCGCTACAAGCTGCTCGACGGCGGCTACGTCACCATTCTCGTCACCGGAACCTGCATCGCCCTCGCACTTCTCACGCGCCGCTACTACGACCGGGTCAATCGCCGCGTGCAGAAGCTAAACGAAGCTCTCTCCCACGTCCCGACGCGCGACGAAGACCTTAACATTGCCGAACCAGACCCCGCGCAGCCGACTGCGATTATCCTCGTCGGCAGCTACGGCGGCCTCGGCATTCACACGATGCTCAGCGCCATCCGCTTCTCGCCGGGCTACTACAAGAACATCGTCTTCGTCTCCGTCGGCGTCGTCGATTCCGGAAACTTCAAAGGCATCGAAGCTATGCAAGAACTCCGCAACTACACCGAAGAGACGCTTGCCAAGTACGTCGATCTCGCGAATCGCCTCGGGCTCGCTTCCACTTCCTTCATGTCCATCGGCACCGATCCCGTCGAAGAACTGGAACATCTCTGCGTCGACGTCCACAAGCGCTTCCCGCGCTCCACTATCTTCGCCGGCCAACTCATGTTCAGCCGCGACTCGATCTACCAGCGGCTCTTCCACAACCAAACGGCGTTTTCGCTGCAACGACGACTTCAATGGGACGGCGTTCCCATGGTGATCCTACCAACGAGAGTCCGCTAACGTTCTCGCAACAAGGCGAATGGAAACGCACTCGGAAGAGACGAGGCGTCAGGCCCCGATAACGCCCCGCAAGCTCTTCCCCCGCGCTTTGCCCGCCGCACACCCGTCGATCGTCGCCGCGCCAACCTCGCTGAATCCGATCCAGTGCGACCCGCCAGCCCTCTGCAACGACACAACGACGTGGCGTTGCCTTAACTCACTGTCGGCTACCCGCCCTCGACCGGCAGAAATCTACCAGTGACCGCGTCATACCGAAGATAGGAGCCGCTGTCGGCGAGGTAGAATATTCCATGCAGCGTTAACCGGCCGCCGGCGAGCGCTTCTCGGATAGCTGGCATCTGATGAAGGCCTGCGAGTTGCTGAACGACGAAGCCCTGGGCGCTCCTGATCTGCCGGAGACGACGCTCCACGCGCCGCACAATCGGCGCGCTGCGCTGCGGAACGGGGGCGCCGACCGGCGTCCGCCCGGCGCTGGTCGTTTCGCATCCCGAGTGTCCGCAGATCACGATTTCTGGAACCTGGAGCACTTGGATGGCGTGCCTGATCACCGCAACAGGCCAGCGCTGAAAATTTCCTTCGCCAAGACCGTCATCGCACGACCGTCGCAATACGAACGTCCCTTCGACCGTCGAGATGCGTTCAACGACGCGGTCGACGACCTTGTCGCGGCAAGTTAGCCATAACGCTTGGGGGCGGAATTCGCCCCCCCGCGCGGCCTGCTGTCGGTTGAGCTCACGCAGATCGCGCTCAGCTCGCGGATCGACAACCCAGCTCTCCATTTGAGAAAAGTCAGCGTGCATGGGACCAGACTCACTTTCTTGCGAACACAGCGAACGTTGGGAAAGATGGACGGCATGCCATAGGGCCGTGGCCCAGGATCAGGGCGCCGTCAAGGCGCGTATGCTTGCCATTGACCGGCTGAGACGTAACGAAAGAACTTTCCTCGTTCCCAGGCAAGGAGCGTGATCCACTGGTTGCCGGCCAATGCTCGCAGCGTCTCGTGCTTGGCAATGACGCTCTCCAGCGCCTGCCGCGGAGCCTGAACGATGACTAATAGTCGCAGCGGTTCGTGTTGGAGGCGGCGACCGTCATGCACGGATTGCCAGGCCAGGCCCGTCATGAGATCGCCGCCGTTCCCTGCGACGACGCCGATGTTGCCCACGGCGTTGTGAATTGTCTTGTTGCCGCTGCCGAAAGCTCGATTATCGACCGTCGACGCATAGTACTGCATGTTGATCCAATTGGTGACGACCATCGGCCCGGTCATGATCGACTCAAGTGCGCGTAGCTCCGCGTCTTGGTCATGATCGTAGCTGTGCAGAAAGACGCGTCCCTTCAAGTCGATCTCCGCGGTACTCGACCGCGGGGCGATAATGAACGCCGCGTTCCCCGCCAGACCCCACTCGGGCCGCACTTCCGACCAGTCGCGGGCGCGGCGGCGCGCATCGCCGCGGATCCCGAATCGCTGCGCGCGCTCCGCCTGGACTTCGCGTGCCGCCTTTGTCGCCGTGTGACGCAGGGCGCTCAGTGCGGCAGCGTGCGTCGCGGGGACGTTGTCGCTGTCGAGCCACCGTATCTCATCCGTCGTCGTGTTGTGTACGGCCGCCAGAACGTACGAGTCGGCAGGGATTTCTATGCCCCGAGCCGCCAACGAGCGACGGACCCGAGCGTCGTTAAGAATGGCAGCCGCTGCCCGCGCATTGGCTTCGCCGGAATGTCCTCCGCAGGCCCCGCAGTCGAGCGCCGCCTTGTAGAGATTGTTCGTCGCATCGCTCTCGTGGCCGCAAACCACAACCAAGGGGGCGAAGTCACTCGTCCACCCCGTCGCACCGAGCATTCCGGCCGCGAAGTTGACTAGTTTCTCAGACTCCTCGGCCGACATACCGTCGATGACCGGGCCGAGCGCCTGGCAATGAGCGTCCGATACGCCGTCGTAACGGCCGTCGCCATTAGAAGAACGCCAACCGACGCTCGCCGCCAGCAGTTTGCCGGCATACGCCAGTCCGACCGCCTCGACGAAGGAAAAGCACGAACTGGCCGAGGACTGAAAGGCCTTCCAAACCTTCCTGCTGAGTCGCACGCTGAGGCGTCTGGAAAGAATAGCTGCCTCCGTCGGCTCGTGTCCGCCGCCAAGGCCTTCCTTGATCGAGATGCTCGGCGAAATCAGCGCCGGGCACTGGCACGGGCCCTGCCGTGCTCCCAGCGGGACGTATTCCATGGGCACGCCAAAAAAACCGGCATACCCGAACGTTTCCAGGTTTTTCGCCGCGTTCTCGAGTCGTCGGCGGATCGGTTCCGACCGCACGTCAATGCAGAAGACCATTTGCACTTCCGGACGAGCGGACCGTTTCCCAGACGCGACGTTGGCGTCAAGCAGCTCACGACAGATCGATCTGCGAAACGCGACTTCGCTCGCCGCCTGGAAGAAGTAGCGCGCCGACGCCTCGTCACCGACGGCAACTTCTTCCGACGGGGTGAAGCGCGGCAGCCAACTCTCCTTCGCTGAATGCTCAGCAAAGGCCTCGGCAAGCGCGGCGTCGTAGGCAAGTCGAGCCGCCAGCAGTCCGAGGAGATCTTCGTCCTGGACGCCGGCCATCGCTGCCGTCCGTACGCGATACTTCACGTACGCGGACCAGCCGTTGATCGACCATAGCTGCGACAGCAGAAATGCTTGCCATTGTGACGGACCAACGTCGAGCTTGCGCAGGAGCGCTTCGATCGCCTCCCGCGGTGATGCGGGAAGCTGCGCGGCGAATACTCGAAAGTCAGCGAGGCCCAGCTTCTCGATGCGACGGTCGCGGCAGGCCATTTCGCGCCACGCGGCGTAGAAAGAGAGATGCTTCCAGGGGCTGGGCCACGTTGCCTGCGTTTGATCGAAGTGTGCGGCGCAAATCTTTGAAATCTCAGCAACGACTGACGCTGACCACGACGTCCCGGCGCCGCGATCGATCGCCGCCGCGAAGGTCCAATCCCCTGGCTCCGCCTGCGGCGTCCGGCCGCTAGAATGCTGTTCGAGTCGCGTCGCCAGCTCGCTGACGCTCACCACGCCGTAGATCTCCGGATGGGCGACACGACATTCGTTTAACGCCGCCTCAAGGTCATGGTCGGCAAGGCTTCCGCGCGCCAGCGAGTCCAAGTAGTAATCGCCGGGCATCAGCAACTCTGCATCGCGCTGCCGGCGCATCGTTCGATGAACTTGCAACAGGTCAGCGTCCGACATTCCCCCCAAAGGGTTCACGGCCACGAAATCCTTGAGCGGCCAGAGTGGCACAATCGCCGCTTGCACCTCGACAAGAACCTGCTCGATGTCGGGCGCCTTGTTAGTCGGCGTCGCGGGAAAACCCTTAGCTCGCTGGGCGAGGGAAGCTGCTACCATCTCATTTATTCCTTGCCTACGTTGGAAGGGCTTGTGGGCCGGCCCAAAACGGCCTTCGTGAAGCGATGGGCCGCCAGGTCTAGATAAAAGCCGTTCAACACCTGCACATACAGCCAGCGCATCAGCCGAGTGTGCGCCCATCGACGCCTACCGGCCAGCACGCAACAAACGCCCAGGAACCCGGCGGCCAGGCCGGCCGTCAACACGTTCGCGTCGATCGAGGAGGGTGCGAGTCGATGGGAGACGCTGGCTCCCAAGATCGCATCGACCACGCGATACGAAACGAAGTACGCCACCGCGACGGCGATCGCCGCCATCGCGCCTGTCATGGCGACCTTGAGGCGGCTCGTTTGCAAAGCATTCCACACCAGCTGCGTCAGCGCGGCGACCAACACGAGCACCAACAACAGGGCGCCTGGCTTGCGATCGTCGTCGACGCCGGCAATCCAGACCCCCAGCGCTACGGCCCCGACCGCCATGGCGACGGCGAGCACGAAATTCGCCGTGGTCCGCCATGCCGTCGGTCGCGTCAGCGGTGCGCTCGAGCGGCGGGCGACCTCCTCGACCACCGATCCTGAATTGAGGAACGCAAAAGACTTGTACAGCGAATGGGCCACAATATGCAGCAGGGCCGCCGAGAACGCGCCGAGCCCGCACTGCAGCATCATGAATCCCATCTGCGAGATCGTGGAGTAAGCCAACGCGCGTTTCACGCTCGACTGCGTGATCATCACCACCGCGCCAAAGAACGCCGTGACGCCCCCCACTATTCCCAGGAGCCCCAACGCAAACTCCGAATGCGAGATCAACGGGCTCAGTCGAATCACCAGAAACCCGCCGGCGTTAATGATTCCCGCGTGCATGAACGCCGACACGGGCGTGGGGGTCTCCATCGTCTCGGGCAGCCACGTGTGCAGCGGAAACTGCGCCGATTTGGTCATCGCGCCCAACGCGAACAGCGTCGCAATGATGCTCAGGCTCCAATCGTCCGGCGCAGCATCCTGTGCGGCGGCGTTGGCCGCGGCGAAGAGCTCCGTGTATTCAAACGTGCCGTACGCGTGATACGTCCAGCCAAGCGCCAATAGCAGCAACGCGTCGCCGCACCGGCTGATGAGGAACTTTTTGCGGGCGGCCAACATCGCGGCGGGTCGGTCGGCGTAGTGAGTCAGCAGCTGGTGGAGGCCGGCGCTAGTGCAAATCCACGCCACGGTGAACATGACCAGGTTCCGGGAAATCACGAGCAAGAGCACCGCTCCCAGCGTGCAACTCAACCACTTGGTGAACCGTCCCTGGCCCGCTTCGCCGTCGAGGTACCGCCTGGAGAACTGAATGACCGTGGCGCCGAGGAAACTGATCAAAAGCAGCATCACGGCGGTGAGACTGTCGAAGTAAACGCCAAAACTCACGCCGGCCGCACGCAGGAAGGCCACGTCGATCGGCCCGCGACTCGACAGCGTCGTCGCGGCCGCAACCCCGCAGACGAATGTCGCAGCGGCCGCGCCGACGCCGAACAGGCCCGCCGCACGCGGCCGACGATTCGCCCGCGCGGCCGGCAACAGCCCGCAGGCTAGCAGTGCCAGCGGCGGGGCGGTCAACATCCAAGGAAGCGCTTCGTTCATCGATTTCACCACGGGTTCGGCAGACATACGCTATCAATAACGCGAACTTTAATATACGAACTGCAATTCGTCAATTCCGTTGCGTTAATTTATTTTCGGTCGTCCCGCCCCCTGCCGATGAGCCAAAAATGTCGGCGCATGCGACATTAACTTCGCGATTGAGAAGACGCCTATTTCTGATACGATAGGCGGGGCCTCTCGGCGGAACCTACGAGCCGGGGACCGCGCCCCGCGGCAAAAAAGCGCCGACGGTCAGCGCCCAATGGCTCCAGGCGGATCACGTTGATGCCGAAAAAATTGCCCCAGAAGCGTCGTCCGCCGGTCGGGACGGCGGTCGCGACCCCTGCCAGCAAGAAGAAAGCTGGCGTCGCCAGCCCGGCCGATTCCCTCGCCTCACGCCCGCCTTCCTGGACGTTTCTGACGAATCACGCGCACGCGATCATTCTGCTGTCGCAGGAGCCGTCAATCATTCTGCGCGAAGTCGCCGTGCGCATCGGCATCACCGAGCGGGCGGTGCAGCGCATCATCGCCGAGCTGGAAGAAGCGGGTTACATCGAAAAGCATAAGGTGGGGCGACAGAATCATTACCGCATCTTGGCGTCTCAGCCGCTGCGGCATCCCATCGAGAATCATCGCACCATCGGCGACCTCTTGGATCTCATCCGCAGGGGACGCTAATCCGCCCGGAGCCAGAGCACCACCGCGTCATTCTGAGCACTACCCTGTCATTCTGAGCGAAGTGAACAATCTATCCCGTCAATCGCTCCCGCGCTCCCGAAACCGACCCTCCGATCCAAAATACTCCCGCGGGTGGCCCAGGTTCTCCGGAAGCTTATTCAATTGCTTTCGCGAAAGGCATTAACCACGGCACAGAGACCACGGAGAAGATGTTCAAGGATGAGTTCCTTCAATCTTCCTCCGCGCTCCCTGCGCCTCTGTGGTTAAGCTGTTATCCGCGAAGCATTTCAAGAATGATGGCTGTTGAATAGGCTTCCTCCGAACCTAGGCGGTGCAGCCGCAAAACGCGTAAAGCAAGGCCGCCGTTCATTGAAGCTTCTTGGCTGCGCCCTCGGTTCAGAGAACCGAGGCGACCCGCGACCCCTAGTTCCGCGAACTTCTTCTTCCGCCGGGAGAACGTCAGTCCCGCGTCTAGGGTAATTTGCGCGAGCTGCACGTGGCGCAACGCCTTGGCGACCACGGGCTTAAATCCATCGATGTCGGGCCGTGGCCCACTGTCGGTGCGGCCGTGGTTGCTTTATCCTCACATCCTTGGTTAAATAGCGGTTAAATATACAGATGTTCCCTGGAATCGGCATTTGGGCCCTTTGGGGCTGGCGTCACAATCACGGCAATCCTTGAAAGTTGGCAACTTTGACGCCCTTTTCACACGGATCGCGCCAAACGCGGCGGCGGGAACAACGGTTGGCGACCCGCGCCGCGGTCGAGGCGGGCGCTCTGGGGTTGCGGTTCGAGGCGCTGGAACCGCGGCGGCTGCTGGTCGGCGACCTGGAACTGCTCCAGGACATTAATTCGACGCTGAGTACCAGCAGCTCGAATCCGGCTGATTTCGTTGAAGTCGGGTCGGTCACGTTTTTCACCGCGACGACGGCCACCCACGGCAGAGAGCTGTGGAAGAGCGACGGCACGGCGGCCGGCACCACGCTCGTGAAAGACATTGGCGGTTTGCCAATCGCCTTTCCCCGCTATCTAACGAACGTGGGGGGGACGCTCTATTTCAGCGCCGCTGATGGGGCGACGGGCGAAGAGCTGTGGAAGAGCGACGGCACGGCGGCCGGGACCACGCTCGTCAAAGACATCCGCGCCGGTGCTTCGTCAAGCGCCAGTCCCAGCTCTCTCACGAACGTCGGGGGGACGCTCTATTTTCGCGCCACGAACGACGCGAGGGTGGAAGAGCTGTGGAAGAGCGACGGGACCGCGGCTGGCACGTTGCCGGTGCGGCTCGCCGACAATTCGCCGCTGTATAGCCCGAGGGCGATGGCCGTCGCGGCGGATCGGCTCTTCATCACCGGCACGCGGCCCGATGTGGGCGCAGAGCTGTTTTCCCTTAGCCTGAGTGCGCCGGCCCCCGGCGATTACGACGGCGACAGTCTCGTCGACGGAGCGGATTTCCTGCTCTGGCAACGACAACTTGGTTCGCTAGCCTCGCCGCCCGGCAGCGGGGCCGACGGCAACGGCAGCGGGGACGTCGACGCCGGCGATCTGGATGCCTGGAGCGATAACTTTGGGGACCCTCCGCAGACTGTCGCTCAGGCCGCGGCCAGCGCGCTATTCGATTCGCCGCCAACCGAGCGGCAGTCTGCCCAACCAGCCGCGGTTGCCGCGGAGGTCGTGACCGACTCCCGGCCAAGCCTCCATGCGATCGAGATGGCATTCGCCGAATTTTCTGTCTACCAAGGGAGTCTTAGCGGTGAGCGGGCCGCGAGATCTGGCCGTAGGTTAAGTGCGTCGGCTCCACAGAACTTTGTTTCAAGTACCTTGGTTTGCCGGCAGTCGTCGCCGCAAGTCGATTTACCAACGAAGGCGGAGCAGCAGTTCACGCAGATAGGTCCACTGTTCGGTGGGGTGACCCTTGGCGCCGGTGAACATCGTGAAGAAGACGGCCGCCCGGACGCCGGCTTGCTGGCTACCCAGGGACACCCGTTTTTTCTTCAGACGCTCTCGGTGAAGTCGTACGCCGAGTAGGGATGATCTTTGGCGATGTAGGTCCCGCAGCGTCGCCGCGACTGCCTTCCACGCCGCCCATCAGCACGGTGGGTTCACACATTGCCGAGGAAAAGATAACTGCCGTCGCGCTGGCGCGGCTTGGCCGTTGGCCAAGCCCCCGCGATTAGCGGAACGCAGAAAGCCGGGGCGGCCTTCATGGTTGCGGGAACGCAGCTAGGGGAGATGGTTAGTCACCGTAGCGCCGATAACGACGACCAAGAAATCACGCTGAGTATGGCCGGTATTGACGCCAACAGGGCGCAGCAGTCAACGCGCGATTCGACGCGGCCGCAGGATACTGCGTGCGACGAAGGGGAGCGAGCACGTGATGCAACCAAGAAGCCTAAGGCGTTGACAGCGGTCACGTTAGGCGATGAAGGGCAAGCCGATGCGGCAGCTTGCGAAAGTGCTCCCTCATGGACTCGAACCATGAACCTACTGATTAAGAGTCAGTTGCTCTGCCAATTGAGCTAAGGGAGCGTTGCCCGCCAGTGGCGGGCAGACTCAGGATTTTACCGTTTCGACGCCCCGCCGCCAGGGGGCTGCTGTCGCCGCGACCGCCCCCCGCCGCGCCTCGCCCCCGTCCCACTCGCGCCACCGCTCCAACTTCACGCGCCGCGGCCGCCCCCAGGTCGCCCTCCTGCCCGCCACCTACCCCACCGCGCACCAAGATGAGCGCCGCCGCCCCGCCCAGGTTCACCCCGCCGGCAACCGCAGCTGCCAACCAGCATCCATTCATCCGCCCCCACAACCTGTTGCCGCTACCAGTCACCAGCCACGAGTCGCCAGCATCCGGCAACGAGCAACCAGCATCTTGCATCCCTCCCCAAAAAAATTCGCCCCACTTTTGTGTAGCTTTTGGCCACCAACTACTGAACAATCGAACACATCCAATCAGGCTTTGGCGCCAATAATCGGTGGGAGGGGTCTCTGACCCCGCAGCAGCGCCGGGCTACCACAACGGCTGGTGGTGGTGATCGAAACCGGCGTCGGAAGCGCCTCCCACAGATCATTTTTGGTGCAAAGCCCATTCAATCACGAGTCACTAGTCACCAGCAATCATCATCCAGCAACTGCTCCCGACCCCTGACCCCTGACCCCTGACTCTGACCTCTCACCTCTCACCTAATGTCACGCCGCCACGCAACGCCGCCGCTCGCACCGCCAACCAACGGCGCACGCGTTCTGTCTTGCGCTGGCGCCGGGTCAGTTCGCGCCAACGACCCGTTCCACGGTCATGCCAAAAGTTTTGTCCCCGCCGCGCGGACAAAACGCTCCGCGGGCGCTGGCTCGCTCAACCCCAACGCGGTGCAGCGGTTGCGTCACCTCTGCGGCGCGCAACCCGCGGATCAGAAGCAGTTTTGTCCCCTCCGCGGCGTTTTCGCGGCGGACAGTTCAATTGGACAAAACCAGCGGCGCCAATTTGGGCCGCGCAACCAACGCCGCAGCGGCGATGGCGCCACGCGCGACGTCGGGTCACTTCACCCGGTTCATCATCCGGTAGAAATCGTCTTCGATCGCCCCGAGGTCCTCGCCGAACGCGGCCTGGAACTCCTTCACCCGCTGACCCTTCTGATCCTCGACGAGCACTGGCTTCGCCGCGATCGCCTTCATGTACGCGGCATACTCCTTCGGCCGCGAGCGGATGAGAAAGTAGTTCCAGGCCCACGCCTGGGCGTAGGCGTCGACGGCCGTCGCGGGCGTTTGGAACAGTTTGTCGTCGGTGAGCATCCGCTCCAGCGGAATCACCTTCCCCGCGTCGTAGTTGTCGTGGAACAGATCGAAGCGGCTGTAGTTAACGTTGCCGATGCCGCTCCAGCTGCTGCTACGACTCAAGTCGGGCGTTTCGAAGAACGTCGCCATCCCCTCGGTGAGCCAAAACGGGTTGGCCACCATGCGGGTTTGCAGGCCGCAGTTGAAGGCGATCTGGTGGGTCGCTTCGTGGACGATGGTCGCCACCAACGGCTCGGCCTCGGGCTGCGACATCAGCGCGCTGATGTCGTGACGCGACCCGCGGGCCCCCTCGTTCTGCCGCAGCGCCTGCATCCCGGTGAGGTCGTACATCATGATCCGGTTGGTTTCCAGATTGTAGTACCCGATGATGTTGCTGACCGAGGCTCCGAGATCTTTCTTCGAGTAGTCGGCGTACGACGCTTGGTCCGCGAACACGAGCACCACCAGCGGCTGCTCGGGGGCCTTCACGGGCGACTTCTGCTTCTTCCAGTATGCGATGAAGGCCCGCTGCAGGCGCTCGAGCAGCGAACTGGTCCACTCGGCGTAGGTGGGGGTCGTGTTGTAACAGACGATGTAGTTCTTCGAGTTGTGAATGCGGAAGCCAGGCGGCAGCTCGGCCAGGAGCTGGGCCGAGAGCTCCTCGCGCGTGAGCGGCACGAGCGGTTCGGAGTCGCTCTTGCGGTTGAGGATCGACTTGGAGGGGAGGCGGTGGATAGCGCCGTCGGCGGTCTTCAGGAGCATGCCGCCGTCGCGCGCCTTGACGATCGGCTCGCCCGAGAGCTGCTTTTGCGGCTGGTTCGGCAAGGCGACCGTCACATGCTCCAGGGCTCGGGCCGGCGGCGCCGAGCTGGTCGCTACCAGCGCCGCCACCGCACTGGCGGCGGCAATGATCAACGCACGGCGATGGGTGAAGTAGGCGGCGGACATGGCTTCCTTCAGTGTACACAATGGCCGCGAGCGAGCCGACTCGCGTCGCCTGATTCCGCCTCGCTCACGCATAAACGACGGACTAGAATGATCGTTATGACCGACACCGTCCTGGACAGAATCGTCGCCGTGAAGCGACGCGAGATCGCCGCGGCCCGCGAGCGCGTCTCCGAAGCGGCACTGCGGCGCCAGCTGGGCACTGCCCCGCCGGTGCGGGACTTCTTCGCCGCGCTAGCGAAGCCGGGGCCGATTCGATTGATCGCCGAAGTGAAGAAAGCGAGCCCCTCCGCGGGGGTGATTCGCGCAGACTTCGACCCGGTCGCGATTGCTCGAATCTACGAACAACACGGGGCGAGCTGCCTAAGCGTGCTGACCGACGAACCACACTTCCAGGGACATTTGGATTACCTCGCCGCGGTGCGGGCGAGCGTCGGGCTGCCGGTGCTGCGGAAGGACTTTGTGCTGGACTCGTACCAGGTCGTCGAAGCCCGGGTCGCGGGTGCCGATGCGGTGCTGCTGATCGCGGAGTGCCTCGACGACTGCAACCTGCGGAAGCTCCACAACGAGATTGTGGAGCTCGGGATGACCCCGCTGGTGGAAATCTACGATCCCGAGAACCTGCCGAGGGTGCTCGAGGCGGGAGCAACGCTGATCGGCGTGAACAACCGCGATTTGCGAACGTTCAAGGTCGATCTGGAACACACGCTGCGGCTGCGGCCGGACATTCCCGGGGAGTGCGTCATGGTCAGCGAGAGCGGCGTCAAGTCGAATGCCGACGTCGCTCGGCTCGAAGCGGCCGGCGTCGATGCGATTCTCGTCGGCGAATCGCTGATGCGCGAGCCCGATATCGGGAACGCCGTCGATCGCTTGCTCGGACGCTAAATCGTAATTGAGATAAGTAAGTCAACGCGGCGCATGAAGAAACGGCAGGGACGACGAATCGTCCCTGCCGCTTGAGTCCGCTCAGCGGTTCATTCACCGCCAGTCGGGCGATCTCGCATTCGCGCGACCGGGGTTCACGCAATCCATGGCGCTGTCGCGTGGTGGCGACAACTAGCTGCGACGGCGGCTGATTGCCACCATCGCCAAGCCGCCCATCCCAGCCAGGGCCAACGTCATCGGCTCTGGAACCAGCGTCTGAGAGAACGACTGATCAATCACCGTTGCACGGGCCGGGAGGAATCCGCCGGCAGCGGCGCTGGCGAAGATGTCCTTTGTCACATTCAGCTTGGTGACCGGCGTCATGAAGATCGTCGAGTCGCTCAGCTGGGAGTTCGTGCCCGGGCCGATCGTGGAGATGTAGGCATTGAGCGTCTCGTTCTTGCCGAGGAACGTCTCGTCGACCGTCAAGAACGATTCATCGCCGACGCCGGCGCCGCCGACGAAGAGGTGGGCGTCGGAAATTTGCCAGCCGGCTTCGGCCGCTTCGGCATCGACTTCAACCGTGAAGCGAATCAATGCATCGGAGAAGGCGCCGCCTGGGAGATCCACGAACGTGCCATGAAAGCTCACGCCCCAGTTGCCGTCGGGATCCTTGAAACCGAGGACCAGCACGTCGCTCGGCACCGGCATGTCGCCGATCCGCGAATACGAGAAGCCGGTGAAGACCTTGTCGCCGACGATGATGCCGCCGGCGGGGTCGTTCTGCAGAGCAGCGAGACTCACCGAACCAACGGAGTTCACCGCATTGCCAACGGGCGTCAAATCGATGAGGGCTGCCTGCACCGTGGAAGCGGTGAGGCAGACGGCCATCGCCAGGGCGAGGGCCGACGAAACGGCTCTAGTAGCAGGTCGAAGCATTGTGGGTCATCCTTTGCGAGTGTTTTGCCGTCGTCGACCAGGACTGCGTGCTGCATCAAATTGCTTTGATTACGGCCCTAATAAACTTCAGCTGAGCGGAGAATCTCTAGTATCGAAAAAATGTCGCTGCACGAATCTCTCAGTTGGATTGGAACTGGTTCCAATCACATTCCTCTCGGCGGCGCGCTCACCCCCTGAAAATCGTTGGCACGAATCAGGTCGCGTAGCACGCCGACTACCAAGCACTTCTCTTATTGGTTCGTTGGTGAATGCCGCCGACGGTCCCGGCCCGCTTGCGACGGGCCTTACTTGATCGGCTGGTGGCCTGCGCTCGTTGACCTCGCCGTACGGGGGCCTGACGACCGAGGGACTGCTCGCCGTCGTGGGTTAGTTCATCGATTGCTACAGATTTGGACATCGTTCACTCTCGTTGCACTACTCATTCGCAAAAATCGAATCGCAACTCAATCCCTCAGGAGCCAAGAGCTCACGACGGTCGACCGCATGGCGAGCTTCTTCCAAGAGAAGCTCGAACCCGCGCAACGTCTTCGCTTCGCAAAGATAAGCCCAAGCGCCCAGTTGACGCGCCCAGATTTCCTCTGACTCATCCGCACCAGCCCCAACGACAAGCATCAAGGAACTGGTGATCTCTTTGGTTCGTTCCACGACTCCTTTGAACTCGCTGTACGCCGAACTCGACGAGTCGGGCATATCAACGACGATCAAGGGAACGCTTCTTTTAAAGGCCGTCCGGAGGAACTCGCCCGCGTCGCGGCAGACGATTGCCTCCCATGCTTGAGCCTCGGCGGCAGTGCGAATGAGACGGCGGCGACGAGCCGATAGCGACACGACCATACAGCGCAGGAGCTGCGGCGGCGCGGTGCGCGCCACAACTCTTGCCGTCTCGTCCCGCAGGTCGAGAACAGCGGTCGGTGTCCCATTCACAGTTGCCATGCTAAGGCGTTACTCCGGGCATGCCGTCGACGCCGCTGCGCTTCACGACATAGGTGTCCAACAATCGCCGTCAGCCATGCTCGATCGACGCTCGCGGCCCAATTGCCGCTCAGCCCGCCATGATCGAACTTCTCTCACTTCGCGGTCGCTCAAGACCGCCAAATCACATCCAACCCTTCACGCAGAGCGCTCCAAGACGACATTTCATTCGCCCTGAATCGGCGGAAACCCGCTGGCCCGCGGCCATACTCAAAGCAGGCCAGTTTCCGCAGGCGCACACCCAACGCCGCCAACCTTGCTAGCTTGAAAGAAAAACCGACGCGGCGCAGCACTTCCGCTGCGGCGTTCGGGAACTTTCAAACTACCAAGCCATCTTTCGATTACGGCGGCGATGAATGCCGTTAATGGACTGCGGCGCCTTTCCACGGCGACGAGCATGACTCGGCTTATTCCGCTTCGACAGCTTCAACTCAGAAGCCCGACGGAAGTTGTCGGTACCGTAATCCATTTCAGCCTGCTCGTAGTTTTGGATGTGGCTCATTTGCTTCCCCTTGTCACGCTAGACGCCTCTCGATCGTCAACGACAGCGACGAACCGATCAGCGAAAATAAGATGCACCGAAATCCGACGATTGCATCGACTCTGCCGACGCCACCGCGGGTCGCATTCTTATAGCGAGAAGCATGCCACAAGCCGCAGCCGGGGCCGCGATGGACGTAAATGACTGCGACACAGCAGTTTATCAACGCCTCGACGATATTCGTGCCGGGCTTCGAGAATCACCAGAACAGTGAGACGACGACGCGAAAAAGGAAAAATCGATCGTGTTTTGTCGAGCGAAGTCGTCGATTCACCAAAAAGAGGAGGTCTCACCACAATGGTGATGCGAATAGCGCCATGTCGTGCGCCAGGGCGGTCTGCTAGCATCTGCCGGCAACTCACGCCGAGGGCTCGGCCATCACAGATCGCGTGACGATCGTCAACGCGATCATGCGGCGCAGCGGTGCGCGCAGAATCCGACTGATTGCCGCACAGTTGCAGAGAACTACGCGACTTCGTCGCTAGCGGCGCTATCAGCGCCGATCTGTGAAAGCAAACGCGTCATCGTATTGGGATGAATGCCCAGGAGTTTTGCGGCGCGGCCCTTATGGCCGCCAGCCGTCCGTAGCGCCTGCTCGACCGCGACCTGCCGCAGCCGGCCTAGATCCGTATAGGGCAAATCTCGGGACTCCGCACGCGCCGCCCCCTTGCCTGGCAGACTGGGCTCGCACTGCAGAACATAGCTTTGCTCCAGGACAAAGCTCAACTGACGGATGTTGCCTGGCCACTGATATTCGCAGAACGCCCGCAGAGCGTCTTCGTCGGGTCGCCATACTGGCTGACCATAGCGTTTGGCGTACTTCTGCGAGAAATATTCGATGAACAGCGGAATGTCCGCAGTGCGGTCGCGCAGCGGAGGCATCCGAAGTTCGACAAGGTTGAGTCGATAGTAGAGGTCTTCTCGGAAGCGGCCTTCGGCCACTTCCTGTTCAAGCCGGCGATTGGTGGCGGCGATAATTTGGACGTCGACCTTCACCGGATGCGACGAGCCGACCGGCGTGACTTCGCCTTCCTGCAGCACGCGCAGCAACTTGGGCTGCAGCTCGAGCGGCATATCGCCGACTTCGTCGAGGAAGACAATGCCTTTATCGCCCGCGCGGAAGACGCCGAGGCTCGCCCCGGCGGCGCCGGTGAATGCTCCGCGCTCGTGCCCGAACAACTGACTTTCCGCCAAGGTGGGCGTCAGTGCGGCGCAGTTAACGGGAATAAAAGGCTGCTCGCGACGAGCGCCAACGCGGTGAAGAAGACGAGCCCAAACCTCTTTGCCCGTGCCGGTTTCACCGGTGAGAAGGACCGTGCAGCCCACCTGAGCCGCCCGTTCAGCGTGATGCGCCACCCGCTTCACAGCGGTGTCGCGTCCAATTACCAAGCTAGCCGGATCGTCTGGGGGAAGAGTTTCCAGCGAAGCCAGCGAATGCAAAGCCACAGATGCCATCTTTTGTCTGCTCCGCGGCAGATCGAGGTCGATCCGCCGTTGTTCCTAGCTACTCCTCATCTTGCTCGCGTCCGGCGATGCGGATGAGTCGTAGACTTCTCTAAATCACTAGCGGCCCTACTGGTTAAGCAAGAAATCAGAAACGGCAAACCGCGCAGGATGCAGAAACCGTGCAGCCGTGCGCTGACGAACGTTGCCTCTTCGTGACTCTATTTGTCCCACGTTGATTCTAAACGACATCGCGTTTTCACTCAAATATTTGTCTGGCGCCGATGAGGCGAATTTCAAACGTGGCATGTGGGTCGGTGCTCAAAGTGCGACAGGCGACCCATCCGACAAAAGACACTAAACACTTACTGCTAAACAACTTACGAGATATCCTCAAATAATCGCACAAACCAAACAGGAATGCTTGGGTAAAACAGGCAATCAGCGTACCCTCGTGGCAACTTTCCGCCTGCTTCCACAGTGTCCAGCCCCGCCCCGTCGCGTTGGGCCCGGAACAACCGGCGTTTTCCGCACATTTGCTATGGCCGCCAGGGTCGGAGGGAGATCGCTGGCTGACTCGAATCGCTGCGGGTGAACTGCAGCACATGCTGCCAAGGAAGCCGATCGAACTGCGCGACGAGTTTAAATTCGTTCGCCTCAAGTTCTTTCACCACTTGGGGTTGGCTCATTTTGTGCAGCGGCAAGATCGGAACCTCCTCGTCCTCCTCGCGGAATTCCACGAGGACGAGCCGCCCGTCCGGCTTCAAACTCTTGCGGACGGCCGCGAGGACTTCCGCGGGACTGGAGAGCTCATGGTACACGTCAACCATCAGCACCAGGTCGAAGGTCGCCGGCGGCAGGCCGCTTTCTTGTTCTGTGGCCAGCACCGGCTTGATGTTCTCCAGTCCGCGGGGCCCGGTCCTTTCCCGCAACAGTTCCAACATTTCTGGCTGAATGTCGATCGCATACACCAACCCCGATGGTCCGACGCGCTTCGCCAACTGGAGACTATGAAAGCCATTGCCGCAGCCAAAATCGCAAACGGTCTGCCCGGGTTTGATCGGGAGCGCGTTGAGCAGCTTGAGCGGCTCTTCTTCCTCGTCGCGCGTTGGACGAGTTAACCAGCCGGCGCCGCTGAAATGCATGGTGGGTGCGATGGTCCGCCCCATGTACTCGTGCCGCTCGCGTGCTGCCGGCGCCAAGTCAGCGAGCTGCGAATTTCCCTCGGCGTCATCCGCCGGCGGCGACTGCGTCTGTTGCGCATGGCTCGCCGGTCCCGGCATTAGCATGCCAAGCAACAGAAAAACCGCGGGGCGGCAGCGCTGCAGAACACAAGCCAAGAGCGCGGTCGACCGTGCCATGAATTCCCCGCTTCCGGAGCCAGAGCGAGGAAGCCTTCTCGCCCGCTAAGCGACGAGTTGCACGGCGGATTGCCGCTGCATCGCCACTACCGAAATTCTAAGCCTCGCAGCGGCAACTTGGAACTCCCGCGAATCGAGCAGGATCGTGGAGTCCGCCTCAATCGCCAGGACTCGGCCCCCAGCGGCATGCAAGGATTCGAGGGTCTTCAGTCCCACGGTCGGCACATCGAAGCGCATATCTTGCTGCGGCTTCGCCACCTTTACCACGGTAAAGCCGCCCTGGCGACAGAGCTCTCCGGCGCGACGAATACAGAGGTCCGTCCCTTCGATGGCCTCAACTGCGAGGACTGCCTGGTCTTTCACGCAGACGGTTTGCCCCACGTCGAGGCCTCCCATCTGCTTGGCAAGATCCCAACCGAAGTCGACGTCGCGGAGTTGTTTTACGGACAGCGGTCGACCGGCGACCTGCCCGCTCGGCACGAGTAGTTGCGGTGCGAAGTCGGTGGCGGGATCGAACGCAATGCCTGCTTCGGCAAACACATTGACGATCGCTAACAACAGGGAGTCGTCCTTGCGATCCTTGGTTCCGGTTACGAAGTGGCGATAAAAGGTGCGCGCCGCCGTCCAGTCGGGATGATGACGCAGCCACCAACCGGGACGATAGAACAGCACCTTGTGAATCTTGCCGGCCATCACGGCCCGGCGGACGCCATGTTGCCTGAAGCGGCGGATGATGCCGCCGATCGAACCCATGCCGACCCAAGAGAAGTCGTCGCACAACTCAGCGAGCGCCGGATCGGCGTGATCGCGCACAGCCGTGCAGACGACGCGATGGCCGCGGCGGCGCAGCTCCTGGGCGATGACGATTGGATAGCGCCCCCAACCGGCCAAAAGCCCGATGGGTTCCGCCGTTCGCGCTTGGTTGGCAGGAGTGGTCACGGCGTGCTGGCTACGCGGCCTGATCGGAGGGGAGTCGCCCGTCGGCGTCGTCGACGCCGCCGCGAAGTTCTTCCAACTGGCGCTGAAGGATGCGGAATTGTCGACGCATTTCGGGAAGCTTTGCTACCGCCGCCATTTGCAGCTTGGCTTGGCGGAGCGGCACGGCGGGAGCGCCGAGCATTTCCACGCCCGCTTCCACATCGTTCGAAACGCCCGCCTTCGAGCAAAGGACCGCGCGGTCGCCAATGTGGACATGATCGCGAACGCCGACCTGCCCCGCCATGACGACGTAATCGCCCGTGGTGGTGCTACCGGCGATGCCGACTTGCGAACAGATAAGATTGTGACGCCCGAGTCGACAGTTGTGGGCGACCATCACCAAGTTGTCGATCTTCGTTCCCTCGCCGATCACCGTCGGTCCGTAGGTGCCGCGGTCGATCGTGGTCGCCGCGCCAATCTCGACGTCGGCCGCGATTTCAACGTTTCCCAATTGTGCGGAGAGCAAGTGACGCCCGTCGACTTGCCGGTAACCGAAGCCATAAGCGCCGATGATCGCGCCGGCATGAATGACCACCCGGTCGCCGACGCGAGTATCTTCATAGAGCACGGCGTTCGGAAAGATGGTGACGCCCGAGCCAATCGTGCATCCCGCCATGATCCGCACGCCGGCATGAATGGTCGTATGGGGGCCGATGCGCACGTCCTCAGCGATTGTGGCGCCGGGATGAACTTCGACATGCGCCGCGAGCTTCGCCGCGGGGCTGACGACGGCTTGAGCCGAAACGCCGATCCGCGCTAGCACGCGGGGCGGACGGAAGTGGCGAACCGCGGTGGCGAACGCGGCGTGGACGTCGGCCACGACGATCGATGGCTTGCCGCCGCAATCCACGTTAGGCGAGGCGATCACGGCCGAAGCCAGGCTCGCGGTGATGGCACGGGCGCGGTCGGGGTGATCGGCCAGCGTGACTTCGCCGCTGCGGGCGACGTCGGTGGTTGAGGCGCCGGTGAGAGCAATGCGTGCGTCGCCGCGGAGTTCTCCGCCGACGAGTCGCGCCAATTCGCCCAATGTTGTCGGCATCGAGAGGAAATCCTTTTCCAGTTCGACCAACGGAGACGCCGCCATTTGCTAGCAGCGCCATAGAACGCGCAGCCGCGCGATCGGCGGCGAATCCTAATCGCCCGGGCGGACGGGCGGCAAGACCAACCGTGTCGATCCGCCGCCTATTTCACGGACGCAGAGCTAGCGTTCGGCTTCGCCCGTACAAGGTACATCGCCTGTTCGTAGTGCTTTTGCAGCTGCAGGAACTTCTGCAGGCTGCCGCCTTTGTCGGGATGCAGTTCTTTTACCTTTTGCCGATAGGCTGCCAGGACCTGTTCCTCGGTACAAGGGAGTTGAAGACCCAACGTTTCCAAGCAGGGTGGGCGCTGGCGGCGAGCCCAGTAGGGAATTCCGGGCGTCACCGCGTGCGAAACGGCGACCAACGTACGCCGCAACGAACGCAGGTAGCGGCGGATATCGCTGACCATCAGCATGTTCCCCAGGAGTGGCACCCCCAGAGCAATCGTGCAGAAGAGGACGAGCGCCACAAGCGCACCGGAATCCCGAACGAGAGGCTGCGGGATATCGGGGGCCACGGCGAGTTGCAACAAAGAGTCGATCGGCACGCAGGTATCCTTCGCGTTCGAGCCGCCTCCGCGCTCCGGGAAGTCGGCCGTCGATTGTAGCAAAGTGGTCGTGGCCGCAACCGAGGCCCTCACTCTCTGAACAGATGTTGCGTAAAATCTGCCGGTAACTTGCCGCTGGAAGCCGAGATTAACGATGCCGAGTACGAAGACGCCCCCAAAGACGCTGGCAGGAATGGCGTCGTTCCACTCGGCAACGCAATCATGGTTCGGCGACGCGCTCGAAACGCCGACGCGCATTCAGCGCGAGGCATGGCCCGTGCTAGCCGCGGGCAAGAGCGCCCTGTTGCTGGCGCCGACGGGTTCGGGCAAAACGCTGGCGGCGTTTTTGGCGGCGATCGACCGGTTGATGTTTCATCCGTTGCCCGGCCCGTCGGCGGTCGGCGCGTTAGCGCCAAAACGACCGAAGGCGCGCGTCTCCAGGAAGGGTCCGGCGATTCAGGAATCGCCGTCCGTAGGAGTTCGCATCCTCTACATCTCGCCGCTGAAAGCGCTGGCGGTGGACGTTGACCGCAATCTCCGCACGCCGCTCGTGGGTATCCAGGCGGTCGCCGAACGTCATGGCCACGAGTTTATCGCCCCCAAGGTCGCCGTCCGCTCCGGCGATACTTCCGCGGCCGACCGCCGCGACATCGTCCGTCATCCGCCGGAGATTTTGATCACAACGCCGGAGTCGCTGTATCTCCTCCTCACGTCGAAGTCGCGCGACATTCTCTGCAACGTCGAAACCGTCATCATTGACGAAATCCACGCCGTGGCCGCCACCAAGCGCGGCGTTCATCTCTTCCTCAGCCTGGAGCGGCTGGAGCGTCTGCGGGGCGCACAAGATGCCCAGCGAGCGCCGCTGCAGCGCATCGGCCTCTCAGCGACGCAACGGCCGCTCGAAGAAATCGCCCGCCTGCTCGGCGGCGCCGAGGCCGACGCCAAGGCCGACGTTCCGGTACGGCCCCGCGCCGTGGAAATCATCGACGCCAGCGAGCCAAAGCAGCTCGACCTGCGCATCGAGACCCCGGCTGAGGACATGGCGCGGCTGAGCCAACCGCTGGAGATCCAGACAGGCCCCGCCTCGGCCGGACCGTCGTACGCGTCGATCTGGCCGACCATCCATCCGCGGTTGGTGGAATTGATCCGCAGCCATCGCTCCACCATGGTCTTCGTCAACAGCCGTCGCCTGGCCGAACGGCTAGCCGCAGCAATTAACGAGTTGGCCGAGGAGGAAATCGCCCAGGCCCATCATGGTTCGATCGCACGGGCGAAGCGCGTCGAGATCGAAGACCGCCTGAAGCGCGGCGACTTGCCGGCAATCATCGCCACGTCGTCGATGGAGCTCGGCGTCGACATGGGCGCCGTCGACCTGGTCATCCAGATCGAGGCCCCGCCATCAGTCGCGTCGGGCATGCAGCGCATCGGGCGCGCCGGCCATAGCGTCGGCGCCCCGTCGAGCGGCGTCATCTTCCCCAAATACCGCGGGGACCTGCTCGCCTGCAGCGCCGCGACGCAGCGGATGATTCGGGGCGACGTCGAATCGACCCGCTACCCGCGCAACCCGCTCGACGTTCTGGCCCAACAGATCGTCGCCATGGTCGCGATGGATCCGATTTCGGTCGATGAGCTCTACGCCGCCGTCCGCGGCGCGGCGCCGTTCCACGACCTGCCGCGCTCGTCATTCGACGGCGTTCTGGACATGCTCTCGGGGCGTTACCCGTCGGACGAATTCTCCGAACTGCGGCCACGCATCACCTGGGACCGCTTGAGCGGCCAACTGACGCCCCGTAAATCGTCCCAACGGCTCGCCGTCCTGAACGGCGGCACGATTCCCGACCGCGGTTTGTACGGCGTCTATCTCGCCGGCGACGTCGGCGGCAACGGGACGCGCGTCGGCGAGCTCGACGAAGAGATGGTTTTTGAGACGCACGCCGGCGACGTGTTCCTGCTGGGCGCCTCGTCGTGGCGGGTGCTGGAGATCACCCGCGACCGCGTCTTGGTCGCCCCGGCCCCCGGCGAACCAGGCAAGATGCCTTTCTGGCGCGGCGATGGCCCCGGGCGGCCGCTCGACTTCGGCCGCGCGATCGGCGAGCTCTCGCGTCAGCTTGTGCGCTCGCCGCACGACGAAGCGGTGACGCTGCTTCAAGACTCTTGCCGTCTCGACGGCCAAGCAACCGACAACCTGCTGCGCTATGTCGAAGACCAGCGCGAAGCGACCGCCGAGCTCCCCAGCGATCACTGCATTGTCGTCGAATCGTTTCTCGATGAACTCGGCGACTGGCGAACGTGTATTCTCTCGCCTTTCGGCAGCCGCGTTCACGCCCCCTGGGCAATGACTGTCGCCAGCCGCCTGCGCGCCGAGACGGGTCTCGAGGTCGATTTCATGTGGTCTGACGACGGCATGGTGTTTCGACTGCCGGAATGCGAGCAGGCGCCCCGCTTCGAGATGCTCTTCCCCGCCTCCGGCGAAGTCGAAGACCAACTCGTCCGCGAACTCGGCTCCACGGCCATGTTCGCCGCCCGCTTTCGGGAGAACGCCGCTCGTGCGCTGCTCCTGCCGCGCCGTCAGCCGAATCGCCGCACGCCCCTTTGGATGCAGCGGCGCAAGTCGGCCGATCTGCTGGCGGTCGCGTCGCGTTACGAGCGCTTCCCCATCATGCTTGAAACGTATCGCGAATGCCTGCGCGACGTCTTTGACGTGCCGGGACTGAAGCAGATCCTCACGGACATTGAGCGGCAGTCGATTCGAGTCCATCAGGTCGAATCGCCGACTCCCTCGCCGTTTGCCTCGTCGTTGATGTTCAACTACACGGCCAACTTCCTCTACCAGGGCGATGCACCCCTCGCTGAGCGTCGCGCCGCGGCGCTCGCGCTCGACCACGCCCAACTGCGCGAACTGCTCGGCACGACCGACTATCGCGAACTGCTTGACCCCGAGGCGATCGACTCCTTGCTGTTGGAGCTGCAGCGTCTCGACCAGCGATTCACGACCGGCCCGGATGGCGTCCACGATCTGCTGCTGCATTTGGGCGATCTCAATGAGGAGGAAGTGGCGGCCCGCTGTCCCGAAGATGCCGTCGCGCTGGGTCAGCTCGAGCGCTGGCTCTCCGAGCTCACGGCCACCCGCCGCATCGTGCGCGTACGCATCGCGGGCGAGCGACGCTACATCGCCGCCGAAGAAGCCGCTCGCTATCGCGACGCCCTTGGCGTCGCGCTGCCGCCCGGGCTTCCGGAGGCCTTTTTGGAAACGGGCGACGATCCGCTCGGCAATCTCGTCGCTCGCTATGCGCGGACGCATGGCCCCTTCCGCGCGGTGGAGGCGGCCGCACGACTCGGCCTGGGAGAGGCGGCAATCTCTCCGGCACTGGAGGCGTTGCTGCAGCGCAATCGTCTCGTGCTCGGCGAGTTCTTACCGGGCGGCACGGGTCGCGAATGGTGCGACGCCGGCGTGCTGCGCCGGCTGAAGTCGAAATCGCTGGCCCGCCTCCGCAAACAAATCGAACCCGCTCCGCCCGAGGCCCTCGCACGCTTCCTCCCGAGCTGGCAAGGAATCGAGCGGCCGCGACAGGGACTCGACGGACTGCTCGACGTCGTTGAACAGCTGCAGGGAGCTCCCCTGTTGGCGTCCGACCTCGAAGAGATGATTTTGCCGTCGCGGCTCGCCGACTACCTTTCGGGCGATTTGGATGAGCTGACCACCGCCGGCGAAGTCGTGTGGCGCGGCATCGAAAGCGTGGGCCCGAACGACGGCCGCATTGCCCTCTACCTCGCCCACGCCCTGCCGTTGCTCGCGCCGGGGCCCGCAGCGCTCGACGCGCCGCTCGCCGCGCGCGTTCGCGAGCTCCTCGCGACGAAAGGCGCCATTTTCTTTGACGATATCGCGGCCGCGCTCGACGAGTTTCGCAACGACGTGCTCGAAGCGCTGTGGCAGCTTGTCTGGAACGGCGAAGTCACGAACGACGCCCTCGCCCCGCTACGGTCGCTCCGCGGCGCCGCGGCCTCGGCAACGCACTCCACATCGCGCTCGCGCGGCCGACGTCGCGGTCGACGTGCATTTCGCTCGCGCCGACTCGCGCGCCTTCCCGGCAGTGAGGGACGTTGGTCGCTCATCAATTATGGGGACGAAGGTCAGCGGACGCTCACGCAACGGCAAACCGCGATCACGGAACAACTCCTGCGCCGCTACGGCGTGCTCGTGCGTCCCGCCATCACTCGAGAGTTAGTCGACGGCGGCTTTGCCGCGCTTTACCCCATCCTGCGAGCGATGGAAGAGACGGGCCGCATTCGCCGCGGCTACTTCGTCGCCGGCATGGGGGGAGCTCAGTTCGCTTCCGCCGGCAGCGACGAACTCCTGCGCCGCGCGCCCGCCATCGTCGAAGCGCATGTCGATAACGTCATCGTGCTCGCGGCCTCCGATCCGGCCAACGCCTACGGCTCAATCGTCAAATGGCCGCCGACCCAGGTCGACAGCTTGCAGCCGCAGCGCGGCGGCGGCGCTCGCGTCTTTCTGCTCGATGGCAAACTGATTGGCTATCTCGGTCGCGCGGGCAACCATTTGCTGACCTTTGCCCCTGAGGATCCCAGCGACGCCGCGATGTGGCACGAAAAACTGGTCCGTTCACTCGCAAATTTAGGCAAGCGCGGCGTGCCGGTGATGATCGCCCAGATCGACGGCGAGGCGGCCGGCCTTTCGCCACTGGCAAAAGTCTTCGCTCGGCACGGGTTCAGCCCCACCAGCCACGGCTACCTTCACCGTGGCCCCGACCACCATGCCTTCGAAGGAGCCGCCGCGCATGCCTGAAGGAGATACGATCTATCGGTCGGCTGTCACGCTCCGGCCGGCCATGGAAGGGGGAACGATCGCGGAGGCCCGCTTGCGCGATCCTCACTTCGAGGTCGAGCGACTGATTGGCGCGGTCGTCACTCAGGTCGAGGCCCGCGGCAAGCATCTGCTCATGCACCTCTCGACGAGTGATGCGATCCACTCTCACATGGGCATGACTGGCTCTTGGCACATTTACCACGTCGGCCAGAAGTGGCGCAAGCCAGAACACTACGCTGCCCTTACCCTGCGCATTAACCAGCTCGACGTGATCTGCTTCTCGCCGAAACAGTTGGAGCTGCTGACCGCCGATCAGCTGCGCCGACATCCCCACCTGCCAAAGCTCGGGCCCGACATTGCCGCCGACGGTAAATTCGACGTTGAGGCAGCGCTGGCGAACCTTCGCACGCGCAACGAGACGCCGCTGGGCGAAGCGGTGATGAACCAGCGACTCCTTTGCGGCGTCGGCAACATCTATAAGGCGGAGCTGCTCTTCATCATGGGCTTCGACCCGTTCGCCCCGGTCGAACGGTTCAGCGACGACGAGCTGCAGCGCATGCTGCACAAAGGCCGAGCGCTGATGGTTCGCAATCTTGGCGGCCCGCGGCGCACCACTCGCTTTGGCAGCGATGCGGGACGTCACTGGGTCTACAACCGCTCCGGCACGCCTTGCCCCAAGTGCGGCACGGCGATCCGTCTCCGCCGCCAAGGCGAAGCGGGCCGCACTACCTGTTGGTGCCCCCAGTGCCAACCGGCTAGGTAGCGATCTCAATCGCCGGCGGTCAACTGGCGTATTGCCGCTGCTTTTGCTTCCTGCAAGTCCGAAGCCTCGCCCTGCCGCGCGATGACGATTTCGCCTTCTTTTGCGGCGTAAACGCTTCACCCGGCGCGAGCCCCTAACCGCTATCTCACTCTGCCCACTCCATTCACTTTCACCCAGACAACTGCGATTCGCAAATTCGTAGCACTCTTGTACGCGTCGCCGACGGCAATCCCCATCAGTCAAATCCGCGTCGCCTATGCCAACGACGGCAACTCCTCGACGGGAGTTGATCGCAACCTCCGCGTCGACGGCGTCACGCTCGATGGCACGTTCTATCAGGCCGAGGCCGCGAACGTCTTTTCCACTGGTACTTGCGTCGCCGACGTCGGTCGCGCCCCCGGCCTCTGGCAGAGCGAATACCTCCACGCGAATGGGTATTTCCAGTTCGCTTCGACCGCCGTCCCCGGCGTTCTCTGGCGCTAGGGACATCGCTCGTCAGCGTCAACGAGGCCGCCGCGGCGCTCGCCGACTCCATTTGACCGAGCGCTGGCTCCCTCCCGCGATGAGGGGAGGGCCGTTGGCTCACCGGCGCGAACGTTTCGACCGCCCCTGACTCGACCGCATCGACCCGCCGCCCCGCGGTTCGTCGATGGCGATGTGCCCCAGCGCCGCCAGATCGAGGCCGATCAGCCGCTCCAGCGCGATCATAATCAGAAAGCCTGCGGCCCCGCCGCCGCTCACCGCCAACAGGGCCCAGTCCTTCTGATCTCGCATCCCGTTGGCGTCGTTCTTCACGAACGCCACGACCAGCCAGATCCCCAGCATCGGCACCAGAATCGACGTCATTAGGAAGAACTTATTTCGCCGCGCCGTCTGCAGGAGATCGACTCGCCGCGGTCCAGGAATCACGCCGTTGCGCACCAGTGCCGGGACGAAGTACCTCACGGCCAACGCTGTAATCAGCATGTACGGATAGGTCGTCGCCACGATCCCGCACAATGCCAACGACAAAAAGAAGTGCAAGTAGAAGTCCAGCGAGTGCGCGCCGAATTCGCCGATCGAAAGCGGAAAGGCGATTCCCGAGGCTGACCAAATCGCCAGCAACATGATCGCGACGAACTGACCGAACCGCAGCACGCGCGACGTTCCCTCCAGCGCCTCGCCAGGTTTCTCGCTTCGCAGCAGCTGAAAGGTCTTCAGCGCCGCCCAGGTCCCAATCGCGATGCCAATGGAAAAGGCAATCGGGTTGACCCAATTGACGACCTTCCAGAACTGGACGGACGTTTCCTGCAGTTCGCGGTCGTTTTCAAACCGGTACATGTTGTACATCAGATTGAACACGGCCGTGATCACGTTCGGAATCAACCCCGCCAGGATCACCGATACGATCGGGTGCTTGACGACGAACCGCCCAAAGCGTCCCTTCGGCTCCTGCAACAGCGCCCAGCAGCGCGGATTGAGACACATCCGCAGGGCGCGCGCCAGCGCCTCGGCCGATTGGTAGCGATCCTCCTTCGCCGGGGCGAGCGCCTTTTCCAGCACGGCTCGGAGCGACGCAGGACAGTCGTTCGGCAATTGCTCCGCCAGTTGGTCGAAATCAACGCGCTGCCGCGCCTCGATCATCCGCTGCAGCCGCACAAGCGAGCCGTTTCCTCCCGACGGCAACTGCTCGTCGCGGAACGGCCGGCGACCTGCCAAGAGCTCCCACAGCATCACGCCGACTGCGTAAACGTCGCTGGTCTCGCGCACCATCCGCGGCGAGCCGCCCAAAAGCGGGTGGCACGCCTCCAATTGCTCCGGCGACATATATGCCAGCGACCCGCCAAACGTATCCTCCGGATTCTCGTCCGAACGCCCGCCGTTGTAGCTCACGTTGAAATCGGCCAACTTCGGCCGCGCCTCGGCCGAGAGCAGCACGTTGGCCGGCTTGATGTCCCGATGCAGCACGCCGCGCGAATGTGCGTAGGCCAATCCCTCGCACAATTCGGCCCCCAGCCGGCAAACCACTTCCGGCCACTCGGCGTCTTCGATCCAATCGCGCGACTTGGAACTCTCGGGAATCGGCGTCCCGCAGGCACTTAGCCGCTCGTCGATGGCCGCAAGCAACAGCGACCCGCTCGGTTTGCCGTCATACGAATTTCGCGCCCGCGCAATCACGTCCTGCAACGTGCCGCCGGAAACGACTTCCATGTACAGCAACCGCGCCGGCGGTTCGCTGCACGAGCGTTGATCGAACACCCGCACTACATGCGGATGATCGAGTTGCGCCAGCGTCTGCGGCTCGCTGCCGGTATGGGCTGAGATCTTCAGCGCCACCAACCGCTCCATCGACACCTGCCGCGCAAGGAACACCCGCGCAAACGCCCCGCTCCCGAGCGGCGTCAGCAACTGAAAATCGTCGAGTTGGTCGCCTGGCTTCAGATGGGCGAACGACGCAAAGCTCGCCTTTGGCTTCGGCGGTGCTTGATCGCCGTTCCCCTTCCCGTCCTCGCGTTCCACGACGGTGTCGGCGAAATACGTCGCCGTGGGCGAACCGGTGATCGCCATCCCCCCCACTAGCCGCAGCAGCGACTCGCATTGCACGGGAAATCGCTGCTGCAACTCCTCGTGATAGATTGGCAAGCCTGCGGCCATCCGCGCCTGCAGTTCTTCATAGATGAGGTCTGCCGGCAGCTTGGCGATCGGCGCCAGCGCGGGGAACTGCTGCACGTACCATTCAATATGTTGCGGCTGCCGATTCTCTTGCCACCGCCGCTCGATGTCGAGCTTCGCCAGTTCCACCAGCACCTGCCGCACGGCGCCAGCATCCAGATCCGCCGCAAACTCATCGATCCGCGGCAATGGCGCTCCATCGTGCAACGACGCACTGTCCCACGCCGCCGCGAACGCGTCGATTCGCTCGGCGAGAACCTCCCACAACGCTTCGTCATCCTGCGAAGCGCGGCCAACCGAGCTAGAATGGGAATCTTCGGAAAACATGATAATTTTCAAAGCGATCGGCTTCGCCGGTAGACCATGCGGGCCGAGGCCGCCGCGACGCCAGACAAGGAAGCGCCACCCTCCAAGCTTACCCCACGCCGCCGCTTGCTCAAACTGTCGACTTCCTATCGAATTCCGTTGCTGTTTCCCCGCGAAGGACCTTCAACTGCCCCCGAGGCGCCGCTATGTCCGCCGACGATTCCCTCCATGATAAGCAACTTCTCGACCGCCTTCGATCGGGCGACGAAGCCGCCCTCGCCGAATTCGTCGAAGCCAACCGCTCCTCGCTGATGGCATTTCTCCACAGCCGCATCGGCGCGCACCTCGCGAAAAAAACCGAGGCCGAAGACATCCTCCAGGATGCCTGCCTCGAAGCCTGCCGCTCGCTCGACAAGGCGCCGCTCGACACCTGGGACCCGCTTCACTGGCTCTTCCAGATCTGCGAACGAAAAATCATCGACGCCCACCGCCGCCACTTCGCCAGCCAAAAGCGGGACGCCTCCCGCGAGGCCGCCATCCCCGACGGAAGCGAAGCCGCCGGCGGCCTGGCGAATCTCCTCGCCGCCAGCATGACCACCCCCAGCGCCGCCTTCTCCCGCGACCAGCGCCAACTTCGCGTCCTCGCCGCGCTCGACACCCTCCCCGAAGAACAGCGCGAAGCGATCCGGCTCCGTTACTTGGTGGGATTGCCTTCCAAAGAGATCGCCCAAAAACTCGGCAAGACCGACGGCGCCATCCGCGTGATGCTGTCACGCTCGCTTGGCAAGCTACAAGAGATGCTGGCGGAGGATTGAGCGACTATTCGGCCACGACGATGGAACACCCCCATCCCAATTTGAGGCACGTCACGCCGCTTCTTTCGCGATGGAGGGGAGCCGATGCCAAACTGTGGGAGTACACGGTCTCGCACAAAAGTCTGACCATTCGCTTAACCTCATCTTCTCGAGCAGGAAGCTTGCATTTGCGATGTGGGGATGTGGAGTCAATCAGTGCGTTGACTGCCTGGAGCGACGCTCAGATCGAAGTCCAACTCCGCGATGAAGGCGGCTATTTGATCTCAGACGTCAACGCCGGACTGCAGATCGTCGCGTTTGTCATCGATGTGGCTGAAATCGGAAATGACGTTAAGCGTGAATAATTCCAAATTCAACGTGAGTCGCTTCAGCGGTCAAGCGAACTCATGCGATGCGACTCGCCTCCCGCCAATCTTCTCACTTTAAATCGATGAGCCACCGCTCTGTCGTAATCTCGAGTTTCGAAGAATACCTCGACGACGAATTCACTTCCGTCCAGGACCGCGCTGCCGAAACAGCCGATCGCAACATACATCTGTCGCGGTTTCCCTACAGCGTGATGCTGCAGGTTGCGTATCCCGAACTAGACTACGCGAACCGTTGGTGCTGGCAAAACTTCGGCCCCGGCGATGGCCAGTGCCTTCAGCGCGACTCCGAATACCGCGTATGCGAATGCGTCGATCCCCACTCTCACGTCGGCAAGTGGATGTCCCATTGGTGGGCGAAAACCGACTATGATTTTGGGTTCAATGAGTGGTACTTTTCGGAAAGCGACGATCTCGAACGGTTCGTTGCCAACATAGAGAATATCAACAGGGGCGAGCACTACCCCAAGTGACCGGACATGATAGTCAGCTCTTTCGCCCAGACGTTTTGTGGATCGGCCCAATTAGCATCAACAAGCGTGACGGCGCCCTTCCCGAATGGGAGCCAATCCCCTGGAATGCCGTGGGACCTCAAGTCGATGAGCAGGAGAAGGGCTTTCATCAACGGGCGCTCAAGCCGTTGGTATGGACGAAAGTGGATTGGAACGAATTCCCCGAGGATGGCATCTTTGGACGGGACCGGGATTGGTTCGTCGATAACGACATTTCTTACGCGACCACATTCGACGACGAAGATCTGATCCTCATTCAAAACACGTACTTTGGCTTTCCTGATCCACCTGAATGGGGGCTGGCATCGCGACCGACGGGAAACGCAGAAGCACGATGGGAATGGTGGGGACTCTTCCCCGATTTGCCTGCTGCTTGGGTAGTTCCTGAGGTGATCTAATAACGCAGGTGCAAGTCATTCTACTAGCTAAACCCAACCTCGCCGCTCCGGCACCCAAAATCCCCCCTTCCGCATTCAGCATTCCCCATTCAGCTTTTTCCTGCACCCCCTCTCCCTCGTCCCGTCACTACAGCTTTCATGACCGCTGTGAGTGATCCGCCCCAACAAGCGTTTGATCTCGCCCGACTGGTGCACCAGCATCAGGCCGACGTCTGGCGTTACCTTCGCTTCCTCGGCGCCAGCACTGAAGACGCCGACGATCTCACCCAGGAAACGTTCCTCGCCGTCGGCCGCACGCCGTTCGAGGAGCGGAGTCGCGGCGAGACGGCGGGCTACCTCCGCACGGCGGCCCGCAACCAACTGCTGATGCTGCGCCGCCGCCAGGGGAGGCAAGTCGGCACCGTCGACCTCGCCGCGGCCGAAGAAGTCTGGGCCGCCGCGACGACCGACGGCGCGCTGAACGAGTTCCTCGACGCCCTGAGCCAGTGTTACGAAACCTTGGCCGGCCGCTCGCGCGAAGCGATCGACCGGTTCTACCGCGACGACAAAACCCGCGACCAACTAGCCGCGGAGTTCGAGATGAGCCTCGACGGCGTGAAATCGCTGCTGCGGCGTACCCGCGCGGCACTCCGGGACTGCATCGAACGCCGCCTCGGCCGCCAGCCGACCGCGGCGAATGAAACTGAAATGACATGAGTGATCGCATGAACCAACACGACCATCAACCGCCCGACCGCGACGAGCTGCGCGATCGCCTGATCGACGCCGCCCTACGCGAACGGCTCGGCGGCGAGACGCCGCCTGATCTCAGCGAAGCGATTCTCACGCGTGCATCCACCGACCCCGCGATTCGTCCTTCTACCAGCGAGGCGACCATGGCGACTCCACTAATGCCCCGGAAGCAACGCGTTTCTTGGCGGTTCTACGCGGTCGCCGCCACGCTGCTGATCGCCACGGGCGTGTTTGCCATTCCGGCATTGACGGTTAACGGTCTCAGGACCGCGCGAAGAACGACAGATGTTCCTCTTGATTACGAGGCGGCGAGCGCTCCGCGTCCCTCCGGCAACGAAGTACTCAACTCGCCGCCGAATGATTCAACCAAGCTACTCACAGCTCAGCGCGAAAGAAGCGAATCGCTCATGATGGAGGTGACGCCGCGCATCATTATCCAGGAAGAAGAGGAGCATCGACTTGGCGTCGACGTACCAGGGGAGCTTGCTGCCAGTCCGCTCGCAGCCTCCGAAGAAAAAGGCACGACAAACACGTTCCTAGCCACTCGTTCGTTGCACGACCAGGCAAGCGAGCCTCAGCTGCAAGACGGGATAACAGCCACTGCTACAGCACCTGCCGGCCCCGCACCGACGCAACAGAATTTCGCGCCTATTCAGCCCTACCCTGAGACCTCGCCTTCGACCTACTCGACTTTCTCGACTGACGCGCCGCCGTACGCCGCGGCGGCAGCGACTGGCGTTCCAGCCGTTAGCCCGGCATCGGCGCCGACTGGCGCATCAGCCGGTGGCCATTCGCTTGGGTCCACTTGGGTGGCGTTGCCCTGGCAGCACAACGATGCACCGCCCCACAACCAGCCCATGGAGGGAGGGCTCACTACGCCTTATCGCAATTCGTATTTCAGTGGCGACGGGAAAGCGAGCGTAAACGCATACGGCAAAGAGGTTGGCCTGCAAGGATTGATCAACGATGCCTACAGCACCGAAACCTCAGCGTGGCACAACCAGGCAACAAATCGCGACCAATACGCCCGCATCAACGACAACCCCTTCCTCCCCGTCACCGCCGCCAACACCGATCATCGCCTCAGCACCTTCTCGATCGACGTCGACACCGCCAGCTACGCCAACGTCCGCCAGTTTCTCACGCAGTCGCACCAGCTGCCCCCGCCCGACGCCGTGCGGATCGAGGAACTGGTCAACTACTTCGACTACGACTACACGCCGCCGACCGGCGACGTGCCGTTCGCCGCCAACGTCGAAGTCGCCGGCTGCCCCTGGGCGCCCGAGCATCGCCTCGTCCGCGTCGGCATCAAGGGTCGCGAGATCGAGCGGACCCAACGTCCGCTGTCGAATCTCGTCTTCCTGATCGACGTCTCCGGCTCGATGAACGAACCAAACAAGCTGCCGCTGCTCGTCGAGGGGATGAAGCAACTCACCCGCGAGCTCGGTGAAAACGACCGCGTCGCGATCGTCGTCTACGCCTCCAGCGAAGGGCTCGCCCTCGAGAGCACGCTTGGCACGGATCAATCAAGAATCCTCGCCGCCCTCGACCAGTTGCGGGCCGGCGGCTCGACCGCCGGCGGCGCGGGGATCCAACTTGCCTACCAAGTGGCCCAGAAAAACTTCATCAAGGTCGCCGTCAACCGCGTCATCCTTTGCACCGACGGCGACTTCAACGTCGGCGTCACCAGCCCCGCCGAGCTCGAGCGGCTGGCCGAGACCAACGCCAAGGAAACCGGCGTCTTCCTGACGGTCCTCGGCTTCGGTCGCGGCAACCTCAACGACGCGATGATGGAGCAGGTCGCCGACAAAGGAAACGGCAACTACCACTACATCGATACGCAACGAGAAGCCAAAAAAGTTCTCGTCGAGGAAATGACCGGCACGCTCGTGACCATCGCCAAGGACGTGAAGATCCAGGTCGAATTCAACCCCGAAAAGGTCGCCGGCTATCGCCTCATCGGCTACGAGAACCGCGTCCTCGCCGCTGAGGACTTCAACGACGACAAGAAAGACGCCGGCGAGATCGGCGCCGGGCACACCGTCACGGCCCTCTACGAAATCGTTCCCGTCGGTGAGCCGGTCGCGTCAGCGGCCGTCGACGAACTGAAATACGCCCCCCAGGCAGTAACGACCGAAGAAAAAGTCGCAGAGCAGAAGGAGAACGACGAGCCTGCTGCCGACGACAAAGACCAACCCGCCAGCGACGAGCTCCTCACGCTCAAAATCCGCTACAAAGCCCCCGACGGCGACGTTAGTTCGAAGCTGGAATTCCCCATCAACGACGCCGGCCAAACCTTCGCCCAAGCGACCGACGACTTCAAATTCGCCTCCGCCGTCGCCAGCTTCGGCATGCTGCTGCGGAACTCGGAGCACAAAGGCAACGCCACCTACGCCGCCGCCGCCGAGATCGCGGAAGCCGCCAGCAAGTCGCACGACCCCCACGGCTACCGTCGCGAGTTAGTCGAGATCGTCAAACGAGCCGCCAACCTCTCCGGCGAATGATGGGGACCATTGGTAGCTTTCTGTTCGCCGTAGCATCACTTAAAGCGATAGCGAAGCGCTTTAGCCCCCGGCTCCGCCGGGGGGTAGCGACACGCGCGACGGCGCGTACCGTAATGGAAACCTACCCCCGGGCGGAGCCCGGGGCTGCAAGATCCGAGCAGAGTTCCGGGTCCCTCGCTCCGCTCAGGATGACGACGCCCTCCTCAGCCTGAGTCGCTTCAGCGACCAGGCGAACCCTCGCAAAGCCGCTTAGCGATGCAAACGCAAACGGCTCGTCGCCTACTTCGCGCCGCTTTCTTTCGCGCTGAAGTGCCTTCGCGGTTCATTCCACTAGCCGCCACGCCTTCACGGCCTGCGTCGTTTCCGCCATTCTTCGCGTAGGCCTGCCTCGCCTTCAGAGCTAAAAGGCGGGACAAATCTCAATTCGCTCAGCGTTCGAAAACCCGTGCGAGACGATAAAACGGTCCCGCCAATTGCTTGCAACGCTGCCGCATGCGACCCTATGATGATACGCGCTCCGATCTGGAACGGGTTTAGGCTCCCCGCCCACAGGGGACTGGTCGGTGAAGAGTACCGGTTCCATCCAGTTCATTCCGGCCGCGGCTCGCATTGACACCACTGGGGATTGCTCATGAAGTTGCATAAAACGTCGTTGATCGCGCTCCGCGCGACGGCTTGCCTCGTTGTCGTTGTCGCCAATCAGGCTTTCGCCCAGTACCAACGAGCGTGGACGGCGGACGGTTGGCTCGACAGACAGGACAGCGCTGCTGATATTACGCTCGATGCTGGGGGAAATCCGTATGTCGGCGGAGCGACCCGAGACGTGTATGGCTCGCCGCCTACGTCGTTGTACGAGGGCGGCGTCGCGGCAAAATTCGATCCCGCTGGCAACCGGGAATGGCTGAGTTACGCCTATACGACTCGCGGGCTCGACCACGTCGCCGACGTGGGCGTTGACGCGTCAGGCAATGTGTTCATCGCCGGGGAGACTTATCGCTACTCCGCCGGCGCCGAATCGTTCCTCATCAAATTTTCCAATGGCGGAACGCGGCTCTGGGAGCGTCACTTAGGGACTTCCGACAATGAATTCGGAAAGAGCCTGGCTGTGGACGGATCTGGAAACGCCTATGTCAGCGGATCCACGACGGGAGACCTCACCGGCGCGGGCAAGCACGGCTACGACCCCTTCGTCGCGAAGTACGACCCAAATGGCGTGCTGCTATGGTTGCAGCAATACGCCGATCCCGCGCTCAATTCCTCCCCGGCGTCGATGGCGATTAGCCCGGGCCACGGCATTTATCTAGGGTTCGGCGGAACCATTGACGGCGGGCTGGCGCGGCTTGACGACGCTGGTCAAATCCAGTGGTTTACAAAACCAAATTACTCCTCATCCCCCACGCTGCATACTGACCTCTTTGGGGTCGCTTCCGACGCCGACGGAGACGTTTACGCTGCGGGCATTTCCGATTTCGCCTACGTCAACGGCTTGCCTTTCATCGGAGGAAAGGCCGTCGTCGCCAGACATGATCTGGATGGCACGCTACTCTGGAGCCAGCTCCTTCCGTCCGTCGCGCAAAGTACCGCCAATGACGTTACCCTGGACTCCCAGGGAAACATTTACATTTGCGGGGGAATGAATCGAGTCGTCAACGGAGTAGACGCCGGAGATTATGACGCATTTTGGGCGAAGTTTAGCCCTGCGGGCCAACTATTGTGGTTCGAACATTGGGGAACGGAAGCAACAGAATCCGCCGCGGGGTTGGCGGTCGACGCGGCCGGCCGTGTCTTTGTCGTAGCCACGCAGTTTCGAACGGTTAACACCTATATCAACGCTGACGGCGACGTTTCCGTAATTCGCTTTGACCCCGTTCCCGAACCGGCCAGCCTTTGTCTGGCCGCGACCATGGCTTTCGTCGGGGCGACCGCGACGCGCGCCGTCGCGAAGAGGCGAACCCCGACTTCACGCTGCTACGTGAACAGCAAGGCATTCTTGCAGTCGTGAATCAACGTCGCGGCACCGCGCTTCGGGAGTACCGCACGACGCTCTTGTGCGGGATTTTCGCCGCACCACTACGGAAATTGGCCGCGCCACCTGCTATGTTGCGCTTTTTCCCTGCGCGCCGTCATCTCAACGTCGTCGCAGGCCGCTCTTTGACAATGCAATCCGCACTCTCGCGCGCACTGCACGCGGCACTACCGTTCCGGGTTGCGACTTTTGCGACTTTTGCATGTCTTTCCACAATTTGGAAAAACGCAAAATTCTCGCAACAATCGAACCGCCGAAACGCGGTTTCACTCGGCAATTATCGAGTAAAACGTCGCCGCGAGTGCGACGTTGGCCGCGACTTTTGCGGCACGTTAGTGGGGCCCCCCGCGGCCTGCAGCAAAAGCAAAACCCCTTCGCCAGTGGGGGTGGCCAATAGTAGGGGCTTGACCTCAACCGACGTCGCCGAGCTCCAACGCCTTGCCGTAACGGGTGAGCATCTGCTGTCGCAGCCGGGCGTTGTCAGCGTGCTTCAGCCCAGGATCGGCGGCGACCAGCAGTTGAGCCTCGCGGCGGGCCTCTTCGAGCACATCGCGATCGGTCATGAGGTTCGCGATCCGCAGCGGCGGCATGCCATGCTGCTGCGTGCCGAACAAGTCGCCGGGACCGCGCAACGCGAAGTCGAGCTCCGCCAGCGCAAAGCCGTCGGTCGACTTGGCGAAGGCGTCGAGCCGCTCGCGGGCCGCTTCGTTCGTCTCGCCGAGCAGGATGCCGCAGTACCCGGCCCGGCTGCCGCGACCGACGCGGCCGCGTAGCTGATGCAGCTGTGCGAGCCCGAAGCGATCGGCGCCGACGACGGTCATCACGGAGGCGTTCGGGACGTCGACGCCGACTTCGATGACGGTCGTGCTGATGAGCACCTGCAGTTCGCCGCGGCGAAAGCGTTCCATCACATCCTGTTTTTCGGGGGAAGTCAGCCGTCCGTGCAGCAGACCGACCCGGAACGCCGCGAGTTCGCCGTTGGTGAGCCGTTCAAACGCTTCCGCGACGCTCGGAGCCGCGACGTTCTCCGACTCGTCGACGAGCGGCGCGACGACGAACGCCTGGCGACCTTCGTTGAGGCGTTCGCGAACGAAGTGCCACCACTTCGCCTCCCGGTCCGCTTCGACGAGGTAAGTGTTGATCGGCTGCCGCCCGGCCGGCGCCGACTGGAGCGTCGAGATATCGAGGTCGCCGAACAACGTCATGCTAAGCGTCCGCGGGATGGGCGTCGCCGTCATCACCAGGTAGTGGGGCGCCACGTCTCCCTGCCGCAGCGCCGAGCGTTGCCGCACGCCGAACTTGTGCTGTTCGTCGACGACCACAAGGCCCAGTTCTTTGAACTTTACGTCTTCCTGGACGACGGCGTGGGTGCCGATGACGAGGTTCAGCGACCCGTCCGCCAATCGCCGCAGGACGTCGTCGCGCTCCGACCGGGTGGCGCCGCCAGTCAGCAGCGCCCACTCGACGCGGCTCTCTTCGAGCAGCTTTGCCAACGTCTCCGCGTGCTGGCGAGCGAGAATTTCGGTAGGCGCCATCAGCGCCGCCTGCCGACCGTTCGCCACGCACACAAGCATCGCGTAAAGGGCCACGATCGTCTTGCCGCTGCCGACGTCGCCCTGGAGCAGCCGGTTCATCGGCCGGTCGAGGGCCAGGTCCGCTGAGATCTCCGTGATGGCCTTGGCCTGACTCTCCGTCAGTTCAAACGGCAACAACCGGCGGATCCGAGCGTCGATCCTTGGCGTCGCCGGGAGTTCATACGCCTTCAGCTGCCGCTGCTCGCTCCGACGGATGGAGAGCGCCAGCTGCAATACGAATAGTTCCTGGAACACAAAGCGCCGCCGAGCCCGTTCCAACTCCTCCCGATCAGCCGGCTGATGGATAGCCCGCACTGACTCGACCAGGGGCGTCAACTGGAACCGCTTCAGGAGGGCCGGGGGAAATACCTCCTCCAGCTGATCGGCGAACTCCGTAACGGCCGACTGTTCGATGCGTCGCATGTGATACTGCGACAAACCTTCCGTCAGACTGTAGACCGGCAGCAACTTCGCGTCGATCTTGGCCTCGTCGCTGGCAAGCGTGGTCACTAGCGGGTGCGACATCTCCCACATCAGCCCCTTCAGCTTCGGCGTCGCCGTGAGCAGGACGGTCATTCCCTCACGGAACCGCTCGCGCATGAACGGTTGGTTGTACCAGACGCCCCGCAAGTGCCCCGTGCCGTCGGCAATGAGAACGGCCACGCGGCTTTTGCCAAACCCGCTCGATGTGGCCGCGACTTCCGTGACGACGCCTCGCACGCTCTGCAACTGCCCTTCCTGGAGATTCTCGATCGCACGTTCGTCAGAGAGATCCTGATAGTCTCGCGGGAAGTTGAACAGAAGGTGATTCGCCGTGCGGAGCCCCAGCCGTTCCAGCAGCTGGGCCCGCCCCGGGCCGACGCCGCGAATGAACTCGACCGGCGTCGCCAGCCGACGCTTGACGTCGTCCAACGGGGCAGGGGAGTGCGGCGGGTTCGAAGGCGAATCCATGCCCCGCATATTAACGCATGTACCGCATTATTTTAGCCCCCGGTTCTTCAAACCGGGAGCAGGGACGAACGGAAGAATATGCCCAAATCCGAACTACCGGCCCAACAACTTCCGATACGCCTCAACGGCCATGCCGTCGACGCGATCGTTCTCAACGTGCCCGCTGTGGCCGGCAACGCGGGTGTACTTCACCTGATGAGTCGCCAGCAGTTGATCGAGCCGCTGCCAGAGTTCCGCGTTCTTCAGTTCTGCGAACTTCGTCCCCTCTTTGCGCCGCCAGCCATTGGCCTTCCATTTCGGCATGTATTCGGAGATTCCTTTGCCGACATACACGCTATCGGTGAAGACTTCGACTCGCGTCGGGCGTTTGAGGGCCGACAGTCCCTCAATGACGGCCCGCAGTTCCATGCGGTTGTTGGTGGTTTCGCGCTCGGCGCCCGATCGCTCCAATTCCTTGCCGGTGGCCGGGTGAATCATCAGGAACGCCCACCCGCCGGGACCCGGGTTACCGCTGCAGGCGCCGTCGGTATAGAGGAGAACTTCGGAGGGCTTGGTCATGTGCAGAGCGAAGGTGAATCGGTGCGGATGAAAGCGCGTATGGCCCGGATAGCTTCCCCGCAAAGCGTCAGGCAGTCAATTAAAGGTCGCTGCCGTCCGCATTCGGTCCGCCCACCGCGGCAAGCGGGCTCTCGCTGCGAGACTTGGCGAGTTGCCGCAGCTCGTCCGCCAGCGGCGATTCGATGCGGTTAGGCTCCGCAACGCTCCACGGGAGGATCACCGTGAACTCGCTCCCCTTGCCCAATTCGCTTTCCAGCGTGACGTCGCCGCCGAGCAGCCGGCAGAGTTCGCGAACGATCGATAAACCCAGTCCACTGCCAGAGTACTCCCGCGTCATCGCATTGCCGCCGGCGAGCACATTGGAACCCTGGCGGAACTTCTCGAAGACGGTGACCTGCTCCGAGTCGCTGATGCCGACGCCAGTGTCGGCGACGCTGAGCCGCAAATCGTCGCGCCGATCGCGCCGGGCGGAGACATGGATCCGGCCGCCGTCGGGCGTGAACTTGATGGCATTCGAGAGCAGGTTATTGAGAATCTGCTCGATCTTCCCGCGATCTTGCCGGATCGGCGGCAGGCCGGGAGCGATTTCGCAGTCAAGTTCGATATGCTTTTTTTCGCTGAGCGGGCGGGCCAGATCGCACTGGGTCAGCACGACGGCGCCAATGTCGAACTCGCTGGCCCGCACCTCCATGCGACCACTCTCGATCTTCGCCAGATCGAGAATGTCGTTGATCATGTCGAGCAACTGCCGACCGGAGCGTTCGATATTCGCCGCGTACCGTCGCTGCTTATCATCCAGCGTCTTCACTTTGGCAAGCAAGTCGCTGAACCCCAAAATGCTGTTGAGCGGAGTACGCAGCTCATGACTTACCGTCGCAAGGAAGTCGCTCTTCACTTGATTCATCTCGAAGAGCCGCATATTCACTTGCGCCAGCTCGTCGATCTTGCCGTCGAGTTCGTCGTTCACGCTGCGCAGCTGATCCTGCTGCCGCAGCAGCTGCCGCAGCATCCGGTTGAACGCGGCGCCAAGCTCCTCAAACTCGTCGCCCGTATGAATGACGGCACGCTGCTCGACGTCGCCGCGGCGAATCGCGTCAGCGACTTCGCGGAGGTGTGCCAGCGGTTTGACGATGATGTACCGCACGATCACGTAAAGGGCCGCCATCGCCAGGAAGACGGTGATCACCCCAAGCGTAATCAGCAAGGAGCGGTTTTTCGCTTGGGCGTACTGGGTATCTTTCGTGTCCATCGTCACGCGGAACACGGCCATCAGGTCGCCCTGCTTTAGTTCGGGCAGCACCAGTTCGCTGAGACCTTTCTGCTTGTGACATCCCACGCAGCCATTCTTTGCGAAGACGGGTTGATAGTAGACGTAGGCGCCCCCGCCGCTCGATGGGCTTTCGTGCCACAGCTGATTGTCAGGATCTTCCAGCGACTGTTCGATGCCGGCGTCGTCAAAAGCCCGTTTTGAGCGCATCTCGTCGGCGAAATCGGCCCACTCGCTCATCCACTCCAGTTCGAACTGTTCGTCGGGCCGCTTCGCGTTTGCAGGGTTGTTCGGGTAGCGAGTCTCCCAGGTAATCTGCCGACTGCGAAACAATTCCGCCAACGATTCGTTGGCTTGCTTATCGAGTTCGTCCATCCGCGGCGCGTTCTCGGACATCGGCGTCCCGACGATGTTCTTGTGTGCGTCGAGCATCGCGTAATCTACCAACGCCTTGCCGACAAAGCGGTTCAAGTACTCGTAGACGATCTTGTCGGTCGCTGTGCTGTACCACCAGAAGCTTCCCGAAATGAGCACCAGCAGACAGGTGCCGAACAGGAGCCGGCACTTCCGCTCGAGATTCGTCTCGCCGAGAGCGCGTTTGAAACTGCGATAGCTCATGGCGATGAAACGGTGGTAAGGGATCAGCGGCGGGCGATGACAAACCGGAGGCCGCGTTGCGGCGCTGGCTTCATTGTAGAGCGGGTTTGCGGCAAGGGCCAAGATCAAGCACATCGCCCGCTCTTGCGACGTGGGGCAAGAGCGTTATTGCATGTCCCAAGGGTCGACGTCGGCAATCCAGCGAACCCCGTCGGGCGCTGCGAAGCCCTGGGCTGCGTCCCGAACCGCTTGCTTCAGGGCCGCTCCTTCGGGCCCCTGAATCTGCAAGTGGAAGCGGAACTCGCCTCGCAAACGAGCGATTGGCGCGACCCCGGGACCGATGACGCGCGCGCCCGAAACGCCGTTGCTGGCGACGGCGGCACGCATCCTCTCGCCCAACGCCTGAGCCGTCTCACGGGCCGTCGCCTCCGCTGGGCCGCGGATGATGAGGCGAATCATCGCCCCGAATGGCGGGTAGTGAGCGGCCCGCCGCGTCGCCAGTTCATGATCGGCGAACCGTGCATAGTCGTGGCGCGCCGCCGCGACGATGGCGGGATGTTCCGGGTTCAGTGTTTGCACAAGGACGCGTCCGCCTCGTTTGCCGCGACCGGTACGCCCCGCCACTTGCGCCACCAACTGAAACGTCCGCTCCGCTGCCCGAAAATCCGGCAGATGGAGCGCCGTGTCAGCGTTGATCACGCCCACGAGCGTCACGTTTGGGAAATCGAGTCCTTTGGCGATCATCTGCGTGCCAAGCAGGATGTTAAACTCGCCGCGCTGAAAAGCGGACAACACGTTCTCGTGGCTGCCGCGCTGACGCATCGAGTCGACGTCCATTCGCGCGCACTTGTAATCGGGGAAGCGCGAGCGAACTTCTTCCTCAAGCTTTTGCGTGCCGACCCCGCCGTAGCGGATGGCCGGGGACTTACAGTCGGGGCAAGCGCGTGGCGGCGGCACTTCGTGGTCGCAGTAATGGCAAAGCGCCGTATTGTGCTGTCGGTGATACGTCAGCGCGAGATCGCAGTGGTCGCACTTCAGGACGAATCCGCACGCGGGGCATTGGATATGGGTCGAGAAGCCGCGTCGGTTGAGGAGCAGGATGACTTGTCCGCCGCCGCGCAGGGCTTCAACCATGGCCTGGTGCAGAGGACGCGTGATCGCCCCGTGACCAAAGCGAGTTTGCGCCGGGTCGCGCATATCGATCGTCATCACGTCGGGGAGCGGCAAGTTCATCACTCGCTTGGGCAGCGAGATTTTCTCAAATTCGCCGCGTTGTGCGCGAACCCATGCTTCGAGCGAAGGGGTCGCGCTGCCCAGGATCAGCGGGATATGTTCCGCCTGGGCCCGTTGCCAAGCCACGTCTCGCGCATGATAGCGAGGCGCTTGATCTTGCTTAAAGGTTGTTTCGTGTTCTTCGTCGATTACGATCAGACCGAGATGCGGAGTCGGCGCAAAGATGGCGCTGCGCGCCCCGACGATCACTTCGACCTCTCCGCGGGCGATGCTCTGCCAATGCTGATGACGCTCCGCGTCGGTGAGGTGACTGTGCAGGACCGCCACGCGATCGAACCGGGCCCGAAACCGCCTCACCGTCTGCGGCGTCAAGCTGATCTCGGGCACGAGGACGATGGCTTGGCGTCGAAAGCTAGCCACATGCTCAATTGCCTGGAGATAGACCTCGGTCTTGCCGCTGCCGGTGACTCCGTGGAGGACGATTCCGCTGGCCTTGCCCGCGTCGAGGGCCGATTTAATTCTCCGGAAGGCAGCTTCCTGGTCCGAATTCAATTCCAGCGGCGACTCGCGGCCAATGGCGTCCGCGGACTGGCTGTCGGTGGCGACGCGCATTCTTATAGCTTCGATCAAACCATGCTTGACCAGTCCCTTAATGGGCGCCAAAGAGCAGTCGGCGGCTTCCGCGATCTCGGGCGCGGTCAACGGCCGATTGCTGGCTGCCAGTGTTTCCAATGCCTTCCGCTGTTGGGCGGAGCGCAGCTTCAAAGCGCTGAACTTCGCCAGCGCGCCCGGGATTGCAGTGAAGAAATTCACCTCGCGCGTCCCCGCCATCCCGCGTACGCCTGCGGGAACGACTGCTTCGAGGACCTGCCCCCACGGGCAGAGATAGTAGTCGGCCATCCAGCGCGTGAGCCGGAGCATCGGGGCAGAGAGCAATGCCCGCGAGTCGACGACTTCGGCGACCGTCTTCAAGCGATTGGCTTCGACGCGCTTGACGCCTACTTCAACGCAATACCCGGTGACCGTTCGGTCGCCACGACCAAAGGGGACGCGCACGCGCCGCCCAGGCTCTAAGAACTGCTGCGGCTGCTGGGAGTCAGCCAGCGCTGCGGGCACAAGATAGTCGAATGGCCCTTTCGGCCCGGTCGGCAGGACGACCGAGGCGACGGTGTGCAACTCCGCGGCATCGACTTCCCAGGCCTCGGGCTCAGCGTCGAACAGGCTTTGCTGATTGGTCGGCATGTTCAAGTCGATCCATCGAAATGCGTCTGCCGGAATTCAGCATGCCGCGCGCCATCAGCTTGCTGGAGGGGTCTCGGTCGCCGCTGCCGACGGCGGTGCGGCCTCGGTCGCCGACGGCGAAGCGGTGGCGGCGGGGTCTGGCCCCGTCGGCGGCTCCGGCTCAGCGTCCTCACCGGCAGCGGGCTGCTTCTGAACGTTGATCGTGCCGCCCGCCGCTTCGACCGCCAGACGAACGCGCAGGAAAATTCCCTTCCAATCCTGAGCCTCGGGACGTAGTTGCGCCATTCGCTGGAGCGCCATGACGGCCTGCTCCCAGCGCTGTTGCTTCTCGCAAATCAGCGCCAGCCACAGCCAGTAATCATACTCATTCGGCGCAAGTTCGCACGCCTCGATGAACGCTTGCCGTGCTTCGTCGGGGCGATCGAGTAAGTAGAGCAGGCGGCCCCGCATGTACCGCACGTTGGCGTCAGTCGGCAGCAGCTTGGCGTCGCGCGCCAACAAGTCGGCTTCTTCTTCACGCAGCTTGCGAATCTCCTCGGGAGTCGCCTGCGCCTTTTCCGCGGTCTCCGCTTGGGCGGGGTCAGCGGCTAGTTGATCGAGCAGTTGCGACAACTCCGTCCGCGGACCAGTCAAGTAAGGCTCGATGCGAATCGCCGTGCGCAGCGACTCCACGGCTCCCAATGGGTCGCCAAGTTGGAGGGCGAGGTTACCAAGATTGCGATTCGACTGGGCGCGATCGAGTTGGATGCTCTGACCGTCGCGAAATTCCTTGACGGCCTCCTTGAGGGCGGCGCCATAGGGGCTCGCAGCGAGATCGTCGGCGTCAGCCACCAGTCGGTTCGCCGCCGCCAATCGGACGGCTCGACTGCGGTCTTCCAGCTTGGGGGCGATCTCTTGAACAAGCTTTGCCGAAACATCGTCGTCGGGGGATAAGTCCGCAGCAAATGATCGGACGGCGGAGGCGCGCACCAACGGACTTGGATCGCTTAGCGCTTCCCGCCGCAATCTCGCGCTCTCGACGGTAGGGTAGTGCTGCAAAAGTTCAATCGCCGTCGCGCGAACGATCTCGGAATTCTCCGTACGCTCAATGGCTTCCTTCAGTAATTCAAACCCTGCTGGCTCCGCCTTGCGAGCGAGTGCGAAGGCCTCGGCATAGTGCGGATCGTCCGGTCGCTTCGGACCATACCACTGGACGATGCGGTCGGCCGCCCACTGCGCGCTCTCGTGCGGCTTGGTATGGCAGCGACTACAGACATTCGGCGTGCCGTATTTCGCCGTCAAATCTGGCCGTGGCACGCGAATGCTATGGTCGCGACGCTCATCTATCCCCATGTAGGTCGTGTGGGGCATGTGACAGGTGACGCACTGCGTCTCCGGCGAGCCGGGAGTCGCGTTGGGATGATGATTATGCCCTGCCCCGTCGTACTTCCCTGGCTCATGGCACTGGGCGCATAGACGATTGCCCTCGTACTTTAACTTGAGCGAATGGGGATCGTGGCAGTCGGTGCAGCGCACCCCCTTGTGATACATCTTGCTTTGGGTGAACGAGCCGTATTCATAGACTTCATCGAGAATTTGACCATCGTCGTGATACAACCCCGCATCGAGCAACAGCGGCTGGAACGCATCGAGAAATGAGTCGCCGGGACGATAGTCGGGGTGAATGATGGAACGTCGCGAATGACACGGCGCGCACGTTTCCACTTGACGGGAATTCGGTGCGCCCTTCATCTCATTCGTCAGCCCGTAATGCACATTGCGGTCCCAGAACAGGCCGCGGCGATTGGCGAGTTCAACGTGCAAGCTACCCGGGCCATGACAGGCTTCGCAGCTGACGTCGATTTCGAAGAAGTCCGACTTATAGGCGTTGGTCGCGAGGTCGTAGTTCTTGTGATAGTCGGTTGAATGGCACTCGGCGCACATCGTATTCCAATTCTGCGCCAGCCCAGTCCAGTGAAGCGGATCGTTCGCTTCGATACGCTCTTCCGCGGCGTCTGTCGGCGCCACATAGAACCATTCTTTCTTATCAACGTCCCACGACACCCGCAGCACCTGCACGCGGCCATCGGGGAATTCAACCATATACTGCTGCAGCGGCCTGACGCCAAACGTGTACTTGATTTCGTAGTCGTGATATTGGCCGTCAGGTCCTTCGGCGTTGACCATGAACTTCTTGCCGTCGCGGAAGAACTTCGTCGTTTCGTCAAAGCGGGTGAAGACCGCGTTGTTGAAGTCTCCCAGCACCGTTTCGTCAGTGGCCAGTTCCATCGCGCGGTCGTGGTCGGAACCTTTCCACAACTCGTACTCGGTCTGATGGCAGCCAATGCAGGCGTCGCGGCCGACGTAGCGGGCGTGCTGCAACGCGTCGTTGGGAACCGTACGGTACCAATCAGCGGCGGCCCAGGCCGCGAATGCCGTTAGCGTCAAGCCCAGGCCGATGATGGCGGGGCGGCGCAGAGTTCCGAGATGCCTGGGCATAGATGAGGACTTGCGGCGAGCCACGGGATGCGATGACGTTTCACTCAAGAATGGGTCATGGCTCGAGCGGCGCCCTCCCACTACCTGCCATTCTACCGGTCGGCCTCCGGCAAGCTATTCCACCAACGGAAAGTTCGCCCGTTCTGACCGTCTTAACCCTTACATTTGCCGCTTAGCTCAGACCTCGCCCCGACGCGCTTTCGGCTCGTAGCCCGTGATGTCCCCGACCAAACCAATGTCTACCCGATGCGTACAATCGAATGACGTTGGGCGTGACGAATAGACTGGGAACCGCTGAACGTCGCCGCCGCGATTCCTTCCGCTGGCGCAAGCCGTCATATATGATCGCATCTGTAGAAGATGTCGCCTAAGCTCACAGGCGACTTTGGCGTTTCTTTCAGACCAATTCGTAGAGCTTGATTCATGGCCGCTGCTCGACATTTTTCTTCGCTTCTCCATTTGGCAATTCTGACGGCGCTGGCGGTAGGCGCCGTGACGGGGGCGCCAACGGCACGTGGAGAGGCCGCCGGCAAGATCTCGCTGCCGGCCGGATTCAAGGCTGAGTTGGTCTACGAGGTGCCGGCGGAAACCCAAGGATCGTGGGTCGCCCTCACTCCGGATGACAAGGGTCGCCTGATCGCCTCGGACCAGGACGGATTGCTGTACCGCATCACGCCATCGCCCATCGGGAGCGACCCGTCAAAAACAAAAGTGGAAAAGCTCAACGTGAAGCTGGGAATGGCTCAAGGTTTGTTGTTCCACAAAGGCCAGCTTTACGTCGTGGTGAACGGTCAGATTGGCAGCTTTACTTCCGGCCTGTATCGGCTGACCGATACCAATAAAGACGACCAGTTCGACCGCATTGAACAGCTGCGCGTCTTTGGCGGAGCCGGCGAGCACGGCCCCCATGGAATCGTCCTGGGACCTGATGGCAAGAGTTTGTACGTCGTCTGCGGCAATCACACCGATCCGCCGTTGTTCAGCAGTTCGGCCGTGCCCGTGCGCTGGCAGGAAGATCAACTCTTGCCGCTCATCACCGATCCGAATGGTCACGCCGCAGCGATTCGGGCGCCCGGGGGCTGGTTCGCGAAGATGGACCTCGATGGCGACAACCTCGAGCTTTTTTCGATCGGCTATCGGAATTCGTACGATCTGGCGTTCAACGAGGCGGGGGATCTGTTCACTTTCGACTCCGACATGGAATGGGACATTGGCACGCCTTGGTATCGCCCCACGCGAATTTGCCACGTCACGAGCGGCAGCGAGTTCGGTTGGCGCACCGGCAACAACGTCTGGCCTAGCTACTACATCGATTCCGTACCCGCTGCCGCCGATGCCGGCCCCGGCTCGCCGACCGGCGTGGCTTTTGGCGCCGGAACGAAGTTCCCGGAAAAGTATCAAAAGGCGCTGTTCGCCGCCGACTGGAGCTATGGCAATATCTACGCGGTTCACCTCACCCCGTCTGGATCGTCCTACACCGGCGAGATCGAACGCTTCGCATTCGCGATGCCGTTAGGCGTCACCGACATGGCCGTGTTGCCGCAGGATGGGGCACTCTATTTCGCAGTTGGCGGCCGTAAGAGCGCATCGGCTCTCTACCGGATCGTCTGGACGGGCGAAGGCGTCTCCGCCGATTCGCCGCCACCGGAGGTGATTGCCGTCAACGATCCGCAGCGAATTTTCGGTAGCGGCACGCCACCGCTCCCGCCGGCTGAAGCGCACGCGCTGCGCCGTTCGCTGGAGAAGCTGAATCGCCCCAGCGGTCCCGATGCAATCAAGCAAATCTGGCCTCACCTTGGGAGTTCCGATCGCTTCATCAAGAACGTCGCGCGCACTGCGCTGGAACATCAACCCTTCGCTGAATGGCAGGCAAAGGCGCTCTCCGAAACGAACGTCGACGCGAAGTTGAACGCACTAGCAGCCTATGCCCGCTGCGCTAATTCGAGTCAGCAGGAAGCATGGGTGACGGCGCTCACCTCGATTAACTTCGCCGAATTGTCGCCAGAACAACAACTCGACTACTTGCGCGTCGCCGCGCTCGGCGTCATCCGTTTAGAACCGCTGCAAAGCAAGACTCGCCAAAAGCTGGTGTCGGCTCTGGATGCCTATCTCCCGGCGAAGAATCACTTCGTGAATCGCGACTTGGGCAATCTACTGATTCGCTTGCGGGCGCCTGGCGTTGTCAACCGGCTTATTCCGCTCCTGGAGAACGCCGCGACGCCGGAGGACGCCATCGACTTCGCCGTCAGCCTGAGCGCGGTTCAAGAGGGTTGGACGACCGAATCGCGGGTGAAACTGCTTGATTGGTTCGACCGCGCCGCCCATATCGGCGGGGGCCACTCGTTCTTCGGCTACCTGGTCTCCGCGCGGGATCGATTCATCGCCGGCATCCCGAGCGCCGACCGCGCGCCGATCGCCGAGCGAATTTCGAAGCCGTTGATCGAGCAAACGGCGCAGATTGACGTGCAATCGCGCCCATTGGTCAAGCAGTGGACGCTCGAAGAAGTGACAAAGCTCGTCGAGGACGACAAATCGCCGCGCAACTTTGCGAACGGCCAGAAGATGTTCTCGGCGGCTGGCTGTTACAACTGCCACCGCGTTGCCGGCGCGGGTTCCTCGATCGGACCCGATCTCACCGGCGTTGGCGGACGATTCGGGGCCGGCGATATCTTGCGGTCGGTCATCGATCCTAATCACACCATTTCGGATCAATACCAGCAGATGGTGTTCGAAACGAACGGTCGGACGATCGTCGGCCGCGTCTCCAACATCAGCAATGACGAAATCATGGTGAGCACGAACATGCTCGACCCAAAGAAGACCGAATCAATTCGCCGCAGTGAACTCGACAATCAGCACCCATCGGATGTCTCGATGATGCCGAGCGGACTGTTAAATACGCTCACCGACGACGAGATTCTCGACCTTGTGGCGTTTCTTCGATCTGGCGGCAAGCCGGATCACGAATTCTTCCGCTCCGCCGAAGGGCAGTAGGGCCGCAGGGTCCGTAATTTAGGCTAACTGCTAGCAGTCGCGCCGGCCATCGGCTTTAGTCGCATGGCGGCGCCGGCCGATATCTGCGGATAGCCGGCAGACTTTGCGCTCTTCGTACGCTTTTCCAGCGAGCTGCGAGCCTGGCCTCCCGCCGCCGGCGTCGGGACCGACTCGTCGCCGTTGCAAGCGAACGCAATGCTCACGCTATTTTTGCGGCCCGTCCGCATGCTGTTACAGGCGCTCATCGGCAACGATACGCCCCGACAAACGGCCTGGGGATTCTCCCTCGGCATGATGGTCGGTCTGTTGCCGAAGGGAAATCTCACCGCGATCGCCATCGCGATGGTTCTCTGCTCGCTGCGCGTGAACCGGGCAGCGGGATTCCTCGCCATCGCGATCTTTTCCTATGTCGGAGCCTTCTTCGACGACACGGCACACCGTCTTGGTTCGCTGTTGCTCACGTCGCCGACGCTCCAGCCAATGTTTGCAGCGATCTACGACAAGCCGTTGGGACCGTTCTCCGGCCTCAACAACACTGCGGTCTTGGGGCAGTTGTTCATCGGGCTCTATCTGTTCTACCCGGTCTATCGCGCGGCCCGCGTCACCACGACCTATCTGCGTCCTCGTCTGCAGCACTACCTCATGCGGTACAAACTCGTGCGTTGGATCATGGGGGCTGAAATCGGCGCTCAATGGGGGCTCGAATGATGAGGTTGAAGCGTCCCAAGTTGCCGCCCATCTTCCGCTGGCAGTATGTCGTGCCGCGGCTGGCCGTCGTCGTCGTCGTCGTCTTGACGGTGCGATTCTGTCTCGATCCGGCCATCCGTTGGGCGATCGTCTTCTCCGGCGAATCGGCGATCGGCGCCAAGGTCGAGGTCGCCGACGTGAAGACGTCGCTCCGCGGCGGCGAGCTGACGATCACTGGGCTGGCGGTCGCCAACCCCGGCAAGCCGATGCGCAACATAATCGAGTCATCGCAGATTCGGCTCGAAATCGACGGCGCGCAGCTGCTGCGCAAGCGAGTCGTCGTCCACAACGGCCGGATTGAAGGGCTGAAGTTTGATTCGGAGCGCACCACCTCGGGCGCGTTGGAGAATCTGCCCGACGCAGCCGACGAACCTTCGGCGCTCGACCCCATGTTCGCGGCCGCCCAAGAGACGGCCTCCGGCTGGTTCGACGACCTGACCGGCCGCATGGAGCAAGACCTGCTCGGCTCGCTGGCAACGCCCCAAATGGTCGAGGAACTGAAGCGCCGCTGGCCAGAACAATACAAAGCGTTGAAATCGCGGGCCGACGACCTGCGCGCCAAGTCGAAGCAGATTGAAGTCACCTTCCGCGAGGCGAAGAAGAACCCGCTCCGCGGCATGCAGCAAGTCGAGGAGCTGCGCAAGCAACTGGCCGCAACGGAAGCGGAGCTTCGCACCACGCTGGCCGAAATCAAAGCTCTGCCTGATCAGGCGAAGGCTGACCGCGCCGCCATCGACGTTGCGCGCAAGCAAGACGAACAGTTTCTGCGCGAGCACCTGAAACTCTCCGGCATCGATCCGGACGAGTTGAATCGCTACCTGCTCGGCGAGACGGCCAGCGGCTACTTGGAGCAAAGCGCCTGGTGGATCGACCAGGCGCAGAAATTCATTCCGAAGAACCGCGTCGCCGCGCCGACTCGCTCGCGCGGCGTCAACGTCCTTTTTGCGGGTCGACGCCAACCGGCGATGTTGATCGAACGCGTCGAGCTTGCGGGCGACGCACGGTTCGACGGTCAGGCGATGGCCTTCGCCGGACTGCTGACGGACGTGGCGTCGGAGCCGCAGCTTCACCAGCGGCCGCTGCAACTTTGCATTCGGACCACCGGCGCCGTCGAGGGAGTGCTGACCGTCGAGCTCGATCGTCGCACCGAAATCGCCCACGATTCTTTGGTGATCGATGTGCCGAAGCTCAATCTCGCCCACCGCACGCTCGGGCGCGCCGACAAACTTGCGGTCACCGTGGCGCCGGGCGCGGCGAGCCTGAAGGCTGACATCCGCCTCGATGGCGATCAACTCATCGGCACGATCGAACTCAACCAATCGTCGGCTTTGGCGGCCCAAACGCCTGCCCTTCACGACGACCGGATCGCCGCGGTCATTCAGGAATCGCTTACCGGCGTCGACCGGCTCGAAGCAAAGATCGCCCTCGCGGGGACGCTCAAGCGGCCTTCAATCAAGATCGAATCGAACGTTGGCCCGCAGCTCGCCGCCGGCGTCAGTGGTGCGGTCAAGAAGTACCTTACGGACCGCAAAGACCGGCTAATGGCCAAGGTCCAAGGGCAAGTCGATGAGCAACTCGGCAAGCTCCAAGCCGAAAGGGACAGGGCTCAGCAAGAGCTCACCGCCGCATTGGGCGAGAATCAGCAGCTCGTGACGCAGCTCGCCTCGCTGATGGGAGGCAACGCGCCATTGGAAGTCGACGTGACGAAAATCGGCAAGTCGCTCGATCTGAGCAAATTCAAGCGGTAGGGCGGATTTCTGCCGGCAGGGCGATCAAGTATCATGTGGGGGCGGTGAGCGACTTTTTGTCAGTCGCTCCTCCCCCGCTCGCGGCTTAGCGATAATCCAAGCCCCGCCCGACGCCTGCCGACGCTCTCCAGTGAATCTCAACGCCCGCGCCGCCGCTCTGTGCCGCACCTTGGCCGCTGACGCCGAACGTCTGCGCATTGAACTCCACCTGCAAGACTGCGGCGCCATGGTCGTTGACTGTGGCGTGAAGGCGGTCGGCGGCTTCGATGCCGGTCTGCTGTTGGCGCGTCTTTGCCTTGCCGACTTGGCGACGGTGGAACTGGAACCCGGCGGCGACGGGCTTGGTCCGATCGTCCAGGTTCACACCGATCATCCGCTGCTCGCCTGCATGGCGTCGCAGTACGCCGGGTGGGAAGTGAAGGGCGAAAAGTTCTTCGCGATGGGCTCGGGACCAATGCGCGCCGCGGCGGCGCGCGAGCCGTTGTTTAAGGACCTGAAATATCGCGAGAGCGCCTCGGCTTGCGTCGGCGTGTTGGAGAGCGGCAAGTTGCCGACGGACGAAGTCTGCCGGGACGTGGCGGCGAAATGCGGCATCGCTCCCGCGGAACTGACGCTGCTGGTCGCGCCCACGCGGAGCATCGCCGGCACGCTGCAGGTCGTGGCCCGCAGCGTGGAGACGGCGCTCCATAAGCTGCACGAGTTGAAGTTCGATCTCCACCGCGTCGTCAGCGGTTGGGGCTCGGCGCCGCTGCCGCCGCCGGCGAAGGACGACCTCGCCGCGATCGGTCGGACGAACGACGCCATCCTCTACGGCGGCCACGCCGTGCTTTACGTGCGCGGCGACGACGCATCGCTGCAGGAGATCGGCGCCCTGACGCCCAGTTCGGCGTCGAACGACTACGGTCGGCCGTTCGCGGAAATCTTTGCCGGCTACGACCACGATTTCTACAAGATCGATCCACACCTCTTCAGCCCGGCGGTAGTGACGTTCGTGAACATTGAAACGGGCCATAGCTTCCGCTTCGGTAAGTTCGATCGGCAGGTGCTCGCCGCGTCGTTTGGCATCGCTTAGTCTCCGCCCTTCGCTCCGCACGCGGCCGCCATGGACATCGCCATCCTCGCCGCTCGCGATAACTGGTACTTCCGCGACTTGGCTCGCGCCGGCGGTTCACGGCATCGGTTAACGGCGATCTCGTACAAATCGCTCGGTTCGCACGTCGCTGGCGCTAACCTTTCGATCGACGGCGGCGGCGTTTCGCTCAACTCGCTCGACGCGGTGCTGGTGCGATCGATGCCCCCGGGGAGTTTGGAACAGGTCGTCTTTCGGATGGATGCCCTTGCTCGGATCGAAGCGGCCGGCTTGAGGGTCGTCAACCCGGCGCGAGCGATTGAGGCGGCGGTCGATAAGTTTTTGGCGACTGCGAAGCTGCAAGTGGCGGGGTTATTGGTGCCGCCGACCATCGTTTGCCAGACGGCAGCCGACGGGCTGGCGGCATTTGAGACGCTCGGCGGCGACGTCGTGGTGAAGCCTTTATTCGGCGGCGAGGGGCGCGGCATCACGCGGGTCAGCGACGTCGCCATCGCGCGGCGGGTTTTCTCGTCGCTCGAGCAGATCGGCTCCGTGTTGTACCTCCAGCAGTTCGTCCCGCACGATGGCGTCGACTGGCGGCTGCTGGTCATCGGCGACGAAGTGCTGGGGATGAAGCGGATCAACCCCAACGACTGGCGGACGAACATCAGCCTCGGCGCCCGCCCTGCCCCGCTGGAAGTGACGATCGAGCTCGCCCAACTCGCCCGCCGGGCTGCGGCGGCGGTGGGAGCGACGGTCGCCGGCGTCGATCTGCTGCCCGCCCGCGACGGGCGACTTTATGCGATCGAGGTGAACGCGGTGCCCGGTTGGCGGGCCCTTGGCGAGGTGACCGGCGTTGATGTGGCGGAGCGGGTGTTGGGACTGCTTTCAGACCTCTAGTCAGAAGGTTGGCGGGAACGATTTGTGGGAGGCGTCTCCGACGCCGATGACGCTCACCACTCCAAACCGGCGCGCCCGTGCGACGCGACATCGGGGTCGGAGCCCCCTCCCACAATGATAGCGCCTTACCACGCCTCACTCGCTTCGCCACAATAGGGGGATGGAAGTTGCTTTGCCCGCCCCCCGCACCAATGTCGCCGATCGACTTACGATAATTGCTGCGCAAATGCCCGACGTGGTCGCCATCGCCACGCCTGGCAACGGCGACGTCGCTGGCAAGAATGCTTATGCAACCTGCACCTTCGGGGAACTTGAAGCCGATTCTCAGGCCCTCGCTCGCGGTTTGGTTGATCTTGGCGTCCGTCCCGGCCAACGGCTGGTGCTGCTGGTCAAGCCGGGGATTGAATTCGTCAAACTGGTCTTCGCCCTCCTCCGCACCGGTGCGGTGACGGTGCTCGTCGATCCTGGCATGGGTCGCAAGCATCTGGTGAATTGCCTCGCTGCCGCGGAGCCAGACGGGTTCATCGCGATCAGTCCCGCTCAAGCAGTGCGGACGGTGCTGCGAGGGCGGTTCCCGAAGGCGACGCTGAACGTCACCGTCGGCCGCCGCTGGTTTTGGGGGGGCATGACGTATCGTCAGTTGCTGGCTCGGGGTCGTGGTAGTCATACGAAACTCCCGGACACGAATGCGAACGATGCCGCCGCGATCATCTTCACCTCCGGCAGCACGGGGCCGCCGAAGGGGGTGCTCTACACGCAGCAGATGTTCGATACGCAAGCGGCCGAGATCCAGCGGCAGTACGGCATCGTTCCCGGCGGCGCCGACTTGGCCTGCTTTGCTCTGTTCGGCCTCTTCAACTCGGCGATGGGCGTGACGACAATCTTCCCGCGGATGGATTTCTCGCGCCCCGCGTCGGCTGATCCGATAGAATTGCTCGCGGCCGCGAACGATTGGCAAGTGACGCAGGCCTTCGCCTCGCCAGCCGTGTGGGACCTGCTAAGCCGCCACTGCAAGGCGACCGGCGAACGAATCCCGACGCTGCGAAAAGTGTTTTCCTGCGGCGCGCCCGTACCTGCAACGTTGTTGGAACGAACTCTGTCAATGGTGCATCCTAAAGCCGAGATGCATACCCCGTATGGGGCAACCGAGAGCCTACCGGTGGCAACGATTGAATCCCGCGAGGTCTTAGGCGAAACGGCGGGGCGAACAAGGCTAGGTGCGGGCGTGTGCGTCGGTAGAAAAGTCGACTCTATTGAGTGGCAAATCGTGCGAATCAGCGATGAACCGATCACATCACTTGAGGATGCGGAGCAGTTGCCGAGAGGTGAAATCGGCGAGCTAATCGTGCGCGGGCCGCAAGTCTCCCCGACATATGTTGTCGCAATACAACGCGCCGCGGAGTTAGGAGTTGCAAAACATAATTCATTGAGCAAAATCTGCGACGGCGACGCGATCTGGCATCGCATGGGCGACGTTGGATACTTGGACGAGAGCGGCCGTTTCTGGTACTGCGGGAGAAAAGCTCATCGCGTAGAAACTGCCGAAGGCACGCTGTACACAGAATGCGTCGAAGCAATATTCAACGCTCATCCGGATATCGCCAGAACTGCCTTAGTTGGACTTGGCGAGCGAGGCAAGCAAGTTCCCTGGGTGTTCTTCCAGCAGCATTCGCACTTCACTTGGACGGGAAGTGAACGCGACGAAGACGAAGTTGAGGATGAATTAAAAGAGCTTGGGCAACAGTTCTTACACACGCGATCGCTCAAGTATTTCTCCCAATTCGAACGGATGCCTATGGATGTTCGGCACAATTCAAAAATCCTACGCGAAAATTTAGTGGAATGGGCTGAGGAGATTGAGTTGCTGAAGCTCAGTGGAATCGATCCCAAACAATTGGCTCAACTTCGTAGCTCGGTATGCACGCACTAGTCACCGGCGGCGGCGGATTCCTCGGTCGCTACATCGTCGAGCAACTCCTCGCGCGCGGCGATCGCGTCCGCAGCTTGGGACGCGGCCGCTACCCGGAACTCGAAACCCTCGGCGTCGAAGTCTTCCGCGGCGACATCGCCGATCGCGATGCGGTGAGCAAGGCCTGCCAAAGCGTCGACGCCGTCTTTCACGTCGCGGCGCTCCCCGGCATCGCGATGCAGTGGGCGCCTTACGAGCAAGCCAACATCCGGGGCACTGCGCACGTCATCGCCGGCTGCCGCGCGCAGGGCGTCTCGCGACTCGTCTACACCAGCAGCCCCAGCGTCGTCTTCGCCGGCGTTGATCAATGCGGCGTCAACGAGTCAGCTCCGTATGACTTCGCCTGGATGAAGGCGAACGGCGCCCACTACTCGCATAGCAAGGCGCTGGCCGAGCAGGCGGTGCTGGCGGCGACCGACGCCACGCTACGGACGTGTGCGCTGCGTCCTCATCTCATCTGGGGACCGCGTGACAACCATCTCATTCCGCGATTGATTGCGCGAGCCCGCGCTGGCCGGCTGCGACGCGTCGGCGACGGGACGAATCGGGTCGACACGATCTACGTCGAAAACGCCGCCGTCGCCCACCTGCAGGCCGCCGACGCGCTGCTCGACGCCTCGTCGTCGGTTGCGGGCCGGGCCTACTTCCTCAGTCAGAACGAGCCGGCAAATTGTTGGGAGTGGATCGACGAAATCCTCGAGCTCGTCAAGTTGCCGCCCGTGCGGAAAACAATCTCGCGCCGCAACGCGGAACGCGCCGGCGCTCTCCTGGAGAACATTTACCGACTCCTCTCGCTAAGCGGCGAGCCGCCGATGACGCGATTTCTCGCCGCTCAACTGGCGACGTCGCACTGGTTTGATCTCTCCGCCTCGCGCCGAGATTTCGGCTACGCCCCAGCCTTCTCGACGGCCGAAGGGATGCAGCGACTTGGAGCTTGGCTGCGGTCTTGAAGTTATCTCACGCAAAGGCACAAAGGAAATGCGAGAAATTTGGCGGACTATTTCTCGTACCGTCTTCTTTGCGCCTTCTCGCCTTTGCGTGAAAATCAGTCTGCAAACGCCCGCCATCCATGGTCCGGAACGCCCCCAGACGCCCTCGTTTCGGCCCTCGCCCCCTCGTTCGCCTTTGCGCTCTTCCCCCCGCCAACTAGAATTGCGAACTTCCCCCGAGCGGGCGGGCTCCTGGTAGAGCGCCGCCGGCCTGGGCAGTGGTTTCCGGGGGCTTCCCCCTTCAATAGATTCTCGAGGCAAGACGCGTGCTACGGACTCACACCTGCGGCGAACTGGGCGAATTGAACGTCGGACAAGTGGCCACGCTCTGTGGGTGGGTCGACTCGTACCGCGACCACGGCGGCGGGCTGTTCGTTGACCTGCGCGACCGTTACGGGCTGACTCAGGTGGTATTCAATCCGCCCGACACAGCGCCCGGCGTCATCGACCTGAGCAAAACAGTGCGGTCCGAGTTCGTACTCAAGGTGACGGGCGTCGTCGCCCTGCGGCCGGACGGGATGGCGAACCCGAAGTTAGCGACGGGGAAGATCGAACTGCGGGTGACGGCGCTCGAAGTTCTCAACAAGAGCCTCACGCCGCCGGTGTCGCCGAACGCCCACGCACAGGATTTGCCGGGCGAGGACCTACGGCTGAAGCATCGCTACCTCGACCTACGTCGGCCGGAGTTGCAGAAAGTTCTCATCATGCGCGACCGCATGGTGAAGGGGATGCGCGATTACTTTGCCGATCACCACTTCATCGACGTCGAAACCCCCTGCCTCGGCCGCAGCACTCCCGAAGGGGCTCGCGACTATCTGGTGCCGAGCCGCGTCCATCATGGTGCGTTTTACGCGCTGCCGCAATCGCCGCAGCTGTACAAGCAGATTCTGATGATCGCCGGCTACGACCGTTACGTTCAGGTGGCGCGCTGCTTCCGCGACGAAGATTTGCGGGCCGACCGGCAGCCGGAGTTCACGCAGCTCGACGTCGAGATGTCGTTCGTCGACAGCGACGACGTGATGGGCATTATCGACGGACTCGCCGCGAAGCTGGCCAAGGAAGAGCTTGGCATTGAGTTGACGTTGCCGCTCCCGCGCATGACATACGACGAAGCGATGGAGCGATTCGGCCACGACGCGCCTGACCTACGCTTCGGCGTCGAGATCGTCGATCTGTCGGACCTGGCGCCGCAGAGCGAGTTTGGCGTCTTCAAGGCTGTCGTCGAAAGCGGCGGCAAGGTGCGGGCCATCAACGTGCCGAAGGGGGGCGAGCATTATTCTCGCCGCGGCATCGACGCGCTCACCGAATTCGTGAAGGGCTTTGGCGCTAAGGGGCTCGCCTGGTTCAAGTGCGAGGAGGACGGCAAGCTCAATTCGACAATCGCCAAATTCTTCTCGCCCGAGCTTTTGGCGAAATTTGCTCAGCGGCTCGGCTCGAAGCCAGGCGATCTGGTGCTCTTTTCGGCAGACAACTGGGAAGCGACCTGCAAGGTGCTGCACGCCCTGCGAACCAAGGTTGGCCGCGAGATGCAGCTCTACGACCCGCAGGCGATGCACTTCTCATGGGTGGTCGAATTTCCGATGTTTGCCAAAGACGAAGAATCGGGCCATTGGGCCGCGATGCACCATCCTTTCACGGCGCCGCTCGATGAGCACGTGTCGCTCTTGGATAACGACCCCGGTAAGATGCGCGCAAAAGCGTACGACCTGGTGATCAACGGCAGCGAAGCTGGCGGCGGCACGATTCGTATTCACGACTCTGAGGTGCAGTCGAAGGTCTTCGCGTTGTTGGGCATTGATGACGCGACGCAGCAGGAGCGGTTCGGGTTTTTGCTCGACGCCCTCCAATATGGCGCGCCGCCGCATGGGGGCATTGCGCTGGGAATCGACCGCTGGATCATGTTGTTCGGGCGACTGGAGAGCATTCGCGATTGCATTGCGTTCCCCAAAACGCAGAAGGCGTCGGATCTGATGACCGACGCGCCGGGTCGGGTCGATGCGCGGCAATTGCGGGATTTGGCGATTAAGTTGGTGGAGTAGAAGTTCATCAAAGCCATTGTCTCCGCCAATGGACATCGTGTGATTGGGGCCGATGATAGCTCGTCCACCGGCAGAGCCGGCGGCTTGGGTCATGGATAGTTTGCCATCACTACCCCCGCCAGCGTTACATCCTCGCATACAGCGGGCGCACGCCCCTCAAATTCGCTAGGCAAACCGGCCAGCCGCTATCGACGGTGGTTGACCCTCTACGCGCCCAGCGGAGAATGAGGGGCGTTGCTTCAAGGCGCGGAGGATCGAATCATGGATCGAACTGGTTGGATCAATCGTCTGGCACTGGCCATCATTGGCGGCGGGGGCGTAGCTCCGTTCATCGCGGCTTGCAGCGAGCCCGCGACGGGGGCCGCCGCGACAGTTGTGGCGGAAGAGTCGAGCGAGCGAAAAGCTCAGTCGGCCGGCGACGCCGGAATTCCCGCCGACAGCCCTGTAGCGCCGAGGAGTGAGTTGGCGAAGACGCCGGCCAAGCCGCTCGCACGGACGGCCGCCAAGCCGGTGACTGAAACCTATTCCGCGAGCGTGCCGCCGGTCTTGCTGGCAGCTGATCACGCCCAACTCTGCAAGATCAACGTCGGCGACGCATTCCCTGCAATCGCGCTGCCGAAAGTTGGCGGCGGAAATGCAAAGGTCGCCGACTTCGCCGGGAAGAAAGCGACGGTGGTGTTGTTCTGGGGACCCGATCGTTGGATGGCAGAGGGAGCGCTGATTGATCTCGGCCTCGAGGCCGCGGCCTTCGGCGGCAAGGGCGTCGGGTTCGTGGGCATCGCCGAGGGCCCTGCGAATGAGAAATCCGACGGTCTAATCAAGTCTGCCGGCGCTGTCCTGACGCAGCTGGCGGACGTCGACGGCGCGGCGCTCGCTCAGGTGGGCGAGCGGTCGTTGCCGCGCGTGTATGTGCTCGACTCGGCCGGGAAGGTCGCGTGGTTTGACATCGAGTACAGCGAAGCGACGCGACGCGAATTGCGGCAGACGCTGGCGGAGTTAACGAAGTAGCGATGTCTACAGCCCCGGGCTCCGCCCCGGGGTCGGTCTGCAGCGCACAACCGCTTAGCTAGCCGCGCGATCCCCCGGCGGAGCCGGGGGCTAGAAGAAGATGTCGCGCAGCGCCTGCTGCCGATACGCAAAGATCTTCCGCACATCGCGACCGACGAGCAGCCAGTTTACCAATCGGCCGCCAGGGACGCCGTAGTGAACCTCGTCGACCATGCGGGTGCCGCCTTCGCACGCTTCGAACGTGTGCTCATGCCGCCAGAACTTGTAGGGGCCGCGGCGCTGCTCGTCGACGAAGCGGCGCTGCGGCTCCCAGGCTGTGATCTCCGTCTGCCAGTGGACCGGAACGCCCCTGATGCGGAGCCAGTAGTCGATGAGCAGTCCCTGGCGCATGACAATTGGCGCCGGAGTCAACACGCGGAGCCGAACGAGGGGCGGCGTGATCCGCTCGAGGTTCATCGCATCGGCGAAGAAGGGGAAGACTTCGTCGAGGGGGCGCGGGACGATGCAGGCAGTGCGCAATAACCAGCCGCGCGGGGCTCGCTCGATGGTGATGTCGTTCATTGGGAGGCGGCCAGTCACAGGTCCACGCAATGGGGCGTTGCCTGTGTTTACGACTTCTCTCCCGTTGCGGATTCAGTCGATTTGACCGGCTCCTTCGACTTCTCGTCGGCAACATAGGTCCCTTCAGGACCGATGAGTTTGACGGGCTCGAAGCCGGCCGCCTGAACGGCCTTCCAGGCGGAGCTCACGTCCACCACCTTTTTCGATTGCGGCGTCACGATCGCGACGTGCTGCTTGACATTCGTGCGAACCTTCATCACTCCTTTAACGCGGAAGAGCTTGCCGGAGATTTTCTTCGCACAGGTGGCGCAGTGCATGTCGCCGACGTAGATGGCTGTTTCGTGTGGGGCGAGTTTGATTTCGGCGGCAACGGCGGGCGTCTTCTCAGCGGCAGGAGCCAGTTGGAGGGTCGTGCAGAGAAACGCGAGCGAGAACGCAACGCCTATAAAGGAACGAACCATATTGAATTTCTGTTGTGAGTTGAGTGAGTTTTGGGAACGGCGAATCGAGCCGGGGGAAGGATTCTTCGCTTCGCTCAGAATGACAATGGACGCACTAGCGACGGACGTAGAGCCCCGTCGCATCCACGGTGATCATCCCGTTGGCAGCCGCCTTCGCCTTGCCTTTGACGACGACCGTTTCTTTTTCCTTTAGTTCGAACAACTCACGAGAGTCGACGGCCAGCGGTTTGCCTTTCTCGTCAGCGAATTGAACGACCGCGATCGCATGCGCCGCGTCGCCAGCGTGCGCGGCGCAGAAGGCGCATTCTTCGCCAGGTGCGTGCGTGTGGGCATGCTCTTCGGCCTCGGCAGCGACTTCGGGGTCGACCAGGAAGAAGATCGCCTGGCCTTTGGCGAATGGGAAGTCCGGCGTTGATTGATCCGAAGGGTTCGGCACGCCGCCGACGGATCCGACCAGAACCACGTCGAGTTCTTCCACAAGCGGCGACTTTGTCTCGTGAGCGTGGTCGTGATCGGCATGGTCATGGTCATCGCCCTCGTGGGCGTGATCGTGCTCTTCAGCCGCATGATCTGCCTTGCCGTCCCCATCGTGATCGTGATCGTGTTCTTCCCCTTCTTCGTGGGCAGCGTCGTGCTCCTCAGCGGCATGGTCCGACTTGCCGTCGCCGTCATGGTCGTGATCGGCTTCGCCTTCGGCCGCATGGTCGTGATCTTCCGCCGCATGGTCGGCAGCGCCGTCGCCGTCATGATCATGGTCCGCCCCTTCCGTAGCTTCTTCTTCAGCAGGGTGATCTTCCGGGGCGTGATCAGCGACGCCGTCGCCGTCGTGATCGTGCGGCACGCCTGTTTCAGCCGGGGCCCCGAACATCACCTCGCGCACTTCCAGGACCGTCTGGGCGCCATCCGGTTCCTCCCCCAGCAGCAGGGCGGTGCGGTGCTTGGCGACCACGGCGGGGTCGAGAGCCGGCTTGCTGCAGCCGCTGACGCCCAACAGCGTGAGGCCAGGGAGGGCAAGCAACACAAAAAAGCGACGAATCATGAAAATCTCGGCAAGTTAGGAGGGTTGCGGACGAATCTCCCGCAGACACGGCGCGGCCGTGGCTTTCGCTACGCAGATGGCGGCGGCGGGGTTCGAAGCTGCATTGTCGGATTTTTGGCCCGATCCGCCAAGATCGCTCAATGCGCCGCGAAATCCTAGGTAGCAGGAGTTCGGCCCGCCAAGCCTCGTCGCCGCGGAAAGCGATCCACTCACGTCTGCCCGAGCCTACGTTTCGGGCCATTTTCGGAGGCCAATGCCATGATCAAGAAGCTGATCGTAACGACGCTGGGCGTCGGAGTGCTGGGGGGGGTTCTCGGCGCCACGAACCTCGGCAGTTATGTCACCACCGGTTGCCGTCAAGTTTCGGACTCGGTCGAAGACAGCGTCCCCATGACGTTTCAGATCGACCGCGCCCGTAACATGGTGCGCGACTTGGAGCCCGAGATTCGTCACTCGATGCACGTCATCGCCAAGGAAGAGGTCGAGGTGGCTGAGCTCGACAAGCGGCTCGAAACCGCAACTGCCAAGGCCGAGAAGGACAAGTCAGAAATTATGCGACTGCAGAGCGATCTCAGCAGCGGCAAGAACGTCTTCCGCTACGCCGGCCACAGCTATAGCGAAGGCGAAGTGAAGGAAGATCTCGCCCGTCGATTCAACCGTTACAAGACCGTCGACGGCACGATCGAAAGCCTGCAGCAGATGCGCGACGCCCGTCAGCGCAATCTTGATGCTGCCCGCGAGAAGCTCACCGCCATGATGGGCGCCCAACGTCAACTGCAGGTCGACGTCGAGAACCTTGAAGCGAAGCTGAAGCTGGTCGAAGTGGCCGAGGCCTCGAGCGACTTCCAGTTCGACGACAGCAAGTTGGCCCGCGCCAAGCAACTGATGGTCGACATCCGTACCAAGCTCGACGTCGCCGCGAAGCTGGCCAATGCCGACACGACGTTCCAGGAAGAAATCCCGCTTGACGAGACCGAAGCCGAAGACGTCACCACGCAAGTCGCCGAATACTTCGGCCTCGAATCGGAAAGCGACGACCTGAAAGCCCGCAGCGAAGCTAAAATCGCCACCGCGAGCTTTGCTGAGTAGTACGCCGGCTATTTTTTACCACAGAGCACACAGAGAACACGGAGGAAGAAGGCGAGTTAGTAACTTGAGCGAGAACGCTCGACGTCTCTTGCTTTCTTCTCTGTGAACTCTGTGGTCTCTGCGGTTAAAGCTTTGTCGTATGCCTTACAGGATGTCCCTCATGTTCCCGGCATGGCGATTTCAACTACGCGAAGCTCGCCTGGCCATGGCGGATGGTCGGTGGGATGAGGCTGCCGAGATGCTCAGCAGCGAGAAGCTTCGCGAGTTCTTGCCCGCCAAGCGGCTCTCCCAGGAACTCGCCGGGCAGCTGGTGACGCGGGCTCGGCAGCGCATCGAGAACGGCAACAGCCAGGCGGGCTGGAAGGATCTCGATCGGGCGGCGCGCCTCGGCGCCGTCGAAACGGCCCTCAGCGACGTTCGGCAGGACGAAACCCGCCGGCGGCTGCAAAAGGCCCAGAATCTTTTGGCCCAGGGTGACGCGGCGGCGGCCCGGCAGGCCTTAGAACGGATGGAACACCGGCGTTTGGGCGGCGTCGATCGCCGCACATGGCAAATGATTGCTCAACATCTCGAACATTCTGATCTGCGAGCCCGCCGCGGCGACGTGACCTCCGCGATTGAATCGCTGGAGAAAGCGCAGCGACTACTGCCAGGCGATGCGCCGGAGAATGTGCGGCTCGGCTTGCAGGATCGTTCCGCCAAACTGCACGACGCCGCGGCTTCGATCCACCAGCTCGACTCCCAACTTCACGCGGCCCTCGCTGCAAGCAACTGGACGGAAGTCCTTAAGACGGCCGAATCCTTGCTAGAATTAGCTCCACAGCATTCCGCGGCGCGGCAAGCCCGTCATCGCGCGTGGCAGGTGGTGGGAATGGAAGTCACGCTTCCCTACAAGCCGAACGGCCTCGCCGCGAAGACGCCCTGGCAGCGCACCCCAGCCGCGCAGCGATTGGCAGAGAGCACGCGGCAGCTAGCGCGAAACGGCAAGGTGGATACGGTGATCAACGAGCGGACTCCCGGCAAGCGCATCGTCGCATGGATCGACGAAGTCGGCGCGTACATGATTTGCATGGGAGACGAAATCGTCCTGGGGCAACCTGCGGCTGAAGGGGGCGTCGACGTGCCGATCTTGGCCGACCTCTCCCGACGGCACGCCATCGTCCGCCGCGAGCGCGAAGCCTACGTCCTCACGCCGCTGCACAAGACGGCGATCGACGGCCGTATCGTCACCGAGCCGACGGTGCTCCGCGACAAGTCGCTGATCACGCTCGGCAATGGCGTTGAACTGCGCTTTCGCAAGCCCCACGCCTTGAGCGCCACGGCCGTGCTCGAAATTGTTTCGCGGCACCGAACTGAACCTGCGGTCGACGCGATCGTCCTGATGAGCGAGAGCTGCATCCTGGGTCCCCAATCGCACAGCCACATTCGTTGTCGCGACTGGACAGGCGACTTGGTCCTGTTCCGTCGCAACGACGAACTGATGTGCCGGACGCAAAAACAGATTGAAATCGAAGGTCAAACCTGCACCGGGCAGGCGGCCGTGAGCGGCAATTGCCGAATCGAAGGCGAAGAATTCGCCTTAAGCCTCGAAGAATTGTGAAAGTCGCCGCCCGCCGGCAAGGCCGGTTACAATAAAGCGAATGTCAAATACGTTTACCACAGAGGACACAGAGAGCACGGAGTCAGAGCATTTAAACCGCGTCGAGAACGTCTGAAGCAATTCTCCTCCTCTGTGTTCTCTGTGGTGAAAGCGATTGACGAACCATCGAGATCGGAATGACTCGACCATGACCGCACTTTTGGAAATGAATCCATCCCCCGTCCAATCCGACGACGTCGACTTGCAGGTCAAACCGCCCATGCGGTTCACCTACCCGAGCGGCTCGCGACCGTTGGATGGCTACACGATCAAGCGCGGCGTCGGCCGCGGCGGCTTCGGCGAAGTTTACTTCGCCGTGAGCGACGCCGGCAAGGAAGTCGCGCTGAAGCTGATCCGGCGCAACCTGGAAGTCGAGCTCCGCGGCGTCACCCATTGCTTGAATCTCAAGCACCCAAATCTCGTCGCCCTCTACGACATCAAGTCTGACGAGCACGAAGATCGCTGGGTGGTGATGGAATACGTCTCCGGCGAGTCGCTTGAAGACGCGATCGATCGCTACCCGAGTGGTATGCCGACGGCCGAGGCGATGCGCTGGTTCGAAGGAATTTGCGCAGCCGTCGCTTATCTCCACGATCACGGCATCGTCCATCGCGATCTGAAGCCAGCGAACATTTTTGTCGACGACGGCATCGTCAAGATCGGCGACTACGGCCTTTCGAAGTTCATCTCCTGCAGTCGCCGTAGCGGACAGACCGAGAGCGTCGGCACCGTCCATTACATGGCGCCGGAGATCGCGAACGGCCGTTATGGCCGCGAGATCGACGCCTACGCCCTGGGCATCATCCTCTATGAGATGATCACCGGCCGCGTGCCGTTCGAAGGCGAAAGCGTCGGCGAAGTGCTGATGAAGCACCTCACCGCCGAACCGAAGCTGGAACTGCTGGACGAACCGTTCCGCACCGTGGTGCGCGGCGCGATGGCAAAGGATCCCGAGCAGCGGATCAATAGCGCCGCCGAAATGATGCAACTCCTGCGGGGCGTCGATCGCGGAGCGCAACCGTCGCCTGCGTTCGCTGCCGCAACCGCGAACGGATTTAACAGTCCGGGCGGTCCAACTGCGCCGCCGGTGCGTACCGCGTCCATGCCCACTCGGGACGACAGCCTCGTTGCGTTCTTCCACCGCGACCCCGAGCCCCTTTGGCACGGCGTCGAGTCCGTCTGGAAGACGGTGCGACGCGACATGAACTACGACCAATGGCCGATCGTCGGACGGTTGGCCTTTTTGGTTGGGTGTTTCATCGCTGTGACGCAGATCTGGCCGGTGGTAATGGCGCTCTTGACGACGTTCGTCGTTCCTTACTGCCTTTATCGTATCGTTCGGGTCATTGTGCAGTCGACGACGACAGATCCTAACGTCCGTCTGGAAGTTGTTGGCGGCAACAATCGGTCGGCGTTCGCAGTAGACAGTCCGCTGGCAAATGAATTGACCGCAAGCGAAAGCGCGCCGCCCACCCATCAGCCTCAGCTGGCAACGGCGGCTCAGCCTGTCTCAACGAAGCATCCTTGGCGGCGCCGCGGACAAGCAAGCTGGCGGCATGCGGCCTATCAGGAGTTGCAGGCGCGGCCTGCCCGCCAACGTGCGAGTTCGGTGCTCGGTTCAATGCTCGCGGCTGGCATCGTCGGCCCGGTGGCCGCGCTGCTCGCTTGTCTGATCATCGCGCCGGAACTCCATCTGGAGCTCTACCTCTGGATGGCGATGGTCACCTCGCTCGCCAGTTGGGCGCTGATTATTCCGAGCCAGCTCATTGAAGGGAAGATGGAGGATCATGCCCCGCTCCGCTTCTTTAACTTGCTCGCCGGGGCGTTGGTTGGCCTCGCCGCTTGGGCAATCTCGAACATGGCGTACGTCGGGTTGCCCGCTTCCCATGGTTTTTCGCCCGGCCCGACTGAGACCATGTTTCAAGAGTTGTTTGATTGGAACGTCGACGGCGTGCAGGCCGCGTACAACAGCGGCAATGTGATCGTCCCGATGACGATGCAGGTCGCCTATTTTGCCTTCCTGTTCGTCGCCCTGCGGTGGTGGCGGATGGCCGAGTGGACCCGCCCGAGCCGCGTAAGCCTCTGGGCAATCGCGTTCGCCGGGTTCATTGGCTGGGCGCTCACCTTCCTCTGGTGGTTCCCGCAGCCGACCGGGATGCTGTTAGCGGCGGCGATCGCGTTCACCGTGCAGTTATCGAGTCCTTGGCTGTCGCCAAGCCAGCGCCGGGAGCTGGCGCAGAGGGCCGTCTAACATGATGCCGGTAGTCTGGGTCAATCTCGTCGCGATCATCCTCCTCGCTTTCGCAGTTGGATTGATGAGCCGTTTGCTGCGACCGCGATCCCATTCCAGTCCAGTCGGATGGTTCTTCCTCCTTGGAATACTGCTGTTTGGACTCGTGTTCTTCGGCTTCTTCACCGTTCGAGTGGAGCGTCACGTCCAAGCCCCTGTTGAAATTGTGACGCCAATGCCGCAGATCTTCGACGCAGAACCGATCGCCGCCCTGTCTCCCGTAGCACCCGTACCGCCGCAGCCTATCATGGCAGGCGAGTCGATCGAGGAAATGTGGAAGAAGCTGACCGCGCCACGGATCAACTTGGAAGAGGCCGTCGAAACCGCAAGCGACTCGCCTCGCGTCGGCCCAAGTTCACCCCAAGAACTGACTGAAGCCGCCAAGGTGATCCTCTCGGCCTCCCTACCGGGCGCGGATCCGTTCACGCAAGGCTGGCTGGTAAATGCCGCGAAGTCGATCCTGGGTATGCCCGTGAGCGAGCAGGACCAAGTCGAACTTCGACAAGCGGCGACCGAGGCCCGGGCGATGCACGAACATTCGATCGGCGCCGCTGGCGAGTCCGCAACTTCTGCGTCGATGCAATCCGAAAATGGTGCGGCGCCCGTGGCTCTTAGCACTGAAGCCCTCAGCGTCAGCACGGTCGTCGAGCCACGGGTCGATCGGATTCAGCCGGTGATCACTGAGGAGATCGCCGCCCTCCCCAAACCTGATTGGGTGGTAAATCCGCCGAAGCAAATTGGGAACGTCCGCAAGTTTGTCGTGACCTCCGATCCCTACCTGACCGCCGACGAATGTCGCCAGGATGCTGACAACAAGATGCAGAGTCTCGCGTTGGCTCGCGCCGCTGAACTGTCGGGCGTTGAGATGCGACGCTGGGGCGCCGCAAGCCTTGCGGACTTGGGACTGGGGGGCGATTACGTCCGTCGCGAGCTGTGCACCGACGAATACGTCGACGTGTTTGATAGTTCGGTCGGGCAGATGCGGAAGACCTATTCGCTCCTGGAGTTTAACGAGGCCCAGGACGCCTTGTTGGTCGATCGAGCCCGTTCTTACTCGCGGCAGGAAGGGCTACTGGGCGTCGCGCTGATTGGCAGCGGCGTCCTCGGCAGCGTGGCAACCTTGTTCGGGCTGCTGAAGATCGACACCTGGACCCGCGGCTACTATACCAAGCGGTTGTTTCTCGGCGTTCCAGCGGCCATAATCACGGTCCTAACGATGCTTTTCCTGTCGTAGGGACGCGACCTGCCGACGTTACGCCTCTGCACTACATGCCCACCTCCGCCCACCCCGACGCGATCCTGGTCGAGGCGATCCGCCGCGGCAAGCCCGACGCTTGGAGCGATCTGATCGCTCAATACGAGGGGCGACTCCTGTCGTTCGTCGACAGCCGCCTCCGTCGCCGCGCCGCCAGCGAAGACGTCGTCCAAGAGACGTTCATCGGCTTTCTCACCAGCCTGCCGAACTACGATCCGCGCCGGCCGCTCGAAAGCTGGCTCTTCACAATCGCCAGTCACAAGCTGACCGATCACCTGCGCCGCGAAGGCCGCCGCCCCGCCATTCCGCTGTCGTCAGCCGACGGCAGCGGCGGCAACTGGGAACCGCGCGGCGCCGCCCGCCCGGCCAGCAGCATCGCCCGCAGCGGCGAACGGCGACAGATGGAAGATGAAGCCCTCGCCGAAGCGATAGGTCGCCAACTGGAAGGTTGGCGCGCGGCCGGCGACTGGGACAAAGTCAAAGTGATGGAGCTGCTGTTCGTCGTCGGCGCCACGAACAAGGCGACCGCCGAGCAAGTCGGCCTGACGGAACAGCAGGTGGCAAACTTCAAGTTTGATTTCCTCGAACGCTTGCGAAAATTCGTCAAGCTGCAACGGCTCAGCGAGGACGTGTTTCCCGAGCTGCATGAATGACTCATCGGTGGCGAAGCCGGAAGATCATTTATCACGGAGACACAGAGAAGACGGAGTAAATTAAAGAAAGTCGTAACATCCATGCTTGCCATGCTCCTCGCATTGGTCTTCTCAGCGATCTCCGTGCCTCCGCGGTGACATCAATTGACTTATTTGGCACATAGAACCATGCCCTACACCGACGCTGATCTCGACGCCTTCCTCGACGAAGGGCTCCCCCCTGCCCAAATGGCGGAATTGGAAGCGACCCTGCGCGACGACGAGGCGTTGCAGAAACAGCTCGCCGCCGCCGTCGGCCGCCGCGATGCGGGCGTCCATTCGCTTGGCGCCATTTGGCGGCGCCATCGCCTCAGCTGCCCGACGCGGGAACAACTCGGCAGCCATCTCCTCGGCGTGCTCGACGCCGGCCAGGAGGACTATCTTCGCTTCCACCTCGAAATCGCCCAGTGCCGCTACTGCCAGGCGAGCTTGCAGGACCTCCGAGACCAGCATTCGGCGACGGAAGCGGAAGTGATCGTGAAGCGAAGGTCTCGATACTTCCAATCAAGTGCCGGATATCTCTCCGGCAAGTAGGAAGACCCCAGTCATTCTGAGCGATGCGAAGAATGACAAGCGGCACGCCATCCTACAGCCGCATGAACTCCAACGGCGACTGCCAAAACAACCGCGGAACGAATAGCGCAGCCAACGTTGATTTAAGTTCCGGACTCGAGAGCCGGAGCGTCTTTCGCTCGACGGCCTCGTTGATCGCCAGATTTCCGGCGAGCAGCGACTCGAACGTTGGGCGATCACACTCCACCCAATCAGCCGGCCGATCGCCCATCGGTTCCAGCCGTGCGCTCCGGCGGGTGAGCGTGAAGCGATAGGAGGCGTCGGTCGTCGTGATGCCGATCTCGGTCGGACGCGGCACGCCGGCGTGGTGCGCTCGCTGCCGCCAGAGCGGGTAACAGCGCTCGACCCAACGCTCCGGCGAAAGTAGCCGCATCAGCAGCCGAGGGCTGTTTTCCTTGCGGTCGCTGATCCAGGCGCCGCCAGCGGTCACCATCAGTTCGTGGAGCGGATCGCTCGCCGGGGTATAGAGTGAAATGGAATGGTGATCGCGATCGATGGCGTCGCGACAGGCCCTGGCGAGCATATGAACTCGCGCCGTTGGGAACTTGGGCAGCGACATCAGCTCGACGATGCAGGAACCTCGCACGACGGCATACCCCGCGGCCTCGCCGAGCAGACCCAAGCTGCTGTCGCCGTTGGTCGATGCAGCGCGGTTCGTTTCCAAGGCGAGCAACACTTGGTCCTGAGCCTTGCGACCGATGAGCCATTGCCAGCACTCTTCGGAGCGAAAGAGGGGACCCCATAACTCGGCGGCGGCGGTCTCGTAGATGCTTCGTACGGCGTCGAGCTCGAAGTGTCGCCACGTGCGGACATCCAGCGATCCCTTACGCCGCTTCCGGGCGCGTTCTTGGGCATCCAAATAAGCCAATACCGTGCGGGCGTTCGCCCGGGTGTGGCCCTGGCCGCGAAGCGGGCTCCAGCCTTGGCGTTCAAACCAGGCGTGTCGGTCGGCGTTCACTAGTCCCAGCACGGCGCCTTCAGCAGTGGCGATCTGCTCGGCTGCTGCCAACAGGTCGCGATCGTAGGCCGACTCGCGATACTCCGGCAGCACGGCGAAGTCCTCAAGCTTGACCACCGGCATGCGCTGGCCATCGAACCACGCGATGTGGCTCGCGACATGGGCGTGGGCCAGCAGTTCCTTTTCAAGCTGGATAAGCAATCGGTTACTCGGGCGATAGCCCGGCTCATCGAGACGACTCTGAAAGTCGTCGGCAACCGCCGTTTGCCTCGCTTGCGTCAGCAATTGGACGACCAGCGGATGATCGCCGGCGTTGCCGGTAACGATCCGCCCGCCGTAAGGCAGCTCCCTGACTGCCGCCCGATCTTGCCGCGCGACGAGACTGCGGCCGTTGCCGGCGTGACGGTTAAATGCCAAAGCGGGAGGCGACTCAACGTCGTCCAAATCCGCCTCGCCCTGATTGCGGTTCGGTGGCGCGGACATGCGTGCGGTGGCCCTACTTTCTGTTCCGGAAAGTCGCCGCGCGTCGACAAGAGGAGTGCGCGGCAGTCGGCTCGGCTGCCCTTCATCCAAGAGCGTATAGCACTCAGACCGGGAAATCCAGCAAAAACTTCTCAAGGAGTTCGCGAGGATATAGGCAAGAAGCGTACTCGCGGGAATTCAGTACGCGACTGGCTCGCAGATGCTCGCTGGCGTCTGCCAGCTGCTGCGCAATCGACGCCCGCACGTCGGCGACGTACGGCTGCAGCGCCCGATTGGCCGCCGCAATCTCTCGATGCCGCTCGCCGCCGTTGGCCGAAGTCTTCGCCACGGCCAGCCAGCGGAGCTTGCTCGCGATCAGTTCGGACGCTTCGCCGTTCGCCCCAGAAGCGGCGAATTCGACATGCCGCTCCGGATGGTACGTCAGTTCGCGAAGGCGTTGCTGCAGGGCCTGCACGGAACCCGCCTCATCGGCCGTGCGGGCAATTGGCAAGCGCAGCGTCCCGGAAATTGCCGCAAAGGCGGGCGGCGCCGTACCGAAAAACCGCTCGCAAATCGCGTCGGTCGCTTCGTCGTATTTGGCGCCGCCGATGCCGTGGATGAACAGATCGGCGACCGCCAGCCGCGCAAACATCGTCGTGATCAAGGCCCGCGAACGCAGCTTGATCCCTTCATGTTCCCAGACGGCGAGTTCCGCCAGGGCCTTCTCGCCAGCGTCGTCGCAGACGCAGGAAAGGCGTCGTTCAAACGTTTTCCGGTCGGTGGCGACCAGCCCAGCTCCATCCTTGCGAACGTAAAGGGGCCGTCGGTTCGGCTCCGCGGCGGTCCAGACCCAATAGGGCGCCTGGAACCATTCGCCCTCGACGGCGAGGTTCGGCACCGGCTGCGCATGGTTGCGGAGGCGGTGGACGCGGCGGTACTCGCCCAGGGCGTCGTTGTAGGAGACCGCAAACCGAGGCAGTTCGTTGAACAGATGAAGCGTGAACCGCCGAAAGGCGGCGGTCTGGCACATCTCGCTCTGCGGGAGTTCCAAGTTACGGCGGCCCCATTCAATCTCTGCCAGGTGCCGAGCCTGGGCCAGCGCCAGCCCGATCCGCCCAGTCGCCGCGGCGCGCTCCATGGCGAGAGGCCACCAGTGGTCAAGCATCCGATCGTTCAGCAGGTCGCGAGTCGCCTCGGCCACTCGCTGGGGAAAGGTCATCCAGCGTTCGGCGTGGTGAATCGCCCGCTCTTCCCACGGCATTTCCTCGGCGGGGCCGTCGAAATCCACCGATTCCCACCGCGGGCTGTTGGTCGTTCCCGCGGGAACTCGAATTGCCGTCGAACGGCAGGCGTCGCCGTCGATGACCAGGTTGAGCGATATGGCGCCCTTGGAAGAGCACAACGCGGCGGCCGCGAAGTTCTTCACCCACACGCCGGGGTGGACCAATTCCGGCTGGTGTCCGGTGACGATCAGGGGAGCAGTGCAAACCCCTCCGCGAGGCCCGTCCGTGGAGGTTGGGAAACTGCTGTACGTTGCAACGTAGGCAGAGGCCCGTTCTAGGGTCTCACGCCGCGCGTCGACCGCGAAGTCGTTGAGCGGCCGCCCCAGAATCGTCAGCTGAGTCTCGCGGCGCCAGGCGACGTTGGCAGCGACGATGCGGCACAACTCGCTCCACGGCGGGGCGATCAGCTTTTGCCCGCTCTCGGCCGGCGCGCGATAGCGAGCGTATTGGGGCACAGCAGCTCAGGAGCAACTTGAAGGACAACCCTGATACTGCTCGTTGCAGCGGGGCAGGGCCAAGGGATTGGACGGTTGCCGCTCGGCACATGCCTTCACGGCCCGATCAATCACCGAGTGGTAGTAGGCGAGCCGCTTCGCCGAGTCATCAAGCGCGCCGCCGAAGCTCCGCTTCTCATCGAGGTAGACCAGCGGGACGGCGGCTTCCACAATCTTGAGCCCTTGGAAGGCTGCCTGCACCCACAGTTCCAGCGGCATCGCGTAGCCAGTTTCGGTCAGGTGAAGTCGCTTCAGGGCCTCCACCTTGTAGGCCTTGAACCCGCAGAAGGCATCAGTCAGCTGGAGTCCGAGGCGACAATTGAGTTCGTCGGTCACTTGGACGTTGATGCGGCGGCGATCGATCGGCGGGGCGCCTACCGAGCCGTCGAGGCTCAGGTAGCGGCTGCCGGAAACCAGATCGACGTCCGCGCAGGCGGCGGCGAGACTGCCGATCAACTGCGGCTCGTGCTGGCCGTCGCAGTCGATCGTCACCAGCACGTCGTAGCCATTTGCAATCGCGTAGTCGAACGCCGTGTGGAGAGCGGCGCCGTAGCCGCAGTTCTGCGAGTGGGAGACGACAATCACGTCGTCGCGGGTCACGAGCAATTCGCGGGTGCCGTCAGACGAGCCGTCGTCAACGACCAGCACGTCCTGAGCGTTCCGCACCACCTGGTCGAGGACCTCGGTGACGTGGTTGACTTCGTTGTACACCGGCAGGGCGGTGAGGAATCGCAGGGCAGGGGAGGCTTGGCGGGCGTTCATGGTGGCGGGTTGCGTTAGGGGGAGTGCGGTGGGTCGCGGCCCCAAGGTTTGAAGAACCAGTGGCGAAACGCCAACGAATCGACCTCCGCTGGTACGCTGCGCGTGTTCCGCGGGTTCACGCGTCAGCTATCATCGGCACTCCCTGCCTCAAGCTACCGGGCCATTCTAGACGCCGGTGCAACCGGGTCAACTCGCCCTAAGCGGCGGCGGCACTTGGAGTTTCGCACAACAAATCAGTCGCCAAAGGGCCGCCATACGGCGCTCTAGGTTGGCCAGCGAGCGGCGCGACGCGGCCTCAAGGTTTCCGTTATCAGGAGAAATGCGTCGCGATCGGTGAACGGATCAGACGTTTGGCGTTACGGGCGGCTTGCCATTGAACGGTCTCCCGCCGAAAGGGTTTTCCCGCAGTTTTCCCGAGCCTCAACTGCTGCCGAGGTAAATAAATATGCCCGCCTTTTGCAAGCCTGCCATGTCTGCCAACTGCGACGCGCTAATTTTGTTGGCCGACTTGGAACATGCGTCTCTATTCCGATCCTATGCAGACCATTTTGCGATGGCATCAAACGAACCGAACCGTCAAAGATCGTCTTCAATAAGATTGCTACTGACCGAGTTCGGGGTCGAAGCAGCGTGCTGGTCGAGCCGAAAACTCGACAGTCGTTGCAACGTAGCGAATCGCGCGGCCAATTTCTGTAGAAAAGTCGCGGGATCTTTTTGGTGCGGCCTTCGCTGGCGAATGCGTTGAACGCGTCAGTTCTCCACTGCGATGAAGTAGATCGCGCTGATTGATTTCGCCCTCCCTCGGCTTGACGTTGAAGCCCGATCGGCTGCCGTCACGAGTCGCTTCAGCCCACGGCCGTTGCCCCACAAAAAAGATTGCTAGTCGACATTAAAATCGTTACGCTACGTTGCGTCTGCCGTCTGGAACAACGGCAACCCTTGTCACTTGGAACGGAGATTGGGCCATGAGTTTTCTCTCTCCCGCGATGGCGTGCGTTGTTGCGCCGCCAGGCGAGTCGGCTGAATCTTGCTCGCCGACCGCCAAGCGTTGCCTACCAGCGAAGTCGCCTTGCCGCTGGTCCGCCAATGCGTTTCAACGTCCTGCCTTGCTCGCGTCGCCTCCCTCAGGAGGGAGCGACCCCGTCGAAGGTTTACGGAGCGCCGGAGTGCCGATCTCGCTGATCCACCGCGTGCGGATGCGACTGTTGTCGCTACTTGGCCGCTGACCGCGTGGTTCTGGCTGCAGTCGTTGCCAGTTCGTCGACCGGCTGATGCGCGGTTCGTTAATCGGCCGCTACTGAGACCCTCGCCCCTTAGGGCGAAAATCGACGTGTGTCGAGAATGAATGGCTTGAAATCTTGAGTGACACGACGCGCATTTCCTCCCAGCAAGACGGGCCGGAAGACATCATGGCCTCCTCAACTGGCCGACATGGCGTGACGCTGATCGAACTGCTGGTCACCATGCTGATCATGGCGATCATCGCCGCCGCCTTTCTCGGCACCCTTTCCGCGGCAATGGAGAGCGCCCGCAAGAAGAAGACCCAGAGCACGATCTCGAAGATTCACGCGCTGATCATGGAGCGCTATGCGAGCTACGAGACGCGGCGCATCGACGTCGATCCTAGTATCACGCATGCGCTCGACCGCTGGGCCGCCGAGCCGGCGTCGCCGCTAGAGCGGCGCGTTCGCTCGATCGCGCGGGGGCAAATGCTCGCCGACGCTCGCTTGCTGGGCTTGCGCGAGTTGATGAAGCTCGAAATGCCGGAGCGCTGGGCGGATGTGACGCACATTCCGCAGATCTTATCCAAGGCGCCGCCGTTGGCTGAGGAGTACTATCGCTACTACTTGCAGACACAGGGAAGGGCGGTTGACGAATACGTGAGCGAACGGGCCGAGACGTTGTATATGGTCGTGATGAAGGCGACCGGCGACGGCGAGGCGCGAACGCATTTCTCCAAACAGGAGATCGGCGATCTCGACGGCGACGGCGCGTATGAGTTCATCGACGGCTGGGGAACGCCCATTGCTTGGCTCCGTTGGCCCGCCGGCGTGGTTTCCGATCTGCAGCCGCTAAACGCCGACGGCTCGCGCCCCAGCGAGACCGATCACGATCCATTCGACCCGTTTCGGCGAGATTCGCCAGCCGTCGCTTGGCCGCCGCTGGAATACTATCCGCAGGTCGGCCCGCGTAACGGCAATTTCCGCCTGGTCTACTACCGCAACCTGCGAGAGCGGATCGATAGATCGCAGGCAGTCGCCGCCTCCCACCTGACCGCCTTCCGCATGGTTCCATGGATCGCTTCGCGTCGCGGGCGGCAGCGTTATTTTATCCTCATCGCGGATGACGAGGCGGTCGCCAGCCATCCTCTCGATCCCTATGTGGGGCTCACGTCCGACAGATATCAGAATGGTTGTCCTGATCCAGGTTTTTTGGATGAGTACAAGGGGAACATCACGAACCATCAGGTCGATTTCTGAGCCAGAGAAGTCGGCAGCCGAGTGCAGGCCGCTGCGATTCACCGCGAGTTGGTGGCGTGAGCCCGAATTAGGTGAAGGCGCGTAACGACGTTCCCACGGCGATCTTCCGGCGTTTAGGGCCGCGGAATGTCCCAAGCAACTTCGACCGGATCGCCGTCGGCCGGGACGACGACCTCGAGTCCGCTGGTCGCCGCGGCTTGATACTTTTGCGGGAGGTAGCTTTTGGCGGGGGGGCCGCCCATCGTGGGCGGCACTTCCCACATCTCCAGTCCGACGCGGTAGGTTCCCGGCACGAGGCCGTCGCGATTGGGCTGGGTCGTGGCGCGGAAGTTTCCCTCCTTGTCGACGTCGGCCATCCCGGGGAGGCGAGGGTAGCCGGCAGCCGGTTCGACGGGGGCGAAGAAGATCATCCCTGGTCGACCCCACCCGCCGCCGGCGAGGGTGACGCGCCCCGTCACGGGCACGACGTCGGGCCCGCCGCCACCGCAACCCAGCAGCGAGAAGGCGATCATCAAGCAGGCGAACGCTCCCGCCAGCGAGTGAAACTGCCATATTGGAAACGATTGGAACGCGGGTCGCTGGAAGTTCATGGGATGCTCGCTGCCTCGCCCCCAGCACGGGTGCCAAGCTCGTTGACGACTCGGTAGTCGGTCGCCTCGGCAAGAAAATGAACGCTCGCATCGCCCATCGCGAAGTTAGCTCCAGAGGGGTGCATGCTCTTGAACCCGCAAGCGCGGGGCCAAGCGCCGTCGCGGGCGCCGGTGTCGCTCTCCATGTGATTGATGGGAACGGTCGTGCTGGACAATGGAAAATTGACGCAGAAGACGCAATTCCAAATGCAATGGTAGGGAAGCGTCTCAGCGAACATGATCGTTTGCGAAAGGCCGTCGGTCACCTCGGAAAACTTGTAACCGATGGGCAGACGCGTAAACATGCCCACCGAACTATCGCCGACGTTGGATGTGCAGCTCTCGTTTGGCGGTTTCGTCGCGATCGTGCCGAAGCTGCAGCCGCGACAGCAATATGACGGCGCGGGCTCGGGGCAGAAGGAGCAGCCGTCAGGCGACGTCGGGCCAAGGGAGCCGGTGTACCAAAGTCCCTGTGCTTGGGCTGGATTGTTGGTGCCGCCGCCGGCAACGAGGCGCGACTCGCCGCGGCCTTGCTTCAGGATCGGCTCGGACGACCGCTCGTCGCTGACGCAGGTGAAGACGGGCAGAACGGTCTCGCCGGCAACCTGATCATTGTTGCTGCCCGGCGTGCGGTTCCACATTGGCCGGCGGAAGTTGAAGCGATTGTACGCGGCCTGCTGCTCGAGGAAGGGAAGAATCTGCGAGGCCCAGGTGCCGTACTCGCCCGATTTGGTGGTGGCGGTGTACGTTGTACCAATGGGGAGCGACCGTTGCGAGCCCTCGAAGTTGTGCAGTGCGAGGCCGATCTGCTTCATGTTGTTGGTGCAGGCGTTGCGCCGCGCCGCCTCGCGCGCCGCCTGCACGGCCGGCAGCAACAGCGCGACAAGCACGCCGATGATCGCGATTACGACCAAGAGCTCAACAAGCGTGAACCCGCCCGCCAACTTCACACGGCGCTGCAGCACAAGACGCCCTCCAGAAACCAAGTTCGGCGCAAGAAGAGACCCGCGCCCGCTATCATCGCGGTCGCCAACCTGCCTTAGCGTAGGGCGGTGGAACTCGCAAAGTCAAGTACGATGGCGGCTGATGCCGATTTGCGCGATTTTGTTGCCCGCAGCGTCGTGAATGGTCATTTCGGCCTGTAGAGACAAGGAGCTGCGTACACGCACCTGCGCCCCGAACATGCAGTCGTACCCGCCGCGTTCTTGCCGCCGGAACGAAACCAGCGCTAGATCGCCTGCAGCGGATCGCGCTCGCTGCGGCTGGCCCAGACGTGGGCGCCAGCGAGTTGGTCGGTGAGGTAATCGGCCAGCGATAACAGGGCGAAGCGTTCGCTGGCAAAGTGACCGGTAACGAGCAGGCCCATGTCGCGGGCCTCGGCTTCGAGACAGGTGTGGAACGATGCCTCGCCGGTAACTAGCAAATCGCACTCAGCGACGATCGCGGCGTCTAGAAACGAGCCGCCGCTGCCGCAGGCGATCGCGACGCGGGCAATCGGCGCGTGCGGGTCGCCGGCCAGTTGAACGCCTTCAATGTTGAGGAAGGCCTTGGTTCGCTCCGCGAGCTCGCGCCGCGAGAGGGGCTCGCCAATGAGGCCGTAGCGCCCTGAGCCTTCCTCGGGATCGCCGCTGGGGGCTGGTTTGAGCGGGGCGATTTCCTGCAGCCCCAGACCGATCGCCAAGTGTTGATTGATGCCGGCCGAAGCTGAGTCAAACGCCGTGTGGGGACTGTAGACGGCGATCGAATGGCGGATGAGATCGAGCAGTAGCCGGCCAACCGTGGTCGCGGGAGTGATCGTTCGAACCGGGTGGAAGGGAAGGGGGTGATGCGAGACGATCAAGTTGGCGCGCTGATCGATCGCCTCCTGCACCGTTGCCGGGGTGACTGTGAGGCAGGTCATCACGCGGTCGGCGGGCCATTGCTCATCGCCCACCAGTAGGCCGACGTTGTCCCACTCCTCGGCGAGCGCGAGGGGGGCGAGCTGTTTGAGGACTTGAGCGATGTCACCGACCGTGGGCATCTGTGACTTTCTAGTTGATCGTGGCTGCGAGAATGGAACCGCCATCGGCTCCAAGGAATACCGGGATTTTACCACGGCGGCGGGTTGAGGACGACAGGCGACGCTGCTCGCCAACAAAGAGATTAGCAGCGACTCACGCGAACCGGCGCGAATGAAAAAGTTTGTGTAAAGTTGTCTGCCATTCGCGTCAGTTTGCGTGGTTCGCGGTTATGCCTTTCTAACTGTTCCCGGTGGCGCCCTTCACGGTTCAATACTATGAATGCCAGCCGGGATGGCCGGCCTATTCGCCTACTGTTCCACGGTAAAACGGTGGTTGAGGACACGGCCGCCGTCGATTTCTTGGGCTCGCAGCCAGAACTCGGCGCCGATCAGTTCGGCGCCGTTGGGATAACGGTAAACCTTCACGTCGGGACTGGGGCCGAGGCGGGTGACCTGGGCCCGCTGCCGCCGTCGGCCGGGTGCGTAGAGCTGGCACTTGAAGTCGAGCGGGTCGGAGTTGAAATTGACCATCCGTTGCTCGACAACCAACGTGCCGTCTTCTTCGAGGCGGGTGTAGGTATCGAGTTCCAACTGGCCGTCGCCGACGATCAGGTTGCGATAGACGCTGAAGCGATACTGTCGTTCGCCGTCGACGACAAAGTCGATGCGCACCGGAGACGTGCCGCCCGTGGCGTCGAACGGCAGCGTGACTTGGATCGGTTTGGCAAACGATTCGCCGGCCGCGAGCTTGAAGTCGCTGCGGGCAGGGGTGATCTGCCAGCCCTCGGGGCCGACGATCTCAACCATGCCGCTAACCCCCTGCGGGAAGGAGTTATGCAGCTGCAGCTTGTTGTTGTGGGCAGCGCCAAAAATACTGGGGACGTGCTTCGCGGCGAATCGCGTCTCCATCCGCCAACGGGCGACGTACGGATTGAGGCCGAGCACGAAGCGCGGCAGGCGGTCGACTTTGACCAGCTGGCCATCGCCGCTCGCGTCGGCAAGTTCCTCGCGCCCCCAGACGTCGACGACGCGAACGTCGTCGCCCAGGTAGGCGATCTCCTCGCAGGGCTCGTCGCTCCAGACGACCATCAGGAACTCGCCCTGCTTGGTTTCAAACACGCGGTTCTGGCTGTCGCCTGGGAGGTCGATGCTGCCGACGAATTTCGCGCCGCCAAGGAGCGACGCGGCGGTCCGCCACGGCAGGAACAAGTCGCTCGGCGAGCCGGCGTTGTTCATCAGGCCGCGCTCGTCGTCGAAAGGTCGGGCCACGAAAATAGCGTCGGCCGCCTTGATTTTGGCGGCTAGCATTTGCTCGACCATGTCTCGCGTGCGCGACTCGAGGTCGTACTCGCCTCGCGGCAGCGGTTCGATCAGAACCCAGCGACGCGTCCCGGCGGGGTTCGGCAAATCGAGATAGGCGGCAATCTCCGGGCCGGTGAGCGCTGGGGCGGCGCTCATTTGCTCGAAGTTCCAGGGGAGCGAGACGCCGGCCAGGGCCTCCTGCGTCCAATCCCACCCGATGCCGAGGTTCACTTCCTGACCAAAGCGGAACAGCTTCTCGCGAAGATCAAGCACTTTGGCCTGGAGGTTCTCATCCGCGGCGAGACTGGCGTCGTCGTCGGCACCAAGCTGCCACCAACGCACGCGCATCGAGAGACGCGTCAGCACCGGATCGAGCAGCGGCAGCCAGGCGGAGGAATCAACGGCGAAGACGTCGGCGATGGCGGCGTCGGGGCTCAGGCGGCGGGCGAACTCGGCGCTGGCAGGCGGATGATCGATGACGCCCACCGTTTCGATGTCGGCGGCGGCGAGCTTTTCAGTTAACACGACCAAGTCGTCCCCTCGGCGAGGCTCCGCCGGGTCGTACCAAACAGGCAGCTTTACCCAGTTGATGGCGGCTTGCGGCAAGAGCTTGGCCAGGTTGTCGAGGCTGAGGGGAATTTCATCGCCCGCCAGCGACCAGCCGAACTCCCCCTCCGACGGTCGGGCCAGCGGCGGCGCGACGATCAGGTTGATGACGTCGCGTTTAAGCATTCCCTGTTCGGTTTCCATCGTCACCCGAACTTTGTAGAACCCGTGTTGACGAATCACCGGACGCCAGGTGGTGCTGCCGGCGTAAGCGACGTTTTGGTCGGGGTCGGGTTCGACGATTTCCGAGGCCTTGCTGCGTCGCTCGGTGATGACCCGACCTTCAAATTGCACGCGCCGGCCGTCGAGCCGCTGCATGCTCGCGTCGAGCAGTTCGAATAAGATATCCGGGTCGCTGTCCAAAATTCCGGACAGATCGCACTTGACTTCGACGTCGCTGGGATTGGTGTAGACGTTGTAGGCGCTGTTGCTCTCGATGGTCATCCGCGGCAGGCGGCCAAGCCAAACGCGGGCGAGCGACGCCTCGCCGGCGAGGTCCGTCAGTTCGCCTGGTTCCACGATGAAGGCAACCCGTGCCAATTGGACGCGGGGATCGGTGGGGCTGATTGGACCGATGTGACAGTCAACCCACCCGCCCGTGTTTTGGCGCCAAGGGCTGTCGACCGTTTCGATCACCTGCTTTTGCTCGTCGCAGAACTCCACCTGCAGCCGCACGCGGGCATGCTGTAAACCGCGAACGTCGAGCAGCGACTCGACTTTGTAGCTGAACTTTTCCGAGACCGACGCGCACGGGCTGAGCAGCTTCGCCCCGCCGCCGTTGACCTTGACGGTCAGGCGCGACCCGTTCGGCGCTGCTTCGTCGGCGACGATTCCCGCTTCCACGTATTTGGGCAAGCCCTCGCCAAAGACGCGTTGCCAGCGATCGGGCCAGCGGTCGTAGTTGAGGTCCCACGCTTGGCCGAAATCGCAGGCAAAGACCTCGACCGTGTCGGGATGTCGAGGCAGGCTCCCGGAAGGCCCCAAAAGGGCTAGAATCAGGAAGTGGGATAGCAGCGACATATCGAACCACAGGGAGCGGCGGTGATTGGCGTACGGATTGCCATACAGACGAAATGCCTGGCACAACCGCTGAGGCAAGCATTGCACACCGCCGGTCGACTGGACGCCGATGGGGTGCAGATCGACCTCCGCCAGGAGCTTCCGGTCGCCGAACTTTCCGACACGGCCCTGCGCCAGCTGCGGAAAATGCTGAACGATCTGAATTTACGGGTCGGGTCGGTCGCCTTTCCTACGCGTCGCGGGTTTGCCAATCCGGAGCAATTGGAGCGGCGCATCGAAGCGACGCTCGAGGCAATGCACGCCGCGTCGCGACTCGGTTCGCGAGTGATCCTGATCATGCTCGGCCCCTGCCCTGTCCTGGAGTCGGCAGAGCGCGCGACGCTGCTAGAGGCCCTCGGCACGCTCAGTGCGCACGGCAATCGGCTGGGCGTCGAACTCGCCCTGCAATCGACAGCGTCGCCCGAAGAACTCGCGAATCTGCTCGATGAATTGCCCGAAGGCGCGACCGGGCTGGATCTAAATCCGGCGGAGCTTGTGCTCAGCGGCGGATCGCCGCGCGAGTTCGTCGAACGGCTCGGCACGCGGGTGACTCACCTGTTCGCCAACGACGCGGTGCGCGGGTTCGGGTCGACCGGCGGCAGCGACGTCGAGTTAGGCCGCGGCGCGACGGATTTTCCCGAGTTGTTGGCAATGCTCGAAGAGCATGGTTACCGCGGCTGGGCGACGATCGAACGCCGCAGCTCCCGGCAACCGGTGGCCGACGTCGAGAACGCGGTGAGGTTCTTACGATCGCTGTAGGCGGCGCGCCACTGCGGCGACGTCCCTAACGATTCCCAAGATTCCAGAGCTGGGTCGGACTGGTCGCTTAAGCGACCAGTCCAATGCGGCGTCCACGCGCAAGCCGCGCAGCGCGAAGGCGAAAACGCTCCATGGAGAACGGAGCCGAGACGGAAGTGACCCTGCGGTACCCGACTACTTCTTGCGATGGCGGATCTTGGCGCGCATCCGTCGCTTCTTGCGACCTTGCTTTCGCCGACCCTTGCCTGACTTCTTGGTACCCAAAGGTAAACTCCGGTGCGTAATTCAGGCTGCCGCCTGACAAAATGAGATGCGCGCCAGGCGGAGTGCCTGACTAACAGTGGGCGATGAAGGGCTCGAACCTTCGACCCCCAGCTTGTCGAGCTGGTGCTCTAGCCAACTGAGCTAATCGCCCCCGACTTCGCTGCCCATGGGCAGCGAAGCGGAAGTCCCGAATTTTAGCACGCGAACTTCCGGCACGGAAGGGATATCGGCCGAGCCGTGAGCTGAAACTTTTCGGCGTCAGCCAGAGGTGTGCGGCGTCAAAGCCCGAGTGGACTGGTCGCTTAAGCGACCAATCCGGCCCCGCGGCGGGGTTTGCATGCGGTGGTCAGCGACGTGCCTAGACACCCTCAACCAGGCCCCCTAGAATCTGGGATTCTCGGGGCGGTAGCTCAGTTGGGAGAGCGCTGCGTTCGCAATGCAGAGGTCGAGGGTTCGACTCCCTTCCGCTCCACTGGCGGCCGATTTTTATCGGCCGCTCTTTTTTTTGCCGCGACGGCATGCGATCGCGGCAGCGAGGATTGAGGCATGCCCTCGGCCCCACCGCCCCCCCGCTCGGCGTACATTCACGTCCCGTTCTGCAAGTTTCGCTGCGGGTACTGCGACTTCGCGATCGTGGCTGATCGGGACGATTTGGTCGGGACCTATCTCCAGACGCTCGCGACGGAACTGAGCTGGCTCGGCGCGCCGCGAGAGGTCGACACGCTCTACTTCGGCGGCGGGACGCCGAGCCACCTCGATCCGGCGAGCTTGACCGCACTGTGCGAGATTGCCAAGCGGTGGCATCCTCTCGCCCAGGGCTATGAATGGACCGTCGAGGCAAACCCCGAAAGCCTCACGGCCGATCGCGTCGCTGTGCTCAGCGCTCAGGGCGCGACCAGGCTCAGCCTTGGCGTTCAGTCGCTCGACGACGCGAAGCTTCGCGCGCTTGAGCGAAATCACTCACGCCATGACGTCGTTCGCGCGATGGACTTGGCCCGCGCCGCTGAGATGCAGGTCTCGGTCGACCTCATGTTCGCCGCCCCGGGCGAGACGCTCGAACAATGGCGGCGCGATCTCGCCGCGGCGATCGAGCTGCGGCCCGACCACATTTCCACCTACGGCCTCACCTGGGAGCCGGGAGCGGCGTTCACTGCTCGCCGCGACAAAGGGCTGCTGCGCCCGCTCGACGAGGAACTTGAGCGCGCGATGTACTCCCAGGCGATCGAGCGGCTGACTGACGCTGGATTCGAGCACTACGAAGTCTCGAACTTTGCGCTTGCCGGCCGGCGGAGTCGTCACAACGAAGTCTATTGGGCGGGGAGCGAGTACTTCGCCGCCGGCCCGGGCGCCGCCCGCTACGTCGATGGCGTGCGATCGACGAATCATCGCAGCACGACGACTTATTTGAAGCGCGTGCAAACGGGCGTTTCAGCGATCTTCGAGCAAGAAGAACTCGCGCCAGAACAGCGAGCCCGCGAACTTCTCGTCCTGGGGCTACGCCGGCTGGAAGGGGTGCAGCGCTCGACGTTCGCCATGAAGTCGGGATTCGAGATGGATCAGCTCGCCGGCAGAGCCATTGGCAAGTTCGTTGAACTTGGCTTGCTCAGCGACGATGGCTCGCGGGTTAAATTGACTCGCGAGGGGCTGTTTGTCAGCGATGCGCTATGGCCGGAGTTGCTTTAGCCGTCGGCGGAGCCGGGCCTGCAATGCATCGACGCGGAGCCTACAGCGGCGCCCTTGGCAAATCGCGCGGAAACGGCGGATCGTCGATTGGCGGCAGATAACCGTCGGTCTCTTCCGCCCACATCCGCCGCTCCTCCTCGTTGGCGTAATAGCGGAGCCAAGCATCCGGATCGCCGTCGGTGTTAGCGCAGTCCCAGTGCAGGTAATTGCTCTGTCGGCGGATCATCTTCTCGTGCGACGGCAAAATGTCGCGATAGATAAGACAGTACAGCTGCCGGTCGGTCAGATGATCCGTAAAGTCGAGCACGACGTGCTTTTCGTACAGGCGCCCCACCGTCTGGTAAAGATAATCTCGAACCTGCTGGTCGCTGAGATCGTCGGGGTGCGGCAGTTCGAGTTTCGGCTGAAACCATTCGCAAATCGGCAGAATCGGCGCCCGCTCCCATTCGAGCATCGATTCCAGAAAATCGTTCTCCGCCCCGGTGGTCATCACATGAACATTGACTCGATTGATCGATTCGTCGAACAGCGGCTCCAGCGCGTCGCGCAGCTGCGCGTTTCGCAGGAGGTGCTCAACTTCGTCGGAGCGCGGGGAGTTGGGGAGCATCATATTCAGAGCGTGCCGCACGCGGAAAACGAAGAATTCCCAAAAGCAAACGAGTCTCGCAGCAATTCGGCGAAAAGCAGACTTTCGCCGGCTGGCCGGGCAAGGGGCGATGTCATCGCGTTGCGGCCACGACATCGACTCTAACAACGGCAAACTGCTGTGAGAATAGTTCTGCAGTCTGATTCGGCCCGACTTCAAGAAAGGTGAAAACTATCACCGTTACGACCCGCAATGTTGCCCTAGCCTGCCGAGGATGCTATCGACGAATCGAACGGTTGAGGGCAGTTTGTCGCTGGGAGGGCTGATGTCCTGCGGGCGTCATTCTGAGCGGAGCGAAGAATCTAGAGCTCGCGGGCGCCGTCAGATCCTTCGCTCCGCTCAGGATGACGATTATCTCGCCTCTCGATTATCCCGCCCCTCAAAGCTCAATCCACCGGCGTGCCGAGCTCGCGCATCAGTAGCTTCATGTCTTCCCACGTCTGCTTCTTCGCCGAGGGGTTTCGCAGCAGATACGCCGGATGATAGGTGCAAACGACTTTCACGCCGCGAAACTGATGCACCTTGCCACGCAACCGGCCGATGGTCTCCGTGGTTTCCAGCAGATTCTGTGCAGCAACCGACCCGAGACAGCAAATGAACTCGGGCTGGATGAGCTGGAGTTGCCGATTGAGATATCGCCGGCAATTCAGCGATTCTTCGGGGAGCGGGTTGCGATTTCCCGGCGGGCGACATTTCAATACATTCAGGATGTAAACATCCTCTCGGCGGAGCTTGCACGCCTCGAGGATTTTGTTGAGCAACTGCCCTGCCCTGCCGACAAACGGTTCGCCTTGCTTGTCTTCGTCGGCGCCGGGGGCTTCCCCGAGGAAACAGAGCCTCGCCTGCGGATCGCCGACCCCGAACACGGTTTGCGTTCGCGTCGCCGCCAGTTCGTGGCAACGGGTGCACTCGGCTACCTCCTGAGCCAAAATTCTCAGCGTTTTCGCCGGCGAGACGTCGTTGGCCGCGTCGCTCGGCACGACGGTCGTTGCGGCTCCGCCGGCCGTCTCGTTTTTGCCCTCAGCCAATTCCTCCGTGAACAGTGCCGTTGTGACGCCGATAGCAGCCGCCGGTTCACGCGCCGCCGCTGCGGAGGCGTTTTCCGCGGCCAATTCGCGCCATTTGGCCAAGGTCCTACGCCCATCGGGGAGCTGGCGGACGCCGGCGCCCGCGAGGCTCTCCAGCGTCTGCCGCAGGGCGTGACGCACCCGATCGTTATCTGCCGGCGGCAGCGGCGCGTGGGTCATGGCGAGAAATCTCCTAACAATCCTGTAAGGCCAGTTATAGGGGCAAACCAAGCCGCCGAAAGGGGTCGGCGGCGCGGACGACGCTACTCGCTGCCTGCCCCATCGACTATGATAGGTACTCCCTCGCCCCGCTTGAGAAGTCGCTCCCCATGGCCGTCCCCAAAGTCGTCATCGTCGGCCGCCCAAATGTCGGCAAGAGCAGCGTCTTCAATTGGCTGGCCGGCATACGGCTCGCCATTGTCGAAGATCGCCCCGGCGTGACGCGTGATCGCGTCGATTACCTCACCGAGCACGAGGGCCGCTACTTCGAGCTCGTCGACACGGGCGGCATTGGCATACAGGACGAGGACAATCTTACGAAGCACATCGAAGAGCAGATCCAAACCGCCATCGACTCAGCGGCGGTCATTCTCTTCGTCGTCGATACCCGCGCGGGACTGATGCCGCTCGACGAGGAGGTCGGTCGCCGCTTGCGCGACGTCGAAGTGCCGGTCCTCTGCATCGCCAACAAGACCGACGACGAGAAAATGGACGTGCAAACGTCCGACTTCTATCGCCTCGGTCGCGGCAAGATCGTGCCGGTCAGCACCAAGCAGAACCGCAATCGAACGGTGCTGCTGAATATGATCGTCGAACGGCTGCCGCCTGAATCCGAAGGCGACGGCCCCCAAGCCGAGCCGGAGATGAAGGTGGCGATCGTCGGCCGCCGCAATGTCGGCAAGAGCACCTTCGTCAACACGCTCGCACAAGCGGAACGGATGATCGTCAGCGAGATCCCGGGCACGACCCGCGACAGCGTCGACGTGCGGTTCGAGCTCGACGGCAAGGGTTTTGTCGCAATCGACACCCCCGGCATTCGTCGCACGAAAAGTCAGGGAGCCTCGATCGATTTTTATGGCGCCCATCGTGCACACCGCAGTATTCGTCGGGCCGACGTGGTGCTGCTGTTCCTTGACGCCACGCAAAAGATCAGCAAGGTCGACAAGCAGCTCTGCGAATATATCGGCGAAGAATACAAGCCGGTGATCTTTGTCGTGAATAAGTGGGACCAATTGGTTAAGTCAATGCCGACCGAGAAATGGGTGCGGTATCTGAACGACAGTTTTCGGGCCCAACGTTACGCACCGATTGCGTTTATCACGGGGCAGACCGGCAAGAATGTGAAAGCGCTGCTGAATCACGCCCAGATGCTGTTCAAGCAGTCGCGGCAGCGAGTGACGACGGGACAACTCAACCGGATGTTGAAAGAGGCGCTGCAACGCACGCCGCCGCCGTTGTTTCAGGGCCGCCGTCCGAAGATTTACTATGCGACCCAGGTGAGTTCCCAGCCGCCGACGATCGTGCTTTTCTGCAACGATCCGGCGTCGATCTCGAAGCCCTATCAGCGGTACCTGCTTTCCGCGGTGCGGGAGCATATGCACTTCGAAGAGGTGCCAATCAAGCTTTATCTACGCCGCCGCCAAGCGAGCGACACGCGCGACGATACGGGCGCGGACGAGATCGGTCCGATCGTCGACTTGGGCGAGGATCAACCGATTCACGTGGAATAGGGGTTCGCGATGCCTTGGCGGTCACCGCAGCGACGATGAACCCAAGCGGACTGGCCGAACCAAACAGAGCACGGCCAAGTTGTCAGGCCATTTAGCCGCGGGCGATAGCCCGCGCACCCCGCACGGACGCCCCAAGCGTACACGCAGAGGTCATTCCGCGAACGCACTAGAAGTGCGGCGCTCGCCGCTGACCGCGACCTTGCCGGAGCCGCTCTTGTGGTGGCGGGTCGCGTAATCGGCCCAGACAGCGCCGAGGCCGACCGTCCAGGCCAGCACAAGGCACAGCAGTTCGCCGAATCCGGAATACTCCCGCCAGTCCTGTCGCATAACGCCTTGCCTGGACACCCTTGTCCAACTCGCTCCGTCGAACTCCGCCTACCGAACTACAGGATCGCCGCGGCCAGCAGCACGACCCTGCCAAGCGGGAAGTAGAGCGAAATCGTTAAGGTTCCGCAAGCACAAGATGAAGGCCGCTAGCAGCGCCGCGAGGCGGCGGGCGTCCGTCGGCAGTGGCCAGTTGCTGCTGTCGCAGGGGCATGCAGCCACCGCTTTCAGCAACTGACAACTGACTACGAACCACTGACAATCGCCCGCCGATTGGCGGAATCCGCGCGAAAAGCCCCCCGCCGGCGGGTTATTGCACCAACGCTTCCTGCTCGCCGCCCGGATTAAGCTCGAGTTCGCCCGAGTCCTCGAGCCGCCGGACGATGTCGACGATTTCCTGCTGTTTCGCCTCGACCGCCGAGAGTTTGACCGGGCCGAGGTAGCCAATTTCCTCCTTCAGCATGTCGGCGGCGCGGGTCGACATGTTTTTGAAGACTTTGTCCCGCAACTCGTTGCTGCACCCCTTGAGGGCCGTCGCCCACTGGGAGGTCTCCACGTTCTTCATGACGATCTGCAGATCTTTGTCGTTGAACTTTGACAAATCCTCGAAGACGAACATCAGGCGCCGGATTTCCTCGACCAGTTCGGCGTCTTCCAGGGAGAGCTGTTCCATCAACTGCCGCTCCGTCGCCCGATCGGCCACGTTGAGCATTTCGGCCACCGCGCCGACGCCGCCGGCGTTTTCGAAGCTCTGGCTCATGACGCTCGACATGCGGCGCTCCAGGCCGAGCTCGACTTCCTTGATGATGTCTGGGCTCGTCTGGCCCATCTGGGCGATTCGCTGGACGACCGAAATCTGACGTTCCGGCGGGAGACCGGCGAGGATTGCCGCGCCGGCCGCCGCCGGTAGGTGCGAAAGGACCAGCGCGATCGTCTGAGGGTGCTCGTCGATGACGTAAGTGAGGATGTTCTGGCTGTCGATGTTCCGCAGAAACGCGAAGGGGACTTCTTCGATGGCCTGCCGGATCGTGTCGAGCGTCCCGGTGGCGTTCTTGCCGAAGGCTTTCTGGACGAGGTTCTTCGCGCGGTCGAGTCCGCCGCCGTCGGCAGTCGCCGCGGGGTTCGACTCGGCGAACTGCACGATGATCTGCTCCTGCTCCTCGGCCGACACCGATTTGAGCTTGGCGATCTCGATCGAGACCATCTCGACCTGCTTCGGTTCGAGCCGCTGGAGGATGTCCGCCGCTTCCTCCTCGGGAAGCGTGGTGAGCAGCACGGCCGCTTTGCGAATATCACCCATGGAGCGAACGACTCGAGCCGAGCCCAACGGAGGCAGTGAGGCAACTCGCCGCGACGCGCGCAGGTTGCCGTATTGCTACCATCGTCTCGACGCGTCGCGTGACTTGACGCGCTCGGACGCCCCATGGCTTCGGCCCGGCAGCCCGGACAATCGCTACGGATTGCCATTTGCTCGGACTTCGCCATCGGCCCGCCAGCGGTAAACGCCCCACTGGCCGTCGCACTCGTCGACGCCGAGTTCCACGGAAGCGAGAGCGGCCCGCACCGCAGGACCGAGCAACGCTAAGGTTTCCTCTGCGATATGCTTGGCGAGCAACTCCGCCGTGGTATTTTCGACGTCGAGCAGTACGCAGTCTTGCCGGGGGAAGACCCACCGCCGCATGCCGTGGGTGGCGACGACTTCGCCCTGCTCGCCGCCGGATTGTTCGACGACGTTGATCGTTGGATGCCGCAGCGGCAGGACGACCCGATGGTCCAACTGGTCGACGACCTTCTGCAGCGCATCTCGTAGCGCGATGAAGTCGACGACGTACCGATTTTGGTTGAGGGGTCCCTCGACCTCGCAGTAGACGTGATAGTTGTGCCCGTGGATCGGTTCGCAGACGTCGTCGCCGTAGGTGATGAAGTGAGCCGTGCTAAAGACGAGCCGCTCTTTCTGAATGCGGACGCGATAGATTTCAGTCATCGTTCGCCGCCTCTCCATAGAATTTAACCGGGCAAGCGAGACGATTCTCACGTAGTAACGCGAACAGGGCCGCCGCGATGACGTCGGCCGTCGTGCCCGGGTTGCGGCGGTGGCCGTCGGCGCGAAGCCAGAAGTCGTACTCGGCCCGTACCGCATGGAACGCATCGTCGCCGTGCCGTCGGGAGTCAAGAATCGTCGCGGCGTGCTGCGAGACCTCCTGAGCGGCGTCGAGGCCGGCCTTGCGAGCAATCAGCGAATCGGGCTCCGCCGCGAGGAGTTCTAGGAAGGCGATCACGATCGCCTCGCCGAGGGGCTGCCCGTCTGCGACGTGCTGTTCGATACGGTCGGCGGTGCGAAAGACTTCGAGGAAGCCGTTCACGTATTGGCGAGCGATCAAATCGCGATCGGCCGCCAGCGCCATGGACTCACGGAGCGTGAGGCCGACCGGCGGCGGCTCGTGGACGTCGGCCTCGGCGACTTCGCCCATGCCGCCTGGTTGCGAGAGGGGGATCGCCTCGTAGACGGCGCACGTGTCTGCGTAGTCGAGGGTGGCGAGGATAGAGTCGATGTTCTCTCTAAGCGGCAAGCCGTTGGGGATCGCCGCCAAGGGAGCGATCAGCAGGAGCATGCCGAGGTTGGTGTTCGTGGCGACGGCGGCGCGGGTGGCGGCGACGGCGGCGAGGATCGTGGCGCCGACCCCTTGCTCGCGGGTGCGGTCGATAATCGGCCCGATGACCGTGGCGCTCGTTAGGAAGTCGACGTAGGTGAGATCGTCAAAATCAGCGCCGCGGTAGACGTTGCCGGGCTTTGCCGCGGTCGCTTCCCAGATGCAGGCGAGCGTGGCGCAGCCGCCAAGCGTCAGGGGCGGCGCGGCGAGTTGTCGAGACGTCGCGGTCATGGGTCGGTTCGGTCGAGAAAGCCCCGTACCGCCTCCTCGGCCTCGTCGGGGGCGTCCTCGACGACCCAGTGGCCGACATCGGAAAGTCGCACCACGTCAGCGTCGGGCCACTCCTCGACGAACCGGGTGAGACATTGCGTATTGAAACACCAGTCGCGTTCGCCCCAGACGAGCAGAGTCGGCAGGTCGGCCAGCTGCGGAAGCTTTCGCTCGATCGCCTCGAGGGTTTGCCAGGTCGGATGGCGATCGCTCGACGGGATGTCGCGGACGAACTGGTAGACCGCTGCTCGTCGCCGCCAGGAGTTGTAGGGCGCGAGGTAACCCGCGCGGACGGCCGCCTCCAAACCGCCTTTGCGTGCGAGGGTCATCGTCAGCGCGGCGCGCGAAAAGGCGTTGGCGCCTTGCACCAACAGCCGCCCGAACAGCGGGCCGCGACATGCCCGAATCCGCCAAGGGATGAACCAGGGTCGAAAGGCCCCCGTGTTGAAGAGGACGATGCGCTCGAATCGATCCCGCTCGGCGAGCAACGTGCCGAGGCCAATGGCGCCGCCCCAATCCTGGGCGACGAGCGTCACCCGCCGCAAGTCGAGCGTTGCGACGAGTTTCTGCAGGTTCGCGATATGGTCCGCGAGCCGCAGCGGTCGCGGCTGGAGGTCGCTCAACCCGCAGCCGAGGTGGTCGGGGGCGACGCAGCGGTACTGGCCGCGGAGGGATTGGATCAGACGCCGCCAGTGGAACGACCAGGTCGGATTGCCGTGCACGAACAGCAAGGTTCGCTCGGCGTCGCGGGGGCCTTCATCGAGGTAGTGAAGCCGGCGGTCATTGACGAACATCCAGCGCGACTCGAACGGGTAGAGCGCGCGCCAGGGGGCGTCAGGGGGGGCGGCGTCGGCGACGGCGGGTTGGATGCTCAAGGAAGCAGCAACGAGGGTTGCGTTCTGTCCAAATCGCAAAGTCGATTGGCGCGGACAAAACTCCCCGTTCGCTCGGCGGCGACGGGCAAAGGGGTCGAGTTTTATCGCGTGGCCGAGCATCGTCGTTTTGGCACAAAAGGGTGGACAAAACGAGGCTTGTGACCTCGTAGAAAAAATGACGCGGGACCTGTCGTCATGGACCGGGAAATGTGCGAGCCCAAGGTGCTGAGCGGGGAACATTTGCCGCTCGGTTGCCGCTCGGTGCTCACGATTCAGCCTAGCGGCTGGGAGGTCGGCTCGCCACGTGGCTTTTTTGGCCATCTTGACAAGCGAATTCTGATCGATGCGCGGGTGCGTCTTGAGGTGCGCTGGACTGGTCGCTGAAGCGAGCGGCCCGGGAGTCGCGTGGGGGATGCTGCGCCGTGGTGCGGGGCTTTGACGGGCAGGGATGGGGTGCGTACAACTGAGGGTCTTGATCGCCGTGCGCGGCGGTCGTCGACGAGGGGCCCTTGCAATGGGGGCCTTACGAACCTGGTCAGGGCGGAAACGCAGCAGCCATAAGTTTGCGTCTCTTTGTGTGGGGGCCTCTCGTCGACGGCCGTGCCTGTGGGAGTGAGTCTGGCTTGGCGCCTCCCGGAGGGCGTGGCCCTCCGGCTAACGGGTGAGGGCGCTGCAACGTTTCGCGAACCCTCCCTGCCTTATGAACGAGTCGCTGCCATCTTCGAACGCGGACGCCAGCGGCGAATACATGGTCGTCGCCCGGCGGTATCGGCCGCAGGCGTTTGACGAGCTCGTGGGGCAGGAGCATGTCGCCAAGGCGCTTAAGGGCGCCATCGAGAGCGACCGCGTCGGACACGCTTATCTGTTCACCGGCGCCCGCGGCGTCGGGAAGACTTCTTCGGCCCGCATCCTGGCGAAGGCGCTCAACTGCGAGCGCGGCACGTCTCCCTACCCGTGCGGCGAATGCGAGGTTTGCCAGAGCATCGCCAGCGGCGACGACGTCGACGTGCTCGAGATCGACGGCGCCAGCAATCGCGGCATCGACGAAATCCGTCAACTGCGGCAGAACGTCGCCGTGCGGCCGGCGCGAGCGCGGTTCAAGATCTACATCATCGACGAAGTCCACATGCTGACGAAGGAGGCGTTCAACGCCCTCCTCAAGACGCTGGAAGAACCGCCGGAACATGTGAAGTTCATCTTCGCCACGACAGAGGCGAACAAGATCCCGATCACGATCCTCTCGCGCTGCCAGCGGTACGACTTCGCGGGGATCGAGCCGACGGCCATTCACAAGCGGCTGGCCGAGATTGCGGCGAACGAAGGGGTGGACGTCGAATCCGATGCGCTGCAGATCATCGCAATGCGGGCGGCGGGATCGATGCGGGACAGCCAATCGCTGTTGGAACAGTTGCTCTCGACCGGCAGTAAGCAGATTACCGCGAAGGACGTGACCGAGCTGTTAGGCCTTGCGCCGGCGGCGCGGTTGAGCCGGCTGGTTGAACCGCTCGTGAATCGCGACGCAGCGGCGGCGCTGGCCGAGCTTGATGCGGCGATCAACGAAGGGGCCGAAGTAGGTCAGCTCGTCGATCAGCTGCTGGGATACTTTCGTGATGCGATGACGCAAGCGGTTGGGTGCCAGGCGAGCCAGTTGCTGTACGCCTTGCCGACGCAGCGGGAGGAGATTCTGAGCGTCGGGCAGCGGTTGGGAATTCAGACGCTGCTGGCGATTGCGCAAGTGCTGGATCAGACGGCGGCGCGGCTGCGGGTGAGTACGCAGGTGCGGACGCTGGCGGAGATGGCGCTGGTGCGGATTTGTCATCTGCAGGATTTGGATGAGATTTCGGCGCTGATTGAGCAATTGAAGGGAGGGGAAGCGATTCCCGCGCGGCCGGCGAGTGTTTCTCCGGCGGTAATTAGCGCAAAAAAAAACGAGATAGCGAGCGCTAAGCCGCAAGCGGCGGAGGTGCGTTGGCAGCCCCCAGCCCAGCCGGGAGATGGCGCGCCGGGTAAGGTTGATCGGCCGGCGAGTTCAAACGCTGCGGAGAAATACCCCCCGGCGGAGCCGGGGGCTGGGGGGCAGGCGGAGGTTTCTCGCGCCGCGAGACTGGTCGCTGAAGCGACCCGTCCGGATGCGAACCGTGCGAGCGCGGGGCATGGGCCGGCGCTGATTGATCCGGCGGCGGCGGAGGGAGTTTGGCGACGGGCGCTGGAGTGCGTGACCGGGTTCGTCGCGGAGTTTGCGGCGACGGCGACGAAGATCAGCGCCGACGCTCAGGGCCGACTGGTGGTCAGCTTTCCCGAAAGCCAGAAATTCAATCGTGACACTTGCCTCCGCGCGGCCAATCTGAGCAAGCTTGAGGGGGCGCTAGAACAAGTTTGCGGCGAACGCGTGTTGCTAACGCTGACGACGCATCCCGACCCTGCTGGCGCTGCGGCCGTTGCTGCTGCGCCGGCACGACCAAACCCGAAGCAACAACAAGCCGACGCGGCGGCCGACCCATTCGTGAAGCGCGCGGTAGAATTGTTCGACGCCGATGCGGACCGACTGCGATATGTGGCGCCGCGCGAAGGGGCGGCGGGTTAGTTGACCCACGACGGCACGACGAGCACGGCGTAAAGGCAAAAATAATTTGGAACCGCCGATGAACGCGGATAGACGCCGATGAATTTAATTTGCGTTCATCTGCGTCTATCTGCGGTTCCGTGCTGTTGTCTTCCCCTTGGCGTCGTTGGCGTCCGTGGCGGTTAATCTTCATCAACGCAGCTAACGGCGTTCAATAAGCGAGGATGCGATGTTCAAAGGCCTAGGAAATCTTGCCAACCTGCCGGGGCTGATCAAGCAAGCGCAGGAGATGGGGAGCAAGATGCAGCAGCTCTCCGCCGAATTGAAGACCAAACGGGTGACTGGCGCGGCCGGCGGCGGGTTGGTGGAAGTTGACGCCAACGGCCTGGGCGAGGCGCTCGCCGTGCGGATTGACCCTTCGCTGTTTGAGAAGCAAGATCGCGAGTTGCTTGAAGATTTGTTGCCGGCGGCGTTCAACGCGGCCCAGCAGAAAGCGAAGGAGCTGCACGCCGAGCAAATGCAATCCCTCGCTGGCGGGATGAATATCCCGGGACTCTCCGACGCCCTGGGCGGTTTAGGTAACTTGCAACCGCCGGAATAGCCTGTAGCGGAGCGATTTGGCGGTAAATCGGCGAGACTTGCGGCAGATTCTCGGGGTAGAATTAGGTCGTTGCCTGCGCGGTTGGAAAGCGAACCATCAAGGCACTAAGGCACGAAGGAAGCGCCGAGAAAACGTCGCTCAGACCACGGCGACGTTGAGTGCGGGGCTTCGACTCGCGATACGAGACAAACAGAAATTGAGAATGGCTCCGCACCGAGTACGGACTGTAGGGCACAAAGCGACGCAAGCGATCAAGGGCTGCTGACGCCACCCATCGTTGCAATTCCTTCGTGCCGTTCTTTGTGTCTTCGTGCCTCAGTGGTTCGCTCCCCAACTGCAGCAAACCGGGCGGAATGTTTGACCTCCCGTGGCGGCGGTCGGTATGCTACAGGTAGTTGGCACGCCGATTGCACGCGTGCATCGACCAACTTTTTCTGACGCTGCCGGACGACCGACGCTTCACCTTTCCATCGACCTCTGCGGAACGAACAGACGCCATGCGACTCTCCCTCGGCCAAAGCATGCAGATGGCCCAGAAGCAGGTGCTGGCGCCGCGGATGATCCAGTCGATGGAGATTCTGCAACTGCCGATCATCGCGCTGCAGGAGCGGATCGAGCAGGAGATGGAAGACAACCCGGTGCTCGATCAGATCGAGCCGTCTGGCGAAATCGAAGAGAACGGCTTTGAAGAAACCGTCTCGGTCGCCGACGGACCAGATGCTCCGGCCGACACCGAGCGGGAACTAGTCGTCAGCGAGAATACGAACAACGAGGATGACTTTGAGCGTCTCCTCAACATGGCGGAGAATCTGCCCGACGAATACGAAGAGCGGAGTCGTCCGTCGCGCGGCGAGATTGAAGCGGAGGGAGATCGTCGCCATGACCAGATGGCGAACATGGTGGCTCGTCCCGAGTCGCTGCAGGATTATCTCGATCATCAGCTGAGCTGGTTCGATCTGGATGAAGCGACGCGGCGGATGGCCGATCGGATCATCTACAACCTCGACAGCAACGGGTATTTGAAGTCGCCGCTTGAGGATTTGGTTCCGCCCGCGCCGCCCGAGATCAACGGCAACGCCGAAGCGTGGCGGGCCGAGCAGCTGGCGATTGCCGAACGGGCGCTGGCGGTGGTGCAACGGCTCGACCCCCCGGGCGTCGGCGCCCGCAGCCTTAAGGAGTGTCTGCTGCTGCAATTGACGCCGGGACTTTTGTTCTTTGAAGAGCTGCAGGTGTTGATCGAACATCACCTGGAAGACCTCGAGAACAATCGCCTGCCGTTAATTTCCAAGAAGACCGGGTTCTCGATCGAGACGATTCAAGAAGCATGGGAAGACCTGCGGACGCTCAAGCCGAAGCCAGGGGCGGATTTCACCGAGACCAGCGCGCCGGCCGTGACGCCCGACGTGTTCGTGGAGAAGGATGAGAGCGGCAAGTACGTCGTGCATCTGGAAGACGGCGATTTGCCTTCGCTGTACATCAGCCCATACTACCGGCGGCTGCTGCAAGAAGCGGGGACTTCGGCCGAGACGCGCGATTACATCAAGCGAAAGGTCAACGCTGCCCAGTGGCTGATCGAGGCGATTGAGCAGCGACGGAGCACGCTAACGCGGGTATCGCAGGCGATCGTCGATCATCAGACGAAGTTTCTGGACGACGGCCCCGAGCATATCGAACCGCTGAAGATGCAGCAGATCGCCGACAAGGTTGGCGTCCACGTCACCACGGTGAGCCGGGCGGTCGACGACAAATGGATTCAGACGCCGCGCGGCATCTTTCCGCTGAAGCGGTTCTTCGTCGGCGGCACCACCGGCGCCGACGGCGAAGAGGTGGCGTGGGACCGCGTGCGGCTGAAGTTGCAGGAGATCATCGACGCCGAGGATAAGACGAAGCCGTTGTCGGATGATGCACTGGTCGAAGAACTCGGCAAGGCGGGGGTGACGGTGGCCCGGCGCACGGTGACGAAGTACCGCAAGGCGATGAATATTCCGAGCAGCCGGCAGCGGCGGGATTGGTCGATAGAGGGCAAGTAGGGCTGAGTTGCCTGCCCGCGCCGCCGCTTTCACGGTCTGCGATCTTCCTAGACCGACTCGATATACATCCCCCGCCGGCGGCGTTCTTTGCGGCGGGCTTCGTCGATCAGCGTCGCCACGCGGCGGACGTCTTCGATGCCTTGGATGAGAAACTCCGGCGTGGTGGCATCGCTAGAGCGGAGGCGGATCGAGCCGATTTTGAGCATCCGCTCGACCGGGCCCTGGATGACGCCGACGTCGTCGATGTCGATCGTTTCAATGCGATCGACCTCGCGCCACAACAGGCCGCGTTCGTGGATGAATCGCTGGCTGGTGAGGTAGTAGTGGAGGCTGAGTTGCAGATAGAGCAGCCGCAGCACGAGGCCGACCCAGACCAGGACGATGACGCCGGCGGCAATGCCCCATGCCCCCGGGGTGAACCCGGCCACCAACCCGACGACGATTGCGATGACCGTGAAGACGCCGCCGGCAATCCACGAACCGAGCATCGCCAGCTTGGAGAATTGGCCCTGCCAGAGCATTTCCTCCTGGTCGTCGCCGTGAGCGGGCGTGAAGGGGAGGGGGCCGCGACCGCTTTTGCCGGCCGGCGGGCCGCCGGCGCTCGCCGCGGGCGCGGACTTGCCGGCGCCGGTGCTGAGGGAGGCGCCGCACTTGTGGCAGAAGGCGGCGTCGGCGGGGAGTTCGGCGTCACAGGCGGAACATTTCATGGGCGACGAAATCCTTGCAAATGGAGTGAACTGCCGACGGGCGGCCGGCATTATAGCGGGCGGCGACGTCAGTCGCAGGGTATGCCGGCCGCGGGCGGCGGCGACCTGGCACAGTTCTGCGCGGGCTATTCGTCGGCCGCCGGCACAGCTTGCCAGCACTCGTGCCAGAACGCGGAATTTGTCGCGTGGATGCCGCGGCGGCGCCGTTTACCGGAGGCGCGCCTGGTGTATGATGGCGACCATGAAATGCCCCTTCTGTCGCATCGATAACGATCGTGTGATTGACTCGCGGGCTTGCCAGGACGGCTTTTCAATCCGCCGACGGCGGGAATGCCTTTCATGCAAGCGGCGTTACACGACGTATGAGCGGATCGAAGAGACCGCCATCAAGGTGGTGAAGAAGGATGGCTCGCGCGTGCCGTTCTCGCGCGACAAGATCAAGCACGGCCTCGAGCGCGCCTGCTGGAAGCGACCGATCAGCGATCGCGACATCGAGCGGACCGTGGCGGCGATCGAGAACGACGTCTACACGACGTTCGAGAACGAGATCGAGAGCCGGCGGCTGGGCGAACTCGTGATGGACCACCTGCGCGACCTTGATGAGGTGGCGTTCGTCCGCTTCGCGAGCGTCTACCGGCAGTTTGCCGACGCGGGCGATTTCTTCGAAGAATTGCGGCCGTTTTTGACCGAGGCGCGTAAAGCGCCGCGGTAATCGCCGCGCCGCCCGGCACTGGTTGAGGGCGACGCCCGTGCGCTGGTAGCATGGCGTGCTGTTAGTCCCAGTCCTTCCCGTTTTTCCTTTGCGCCTTCGCGCCTTTGCGTGAGACCCTCTTGGTTTAGATTTCACGCAAAGGCGCGAAGGCGCAAAGAAAATGCAGTTCGGTCTTCCTGCGAGTGAAATAATTCGATGGCCCTTTCCCCGATGATGCAGCAGTATCACGACGCCAAGCAGGCGGCGGGGGATGCGCTGTTGCTGTTTCGGATGGGGGACTTCTACGAGCTGTTTCACGAAGATGCGAAGACGGCGGCGCGGGAGTTGGGGCTGTCGCTCACGAGTCGGGACAAGGGTGAAAATCCGATCCCGATGGCTGGCTTTCCGCATCATCAACTCGACCAATATTTGGCGAAGTTGATTGCGCGCGGCTTTCGCGCGGCGGTCTGCGAGCAGATGGAGGATCCGCGACAGGCGAAGGGGATCGTCAAACGCGCGGTGACGCGGGTCGTCAGCCGCGGGACGGTGACCGACGATTCGCTGCTGGAACCGTGCGCCGCGAATTTCCTGCTGGCGCTGGCGGCCAATCCGACGAAGGACGCCTGCGGGCTGGCCTGGATCGACGTCTCGACCGGTCGGTTCGAGGCGACGGTGACGACGGCGGATCGGCTGAGCGATGAACTGGCGCGCGTGGCGCCGGTGGAAATTCTGGTCCGCGAGGACGCCGGCGAGTTGCCGGCCGAGTGGTGCGAAGGGCGGATGGTGACGCGGCGGCCGACGTGGGCTTTCAGCCGCGAGGCGGGGGATGAGGCGCTGGCGCGGCATTTCGGGGCCCATTCGCTGGAGGGGTTCGGCTTCACCGACGACGACGGCCCGGCGATCCAGGCAGCGGGAGCGGTGCTCGACTACCTTAACGATACGCAGAAGTCGTCGCTGGCGCACGTCGACCGGCTGATTCCCTATCGACGCGAGACGCGGCTGGAAATCGATGAGGCGACGCGGCGGAGTCTGGAACTGTGCCAAACGATTCGCGACGGCCGGCGCGAAGGGTCGCTGCTCGGCGTGATGGATCGGACGGTGACGTCGATGGGAGCGCGGCTGCTGGGCGAGTGGCTGGCGGCGCCGCTGACCGACGCGGCGGCCATCGATGCGCGCCTCGACGCGGTGGGCGAATTGCACGTCGATCCGTCGTTTACCGGGGACTTGCGCGAGGCGCTTCGCTCGATTTACGACATCGCACGACTCTTGGCCCGCGTGACCACGGGACGAGCGACGCCGCGGGATCTCAGTTTTGTCGCGCGGACGCTCCGCTGCTTGCCGGCGGTGAAGGCAAAATTAACGGCGCGGAACGCGGCGCGGCTGGCCGAGCTGGAATCGCGGATCGACCTCTGCGGCGACGTGCGGGGGCGGCTGGAGGCGGCGCTGGCCGAGGAGTGCCCGCTGAATGCCCGCGACGGAGGATTTATTCGCGCGGGCTTCCATGCGGAACTGGACGAGCAGCGGGAGCTCGCAAAGGGGGGCAAGCAGTGGATTGCCGCCTACCAGGCGGAGGCGATCGAGCGGACTGGCATCGCGTCGATGAAGGTCGGCTTTAACAACGTCTTCGGCTACTACCTGGAAATAACTCACGCGCACCGTGAGAAAATTCCGGCTGACTTTATCCGGAAACAGACGCTCAAGAACTGCGAACGCTATGTGACCCCTGAGTTGAAAGTTCACGAAGAAAAAGTGCTCGCGGCGGAGGAACGATCGAAAGATATCGAGTACGACCTGTTCGTCGAATTGCGGGAAACAGTGGCGGCGGCGGCGCGGCGGATTCTGGCGACGGCCGAGGCGCTCGCCGAGATTGACGCTCTGGCCGGGCTCGCGGAACTGGCGCGGTCCCGGAATTACTGCCGGCCGAAGATTGTCCTTGAGCCGCGGCTGGAGATTGTCGCGGGGCGGCATCCGGTGCTCGACGCGACCGAGGCGGCGGGGACGTTTGTGCCGAACGACGCTCGCTGCGCTGGCAGGGGGAGCGAGGAATCAGGAGTCAGGGGTCAGGAGTCAGTGAATCGAGATCATGACGCCCCTGCTGCTTCTGACTCCTGTCTCCTGACTCCTGACTCCTTCCCCTCGGTGCTCCTCATCACCGGGCCCAACATGGCCGGCAAGAGCACCTACATCCGGCAAACGGCGCTGTTGCAGCTGATGGCGCAGGTCGGCAGTTTTGTGCCGGCGAAAAGCGCAACGGTCGGCATCGCCGATCGAATCTTCGCCCGCGTCGGCGCGAGCGACGATTTGGCCCGCGGCCGCAGCACGTTCATGGTAGAGATGACCGAGACGGCGCGGATCCTCAATACGGCGACGTCGCGCAGTCTGGTGATCCTCGACGAGATCGGCCGCGGCACCAGCACCTACGATGGTTTGTCGCTGGCGTGGGCGGTCGTTGAACATCTGCACGACGAGATCGGCTGCCGGACGCTGTTTGCGACGCACTATCACGAACTGACGCAGCTGGCGAAGGAGTTGCCGTGTTTGGCGAACTTCAACGTCGCGGTGCGCGAGTGGCAGGATCAGGTGGTCTTTCTGCACCAGATCGTGCCCGGAGCCGCCGAGAAGAGTTTTGGCATTCATGTCGCGCAGCTGGCGGGCGTGCCGCGCGAGGTGAACCAGCGGGCCGAACAGATTCTAGCGAGCCTGGAGAAGGGCTCGGCGGCGGCGAGTCACGACCGGTCGCAGGACGTCGAATTGACGCGCACCGACGGCGCTCACGCCGGGAAGAGGCCGCAACGCCGGCGGCCGGGAGAGTGGCAGCTAACTCTGTTCGAGTCTGCCGAACATCCGCTGCTCGACTTGATTCGAGGGGTCGATCTCGACGCAACGAGTCCGCGCGAGGCGATGAAACTCATTGATCACTGGCAAGGTCAACTGCTCGCCGAAGCCAACGGACCGGCTCAGCCCGCCTGATTCAAAGGAAGGACGACCATGCGACTGCGATTGGCGACTCTTTTGTTAGCCGCCGTCGCGCCGGCGCTGTCCTCGCTGCCGCCAGCGGTTGCGGGGGGCGGACCACAGAATGTGGCAGTGCTGGTCAACTCGAAGGATCCCGATTCGCTCGCCGTCGCAAACTGCTTCATCGAGCTGCGGCAAATTCCGTCGACCAACGTCATCTACGTCCCCTGGGAACTTGACGCCCGCGCGACCAGCGGCGCGGCGTTCCGCGACAAGCTATTCAAGCCGGCGCTCGCGGAATTAGAACGGCGCGGCGTGCTGCCGCAGATCGACTGCATCGCCTTCAGCAGCGGATTTCCGTATTTGATCGATTGCGGGCGCATGTGGCCCGGCGAGGAGTTCGCCAAGACCTCGCGACCGACGACGTCGCTTACGTCGGCGGCGTTTCTGTACCAGTTTCTGGCCGAAGAACGCAAAGAGATGTTTCTCGGCAACGTCAATCTGTACTTTGCACCGACGATCAATGGCAGAACCGCCTCCCGTGCATTCTCCTCGCAGCAGAGTTGGGGGCCGAACGGCGCCGCCGTGGCCGAGGGGTTGAAGTACTATCTCGCGACAGCGCTGGGCGTCACGCACGGCCAGGGCAACTCCGCCGCTGAAATCATCGCGTCGCTGCGGCGTTCCAAGAGCGCCGATGGAGCGCGGTACCGAGGCACGATTTATTACATGGAGAACAAGGACGTGCGCTCGCAGGTCCGGCAGGGGGGGTATCAGGCGGCGGTGAGCGAATTGGCCGCCGCCGGCGTCCGTGGCGTGGTCATGTCGGGCACGGCGCCGCTGAACAAACCTGACATTGCGGGACTCACGACGGGCACGAGCCACCTGCTCTTGGGATCGTCAGGGAGCACTATTCTGCCCGGTGCGCTGGTCGACAACCTGACCAGTGCGGGAGGGCAGATGTTGATCCGTCCTGAAACCAACCCGCAGACGCGGATCAGCGAGTTCATTCGGCTCGGCGCGGCGGGAGCGTCGGGGACGGTGGTGGAACCGTTCGCATTGGCAGCGAAGTTCCCCTCTCCGGCGCTGCAAGTGCATTACGCGCGGGGCTGTTCGTTGGCCGAGTCGTACTATCAAGCGGTGGCGGCGCCCTGCCATCTGTTGATCATCGGAGATCCGTTGTGCCACCCGTGGGCCGTCACACCAAAAGTTTCGGTCACCGGGCTGACCCGCGGCGCCGAGATTTCAGGGCAAGTCGCCATCACGCCCCAGGCGACTTATCCCGATGCGCGGCAGGCGAGCCGTTTCGAACTGTTCGTCGACGGCGTCCGCACGGCCACTGCTAAACCGCGCGAGGCGCTCACGCTCGATACGACACAAATCGCCGACGGCTGGCACGACGTCTGGGTGGTGGCGATCGACAACACGCCGATCGCCGTCCAGGGAGGCTGGATTGGCGAGGCGAACGTGAAGAACGGCGCCGCGTCGTTGACATTGACGCTGCAGACGCCGCAAGTAGCCATCAGCGGGTCGGCCGAATTAACCCTGAGCGCTACCAATCAAGGTGACGCTGAGGTCTTCCAGAACGGCCGGTCACTCGGCGTGGTTGCGAGTGGAAGCGGCGCACTGAGCGTCCCGGCGAGCCTTCTCGGCAAAGGAAAAGTCAAGCTGACGGCGATCCAAACAGGACCACCGGCGGTGCGTTCGCGGACGGTGGTTGTGGACGTGCAATAGCGAGTTGCGTTGGCCAGCCTGAGTGCCGCGTCAACCATTCGTGACCACTTCGATCGCTGCCCGCAGCCGCGGCTCGCTTCAGGCCACGCGACGGCGGGCGACGCCGAGGAGTCCGATAGCGCCGATCGACAACATAGCCGCGGTCGCGGGCTCCGGCACGGCGCCGGCGGCAAACGTCCCGCCGGCGGAGGCGCCGATGGAGCGCTGCCAAACGAGGTAGTCGGCGCCGTCGGTGGCGCCATCGCCGTTGGCGTCGCCAGCTCCCGTCTTGCCCATCGCTGAGCTCCAGATCGTCAGATCCGACGCATTGACCAACCCATCGCCATTGAAGTCGGCGGGCAGGGCAGGGGAGGTGAGAATGCGGAACTCAGCTACGTCGTTGTTGGCGACGGTCAGGCTGTAGCTCAAGGTGCGGCGGTTCGCGGAGATCGTTATGAAGTCCGTGCCCGCCAGCAGCAGCCCGCGATCAGCCGCTGCGCCGTACTGGCCAATCGAACCGAGAATCGGGTCGCTGGCGGCGAGCTTCGCGGCGGCGGTAACGACGCCGATGATGTCGTAAGCGAACGTCACCGAGCCGGTAATCGTCGAGTTGCCGGCAGCGGCGCCGATCGCATCGAAATGGAGGAGGTAGCTCGTGAAGTCGGTCCCGGCGGCGAGATTGCCGGGGTTGAACGAGGCGCCGGAATTGGCGGTCTGCCCGCCGACGATCACGCCGTCGACCGACAAGGCGTTGGCCAGCCGATGCTGCCGTTCCTGGATGACCTGAAGCGAATTCGATTCGGCGGCGCCAAGCGCGACGTTCGTCGGGCGCGCGAGGGGGGTAATCGTGGAGCCGGTCATCGCCTTCACGCCGAAGGAAACGGCGTCGAGCTTGGCGTTGTAGTTGCCGGCGATTTGCGCGGGGGTGAGGGCGTAGTTCCAGTAGCTAACTTCGGCCATCTTGCCGGTGAAAGCCCCATTAAAGGGGAGCGCCCCCGTTCCGCCGTTGGCCCCGAGTCCCGAGCCGCCGGTCTTGCCGAGGCCGGCGTCGTCGTAACCGTCCCAGAGGAGACTGGCGGCAGAACCCAGCGTGCCGTCGACGCGGCCAGCTAATGCGCCGTTGATGTAAAGTTCGATGTAGCGGGCGTTGTCGTTGTCGCTGAAAACGGCCGTGGCGTTGATGAAGTCTGTTTGCGGATTGGCAAAATTGTTGATGGGAACTGTCACGGTGAGGGCATCGCCGCTGGCGCCGCGAACGCGGAAGCGGAGATCGTTGAAGGAACCGTTGGCGTCGGCGTCGCCCAGAGTTAGCGAGAGCCCCGTGGTGGCGTCGCCCGATTCGAGCAGGATCTGATTGTGGCTCAGGTTATCGGCTCGGAACCAGACGTCGGCGGCAACGGAGCGATCGAAGTCGGGGGTGCCGACGTTGATGGTATTCTGCCGCGGTCCGGTGTCGCCGACGTGAAAGAAGCGACCTTTCATGCCGTCGTTGCCGTCGAACGAGAAGGCCTTATTGCTGAGCCCCGATTGAAACGCCGACACGTTGACGAGCGCCGGAGTTTCGGTCGCCGTGCCCAGATTCCACGTTTCGCGGGCCTTGTATTTGACGTCGATCGTCGAGCGCCACGCCGTAGCCGCGGCGCCTGGTTGGCTCCCCTTCCATGACAGCTGAGTGGGGGCTTTGACGTCGTAGGCGAACGACGCATCGACAGATTCGAGATAGTTGTCGAGGAGCAACTTCATCTCGGCAACCTTCTGCGGCATCGAGTTGGCGAGATTGATGTTCTCCGAAATATTGGTCTTCAGGTTGTAGAGCAAGTAGGTGTCGGGGTTGCCGTTTTCGCCGTACTGCCGGATCAGCTTGTAATCGCCGTCGCGAACCGAGGAGGCGGGCTGGACTCGCCAGGTGGCTCCGAGAGCAGGATTATGAGGATTGTGGAAATAGATTTCACCATGTTGGGCGTATTGGCGCTCCAGGTAATCCATCCCCTCGGGAAGGGCGCCGCCGTTGAACATGACGGGCGTCAAATCGGCGCCCTCGACGCCCTGGGGCGTTGGTCCTTCAAAACCGGCGAGCGCGGCGAACGTGGTCATCAGGTCGGTGGTCAGCACCGGAACGCTGCTAAACGAGTTCGCCTGAACGCCCGGCCCTTTGACGATGTATGGGCTGCGAATACCGCCCTCGAAGATCGTCACTTTTCCTTCGCGCAGCGGAGCGTTCGAGCTATATGCGATCGGCGCACCATTGTCGGTGACAAAGAAAATATACGTGTTGTCAGCGATCCCCAAATCATTGATCTTGTTGAGCACCGTGCCGACCGCGCTGTCAAGATCATCGACCATGGCCGCATAGGGGACGCTTTTATGGACAGTTCCTGGAGGAAGTGCGGCGTATTTGTCGCGCACCTCCTGACGTGAACGAATGGGTTCGTGAGGGGCTTTGTAGGCGACTTCGACGAAGAAAGGCTTGTCATTCGCCACGTTCGTTTGCATGAAGTCGTTGGCGAGATTGGAGATTTGCTGCACGCCCCAGGGATCGACTTCATTCGGCGGCAGCGGCGGGTCCGATGCGACGTCGAAACCGGAAGCGAGTGGCGTGATGCTGGAGGGGAGATTCAGATGCCACTTGCCAAAGAGCGCCGTCTGATATTGCGAATTGGTTTGCTTCAGCAGACGAGGAATCGTGAGTTGGGTGGGGTCGAAGAACTCGGGAGTCGGCGGCGTGAGCGGCAAATTGGTGTATCCGCCCGTATAGCGTACGGAGCCGGGCTGGGCGTCCTTAATGTCGGTCATCTGAACTTGAGCGGGGCTCTTGCCGGTCATCAGAGAAGCGCGCGTCGAAGCGCAATATGGCGATGCCGCGTAACCGTTGCTGAACCGCATTCCGCTTGCCGCCAAGGCCGCGATGTTTGGCGTTTGATAGAAATCGCTCTTCGACCCCGGAATCGTTGGGTCCATGAGCGCTGAGGTGCCATTCCAGCCCATGTCATCCACAATGAATAGCACGATGTTAGGCGCGGCTGCGAAGGCGTTGGCCGCAACCAACGAGAACGACAGGAGTGCCGAAAAAAGGCGGCAGCGACGCAGGAGAACTCCCCAGGAATAGCCGATATCGGAAGGCGTGCGCATGGATGGCATCGTCAAGGGTTCAAGCGGAGCGGGGAACAAAGTTGCTTAGGCGATCCGTCGAATAGTGCGTCGGCAATGGAGCGATCCCAGCCCAGCCGCCATTATAAGCACGCCGGTCGCGGGTTCCGGCACGCTCGCAGCGTTGGCGGAGACGTTAACCAGCTGTGCCGACTGCTGCCACGCGAGATAATCGGCGCCGTCGGAATCGCCGTCGCCATCGGCGTCGGCGGCGGAATTGTTTCCGAAGGCGCTCTTCCAGACAAGGAGGTCGGCCCCGTCGACGTTGCCGTCGTGGTTGAAGTCGGTCGTCTGGGACTCGACGACGCTGCCGACGGTGGTTCCGAAAGTCCGCTGCCAGACTAGGTAGTCGGCTCCGTCGGAATCGCCGTCGCCATCAGCGTCCGCTCCGGAGCCCATGCCGAAGGCGGTCTTCCAAACGAGCAGATCCCCGGCATCGATCACCCCGTCGTCGTTGAAATCGGCGTCGGCCGAAGGGGATGGGTCCGTGGGGGGCCCTGGCGTCGTCGCCAGATTGGTGATCACGCGGAACTGCAATAGATCGCTCCCCAGCGTGGATAGACTGAAATTGAGCGTCCGCTGATTGGCGCCGATGGACAGGTAATCCCCATTGCTCCAAGTGACGCCGCGCGGAGCCGTGAGGCCGTAATTGCCGATGGCTCCCAAGGATTTGTCGGTCAGGGCCAATTGCTGGCCGTCGAACAACAGCGCGATGATGTCCTGATCGAACGACACGGAGCCGGTGACGAATTGCATCGCTCCGCTGGAACCAAGCGGATCGTAGTGCAACAGGTAGCTGCTAAAGGCCGTCCCGGCAGCCAGTTGCGGCAACGAGCCGAGAGAGGGAACAATCGTGCCCGACCCCGCGGTAACCAGGGCGTCGACCGAAATGGCCGACTTCAGGACGTCGTTCCGCTCTTGCATCACCAGCAGCTTGCTCGATTCAGCGGCGCCGAGCGTGAGATTCGTTGGCCGATAAATCGGCACGGCGGACTGCCCGGCGAGCTGATCGAGCCCCCAGGAGACGGGGTTGAGGACCGCGTTGTAGCGGGTGCGAATCTCGTTGCTGGTGAGCGCCTTGTTGAGGAACTTGAAGCTCGCGACGTCGCCGGTCAGGTTGCCGCCTGCAAAAGGGAGGGGTCCAGCGCCGCCCGCAGCGCCCAGCGTATCGGAGTAAAGAATTTCCGGAGCGCTCAGGCGGCCCATCGAAGCGCGGAAGTAACTGTCCCAATCGAGCGACGCGAAACCGGCAGCGCCATCAGCCCGGGCCATCAGTGCGCCATTGACGTACAGCTCGATGAACCGCCCGGCGGCGCCGTCGTTCACCACCGTGGTCAGCTGGACGTAGTCCTGCGTCGGATCGGCAAAGCTGTTCATCGGCGCCGTCACGGTGAGCTGGTTGCCGGCTTTGCCCAGAACGCGGAAGCGGACTTCGTCGGCCACCGAATCGCCGTCGCCGTCGCCGACCGTGAGCGAGAGGCCTTGATTCGAGGAGCCAGCTTCGAAGACCAACTGCTGCGACGTCAGTGAATCGAACTTCACCCACGTTTCGAACGTCGCGGAGTGATCGCCGTCGAGGTAGTTGGGAAGCTTGGAGTCGGAGACTTGGAAAAAGCGCTGCGTCAGGCCGTCGTTGCCGTCGAAGCTCATCGCGTTCTTCGGCAGGCCAGGCTGGAACGGGGCTGCCGTCACGCGCGTTGGGCTCGCGCCAGGCGTGCCGGCCACCGCAGTGACGCCGCCGTAGGGCATCCACACTTCACGATCGTAGTAGTCGACGTCGTTGACCGAACGCCAGCCATTGACGACGGTCCCCGGAGTGGCGGCGTTCCAGGCCATCTCGAAGTTGTCGCGCACGTCGAACGGCAACGAGGCGTCGACGTTGTTCAGCCACGCGTCGAGCTTCGCGTTCAATTGAGCGACCTTCTCCGGAAACTGAGCGGCCAGGTTGAGCGGCGAACTTGCGCTGCTGCTCTCCGTCACGTTGGCCGCGACGTTGAACAGCAGCAAGGTATCGGGGGCCCCGTTCTCGCCGTACAGCCGGACTAACTTGTAGTCGCCGTCCCGCACGGCTGAGGCGGGTCGAGGGTCGTTGCCTGGAGCGATCGGCTGGAGGTAGTAGCCCCCCTGGCCATTCGGCAGGTAGCGTCCCGTGTAGTGGGGGTAGTGGAAAAACAACTCGCCATTCGGCGCGAAGCCCCGCTGCAAGCTGGCTTGCCCGACGGGAAGTTCGCCGCCGTTCTTCAAGATGGGTTCCAGGCTCGCGCCCTCGATGTTGGCCGCCGGCGGTTGATTGCTGCCGGCGAGGTCGAGGAAGGTCGGGAACAAATCGGTCAGCACGACCGGTACGTCGCTGTACGTGCCCGCAGCAACGCTGGGACCGCGCACAAAAAGAGGCACCCGAAGGCCGCCTTCCCACAGCGAACCCTTGCCGCCATAGAGGGGTGCATTGGTCTGTGAATTGCCTAAGTCCCACGACGCCCCTTGGTCCGACGTGAAGATGACGTAGGTGTTGTCGGCGATTCCCAGGGTGTCCAAACGATCGAGCAGCTGACCGACCGACGTGTCCATGTCCTTGGTCATCGCGGCGTAGTACGGGTCATTGTGCTTCGTGCCGCGCGGCAGGTTCGCAAACTCCTGCACGGTCGAGGCGAACGCGGCCGTCTGCAGTTGCTGCGGCAACTTCGTCGCTTCGAGGCCGACATAAGCGAAAAATGGCCTGTTCGCCGCCACCTGCGTTTCCATGAACTGGATCGTTTCGTTCGTCATCGAAACGAGCTGCGAGGGGTCCGTCGTCGTCGCGGTCTGGCAGCAGTGATCCTTAAAATAGTCCCAGCCCTCGAACGGCCCGTTGGGCTGCCAGTCGTACTTGCCGATGAAGCCCCCGCGGTACGAGGAGTTGTACGATTTGAGCGCCTCCATGATCGTCGTCTCGCCGGGAAACGTGTATCTCGGCTGAGGCGGCGTCAGCGGGTAGCCGTTGTAGAAATTGGTGAACTGCGGGTCGGTGATGTACGCCCCCTGACGAACGTCGGTCGTCTGCAACTGGGCCGGGCTCTTGCCGGTCATGATCGAGACCCGCGACGGCGAGCACATCGGACCGGCGCCGTACGCCTGCGAGAACGTCATCCCCTGCCCGGCGAGTTGTTCCAGTCTGGGCGTCTGGTAGTAATCGCTTTTCGAGTCGGGGATGTTCGGATCCATCTGCACCGAACTGCCGGCCCAGGACATATCATCGACGATGACGAACAGGAAGTTCGGCGGGGCGGCGGCGCTCAGCAGCCGCGTGGCGCCAAGGGCCGTCAGTGCGACGAGAAGTCCGAGCGCGCGCGCCAGCGACGGAGAGGTGGGCGTATGAAGGTCGCCGGTTCGCGGCGATTCCCCTAGTGCTCCGCCACGACGTTCACCGCACAATGAATGTTGCACCCAGGAGCCTCGTGAGAAGTCGAACAGGCGATGCGGCTGAATGAAGAGTCGGACGGACGCCTCGGGTCAAAAAATGCGCGCTACCGCCCAAAATTCAGCATACCGACGGCTGAGGCGGCTGCAATACTTCTGTGCTCGGCATCGCGGCAGTTACCGGATTGTAATTTGCTACGGGAGCCGATTGCACGGCAGCCACGATTATACGGGGCCCGACCGGCGGGTCGATTGTCACGCCTCGCCAGGGCAGCGTGCGAGCGCCGGGGTGACAGGGCAGCCGCAGCGAACGCTACAAACGGCGCGACTGCCACGATCCGAGCCCGTTAACGTGGTTAACCCAGGAACCTGAAAGCGTTTAAGTGGACGGACGCCCTTCCCGCGAATCATGATGGGGAGCTACTGGTCGACGACCCCGGCCAAGCCTGTCACATTGGCGAAGATGGCGCCTGAAATGGAAGAATTCCTGGAACGCCCGATCATCGTGGTCGGCGCCCCCCGCTCAGGGACGACGCTCATGGGCGACTTGCTGTCCGCCCATCCGACGCTGGCCCATGTGGAAGAGCCGCGGCTGACGTGGCGTTACGGGAACGACGCGAAGAGCGACATGCTGCGGCCAGCGGACGCCCGCCCGGACGTTTGTAGATTTATTCGCGGCCGATTTGCCGCAACGGTTCGCCAGAGCGGGAAACAGCGCCTCATCGAAAAGACGCCCAGCAATTCGCTCCGCATGGAGTTTGTCGAGCAGGTGCTTCCAGGCTGCTTGTTCGTTCACATCATTCGGGACGGCGTCGAATCGTCATTGGCGATTCGACGGTTTTGGCAACAGCATGCACGCGGGGTGAAGCCTCGAAAACTCCTGGAACGCCTGCGGGAGATGAACCCCTGGCAACTTCCATACTACGGCCGGGAATTCGCCCGGCGCATCATGCCCAGGCCGCTGTCAGGACTCGTTCGGCCGCCCGTATGGGGTCCTCGGATTCCCGGGATTGAGTCGCTGCTGAAGGAACTTGAACTAATCGAGGTCTGCGCCCTGCAATGGCGAACATGCGTCGAGGCGGCCTGCGCTTATGGCCGAACGCTGCCGCCCGATCGTTATCTGGAATGTCGTCTCGAAGAAATGTCGCCAGAGTTGCTGAAGTCGATCTTGGAATTCTGCCAGCTCGAGCCTTCGAGCGAGGTCGACGCAACTTTTGCTCGGGACTTCGATATGGGCAAAACGCGCCATCGGCGAGACATTGCGTCGGCCGAGGATCTCGAATTGATTCACAAATGGACGTTGACGACGTTGCAATGGCTGGGATACGCCTCCTAGCTTGAGCGCTTGCACGCCCCAACACCGACTATGCCTCAGCGAACGCTACTACTGATCTCGCAAGTCTACCCCCCCGACCCGGCGGCGGTGGGCCGGCACATGCATGACGCGGCGGAGGAAATGGTCCGTCGCGGCTGGCGCGTCGTCGTGTACACGTCTCGCCGCGGCTATGCCGACGCCTCGCAGCGGTACGCTGCTCGCGAATTGCTTGACGGCGTCGAGATTCGTCGTTTGCCGTTATCGAGCTTCGGGAAGAGCACGCTGGCTCTGAGACTGTTGGGGCAAATCCTCTTCGTCGCTCAAGCGGCCATCCGAGGCATGTTCGTCCGGGGCTTGTCGACAATCCTGGTGAGCACGAGCCCGCCGATGGCCGGGGCCGCGGCACTGTGGATTCGCTGCTTTCGACGCGTGCCCATTAAGTTCTGGGTGATGGACCTCAGCGTCGATCAAATGATTGAAGCGGGCCTCGCCAAACCCAACGCCATCACGACCCGCTTGCTGCGATCAGTCTATCGGTGGACGTTGCAAAACTCCCAGGACGTCGTCGCCCTCGATCGCTTCATGGTGCAGCGGATCGCCGACAGTTACGGCGTCGATCGCGGCGTCCACATCCTTCCCCCCTGGCCGCACGAGGATCACCTCGATCGAGTCGCGCATGCTGATAATCCGTTTCGCCAGCGACATCACCTGCACGACAAGTTCGTCTTTATGTACAGCGGCAACATGGGGATCGGCCATCCCATTGGCGTCCTGCTAGAAGCCGCGCGCGAAATGGCCGACGATCCGCAGGTCATGTTCGTCTTCATCGGCGACGGACACCGTCGTGCCGAGGTCGAGCGGGAAATCGCTGAGCGTTGCCCCGGCAACCTCATGCTGTTGCCCTACCAACCGCTCGAGGAGCTTTGTTATTCGCTGTCGGCGGCAGACGTTCACTTGGTGACAATGGAAGACGGCGGCATCGGCTGCTTTCACCCTTGCAAGGTGTACGGAGCGATGGCGGTGAGCCGCCCCGTGCTGTTTGCGGGGCCGGATCCGTCGCATGTGACAGACCTTATTACTCGATATATGATGGGGTGGCGCATTTCGTCGCACGACCCGAGCAGCGCAGCGGAAGAAATGCGGCGCATTGCGGGTCTGCCGGCGGCGGAACTGCAGGCGATGGGGGATCGAGCCGGCGCCGCGGTGAGCCAAGACCTGAGCAAGACGCGCCTCTGCCAAGAGTTCTGCGATATCGTCGAAAAGGGCGCTGCAGGCGTCTGACCTTACTTTCGAGAGACACATACGAGCACGCTATGAGCAAACGGGACCAAGTGATGCAATTGTTGCGCGATTGCGTCGCCGAATATGCCGAGCAAACGGGCGGCGTTTACGAATTGAACGATGAGACGCCGTTGATCGGGCCAGACTCGCCGGTCGATTCGCTGGGGCTGGTGATGATCATCACGGCCTTCGAGTGCAAACTGAATGAAACGTTTAACGCCGAACTGGTGTTGGCCAGCGAGAAGGCGATGTCGATGAATCGCAGCCCATTCCGTTCGCTCGGCGTGCTGGCTGACTATGGCGTCGAACTGCTCGACGAGACGGGAACCGCCGCATGAAGCCGCAAGATTCCGCGATCGTCATCACCGGCTCCAGCCGCGGCATAGGCCTCGGGCTGACCAGTATCATGCTGGAGCGAGGCTGGCATGTGTTCGGTTGCAGCCGCGGGCCGAGCGAGGTGAAGCACGAGCGCTATCAACACTTTGAGATCGACGTCGCCGATGAAAAGGGGGTCGTTCGTCTCTTTGGCGGCGTCCGCAAGAGCGGCAAGCCGCTCTACGCGGTGCTGAACAATGCCGGCACAGCGTCGATGAACCATGTGTTGACGACGCCGTTCGACACGATGAAGAAACTCTTCGCCGTGAACGTCTTCGGGACGATGCTCTGTAGTCGCGAAGGGGCGAAGTTGATGCTGCGCCACAAGATGGGCCGGATTATCAATTTTGGCAGCGTCGCGGTCCCCTATTCGTTGGAAGGCGAAGCGGTCTACACGGCGTCGAAATCGGCCGTCGAGGCCTATACGAAAGTGCTGGCCCGCGAGATGGGCGAGCATGGCATCACCGCCAACTCGGTATCGCCCAATCCGGTGAAGACGGACCTGATCGCCGGCGTCCCGGTCGAAAAGATGACGCGGTTGATCAACCGTCAATCGATCAAGCGGTACGGCGAATTCGAAGACGTGCTGCGGGTCGTCGACTTCCTGCTCGATCCCGAAAACACGTTCGTCACCGGTCAGGTGATTTATCTCGGAGGTCCTTGATGCCGCTGACGTGGCTATTGGACCGGTTTCGAGCGCACGCCGACGACGATGCTATCGTATGGCGCGACGAGATCACGCGCTACGGAGAATTGCTGGAGCGAGTTGAGAACGCGACCGCGTTTTTGCAGTCGCAAGGCGTGCGGTCGGGCCAAGTCGTCATGCTCGACGCCGACTTTTCGCCCAACGCGATCGCGCTGCTCTTGGCGGCGATGCAGAACCGCAACATCATCGTGCCGGTCGCCAGTCACGTAACGGCTGACCGGGACAAGTACGCGCGACTGGCGGAAGTGAGCCACCGACTGAGCGTGCATGTTGACGACAGTTTTGGCTGCATCGCGGAACCGGGAGTCGAGCCGACTCATGAGATGTTCCGGCAGTTGAACGCGGCCGGCAGCCCGGGGCTTATTTTGTTCAGCTCAGGTTCGACGGGCGAACCCAAGGGAGCGGTCCACAGCCTCGATTTTCTGCTCAACAAGTTCAAGGTCTCCCGCCACACGCAGCGGATGATCACCTTCCTGCTGTTCGATCACATCGGCGGGTTCAATACGATGATGTACACGCTGGCCAATCATGGCTGCGTGATCACGCTCGAATCACGCGACGCGGCGACCGTTTGCCGGGCGGTGGAGAAGTATCGCGCCGAAGTCCTGCCGGCGTCGCCGACGTTTCTCAATTTGCTGCTGGTCAGCGGCGAGTATGCCAAGCACGACCTTTCGAGCCTGAAGATCATCAATTACGCGACCGAGGTGATGCCGGCGGCGACGCTTGAGCGGCTGAACGCCGCGTTCCCCGGCGTGACCTTCCGACAATCGTACGGCATGACCGAATTGGGGATTATGCGGACGCAGTCGCGGGGGAACGACTCGACCTGGATTCGCGTGGGCGGCGAAGACTACCAAACGCGGGTGGTTGACAGCATTCTCCATATCAAGGCAAAGTCCTCGATGCTGGGATATCTGAACGCTCCCTCGCCGTTCGACGCCGAGGGATGGTTCAATACGCAGGACGAGGTGGAAGTCGACGGCGAGTGGCTCAAATTCAAGGGTCGAAAGTCGGACATCATTAACGTCGGCGGCGAGAAGGTGTACCCCGCCGAGGTCGAGACGGTCATTCTGGAAGTCGACAACATCGCCGACGCCACGGTCACCAAGGAAGCCCATCCGATGCTCGGACACATCGTCGTGGCCGACGTGACGCTCCATGCCGAGGAGTCGCTGCCCAGCGTGATCAAGCGGATCCGGCAGCACTGCTTCTCCAAGCTGCCGCCGTATAAGATTCCCGTGAAGATTCGGCTAAGCGACGCCTCAGCGCGGGTGAGCGAGCGGTTCAAAAAGCAGCGGAATGAACCGCGATGATCGGGCCGCTCACCACTCGGATGAACGCCAACAATAATAACGTCGTCTGAGTTCGATCCCGTTTCTCGCAAGTTCCGAATTCTCCGTAAAGGTCGCCATGTCGTCCCCCTCCCCTGCCCCAACCGTCGCTGCTGGCGTGGCCAAAATTCGGCAGCTTGGTCGAGGGGATTTTGGCCATGTGCGGTCGATGCTCACGCAGCGAGATGGCCATGCGTGGCAAGAAGACTCCACGTCTTGGTTTCTCCATGGGCTTGATCCAGAACGCTGCCTGGCTTGGGGGGCGTTTGTCGGCGACAAGCCTGTAGGCTTGACGTCGATCTTCTTGCGAACGCTTTTGGTCGCCGGCGGGACGGAGCGCGTCGCCTATTGGGCGAATCTATACGTTGATCCTGACTATCGCGACCAGATGCTCTATCCACGGCTGCCAATGACAATGCTGGCGGCGCTCAAACCGCTTGGAATTGACATGCTGTACGCGCCGGTGCGGCTGCCGCAATTGACGAAGGCGCACCTGGCGCTTGGATTCGCCAAGATCGGCGTCATGGAGGTGCTCGTCCGACCGCTGCGCCCGGCACGGTTCATTTGCAAATACAAGCGACTTGGCTGGGCCCGACTCTTGGCCGGGCCGGTAGACGCGGCGTTTGGCGTACTGCTGGCGATAAAGTCGGCTCGGGCGGCGCCAGGAACCCGCCTGACGGACGGCCCCTTCGAAAGCTCGAACCCCGCCGTAATCGACGCCGTCGCCGAGTTACTGTCGCAGCGATCGGTCGGTCGGATCACCCAACGGTGGTCGGCGCACCTGCTTCAGCAGCGCTACGCCCAGACGCGCGAAGGGGGGAGCTACCATTTGGCGACCGCCTGGCGAGGGGAGCAGTTGCTTGCCGCAGCGATCTATCGGTTCGCGGAACGCGGCGACGGCATTCGGGTTGGCGTGCTAATGGACTTCGCTTTTCGCCACGACGCCGATGCTGCGGCGGCAGCTGTGCTGCGAACTGTCGAGAAGGCGACGCTCGCCGCGGGGGGCGAGCTACTGCTCTATCTCGATGGGTTGGGCGACGTCAATCGGCAGCTGCTTCAACGGCGCGGGTTCCGCTCATCGCCCGAGAATTACGAGTTCCTCGTCTGGCCGAAGAAACTGGCGACTGCCGAGGCGCGTTTTGGCAACTGGGATCGCTGGGACTTCTCGTTCCGCGATCATGACGCATTCTGAGAGGGGAATTGAGATGAAAAGCAGCCCCGCGTCGCCAGTCGTTAATGCGTTGTCATTCGACATTGAAGACTGGTTTCACATGGTCGGCATTGACGCGGTCGACAATCCGGAGCTGTGGCCGACGTTCCCTTCGCTCGTGGAGCGATATACCGATCAGATCCTGCAAACGCTCGCTGACGCGAACGTACGTGCGACGTTTTTCACGCTGGGATGGATCGCCGACCGTTACCCCGCACTTGTGAAACGGATCGCCGCCGCCGGGCACGAGTTGGGAACTCACTCCTATTGGCATCGTCAGTGCTTTACCCTGACCGCAGAGGAATTGCGCGACGATCTGCGGCGGTCGATCGATGCCCTGGAGAAGGCCGGCGGGCAAAAGGTTCTCGGCTTTCGCGCGCCCACGTTTTCGATCATTCCGGGCAGCGAGTGGATCTTCGACGTGTTGCTAGACCTCGGCCTGAAGTACGACGCCAGTTTGTTTCCTGGGACTCACGGTGGCGGCGGGTATCCCTGTCCGATGGAACGGCATGAATTCACGGGAGCGCCATCGGGACGGCCGATGCGGGAACTGCCGATGAGTATGATGACGATTCTAGGCAAGCGAATCGCGTTCTCCGGCGGCGGTTATCTGCGCCTCCTGCCGGAGTGGCTGATACAGCGCGGTTTTGACCAGTTGAACTCACAAGGCACGCCGGTGGTGGCGTATCTCCATCCGCGTGATTTTGCGGTCGACTGCCCGCGGGCCCCCATGCCGATTCACCGTCGTTTTAAGTGTTACGTGGGGTTGAGGACGACCGCGACGAAATTCGCGATGCTGCTATCGCGTTATCGCTTCGCGACCTGCGCGGAAGTCGCCGGAGTCGTCGCCTAGGCGGCCGATCCCGTTCCGCAAGAGTTAGCCGCTTCGTTATCTTTTTTGGAATGACGATTAATCCTCACTCGGCATCACGGCAATATGGCTCGGCGGATTGCGGTATTCATCGGTACGCGGCCCGAAGCGATTAAGATGGCGCCGGTGATCGCCGCGTTGCGGCAGCATGCGGAGCTTGAGCCCTACGTCATCAACGCCGGACAGCATCGAGAGATGATTGAGCAGGTCGTCCGGTTGTTCGACATCAAGGTTGACGCCGACTTGGCCGCCATGGCGCCGAGCCAAACGCTGGCGGGGCTCACGTCACGACTCGTGGAGCGAATTGACGAGGCGCTTGCTGCTTCCAAGCCTGACATGGCGCTCGTCCAGGGCGACACGACCACCGTGCTCTGTGCCGCGTTAGCTTGCTTCTATCGCAAGATTCCATTTGGTCATGTCGAGGCCGGCCTTCGGACGGGCGACATTCGCACGCCGTTTCCCGAGGAGGCGAACCGTCGACTCGTCAGTCCGCTGGCAGACGTCCATTTCGCGCCGACGGAAAGGGCGCGGCGCGCGCTGCTGGCGGAACGGATTCCGGGGGAAACTGTCTTCGTCACGGGCAACACGGTCATTGACGCCTTGCTGAGCGAAGTGCGCCGGCAAGAGAATCGCGAGGTGCGCGACGGCTTGCACCGCGAGTTCGCCGAGTTGATCGGCGCTGATTGGCGCGACCGCCAGATAATTCTCGTGACGGGACATCGCCGTGAGAATTTTGGGGCGGGGTTCGAGTCAATTTGCACTGCGCTTGCGGAGTTGTCCAAACAGCGTCCCGACGCGCTGATCGTCTATCCGGTGCATCTCAATCCGCAAGTGAAGGATGTGGTTCATGCTCGTTTGGCTGGGCGCGTGAATATTCGGTTGATCCCGCCGCAGCCTTACTCGCAGTTTGTCGCGCTGGCGCAAGCCAGTACGATCATCCTCACCGATTCGGGCGGCGTTCAAGAAGAGGCGCCGTCGCTGGGGAAACCTGTGCTGGTGATGCGGGACTCCACCGAACGACCCGAGGGGGTGGAGGCGGGGGCGGTGAAACTGGTGGGTCCCCATGCCGAGCGGATTGTCGCCGAGACGTTGCGTCTGTTAACAGACCGAGCGGCGTACGACGCGATGGCGCGAGTGGCCAATCCGTATGGCGACGGCCGCGCTGCAGAGCGGATCGTTAAGATTCTGGAACGGCGGTTGTAGCGCGAGCAACTTCCAATGGGCCACCCGCGATACGGTGACCGACAAGTTGTCTCCACCACGTCGCCGCGAGCTGCGAGTTCCCATCAGCGAAACTGTCGCCGGCGTTACCGAGAATCAGCTGGCCTCGCCGGCTGGACGACGCTGACAGCACGCAGAATCGCACCAACCCCGTCGTTCAACGCAATCGTTGCAATCCTATCGGGCATCGTTGTAAATCCTCAACGAGCTTGGGGAGATGTTCCATTCGTTTGACATGTCCCCGGGGATTGGTAACGATAACAGCAGGGTTGAACGCGAGAACATATCGGCCTCAGGACGCGTCGCAACGTCTTATCTGATCAGCAATTGCAGCGACATACGTCGCGTGCAGCAGGATGATCGAAGACGGCGCCAGCGACGTCCATCGGGGCTTGGTCCGCCGATTGCTTTGGCGAGCCTTCCGCGTTGGATACGGCGCATGAGCGCCGGGGAACGATTCCCGACAGTCGGTCGAGGAATCGCAACAGTGCGATGACGTCGACGCCTACGATTTGCCACTAGAGGAGCTCGCACCGGATGCAGTACGTGCTAACGATGAGCTGCATTGCCGCAATCGTCAGCTATCCGCTGACGCATTTCGTGGCGTCGCTCGCTCAACGGTGGGGCTTCGTCGATCGCCCGGACGGCCATCACAAGAGCCATAAGAAGCCCGTCGCATTGGGCGGGGGGCTCGCCGTATTCCTAGCGGCGGTGGTGACGTTCGCCGTTGAGTATTTTTCGTCCGAGAATTTGCAAGAGTCCCTCCACGATAACGCCCCCTTCTTGTCGGGGCTGTTGCTGGCCTGCGGCTGGATCGTGGTCCTCGGCTTGATTGACGACCGCTATGGGATGAAGGGGCGCTACAAGCTCGTCGGCCAAACGATCGCGGCGCTGATCGTGATCGCGTCGGGCCTTGAGATCCAGGCTTTCTCGCTGTTTGGCCAGAAGATTCAGCTGGGATGGTTTTCGGTGCCGTTCACGCTGTTCTGGCTCGTTGGCGCGATTAATTCGTTGAACCTGCTGGATGGCATTGACGGATTGGCGACGACGATCGGGATCATCCTCTGCTCGGCCATTACGGTGATGGCGTTGTGGTTCGGGCAGCCCGCCGTGGCGATCGTCTCCGCGGTGTTCGCGGGCGCGCTCCTCGGTTTCTTGCGATTCAACTTTCCGCCGGCGACGATCTACCTCGGCGACGCCGGCAGCATGCTCATTGGCTTGATCGTCGGCTCGCTGGCGATCGGCGCGTCACTGAAAGGCCCGGCGACGGTTGCGATGGCCGCGCCGCTGGCGATCTGGTCGCTGCCGATGTTCGACTCGTTCATCGCCATCTTGCGACGTAAGTTGACGGGGCGAAGCATTTACGCCACCGATCGCGGACACCTCCATCACCGATTGATGGCTCGTTTCGGCAAGAACACCCGGGTGCTCGGCGTGGTGGCCCTTTGTTGCGCCGTGACGTGCACAGGCGCGCTGTTGAGCATGTTCATGCAGAATGACTTGCTGGCCGTCGGATCGGTCATGCTGGTGATCTGCATCTTGGTGGCGACGCAGATCTTCGGTCACGTCGAATTCTTAATGCTGGCCAATCGAATGAAATCGGTCGGCATGTCGGTCATCAAACCTTCGACGAAAAGCGGTTCATGGCAGTCGTCTGTGCGTCTGCAGGGGACGCGCGAGTGGGACATGCTATGGCAGTCGCTCATTGAGTACGCCGAGAAGTCGCAACTCGTCGAGGTGCTGCTCGACCTTAATTTGGCGGCCATTCAGGAGGCGTACCATGCCTCTTGGAAGCGACGCACTCGATGCGAGCGGCGGGAACTCTGGCGCACGGAAGTACCGCTGTTCGTAGACCAGCATGTTGTCGGCCGACTGACCGTCGCTGGCGAGCGTGAAGAAGGGCAGCCGGTTTGCGACATGGTAAGCCGGCTGATGGAACTGCTCGCTGTCTTGGAAGCGGACATCGTCAGCCTGGCGTCGACTCAACGACTTGAGGTCGCCGGTTCGCTGCCGGAGGTTGGTTCCACGAAGGGCGATCCTCTAGCCGCATCCGCCGCGTCGTCAATTCCCTCTTCGCCCCCTCCCCATGCGACGATCGCTCCTTAATCCGATCGTTGACATCCACCTTCTGCGCCGCATCGTTTTTTAGCCCCTTGAGATGCTTGCGATGCACGGCGATCCGCCACCGCCGACGTCTTCGGCGACGGTACCTGCGACGGGCTCGCTGGGAAAGGCCGTTGGTCGCGGCTTCTCCTGGTTGACGGTCAGCCTGGTCGCAGGAAAGTGCTTTGGCGCCATCGCCCAACTTCTCCTAGGCCGTTGGATTAGCGACGAACAGTTTCGCGACTTTGCGATTGTCGCGTCATTCGCGGCGGTAGTGAAAGTGTTTCAAGACGGCGGCGTGCCGCAGCTGCTGATCCAGAGGGGAAAAGACGAGTTTGACCGCCTGCTAGGCCCCGCTTTCTGGCTGAGTCTGGCATTTGGGATGTGCGGCGGTTTACTGCTGGCGGCTGCGGCTCCGTTTATCGCCGAATTTTACGAGACGCCCAAACTGGCGGAGTATCTGGGAGTCGTCGCCTGCACGCTTCCCCTCGGCGCGCCGGCGACCGTGCTACGCGCGAAGCTGCGCGTCGACTTGCGATTCAAGGCGATCGCCGTCATCGCTGTTTTCTGGTTCATGTTGCGTCAGTTCAGTGCCATCGGATTTGCGGCGCTGGGATGGGGCGTCATGGGGTTAGTGCTGCCGCTGTTGCTGGTGACGCTGTTCGAGTGGGCGGCTGCGTCTTACGCAACGCGGATCAAGCCGTGGCGGAGTTCGCCCGACGTGCGTGAATGGCCCGGGCTGTTGGGGAACTCGTTGTGGGTTATCGGGACTGCCATGGCGCGCGGGCTTTCGCGCAATGGCGACTATTTGGTCCTTGGACGGCTGGCCCCTGACGCGCTAGTCGGCAAGTACTTCTTCGGCTATCAAATCACTACACAGATCGTCGAGCTGCTCGCAACGAATCTGCAACACGTTCTCTTTCCGGCATTGAGCCGATTGGCCGACGATCCCGATCGGCAGTCGAAGGCGATCTTGCGGACGATCCGAATGCTAGTGTTCGTGGCAGCTCCCGTCAGTCTCGGCCTGGCGGTCACTGTTCGCCCTATCGTCGAAATGTTGGATGAGTCAATCTGGAATCACAAATGGGCGTCGGCGATTCCTCTAATGCAGATCTTCGCCGCAGCGGCTCCAGTGCGCATGTTCACGGACCTACTGACGGCCTCGCTATCGTCTCGGGGCGAATTTCGGAAGAGTGCATTAGTCACCTTCGGCGAAGGTCTCTGGCTGATGATTGCCGCGGCGACGGCTTACACCGCGTTCGGTGGCAGCCTTACTGCGTTGGCGGCATGCATCGCCGGGGCCCAAACTATTTTTAGCGTCGGTCTCTGCGCTATCATGCTTCGGCAGTTTGGCATCGGTCCCCTTCTCTTCTTCAGGGCCTTTCTGCCATCCTGGCTGCTATCGTTGGCGTCGGCCGCCGTGGCGGCGGGCGCGCTAAGTCTGCTGCCGGCGAGTTCCGGCAATCCGGTCAAGTTAGCCGTCGCCGCGACCGCCTACGCTTTGTCCTTCCTAGGACTAGCCCGTCAATTCCTGCGACACGATCTCGACGAACTGAGCAGGGTCATGCCGGGGCCGGTTGGACGTGCAATTCGGCGTGTCTTGCTGTTGCCTCGCCATGACGCAGCCTAAGATAGAGGGATCGAAACTGCCGCTGGCTTGACCTCAACTCCTGTGAACGACGATGTCTGTTCTCCGCACCCTGCGCAAGCTTACCTCTGGACCAATCAACCGCGATCGCAAGATGGCGGCTGTGTGGCGCTACGCCAAGTGGCAACTCGGGAGCCGACTCGTACCGGGCAAGGTACTGGTGGACTGGATTGACGGAGTTCAGTTCGTCGTTGGGCCTGGAGAGCACGGGCTCACCGGCAACGTCTATAGCGGACTCCATGAGTTCGACGACATGGCCTACGTGCTGCATGCGCTCGACGAGCACGATTGGTTCGCAGACGTGGGGGCAAACGCTGGTTCTTATACGTTGCTCGCATGCGGGGTCGCTGGTGCTCGGGGCTATTGCTTTGAACCGGTGCCGGCCACCTATCGAAAGTTGCTGCTCAACCTGGCAGTCAACGATTTGCTGGAGCGGGTGCATCCTCTGAACCAAGGCGTCGGTGCAGAGCCTGGCGTGCTGCGATTTACGTCCGGTTTAGACTGCACGAATCACGTCCTCGCCGCAGACGAAGTCGACGATCGCGCCATTGAGGTTCCGGTGGCCGCGCTCGATGACTCGATAGAGCACGTTCCAACTGTCATGAAGATCGACGTTGAAGGGTACGAGACGATGGTGTTGCGGGGCGCCCCCAAAACGCTGGCGAATCCTCAACTTAACTCGTTGCTCATCGAATTGAATGGCGCGGGCGACCGCTACGGATTTAGCGAGGACGCCCTGGCGACGACTATTAGAGAGTATGGCTTTCAGCCGATGCGGTACGAACCGTTGCGGCGCGAGCTAACCCCGCTTGGCGCGCCGCGCAACTCTTCGGGAAACACGCTCTACGTTCGCGACGTTGAGGCCGCTCTCCGCAAGATACAGGCCGCGCCTCGCCGTTGCATCCTCGGCAAAGACATTTAACGGGCCCGAGGAAGGCGTCGATGAGCGGCACCCCAAAGACCATTCTGACAATCGTCGCCAACGCACCGTCCCCGTATCGGATTGCGCAGCACCTGCGGATCGTGGACGAACTGGGCGACGAAGTCGAGCTGTGGTCGGTCTTTCTCAACGAGCACAATTGGCAGCCTTGGAATCACGCCTTACCGCCCTCAATTCGGCCCGTTGTCTTCGGCCCTGGCGAGACCGCTGGCCGGAAGTCGGGGCCAATGGCTATCTGGCACGACTGGCGCAAGGCTGGTCAAGTGATTCGCTGGCTCAAGGAGCACCGCGTCGACGCCGTCATCACGGCAGGATGCAATAGTCTCGGTCTCCTGCGTCTGATCTCCTGGTGTCGGCGGGCAGGCACCCCCAATTTCATGTTCGCCGACTCAAATTTTCACGGGGATCGCGTCACCGGTTGGCGGCGCTGGATCAAACGCCGCTATCTGAGTCGGGTCGTCAGCAATCTGACCGGACTGATGCCATGCGGGGAGTACGGTCGGCGCTACTTTGAACCTTACGGCGGCGCGGCGAAGCCATGTTTTTTCATGCCGCACGAGCCCGACTATCGGCGGATATTCGATGTCACCGACGCGGACCGTGATCGAGTTGAAACAAAGTTTCAGCTCCAAAAGAATCGGCGACGGTTCATCTACTCCGGGCGTCTTGCGCCGGTGAAGCGGGTCGACACGCTGATCGACGCCTTCGCAAAGATCGCGACGGAGCGCCCGGACTGGGATCTGCTCATCATCGGCGGCGGACCGCTGGAGGCGGAGCTGAGGGATCGCGTGCCTGCCAGTTTGTCGGAGCGGGTCGCGTGGACGGGCTTCATCGACGACCCGCAGGAACTCGCCGTCCTATACACCTGCGGCGAGGTATTCATCTTGCCGAGCAGTTACGAACCCTGGGCTGTCGTCGTTTGCGAGGCAGCTGCGGCGGGCCTGGCGATCATCGCGAGCGAGGTCGTTGGCGCCGCGGGAGAACTATGTCGAAACGGCGTGAATGGCAGTACGTTTCCCGCGGGAGACGTCGACGCCCTAGCGGCGGCGTTAATCGACGTGACGGCCGACGATGATCGATTGCGACACGCGCGACTGGCGTCCCTTAAGCTTCTCGATGACTGGCGGCGACGCGGCGACCCAGTGCAGGGGGTGCGCTTGGCGCTTGCCCACTCCCAGTTGCTCCCTCTGCCGCCTCCGGTGGAACCGACTCCTGCGACGCCGACGATCTTGGGCGGCGTAGGCGCCGCGGCTGGCGGCAGTCCATCGACCGGTAGCGGCGGCTAACTTAGAGAGACTTCAACGTCAGTCGATTCGTAAATTCTCCGGTGTTGATATGCCGCTTCCCAACGTCTTGATCATCGGCGCCATGAAGGCTGGGACGACCAGCCTGTACATGGACGTCGCCGACCGCCGGGGAGCGTTTCTTGCCCAAGACAAGGAGCCGCATGCTTTGTGCAGCGACGACGTGCTGACGCCCGCCGGGCTGGCCGCCTATGCTGCCAACTACGCGAATGCTCCGGAGGGCGCCATTTGCTGCGATGCGTCCACCGGCTACGCCAAACGACCGGACTCTGAGGGCATCGTCGAGCGTGCCGCGCGCGTGCTACCGGCCGGGTTCAAAGCCGTCTACATGGTTCGCCACCCGATCGACCGGATTATTAGCCAGCATCATCACGAGTATGTTGACGGAATTGTCGGCCCGCAAATCGACCGCGAGGTGCGCCGACACGCTCGCTATATTCACTACAGTCGCTACGCCTATCAACTTGAACCCTGGTTGGCCCAGTTGGGACCCGACCGGGTTCGCGTGATTCGTTTTGAGGATTATGTCAGTCGTCGCGCCGAGACAGTGGCTGACTTGTTGGGATTCCTCGGCTTAGCGGCGGATCATGGGGCCGGAGGCGAGGCGCGAGTCTACAATAAGAGCCAGGGGAAGCCGGTCAGCGGGCCCCGCTGGGACGCGTTCAGGCAAAGCAGTGCGTATCGCCGTTGGCTGCGGCCCTTGGCCCCGCCCAAACTGCGATTGGCGCTGCAACGGTTGATTCTGCCGAAAGCAACGGCCCAACTCGCCCCGCCCACTGAAGAAACGCTATCCTTTCTGCGAGAAGAGCTTCGAAACGACGTCGGTCTGTTGGAGCGAACGCTCGGGCGGTCGCTGCAGTGGTCCGGCTTTGAAACTGCGCATTCCACCGCAGAGAAATGAACGCGTCGAAATTCAGTTGAGCAAGTCACGGCGACCGGTAAAGCTGCGATGGCATTAACGATAGCACTTTTTTGGGTTCTCGCCGTTGGTATAGGCATTCTCGTGCTTTATCAAGGGCTTACGCGCAGCGTTGATTTATTCAGCATTCGCAACATCTATCTGGCGGGGTTCGTCGTCTACCAGATTGTTAGCCCGGCATCGGCTCTGCGCTCGGAATCTTATTCCGGCTTCAACATCATTGATCCGAGCAAGGCGGCCAAATGGTTCTTGATGTTCGATTACCTGTTCGTGCTCCTATTTTTGCTGAGCTATCATCGCTTTGGCATTGCGAATTGGTTCGCGCAAAAACTGACCAAGGGACCGGCGACGGCGAGCGACTCGCTGCTGACGGGCCTCGCCATTTCGATCGTCATCGCCGCCCTGGGATTTCGCGTCGTCGGTTACACGGTCCCGGCTTTGAGCGCCGTCAGCATTAACACTTGCATTGCGCTTGTCTCAGCGGCGTGCGCGGTCACGGGGTGGATCTGGGCCGCGCGGCGCGTAAATCCTGCCGTGCTCATCTTGGTCGCGTTTGTCGTGGGAGTGAGTTTGGTGGTCACGCTCGGCGGCTTCTACTCGCGTCGACCGCTGATCAGCGTGATGGCAGGCTTTGCTTGGGGGGCTTACCATCGTTGGGCCAAGAACCTGTCGCCGACGCAGTTGCTGATCAGCGCGACGCCGCTGGTGCTCATTGCGGGGCTCGTCGTGAGCGCATTCACGGCAATTCGCAGCCATCAAACCAGCTCCACCGACGCACAAGGCACTCTGCAGCAGATGAAGGGCGCCAATGTCTCCGCCGGGACGAGCGACCTGTTGAGCGGGCAGTCGGTCGGTTCGGCAGCGCTCTGGATTCTGGACACCTTTCCCCGGGATCATAAATATGATCCGCTCTTCAGCTTGAAATACATGGGATATTGGTGGGTCCCGCGCGTGCTTTGGGATAGCAAGCCCGAACCACTCTCGAAAAACGTCGCAAATTTGGCCAAGTTACGCGGCGTCAACCGGGATGTGATTACGATTCCTCCGGGCGTGATTGGCTACGCAGGGGCGGAGGGGGGATTCTATGCGGTCGTCATCTACGCTTTCTTCTTCGGACAATTCACGCGGTTCTTCGACCAACTGGTTCGGCTGAATCCCGGAAACCCTTACATTATCCTGCCCGTTGGCTGCTCAACCGGTCAGTTTCTGGGGCTCGCGCGCGGCGATATTGCCATCTTTACAAACGTCGCTCTCATCGGGTTCGTGTTCTCGTTCCTGTTGATTTATTTCACGTCGATGGGTTTCGGCCGATCGCGAGACGCAAGAGAAATCCCGGAGTGGTCTCGCGCGCCGCGACCCCTGCGACGTTAGCGCCGGCCGGCTTCTCGAACCTGCGAATTGACGTGTCGAAGACTGCGACGACGAAACCGCTCAGTTGCGTTCACTTTATCGAAGCGATTCGATCTGAGTTGGGGGGCGTCGTATCAGCGGTCGTAGACATGTGCGACGCCATGTCGTCGCGAGGCCACCGCGTGGTCGTGGCAACGTGCGACGACGCTGATGCACCGGCCGAATGGCGTTCTGCAGCGAAGGATCAGCCGCAACTGGTCAGGCTCTCGACCTCCAGACTAACCAAACGACTGATCGGCGCCGCCGGACACGCGCACTTCGCTGGTCTGGCGGCAGATGCCGACGTTGTCCACCTCCACACGCCGTGGAGCCCCGGCAACTATCAGCTTGCGCGACTGCTCCGTCGCGCGCGAGTTCCCTATCTCGTGAGCGTGCATGGAATGCTCGACCACTATTGCATGCGTACCAAGCCCGTGAAGAAGCACGCGCTTTTGCGTTTAGGAGGGCGGCGGTTGTTTCGTGACGCGTCGGTCGTTCACTTCACAGCCGAGGAAGAGAGATTACAGGCCTCGCATTACATTCCCGTCGGCGATCGAGGCGTCGTCGAGCCATGCCTGGTTGATCTGAGTCCGTACGATCGGTTGCCTGGTCCGCAGTTGGCCTTTCAAACTTTCCCGCAGTTCAGCCCCGTTGCGCCCAAGATCCTGTTTCTCAGTCGCGTCCATCCCAAGAAAGGAATCGATTTGCTGCTGCGGGCCGTCGCCTCGCTCCAGGATCGCTGGCCCGATTTCCAGCTCATCATCGCAGGCCCGGGCGAGGACCGTTACGTCGCCGAACTTACTCGACTCGCCGCGGAGCTCAAGATCGGTAACCAGACGTTTTTTCTAGGTATGGTCCGCGGCGAATTGAAGTTGTCGCTCTACGAGACCGCCGACGTGTTTGTCCTGCCGACGCACCAGGAGAACTTCGGCTTGGTGCTACCGGAAGCAATGGCCTGCGGGGCGCCTGTCGTTACGACGCGCGGCACCGACATTTGGCGCGAGTTGCAACAAGGAGGGGTGAGCATCGTTGAGAACGCTCCTCAAGCCATCGCGGCGAGCATCGCTGAGATTCTCGGCAATCCGGCAAAAGCCGAAGCGATGCGCCTTCAGCAACAGACCTTTGTGCGGCAATGGCTCGACGGCGACCGACTAGCGGCTGGATATGAAGCGATGTATCGCGGCGCGATCGCCCGCGGCCCGGCTCCGTTCGCAACGGTCGCCGATCGAACGTGCGATTCCAAGCGGACGGCGTAAATGAGCACCGAGATGCACCAACCGCCCTTGTCAGCCGAGACGACGTCTTCATGGGTCGATCTATCCGGCTACGAAAACTCGAACTTCGATCCGGGACGCGGTCGCGTCGTGCGGACGCTGTGGTACTTCTGCAGCTTGGTCTTCTTTGAAGGGGGCTGGCTGCCAGTGAGCAGTCTCAAGGTGCGACTATTGCGTCTGTTCGGGGCGCGCATTGGACGCGGAGTCGTCATCAAACCGCATGTGCGCATCAAGTTTCCTTGGCGGCTCGCCGTAGGCGACCATTGTTGGATCGGGCAGGAGTCGTGGCTCGACAATATGGTCGACGTCGAGATTGGAAACCATGTTTGCATCTCGCAGTTGACGTACCTCTGCACCGGAAGTCACGACCATCGCCGCCGAACATTCGATCTGCTTCCGGCCCCCATTCGAATTGGAGACGGGGCCTGGATCGCGGCTCGTGCAACGATCCTTCCCGGCGTGCGCGTGGGAGCCAACGCCCTCGTGGCGAGCGGCAGCGTCGTTGCCCGAGACGTGGAGGCAGCCCAAATTGTCGGCGGCGTCCCGGCCAGGGAGATGGGTCGTCGCGAGCCGCCGGCAGGCGCCTAATTGCCCACAGATTCGTTATGATTCGCTGATCCGGGGCGGTATTTCCTCGCCGCGCGCAAAACGAGGCCCCCGGGCGTTAACTCCCCCTACCCGGTCGCTTATACTCAGTTGCTATGATCGACCGCAATGCACCCATCTTTGTCACCGGCCATCGCGGCATGGTCGGCTCGGCGCTTGTCCGCCGGCTGAAGTCGGCGGGGTTTGGGAACATCCTCACAGCAACGCGTTCAGAGCTGGATCTCCGCGAGCAGGCGGCAGTCGACTCGTGGTTCGACTCACATCGGCCAGCGCACGTTATTCACGCGGCCGGCACCGTCGGTGGCATTCAAGCGAATGCCACCCGCCCCGCCGAGTTTTTGTACGATAACTTGATGATCCACGCGACTGTGCTGCACGCGGCCTATCGCACGGGCGTCGAAAAGCTTCTCTACCTCGGCAGCTCTTGCATCTACCCGCGCGACTGTCCGCAGCCGATCAAAGAGGAATACCTCCTGACCGGGCCCTTGGAAAAAACGAACGAAGCCTATGCGGTGGCAAAGATCGCCGGCTTGAAGTCGTGTGAAGCCTACCGCAAGCAATATGGCTGTCGGTTCATTTCGGCGATGCCGACGAACCTCTACGGGCCGAACGATAACTTTGATCTCACCAGTTCACACGTCGTCCCGGCGCTGATCCGCAAATTCCACGAGGCGCGCATCAACGGCGCCGCGGAGGTGGCAGTCTGGGGATCCGGCCGGCCGCGACGAGAGTTTCTGCACGTCGACGATCTGGCGGATGCGTGCCTCTTTCTGATGGACAACTATGAAGGCGAAGAAACAATCAACGTCGGCTCGGGCGAAGATCTCACGATTGCCGCCCTGGCAGAGCTTATCCGGGACGCGGTTTGCCCTGGCGTAAGAATTGCGTTTGACGCTAGCATGCCCGATGGTACGCCGCGAAAGCTGCTCGACGTTTCGAAGCTGCGCGCTCTCGGTTGGCGACATCAGACGGCGCTCGCCGAGGGATTGGCCTCGGCCTATGAATGGTATTGTTCCCGCGTCGCGGTCGCCGCCGCAAGCTGAGACGCCCCTTGTCCCGCCTACGCCGACGCCCTGAAAGGCGTCAGAAGAATTGCCCATGTCATCGTCCGCCACCCCGCGTAAAACCGCACTCATCACTGGCATCACCGGTCAAGACGGCTCGTACCTTGCCGAGTTGTTGCTTGAAAAGAATTACGAAGTGTGGGGCATCATTCGCCGCAGCTCGTCATTTAACACGGGCCGCATCGACCATCTCTACCGCGACCCGCACGAATCCGAGGTTCACCTGCGGCTGGTTTACGGCGACCTGAGCGATGCCTCGAGCATCAATCAGATCCTGAAGAAGGTGCGGCCGGACGAAATTTACAACCTGGGCGCTCAGTCGCACGTCAAGGTGTCGTTCGACGTTCCGGAGTATACCGGCGACGTGACTGGCCTGGGGGTTACGCGGTTGCTCGAAGCGATACGAGAACTGGGCTTGAATGCGAGATTCTACCAAGCCTCGTCCTCGGAGCTTTACGGCAAGGTCGTCGAAACGCCGCAGACCGAGCGCACGCCGTTTCATCCGCGAAGTCCCTATGCGGCAGCCAAGGCCTATGCCTTCTACATCACGCAGAACTACCGCGAGTCGTACGACATGTTTGCCGTCAACGGCATCCTGTTCAATCACGAGTCGCCGCGCCGCGGCGAGACCTTCGTCACGCGCAAGGTAACGCGGGCAGCCGCCCGAATCAAACTGGGCCTGCAGGCAAAGCTTTATCTGGGGAATCTCGACGCTAAGCGCGATTGGGGATTCGCCGGCGACTACGTCGAAGCAATGTGGCTGATGCTGCAAGCCGAGAAGCCTGACGACTACGTCGTCGCCACTGGCGAAACCCACTCAGTCCGCGAGTTCTGCGAAGTGACCTTCAAGCACATTGGCATGCCGATCACGTGGGAAGGGGAGGGCGTCCATGAGCGGGGCATTGGACCTGATGGACGCACGCTGATCGAGATCGACCCCCGTTATTTCCGACCGGCCGAAGTCGACCTGCTGCTGGGCGACGCGTCGAAGGCGCGCCGCGAGTTGAACTGGCAGCCCAAGGTAACGTTTGCCGGCTTGGCAAAGATGATGGTCGAGGCTGACCTCAAGAACGAGACTGAGCATCCGCGCTGAACGCAAGTCGACCGAGCCAGGCGCCCTCGAAAGTTTCGTGCATCGCTCGACGGGCGGGAGAGTGCCCCGTGGCGATCGTTCTTCCCAGTTTGTCTTGTTCCGTGGAGCGGGGGCTGATAGCCTTCCCGCCATGTCTTCTTCTGCACCGCTCGGCGTCATGCCGCGTATTCTTATCGTTCGGCTATCGGCCCTCGGCGACGTGATTCACGGGGCGCCAGTCGCCTGTGCTTTACGCGACGCCTTTCCCCAGGCGACCATCGGCTGGGTCGTCGAAGGACGCACAGCGGAGCTGCTGGAAGCTCACCCCGCCATCGATCATGTGATTCGCGCCCCGCGCGGCTGGCTCAAGTCACCGCGGGCGGTGCTAGCACTTCGACGCGAGCTGCGGGCGCACCGCTTTGAGATCGCCATCGACCTGCAATGCCTCACCAAGAGTGCGATCGCGGCGAAATTGAGCGGCGCTCCGCGACGGATCGGTAAAGCGGGCAGCGACGGGCGAGAGTTGAGCAAGTTTTTTCACAACGAGCTCGTGGCGGTGGGCGGCGAACATGTGATCGATCACTACCTCGAAATGCTCGCCCCGCTAGGCGTCACGTCGCCGCGGGTCCATTTCGATCTGCCTGAGCGGGCATCCGACGGCTCGCTAGCAGAGCAAATCCTGCATAGCGAACAACTACCGCGCGGCCGCTTCGCCGTTCTTAATCCAGGAGCAGGCTGGCCCTCGAAGATTTGGCCGCCCGAGCGATACGGCGAACTCGCCCGACGCCTGTTCAGCGACCTCGGTATCCCAACGCTTGCCGTCTGGGGCCTTCCGGACGAAAAGGCGTTGGCTGCGACGATTGTCCGAGCTAGCGCCGGGGCAGCTCGCTTGGCGCCGCCGACTTCGGTACTCGAACTCGGCGCCGTGTGTCGTCGGGCCGGGCTGTTCGTCGGCTCCGACACCGGACCAATGCACCTGGCCGTCGCCGTTGGGACGCCGACGATCAGTCTCCATGGTCCGAGTATGGCCAACTGGTGCGGCGCCTACGGGCCCGAGAACGTTCGGCTCCAGATCCGCTACGAGGCAGGCTCAGCTCAACAGCGACGTCAGGCTGACGACTCGGCGATGCGTGAAATCTCGGTGGAGATGGTCTTCGCAGCTTGCCGGCGCCTGATTGAAACCAATCATGCACAACGGTGCGCGTCGTGAGCCACAACGTCGCGAGCGCACTCGAGTGAGGGCGCTCCGGCAGGTCGCTGACCTGCGGCTACGACAGAACGCGTTCCCAGACGCCTTCCAGCGTGGCGATGAAGCGCGACCAAGAGAAAACCTCACGAGCCCGCTCGTGGCCTGCTTGACCCATGCTGCGCGCTAAGTCGCGGTTTCCCAGCAGTCCAATAATCGCCTCGCCAATCGCGCGGCTATCGCCCACCGGGGTGAGTATTCCCGTCTCGCCGTCGGCAATTGACTCCGGCGCTCCGCCGGCGCGGCAAGCGACGATCGGTTTGGCCAAAAGCGCTGCTTCGATGTAGGCGAGCGCACAAGGCTCTCGATGAGACGGCAACGCCATCACGTCGATGGCGTTCATGACGTCGCACGCATCGCGGCGGAAGCCGGCGAAGCGAACCTGCTTCAAGTACCCGCCCGCGCGGGCCGTCTGTTCGAGCTCGTCCCGCAGCGGCCCCTGCCCCATGATCCAGAATTGGGCATTGGGAACTTGTGCGAGCACCTGCGGCATGGCGGCGAATAGTTCGCGGTAGCCCTTCTTCACCGAAAGGTGGGCGAACGTGCCGACCACTGGCGTGCGGGCGTCTGCGCCAAATTCCGCTCGCACCGCCAATGGGTCGCGCTGCGGGCGATATTCGTCGGCCTCCAGTGCGTTCATGAGCACCGTGATTTTATCCGGTGAGATCCCTTGGGCCACCAAATCGTCGCGCACGGCGCCAGAGACGGCTAGCAAGTGGCTCTGGCGGCGGTGCCAGCGCGCCGACGTAAAACCTTGCACGTGACCGATTGACTTGGGACCGCCGCAGGCTTCGAGCCAGCCAGCCCACCAACTGGCGGTCGACAGGGTCGACTGGACCAGATCGACGCGATGCTGCCGCGCCGCCCGGGCGATTCGTGAAATCGCCATGAAATTGACTTTGCCGCCGATGCGTCCCCGCTCGACCGAAAGCCCCTTCTCGAGCATGTGTTCGATCGCGGGCGAATCGTGCTTTACCAGCACAGGCAGTTCGTGCCCGCGGGCGCGCATGCGGCGCGTCAGCCGCACCAGCTGCATCTCGGCGCCCGACATGTGCGACGGAGTGATCACCTGCAGGACGCGACGGCAGTTCACGACGCGCGACGCAATCGCCGCCGCCATTTGTGCCCGCCGAGCTTGTGAGGCCGAAGTGACCGTCGCCATGTCATTTGGTTCCGAAATGTTGGAGGTCGCGGCGCGGCGATTGTGCCGCTTCGCTGCGGGCAGCTCCGTTTACGCGACGTGCTTTTTTCCAGTTTGGTAAAGATAAGGATTCAGCGTCGCGTCGTTGTACATCTTCATCTGCCGGTAAACCTTTAGGATCTTGCGCCCGGCCGCCAAATCAGCGAGATGTTCGGCCAAAGACTGCGAAAGATCCTTCTGCTGGAGTCGGCAACGGGCGATCCGCTGCTGCACGCGCTCGATATGGGCCTCGTCGACGTCGGTTCGCTCCAGCTGTTCTTCCAGATGGAAGATTCGCAGCGACATGATCGACAGCCGGTCAATTGACGAACCAGGCGTTTCGGTATTGAGCTTCGCGCCTGCCGCCGGCTTGACGCTAGCTTCGGCGAGCAGTTCAAGAAATGCTTCGTCAATCCGCTCGATCCAGTCATTGCGCTGTTGGTTGTAGCCGTCGATGGCCCGCTTCACCATGGCGATACGGGCGTTGGAAACATCGGGGCTACGCGCAATATCCTCTTCGTGCCAGAGGAGAAAGTTGTATTGATGCTGCTGGCAAACGGCGCCGAGGAAGTCGGCGTACGCGTTGTCTGGCTCGACTTGATGCCAGCGAACGACCGTCTCGCGGTGGAGCTTATTGACGGCCTTGACAATCCGTTTGGGGTCGAATCGCATAGCTTACTCAAACTGCGGAGACATGGTCGCCCTGGTCGTAAGACGCCGCGTGCGGGCGGCGAGAGGGGGCGAATTTTAGAAAGGCGCACAGCTCGTCACAAGATCAGCCATGGGAAGCCCGAGCGTGCCATAGGCCGAAAAGGCGCCGTCAATTAGACTGCTAGCCATGGAAGACGCTGCAATAACCCGCCATCGACGCGGCCCGTTGCTGGCGACAGCCGTGGTCGGCTGGCTGCTAGCAGCGACAGGCCTACCCGCAGTCGCTGTGGCGCAATCGGCGCGGACCGCGCTGGAAAACGCCGCCGGACAGCTTGAGTACGACGGCCAGAGCGATTACTCGCACATCCGCATCCGCCGTCGCGGTCCGATTCGCTCGATGATCTTCGTCCGCGACGCGGGTGAAGAAGTCCTCGAAACTCAAATGGATCTGCGCCGTCCCGCTGATCTGAAATTCGAGTATTTGCGGTACCTGTTTGCCAGTTATCTGTTCCAGCCCGAGCCCAAGCGGGTGTTAATCGTCGGACTCGGCGGCGGCAGCATGGTTCACTACCTGCAGCAAACCGACCCCGGCGTGAAGATTGACGCCGTGGAGATTGACCCGCTGGTGGTGAAAATCGCCGCTGAGATGTTCGGCACGAAACCGGCAGAGAACGTCAAGATCGTCACGGCCGACGGGTTCAAGTTCATCGCCGCGGCGCAGGACCAGACGTATGACGTGATCTACATGGATGCCTTTCTCAAACCCTCGGCCGACACCGACGGCACCGGGGCCCCGCTGGCGCTGCGGACGCAGCAGTTTTATAAGCAACTCCAGCAAAAGCTCAAACCGGGCGGGGTCGTGGCGTTCAATCTGAACCCTCACGCCGACCTCGATGCGGACGTTCGCGGCCTGACGGAAGCGTTTCCGCAGCTGTACGTTTTTCCGCTGTCGCAGTTCAACGGCTTGGTGGCGATTGGCGCCATCGATTCGAAACGGCTCGAGCCAAACGATCTCGCCCGCCGCGGGCGAGACTTGAATCGCCGGTTCAAGTCGTCGCTCGACTTCCAAGAGATGGCCCGTCGGCTCAAGCGTTAGTCGCTCTCCGCGTGGAGCGAGTGGACGTCGCCGAGGGGCGGAACAATCAAAAGTCGCGACCGCAACGCGGCGCGAACCCTCGGCGCAACCGAGGACTGAAACACAACACGACACTCGGAGTAGAGCATTCCATGGCGGCGAAACAGCATACGGAACCTTCTCTCGAAACTGGGCCCGCACGAACGGCCAGTCGCACGAGCTTCTCACTGCTGCCGCCTTCACTCGGCCTCAAGCTCCTCGTCCTCACCTCCGGCGCCGTGCTGATGGGACTTGAGATCGTCGGCAGCCGGATCCTCGCGCCGTATTTCGGCAATTCGGTGTTTGTGTGGGGCAGCCTCATTTCACTGTTTCTGATTGCGCTGAGCGTCGGTTACTACATTGGCGGCGGGCTTTCGGATCGGTATCCGTCGCGGGCGCTGCTCAGCGGAATCATCCTCGTGGTCGCCGCGCTCATGTTTTTGATCGTCGCCATCGGGCAACCCGTCTGTGATGCGATCTTACGCGCCAACTTTGGCGAGAAATCGGGTCCGTTTTTCGCCGGCTCCATACTCTTCTTACTCCCCAGCATCGGGATGGGGATGGTCTCGCCGTTTGCGATTCGTTTGGCGACGGCGACCGTCGCATCGGTGGGCAAGACCTCCGGCACGCTATACGCGCTTTCAACGCTGGGGAGCATCATCGGCACGATGCTCACGACGTTCGTCCTGATCCCCAACTTTGGCGCGGGCGCCATTCTGAAGGGACTCGCCGGCGTACTCGCGCTCGTCGCCTTAGGAACATTCCCGTTCGGGAGCGGCGGTTCAGCAATCCGCGGCAGTTTGGCCATCCTCGCAGCCATCGCGGCGGGCTTTTTCGGTCTCGGCGATTTGCGAGCCGCATCGCTTCCCGTCGGGAGCGATTTAGTTCGCGAGATCAACACGCCGTACCATCACATTTCAGTGATCGACAACCAGGTACAAGGGCGTCGCGAATTGAAGTTTGACAGGTTCACAGAAAGCGCCATCGAACTTAGCGAGCCGCATCGTTCCGAGAGCGAGTACACCAAGTACTTCCATCTCGCCTTCCTACCGCAGCCAAAGATTCGCCGTGCCCTGTTCATCGGCGCGGGCGGCGGCGTGGGGCCCCGGGCGTTCCACCAGCACGACCCGACGATGGAGATCGACGTGGTCGACATCGATCAGGCGGTGCTCGACGTCGCGCGCAGCGATTTCTACCTGCCCGAAAGTGAGAACATTCGCACCATCGCCGCCGACGGTCGCACATTCGTCCGCAACGCGACCGATGGCCGCTACGACGCCATTTTTCTCGACGCGTTCACGATTGGCGGCCGCATTCCGTTCCACTTAGTCACGCGCGAGTTCTTCCAACTTTGCCGCCAGAAACTCGCCCCTGGCGGCGTCTTCGTGATGAACATCAACAGCGCCGTTCGCGGCAAGAACGCGGAGATTTTCGAGTCGATGTACGCGACGCTGTCCGAGGCATTTCCGCAAGTGCACGTATTCGCCATCGGCAAACAGCAAGGGCTCGCCGACCAGTCGACGAATGTGATTCTCGTCGCGGTCAACAGTGATCAACCTCTGAATGCTGAAGAATGGCTAGCGAAAGCCGCCGCCTACGAATCGGCGTCATACGTCGGCAACGTGGAGGTGCGCCGCATGATTGGCGATCTGTTGACGACGATTCCAGAGAGGAAGCAGGCCACGCTGTTCACCGACGACTACGCGCCAATCGAGACGATGTCGTTTTAGTACGCAGCCACCTTGCCAACTATTGTCATTCAGCGGAGCGAAGAGTTTGAGAAGCTCGATCAAGACGCTGGATGCCCAGAATGACGGCAATCACCCCTTCGACTTGCCGTTCTCATCTCCTTCCTCGCCCAGCCCCAACGCCGCCAGCCACCGTCGACGAGGTTTGCCGTCGGCGTCGTTCGCCAGAATCCCTTGCGGATCGGTCTTCTGGAACTCGAACATCTTCTCCTTCAGTGCCGCCTGATCGCGAGCCAGCTTCGCTCGTTCGAGCGCGAACTCAAGCTCCGCTTTGCGGACCTTCTCTTCCCACTCAGCTTGCATCATCGCCAGCTTCTCGCGCTCGGCAATGATCGCCTCATCGGCGTCGATGGCCGCATTGCGAGCTTGATGGTCTCCTGCGTCGCCGCCAATGCCGATCCCGCTCGCTCGCAGTTCCGCTAGTTCGCGATCCTTGTCGGCAATGGCACGATCGGTGGCGGCAATCGTACTTTCGATCGTCGCCCGTTCCTTCTTGCGGGCCGCGTCGCTGACCCCTTCGTAATCCTCGTCTTCAAGCATCGCCATCAGACGCGCTCGCTGGGAAGCCCAGTCAGATCCTCCGGCGACAATCGCTGAGCCGGCAGCCGACTGGGCCGCGGCAAGCTGACCGCGCAGCTCGTGATTGACCTGATTCGCCTTCCGCAGATCGTCGAGCGTCATCTCGAAGCGGTGTTGCAGATCCTCCATCTGCTGACGGAGCGCCGAGTCGTCTGCCGGCGGCGTTGGCTCAGGGGCGGGCGCCGATTCGAGTTCAGCCAGGCGCGCGGCTAGGTCATCCCGCTCTTGCCGCACGGCAATCAACTCTGGCGACGCGGCCCCATCGTTCGTCGAACCCGCAGCCGCCGCGTCGCGCAGTTCGCTATTCTCACGTTTGAGTTTTTGCACCTCCGAAAGCGTAACGCCAAACTTATGTTGTAGCGCGTCGAGGTCGGCCCGCGGGCACGTGGTTTCGCGGAGGGCGGCCAACTCTGCCTTTGTCGCGTCGAGCGTCGCGAGCACCGCGGCCCGCGCCTCCTCGGCAGCTTCCACCTCCGTCTGGAACTGCTCGAACTGGCGCTCCAACTCGGGCACGGAGGCGGCCGCTTCCTGCTCCAAGGCGTCGATCTGGCTATGCGCCGCGTCGACCGCGGACTGCAGTTCGTCCCGTGCCGTAGTGACCTCGGCGAGGAGCGCGCGCAGCGACGAGACCTCGGCGTCGTCGTTCGTTAGCTGATTGCGCAGCGCAGCGGCTTCCTGCTCGACGGCCGAAAGCCGTGACGACAGCCCTTCTTGCTCGTCGGCATGCGCCGCCTGCAACGCCGTCATTTGCGCGGCGAGGTTGGCGTTAGCGAGCTCGAGCTGGGCCGCTTCGTTCTGAATCGATTCAGTCTGACGCTCTGCTGCGGCCAGTGCGGCCTCGACGTCGGCAAGCCGTTGCTCGGCTTGCTGCAGCGCGTCACGCATGTTGTCGAGTTCGGCCGTGGCCCGCACCCGTTCCTTGGCTAGCGCTGCCTCGAATTGTTCCTGCGATTGGCTCTCTTGTTCGAGTTTGTCGTAGTCCGCTTGCAGCAACTCCAAGTCGTGGGCGGCGGCCTTGGCTCGCTCATCGGCCGATTGACGAGCCGCTATTGCCTCGTCAAGTTCTGCCTGAAGCTGGCTCGATTGCTCGCTGGCGCGAGCTTGTAAGTCGCCAATCGCCAGCCGCGCAGCGGCTACCTGCTCGGCAACTTTTTCATTGCGGCCGCGGTCTTCTTGCCGTTGCTGCTCAAGCGCGCCGACTTGCTCGCGCAGCTGGCGGATTTCTCCTTGTGCATCGGCCAATTGCTGAGCCGCATCGTCGCACGCGGGGCAGGGCTCTGATTGGATCGAGTCGATCTGCTTGCGGGCAATCGCGAGTTGCTCGACGAACTTCTCGTGCTTCGCCCGATTCTCTTCGAGTTGCTCGCGCAGCGCGGCAACCTCCGCGTCCCGGCTGCCCGGGAGATGCTTTTCGATCCCTTCGGCCGCCGATTCAAATTCCTCGGCGAGTTGCCGTACGCGATCGCTCAGCTCGCTCTCGATCTGAGCGAGTCGCTTGCGGTGGTCGCCAAGAGCCTGGTTCGCGCGCTCGCGCAAGGCGCGCAGCTTCTCTGCTGCTACCTGTGCACGGTCACCCGGAAAACCGGGGCGCGGTTTGGCTTCTTCCATGACGACGCCTGGCCCAACGTTGCGATTTCGATGGAGTCTCTCTGTATCGTCGCGCAGCGCGACCTCGGCCGAAGTCTCGACGCGCGAAGAGGGGTTGTTCCAACGGTATATAGGCCGCAGGAGGGGGCTAGTCAAAACGGCGGGGAAGCGTTGTCGGGCCTGGTCCGGATGTGCCGAAGATGCGGGGATCGAAAGCGCAAATCGACCTGAGCGGGGCGCCGGGGTCAGGAGAGGACCTTCGTATTCACGATGTTCTCCGGGCAGCGCCCGCAGAGAAAGTCTACCGCCTGCCGTCCGACGCGCGTGCGGAGTTCCTCCGTTGCCTGGCTCGAATAGAACGCGACGTGAGGCGTTACGATGACGCGACGATCGTCGTAGGGCGGCTGCGAGAGGTCCGGCGGTTCCGGCGTTTGGACGTCGAGCGCCGCCCCGGCGATCACGCCTTGATCGAGCGCTTCGGCAAGCGCCGCATGATCGACCAATCCACCGCGGGCCGTGTTGATCAGGTATGCCGTCGGCTTCATCAGTCGCAATGTTTCGCGGTTGATGAGGTGCTTGGTCTCGGGGGTGAGCGGTGCTTGGACCGATACGAAATCGCTCCGGGCCAGGAGTTCGTCGAGAGGCAGCCAATCGACGCCGTCGCAAGGGGTCTTGGACCGGTTTGTCCCGACGACCCGCATGCCGACGCCGCGGGCCAATCGGGCCAGGATCTTGCCGATCTGCCCTAGACCGATGATGCCAAGCGTCTTGCCGCTGATCCGCTCGGCGGGGAGTCCGGCAACGAGGTCGTATTGGCCGTTTTTCGTGGCCAAGTGGTAGCCGGCAATGCCGCGGCCGAGGGCGTAGATGAGCCCGAGCGTGTGCTCCGCGACCTCGTTGATGCAGTAGTCGGGGACGTTCGTGACGATCATGCCGCGCTCAGTGGCCCGGGCCACGTCGATGTTATCGAGCCCGATCCCGGTACGGGCGACATGGCGGCAACGGTCGGCGGCGTTGATCACGCGGGCGGTCACCGGGGCCCAGCAAGTGAGGATCACGTCGATCCCGGGGGCGAGCTTGATCAGCGTCTCTTCCTTGTTGTCGGGCGAGACGATGAGCTCACAATCGACCTCAGCGAGCGTCCGGCGCTCGATCTCGACGTCGGCCCAGGGGTAGTCCGTGTAGAGTGCGCGGTAGGTCGACATGGCGGGCGTCAGGGGTCAGGAGTGGATACGGCGTTTCGATTTGCACGACGCGAGCTGTGCTTCCGTTGACGGTGGTCCGCCACTTGGCAATTTAGGCTGAGTTACCCCCTGCTGGCCAGCCGAGAGGCCGCGACCAGCCAGTCCCTCGGAACTTGGAGCCTGGGAGCCCCCAATGCCGCACCAGGAATGCTCGTTGGGCGTTCCGTGAGGATCGACCGTCGTCGCCCAGGCCAGCCGCCGTGGCCGCCTGCGTCGCCCGGATCATCCTGACGGCGTTCTGGTCCATAGGGCTCGTGGGCCCTATTGTCGCTATAACAGGGGCTCTACGTCGAGGCGGCCGTGGCGCCCGCAAGATCGGGTTGTTGTCGAGCCGCCGGCCGGTTCGGATACTGAAGGTACCGGGCCGGGAATGGCGTAGGTTTGAGCGGAGACTCCGGGCGAGGCAGGCGCTTCGCCGCGTTGCGCGCTTCGTTGGTTTTCATCAAGATTCGCAGCACATGACGCCTGACAGCCAGCCTGGCCCCAAACCGCCGACGAACCGCACGCGCCCCCATCCGCCCGCGGCGCCGGGAACGTCGATCAAGCGCCGGCCGCGAAAGCTGTTGCGAGCCAAGCAAAAGCTCGGCAAGTACGTTATCGAGCGTAAGCTGGGCGAGGGTGGCTTTGCGACCGTCTATCAGGCGAAGGATGAAATCGAGGGCATCCGCGTCGCCCTCAAGATTCCGTACGCTCACCTGCTTACCGGATCGGCGCTGGAAGACTTCCGCCGCGAAGTTCGGATGGTCGCGCAGCTGGAGCATCCGAACATCTTGCCGCTGAAGACGGCTCAGTTCATCAACGAATACTTTGTGATCGTCAGCGCGCTTGGCATCGAGACGCTTGACGATCGGATTAGCCGCCGGCTGTCGATCGACACGGCGCTCGACTTCGCACGGCAGATGCTGGCGGCGGTCGCATACGCTCATAGCCAACAGATTATTCATTGCGACATCAAGCCCGATAACTTCATTCTGTTCGAGGATAACCGCCTGCGGCTCACCGATTTTGGCGTCGCCAAAGTGGCGCAGCGAACGTTGCGAGCCTCCGGCGCCGGCACGCTCGGTTACATGGCGCCCGAGCAGGCAATGGGACGGCCGTCGTTTCGGAGCGACGTGTTTGCGTTGGGGCTGGTCCTGTATCGAATGTTTGCCGGGCGGCTGCCCGAATATCCGTTCGAGTGGCCGCCGGCGGGGTATCGCGAACTCCAGCGTAAAGTCCATCCCGCACTGATCGAGCTCATGCGGAAGGCGATGGAGCTGGCGCCGCAAAAGCGGTTTGCCGACGCTGAGGCGATGCTCGCGGCGTTCGCGCGGATCAAGTCGCCCAAGGGGGGACGAACCGCGGCGAAGCGCGGGACGAAAAGCTCTCGCCGCAGCGCCGACTGGAAAACCATTCAGCGCCGCCAATTCCAACAGGAATTCGGCAAAGTGCTCGATGCCAAGCACCAGTGCCCCGCATGCAATGGTCCGGTGTCGGAGCCCATGCAATGTTGCCCCTGGTGCGGCAAGACGCGCCTGGCGCACGAGGGTCAAACCGATTTCCCGCAACAGTGTCCGCGGTGCTTCCGGGGGATGAAGCTCGACTGGGAGTATTGCCCCTGGTGCTATGGCCCCGGCTTTGAGCCGACCTCGACGCGAAAATTCACCGACAAGCGCTATACCGGCCGGTGCCAGAATCCGAAGTGCACGCGAAAATTATTGATGCCGTTCATGCGCTACTGCTGCTGGTGCCATCGGAAAGTCCGGAAGAAGTGGAAAATCCCTGAGTCGAATCGCAACTGCGGCCACTGCGGTTGGGGCGTCGTTCCGGGCTACTGGAGCCACTGTCCTTGGTGTTGCAAACGGCTCGGCGGACAATGAGCGCCGGTTGTGCCGGCGCCGACGTGCGAACTTTAGAAAAAATGAAGCCACGGCCGATTAGGCAAAGACTAAGCGATGCGCCAAGTTTTCGGCGCGCTGAAACAAACGACCACGATGGACTGCCAGCAACTCACTACCTGTGAATCGCGGGTCTACCTGAACGTCGACATGCTCGAACCGGAAGTGTTCGAGCTGGCGGGCGGATCGGTGGCGGTGTTGTCGGCGCGTAAACCCGAGAAGACGACTGCCAATCAAGACGCCGCAGCCGTCGTCGCCGCGGGCGAGAACGCCGCGGTGCTGATCGTCGCCGACGGCTGCGGCGGGATGGCCAATGGCGAGCAAGCGGCCCGCATCGCGATCGATAGCTTGACGAACCACATCGCCACCGCGGCGGCGGCGGGAGAGTCGCTCCGCACGGCAATCCTCGACGGCATCGAGGAGGCGAATCGCCAAATCATCGAACTGAAGAACGGCGCCGGCGCCACGCTGGCAATCGTCCAGATCGAAAACGGCGAGGCCCGCCCCTACCACATTGGCGACGCCCAGATCGTGATGGTCGGCGGCCGCGGCAAGGTGAAGCTGCTCACCACGTCGCATTCGCCGGTGGGCTACGCCATGGAAGCGGGAATGCTCGAAGAGCAGGAAGCTCTCGATCACGAAGAGCGGCATCTCGTTTCGAACTACCTTGGTTCTGAGGCGATGCACGTTGAGGTTGGCAGCGTCCGGAAGGTCTCGACTCGCGATGGGCTGCTCGTGGCGAGCGATGGCGTGCTCGACAACCTGCTAATGGACGAGATCAACGGGTTCCTCAAAAACGGCACAGCAGCGAGCGCGGCCGCCAAGATTGCCGGCGTCGCGATGCAACGGATGCAGACGGCGCTCGAAGGGCAGCCGCACAAGCCGGATGATCTCACGCTGATTGTCTTCAGCCAGCGCGGCAAGCGGGCGAAGTAGGCTCGGCGTTTGAGCCACCGGGTTTGAAGAGCCGGGGGCGGAGAGTCGGTCTTATTTTTCAGCGGCCTCTTTGGGCGGAGGGACGGCGTAAAAGACCAGGTTCGCGATGCGCCATTTGCCGTCCGACTTCATTAGGGTGAAGTGGTCGTAGCCATATTCCAGGCGGTCGCCGTCGACGAGCTTCCAGTAAACCAGCGCGTGGGCCAGGTCGGCATCGAAGCGGATCTTCATCGACTCGGCCGCTTCCGTCATGCGATTCTTCGACGCGCGGTGAGCTTGCTGTTGGCTCTGCAGGAACGGGCCGAGCGGCATCGTGATCAGGCCGCGCTCGGGGTCAATCATCTGAATAGCCGCCTGCGGCATGAAACATTGGCCGTAGCGCATCAGGTCCTGGTTCGACCAGCTGGCGAAGTAGCGATCAAGGAGCCCCCGGACTTCTTTTTCTTCCGGGTCGGTTGCGGGTTTGGCCGTTGGTTCCGCGGCGTAGGCGACGGCCGCGAGGGAGATGGCGGCGAGGAGGAAGAGGAGGGCGTTGCGCGGCATGAGGATGCTCGGGGTTTGGCTTTTCAGCCCCTGGCTCCGCCAGGGGGTTGCGTGACGCGGGGCGACGCCGACCGGTATGGCGACCTACCCCCCGGCGGAGCCGGGGGCTGCAAAGGGATAGATTACTCGACCTTGTCGCCGACCATCTGGTAAATCGCGAGCGGGCGGCCGTCGGGGCCGCCTTGCAGTTCTTCGAGGCGAATCGTCCCTTCGACCGCGACGGGGCGGATCGAGTACTCGGCCGTCTTGCCGGGGGCCATCGTCACGAGGACGCAGTCGAACAGGGCGGCGCCAGGGCCGAAGCAGCATTCCATATTGTCCCGGACCAGCACGATGCGGTTGAGGCCCGTTTTGCGGAGCGTCGGAAAGATGTAGCCGCGGATACGGATCTTCTTATCCATCAGGGCGTTCACCTTCGGGGTGAGCATCGCCCGATCGAAAAGCTCGGTCTTCGTCATCTCGAACTTCAGGTCATCGAAGGTGGTTTCGATGTAGCCGGAGGAGTCGGGATCGGGGAGTTTGACCTCGACAGTGCGCGACGGCTCAGACGCTGACGGAGCCGGTGCGTTGCTCGCTGGAGCGGGGGGCTCCGCGGAGACCGTGGGCTGAGGTTGCGGCGACGTCGCTGACGATGGCGGAACCCTCTCGTACGCAGGTGGCCGAGCGGCTGACGCCGCCCGCTCGCCGGTGGACGATTCGCGGGCCGATGTCGCCGCGTCGCAGCCGGCTGCGGCGACGATCAAGGCGCTCCATGCCATCCATTGCAGTGGGCGAGACGTCATTTCGAGTAATCGGCTTCAAGGACGAATGCGGGACCGGGAGCGCCGTCGCCGGCATGTTGCGGGAAGATGCGGAGGATGCCTCCCATTCGAAGCAGCCCCGGCGAGTAATCGACCCGATCGTTGCCCTTCATCTGCACCAGCATCTGGTCGAAGTATTTCACGGTGCTCAGATCTCCGAAACAGCAGTTGTTGCTATCGCGGACGAGCAGGAACTGGCTGATGTTTTGGCGGTAGCCGTTGTTGGTCGAGTCGGGGCGGATGTAGCCCTTAATGAAGACCTTTTTCCCGTCGAGGGCGGCAATATCCGGGGGGATCGCATGCCCGCCGCGAAGGTCGATGTCGTCAGGCTGCAAGTCGAAGAACGAGGTGCGGGCGTACCCCGCGGGGACTTCGGTCGCATAGACGTAGCCGGAATAGGCTAAGCCGAAGATCAGACAGAAGATCGAAAGCCCCGTGCCGATCTTCGCCATCGCGCCGCCGGTAAATTGGTCGGGATTGGCGCGCATTGCCGCCATGGCGCGTACGCCAAGCGCGATGCCGATCAGCGGCAGCGGCGTCAGCAGGAGCGAGTTCTGGAAGCCATCGCGGCCGGCGAAGAAAATCAACGCCGATAGGAGCCCGAACACCAGCGACGCGATCGCGCCGGTGTTCATCGGGCGGTATTCGAACTCTTCGCCGCGGATGGCGGGACGGCTGGCGGACACGGCTTCGGCGGTGGACATGGGATTTGTGGTACAAGCCACCGGCGTTGCCGGTGGTCGGAGTGGAAGGAAAGCTTCTTGGTCGTTCGCCCCTGGCGGAGCCAGGGGCTGCAATGCTACGGGCGTTCTTCGGCGGAGCGGGGGTCAGTCCCTCGCAGCAGCACGGCGAAGATCGCCAGTAGTACAACGGCTGCTAGTAGTGGTACGCCGATCAGCTTCAATTTGCTCGGTACGGGGAGGTCGGTCGTGGCGACCGGCGCAACCGGCGCCGTCGGCGGCTGGATGTTCGCTTTGGCCTGGCTCGACGCCGGCGACAGGGACATCGGCTCCTTCACGGCCGGCACGAGGGCGTCTTCGGCCGTCTTCCCCGCGGCTGCCGCGGGGGATTTTTCTGCTTCCGCCGGTGTGGCCGCCTTGGCGTCGGCCGTATTTTGGTTCGCACTGACGGGGGCCGCGGGCGTTGCTCCAGGCGTCGCCGCGTCGGCTGCGGCGGCTTTGGCAAGGAAACTGAAGGCCGAGAGGCTGCGGGCCCGTTCGACCGTATCGGCGTCGATCGATTCCAGTTCGGCGATCGACGCCTTGGCTTGCTCGCCGACTTCCCCCGGTTGCTCGGCGGCAACGAGCACATAAGACGCCACCGGCTGACGGATCCAGTCGTCTGCCGGCGCATCCTTGAACATTTTCACCAGTCGCGGCATCACCTCCCAATCTTCCCAGCGGGTGAGATCGGGGATCACCTGGTCGGCGAACTCCTTGTGGTCGAGGGCGAGCCGCATCGAATCGAGCAACTTCTCGCGCGGGATGATGTCGGTCTCCTCGCCATGGAAGCGGAGGGCCATGATCGCCGAGTGGAGATGCTTGTACTCGACGGTCGGGTTGCCGAGGAATTTGGCGTTCACCAATTCCAAGGCGCTGGGGCCTTTGAGCTTGATGTAGCAGGCGATCAGTGCGTCGAGGCTTTCCTTCTTGCGACGCTCATCGGCGTGGATCGCTTCGTCGATCAGACCCGTGCCAATCGGGGTCCCGAGGACGCCCGTCGTGCCGATGGCGGCGATGATGCCGGGCTTGGTGATTTGGTAATCGTAGTTGAGGAATTCCTCAATCATCGTCACGTCGTCAGGCTGGCCGCAGATGCCGAGCATCGTGAGGTAGAGCCGGCGGCCAGAGGGACCTACCGACGGGTCTTTGATCCACTGGAGCAGTCGGTCGCGGTGCATCCGCGGGCCAATGGCGATGACGTCGGCGTAGGGCGCCCGGGCGAACTCGTCGTAGGCGTCTTGCGCGAGGAGCGGATCTTCGTCTTCCAGGTATTCCTGGAAGAAGGCGATCCGTTCAACGCCGGTCTCGGGGAGCGTCGGGAGCTTTTCGACGTACTCGACCGCGCGAGGCGCGAGGGGGACCGGCGTGGTCCACTCGATCTTGTCGGGAGTGATCGCCGCGATGCCCGTAATGAGAAACTTCTTGTCGGGGGCGTCTTCGCCGAAGTAGACGACGTCGATCTCCTTGGCGCCGGCGAGCTTCTCTTCGCCGCGGAGGACCTTCACGATGCGGAAGGTGGCGGCAGCCTGCGTCGGGTCGACGGGGCCGACAGCCGGGTCAGCGGCGGGCATCGGCTTGATCAACTCGGCAATCACCGCTCCGTCGGCGCCGGCGATCTCTTGGCCTAGGGTCGCCATGGCGGCGCTGCAGAAGGGGCAGGCGGCGGCGCGCTGGATCGCGACCGCCATGTCAGTGAATAGCATGAGCGCCGCGAGCAAACCAACCGCGATCGCTTGAATTTTTGAACGAATTATCATGTGTCCATTCTCCCAACGACCCGGGCAAAGCCAGCCATTTATTGTATCCGCCCGCTGCATCGCCCGGCCATCCTGGCCGGGAGACCGTACCTGGAAGGTGCGGCTATCTGGCCCCTCCAAGGGTTTTCGCGACGTCGGTACGGTAGGCGGAGAGAGCTGGAAGAAAGCCGACCAGCGCCGCGAACGCGACCAGGCCGGGAACCAGCAGCGTCTCTTGCCAGGTGAAGCTCCAGGCCCGCACGGTGACGCCGGTGTAGTACTCGACGACGGGACTCGCCAGCGCCAGCACGCCGTGGCCCAGGACCAGGCCCGCGAGTCCGCCGAGGATCGATAGCAGGATCGACTCGACTAGGATGACGGCCATCACCGCGTTGCGACTGGCGCCGAGGGCCCGCATCACGGCGATGTCGTGGCTGCGCTCGCTCATCGAGTTGTAGATGCTGACCAGAATGCTGATGCCGGCGACGATCACGATCATCACCGTGAGGACCAGCAGGATGAGCCGCATCGGGGCGAGGAAGCTGGCTTGAAGTCGTTCGACGACGCTGACCGGGGCGACGGCTTGCGCCGTGAGGTCTTCGCCCTTGTTGACGCCCATGTCGATTTGCATGGGCGCCATCATCTCCTCCGGATTGCATCGAACAAGGATCGACGTGACCTCGCGCTGCGAGATCGGCAGAGGGGCGGGCTGCCCCGGCGGCGCATCGTCGACGACGATCGGAGGCTCCGATTCGGCGCCTGGCTTCGGCGCGCGGGCGTGGCCGTCGAGGAGCAGGAAGCCTTCGACATTCACAAAGAGCGCCCGATCGTTCGCCGTGCCGGTGGGGGCGAGGACGCCGACGACTTCAAACTCGTTGTGCTTCTTGCCTTCCGCACTGATGCCGTGCGACGGTTGAAAACGGTCGCCGACTTTCAGACCCGTTCGATTCGCGGCAACGGAGCCGATCACGGCCTCGAAGAAGTGATTCGAGCGAAAGTTGCGGCCCGAGGAGAACTCGTACCGCTTTTCATTTCCTTGCGAATCGGCCCCATAGGAGAGCTCGTTGAACATGTCGGCGGTCGTGCCGACGACGCGAAAAAGTTGGCCGTCGGCAGTCGGGTAACTGTCGCCGAGGCAGATGGGGACGGCCAAATCGGTGAACGGAGCGAACTCGCCGTCGGTGAACTTTTGGTAGTACTTCCAGGGAATCGGGTAGAGCGGCTTGCCGACGTGAAAGACGGTCGTCAGAACAATTTCGTAGGGACTCCCCTTCCCTGCCACGATGAAATTGTAACCCTGGGCGTCGTTGGAGAGCTGGGCGACGACAACTTCGTGGATGACCAGGACGAGCACCATGAGGGCGACGCCAAGCGCCATCGAAAGTCCGGTGAGCGAGCTCGCCAGCGCCCGCTCCTGCATGTTTCGCCAGGCGATCTTGAAATAGCTCATGCCACCCTCGCCGCGCGGTTGACTCGTTCCAATTCCTCGACGCGGATGAACTGCTGCGACACCTCGGGCGAATGGGTGACCAGCAGCATGGCGATGTTTTCACGCTCACAAGCGGAACGGAGGAGGTCGATGACGTGCTGCTGGTGCGCGGGGTCGACGTTGGCGGTCGGTTCGTCGGCCAGCAACAGTACGGGGCGATTGGCCAGCGCGCGAGCGACGGCGACGCGTTGCTGTTCGCCGACGCTGAGGGCGCGCGGCTTGTGAGTGAGGCGATGACCGAGGCCCACGTCGGTAAGAAGCTGGGTGGCCCGCACGGCGTCGGGCCTCGATCCCGTGAAGGTCATCCCCAGCATGACGTTTTCGAGGGCCGTAAACGCTGGCAGCAGGTTGAACGTCTGGAACACGAAGCCGATGTACGTGGCCCGGAAACGGTCGCGGGTCGCTTCGGGGAGCTTGGTCACGTCGCGGCCGTTGACGGTGATGGCGCCGCTGTCGACGGTCGTCAGGCCGGCGATGCAGTTTAGGAGCGTCGTCTTGCCGCAGCCGCTACGTCCGCGGAGGACGACCTGCTCGCCGGCGGCGATTTCAAACCGCTCGACGTCGAGAATCGGCAGCGGTTCGCCGCTCGGCTCGATGTAGGCTTTGCGGACGTTTTCCAAAAGGAGCATGGGGCGACAAAATGCGGGAAGGACTGACGTGGCAAGGAGTTGCGGCGGGATTGGTATGATAGCCGCCAGGCGGCGCTGGCCATAGGCGAACCCCATGGAGCCGGGCGCCCAAACCCTTTGCTACGGGGTTGCGCGGACCTCGGTTCCTGCCAGGGAGAAATTCTTTCAAACCAGCGGCGAGAATTACAAGGAAAAGGGTCGCCGCGACGATCTGTCGCCTTGCACGTTTTTGGCGACATAAACCATAACATTCTACTGCAAAAAAACTTAGGGCGCGCCAATTCGCACCGGCAAATTTGGCGTCGCGACAAAGGCAAGGTTTGGCGCCCCATTCGCTTTTAGGTGCCTTCGGCTGCCGCGGGCTTCAACCTCCCAACCGCGGCGGCCACTCCAAACAAACGATCGGGTAACTCACGCTCACCCACGTTCCCTTTGCGTCTCCCCCCTCCGGAAGGGCCGACGAGGTTTCCCGCACCTCGTCGGCCCTTCATTTTTTTGGCTAGCGTTCGAGGGCTACACCCCGCGGCACGATAGACACGACCAAATGCGTCGAGTTCTTGCTTGTCCCTCGGCCGGTCTTGGGTCTATGGTGAACTGCCGCCATTGGCTTTCAGCCTTCGATTGACGCCAGCCGAATTCCCGACCATGCCCGACGCGGCTCCTCTTGATCGCCACGCGACTGCCCTGGAATTTCTGCTCGGCAGAATCAACTACGAACGAGTGGCCGTGCTGCCCTACGGTGAGCGGCAGCTAAAGCTCGACCGGATGCGCACCCTGCTGAACCGCTTGGGAAATCCAGATGCTGGGCTGCCGATCGTCCATGTCGCGGGGACGAAGGGCAAAGGTTCAACGTCGGCGCTGGTGGCGGCGATTTTGCATGCGGCGGGTTACGACGTGGGCGTTTATAGTTCGCCTCATCTGGAGCGACTGGAAGAACGTTTTTCAGTGAACGGCGTTCCCTGCTCGGGCGACGAACTGATAGGCCTCGTCGACCGTATCCGCCCGGTCGTCCAGCAGATGGACGACGAAGGAGTCGCCAGCGGCGATTCGTCGCATTCGCCCACGTTTTTTGAGATCACCACGGCGCTGGCGCTGATGCATTTTGCCGATCGGCAAGTCGATGCCGTGGTGCTGGAGGTAGGCCTCGGCGGACGGCTTGATTCAACGAATGTCTGCCAGCCCGCGGTCACCGTCATCACGAGCATCAGCCTCGATCATACGAAGCAGTTGGGCGACACGACCGCGAAGATCGCGGCTGAGAAAGGGGGGATCATCAAGCATGGCGTCCCGGTGGTGCTGGGGACGCTCGACGACTCGGCCCATGCCGTGCTGGTGGAGATCGCCCGGCAGCACGGGGCCCGCGTTATCGACGCAAGGAAGGATTTTGCCGCGGTCTATCGTGCGCCGCACGAGGTCGACGCCCATGCCGCGACAGGCGAGATCGACTTCACGGCAGGGAGCGGCGAACAATGCTTTTCGTTGCGGGAATCGCCGCTGCGGATGCTGGGACACCACCAGGCGGCGAACGCCGCCGTGGCGCTGGCGACGTCGCTGGAGTTGCGCCGCCAGGGTTGGCTGATTTCAACCGACGCGATGCGGGCGGGTCTCGCGACGGCGACGCTGCCGGGACGCATTGAAGTGGTGGGGCGCCGGCCAACGGTGGTGCTCGACGTGGCGCACAATGTGGCGTCGGTGGAAGCGTTGGTTGAATCGCTCTGCGAAAGTTTCGCAGCGACCGAGCGGGTGCTGGTGTTCGCGGCGTCAAAGGACAAGGACGCCCCGGGGATGCTGCGCGTGCTGTTGCCGCATTTTCAGCGGGTCGTCGCCACGGAGTTTCAAGAAAATCCGCGGGCCATTCCGGTCAACCAGATCGCCCAGTGGTGTCGCGACGAAAAATCGCGATTGGGCCAAGCGACCGACGAAGACGCCGTGAAGACTTGCCCGCTGCCCGTCGAAGCCTGGCGGCTGGCTCTGCAGTGGACAAAACCTGACCAGCTTCTCTGCATTACGGGTTCGTTCTTTATTGCCGCCGAATTGAGGGGACTGGCAACGGCTGCGGCTGCAAAGGCTGCGAACGTTTGATCGAGCGATGAATCGAATGGACTAAAAAAGCGGCCAGAAAGGTGAGCATTGCGAATCCTTTCGCCAAGTTAGTTAGATTGTCGACGTCTTCAACCCCGGGCTTCGCCCGGGGTTTGAATGATCGGTGGGTTTTGCGTTGTTTGCTGCTACCCCCGGGCGGAGTCCGGGGCTGTCGTTATTCCGCAATTGCTTCGTCATCGAATGACCACCGCGGCATTTCGCTCCAGTGCCAATCCTCGTCGATCGCCGGCGACGGCGGGTCAAGGTCGGCCACGGCCGACTGGGCGAGCCAGGCGACGGCGCCGCGATTGTCGAACATCTCCAAAGCGTGGGCTTCGCCGCGGTCGGCGGCTTCGGCCCGTTCCATCCGCACCTCGCTTTGCAGACGACGGACCAAGCCGGCGATGTAAGGGTCAGCCCAGGGTACAAGCGTACTCGGCTTGCGAATGTAACGGCTCGTTTCAATTTGCGGCTCGTCGGCAACGCGGACAACGGTGCAGACAACTCGGCGTGTTTTGTTGGGGGCGACCATCGAAAATTCCTTTCTCGCTGCTCGCGGCGGCGTCCATCGCGGCCACGGTGATAAGACTGTTGTTGAATGAGAGGGACCAGACAAGATTCGAACGGGACCCTCTAATGCACTCCTCATGCCAATGGCCACGGCGACGTCCGCACGCTGCGCTACTTGCGGCGGCAACCGTCAGCGGAGCAAGGAGTTGCGATCCGCGCGGCTCGAAGCCGCCAGTGGCAGGGACCGATGGCGTGGCCGCTCGGGAAGAAGTTTCTTCAAACTACCTTGCAGCGAGTCGCAAACAGCGTCGATTGGGCAACTTTTGCCGCCAGAATTATTTGCTTGAATTCTCGGGCTTTTGACTCAAGAATTCGATCGCCAGCCGCAGAGCTTGGTCCTGATAGTCTGCTGGAAGTTCGCCGTCGTGCGCGGTGAGTTCCTTCGCTAAGTCGCCCTCGAGGCCCTCGCCGATCAAATCGCGCCGACCGCGATAGTTGCGCCACACCTCGTACTCTTCATCCGTCAGGGGAACGAGAAAACCGTCGTCAGGAGTCACGCCCCACTCGGCCGACTCGTCGTCGCCGGGCATGCGATGGATGTTCTTCTCGCTGGGGCGCCAGTAGGTCGCCGAAGTAAGTTTCAGCATGCTGCGGCCTGACTCGATGTGCATGAGCCGCTGAACGGTTCCTTTGCCGTAGGAGCGTTCGCCGACGATCTTCGCCCGGTCGTAGTCTTGCAGGCAGGCGGCGACGATCTCGCTGGCGCTTGCACTATTGCGATCGACGAGGACGACCAACGGCAGGCCGGCGTAGCCGCCGGAGCCAGTCGAAAGGTAACGGTCCCGGACGTTGCCGTCGCGATCGCGGGTGGAGACGATTTGTCGGCCCGCACGCAGAAAGAGGTCGCTGATTTCCACCGCGGCGTCGAGGGCGCCGCCAGCATCGTCGCGGACGTCGATGATCAGGCCGGCCAGTTCGTCATCCTTCGTGAGTTCAGCAAGGACCGAGGAAAGTTCCTCGGCGGTCTTGTCGCCGAACATGCGAATGCGGACGTAGCCGATGCGCGGATTTTCGCTGATCAGGAAATTCCAGCGGCCGTCGGGGCCGCGAACGTCGCCGAGGATCGACTCGACCATGATCACCGCGCGATCGATCGTGACGGCATGGGGCGCTTCGGCGTCGGGCCTCATGATCGTGAGCGTCACCGGTTCGCCGATCGGACCGCGGACCATGCGGGTGACTTCTTCGAGACTGAGTCCGGCGGTCGCTTTGCCGTCGACCGCTTCAATCCGGTCGCCCAAACGGATGTCGGCCTCGGCGGCGGGCGTCCCTGGTTCGGGAAGGCCGATCACCGTCGGCATTTGAGGTTCGCCCAACAGTCGCAAACGAATGCCGACGCCGCCGAACTCCTGGTCGTATTCTTCGGTGAACGCGTCCTGCTGATTCGCGTCGACGAACTCGGAGTGCTGGTCGCCGTGCCGGTGAAGCACGGAGATCATGCCGTGCATGGCGCCGTTGAAAAGTTCCTGGTCAGGCGCCTTCTCAAGGGCCCAGTCGTCGATTACGGAAAAGCCCGCGGCAACGTAGCGGGCGTAGGGGTTCTGCTCGGCGCGCACGTAGCAGGCATACGAGACAAGCAGCATCGCCATCAGCAACATCAGGTTGCGGTAAGACATGGAGGATTATCGATTGAGTTATCAGTTTGGCGAAATGAGGCGTGCGGCGGCAATTTTCAGAACGGATCGGGCGCGCGGTGTCTGGCGGCGTTGGCGGATCTCAATGCATCGCCGGGGGCCGCGGTTAATTATTGCGGCGGCGACGGCAGGGCAAGCCATTGCCAGAATACCACGGCGGCCCGAGGGCAACAGCCAGCCTATTCGCCCGAGGCGTGACGCAACCGCTGGAGCTTCGCCTGAAGGCTTTCGTGAGGGCCCTCCGCGTCGCGGCCGCCATGAGACGCAGGTACAGGGGTGCGGCCACGATGCGTCGGGGCGGGCACGCCCGTAGCGGCGGCGTCCGTGCGAGAGGGGCGAAGTTCGCCGTCGCCCTCGCCGGGCAGAACGATGCGCACCGGCGGGATCGTCTGGTTCGCGGCCGCCGGCGCGGCGTCGGCCCCCATCATCGCGGCCAGCGGGCTCGCCATGATGGCCGGCAGCACGACGAGGCAGGCGAACAGGACGGCGGCTTCGAGGCCCAGAGCCACCAGCCCAAGCTGATGGAATAGGGTAACGGGGCTCAGCGCGAGCGCGGAGAAGCCGATTCCGATCGCAATGGCGCCGTCGACCGTGGCGGGTGCGCAGCGCGCGAACGCCATGCGAGCCGCCTCGTCCCGGAAGAGTTCGGCGTTGACGCCGTGGCGGAACCAGGCGACGTAATGGATGGCCCCGTCAAGCGCCAAGCCGACCGCCAAGCCGCCGATCAGCACGATGCCGAGATCGTATGGCAGGCCAGCCCAGCCCATGACGCCCAGCGTCAGCGCGAGCGGCAAGGCGACCGCGATCACGGCCGCCAACCCAACAACCGGATGCCAAACGACGCACATCATCGCCACGATTAGGCCGGGCACGACGACTTTCCAGACGATGCCCGGCGTCGCGCTCAACTCTTCGCTGACGGCCGTTGCGATCATGGGCGTCCCGTTGAACACAGCGCGAATCGGTCGCGCGCCGCCGATTTCGACCGAGGGGGACGTCGCTGATTCCTCGATCGGCGGCAACTTGCCGAGGTCAATGACGCTTAGTCCGGCCTGCGCCAAGCCCGCGAGGGCCGTGGCTTCCGGAGAGGCGTCGGCAACAGGCGCAGCCAAGACCACCGCACTGTTTCGCAAACTGTCGGCAGCCCGCTCGCGCGCGGCGGCTGCTTGGCCTTGGCGTTCAAGCTGGCGGGTGTTGTAGTAGGTGACCCCTCCGCGCTGAACGCCGCTCCGATTGAGCAAGGCGCCCAACAGCGCCGCGGGCGCGCCGTCCTCCGGCGTCGCCGCGTCGTCGAGTCCGTGGAACAAGATGCAAATGGCGGCGTCTTGCAATTGGCCGCCTCGCTCGTGCAATTCGCGGACTAGCCAGTCGCGTTGCTCGTACGCCTGAAGCACTGGATTCACCGCAATATGCACGCGGTCGCGCGTCGCGAGATAATCGACGGGCAGTCCGGGCGTAGCGGCCATCAGTCGAGCGCTGACCCGCCAAAGTTGCCGGCCTGTTTCGAGATCGCTGCCCATGCGACGCTCGGCGCGAACTAGCTCAAGCGCCGTCAAGTCGCGCTGAAGTGCAACGCCGTCGCCGAGATCGCCGCTCGCCGGCAGCAACGTACCGGCGGAGAGCGACCCGCTTAATTCAGAGATGCCGTCGAGACGAGCTTGCACTTCGCTCACGAACTCCATTTGTTCGCGCTTGGTCATGCGGTATTGCTGACCGTCGACTTCGGGACTTTCGTGGGGGTCGCGATGGCGTTCGTTCGGCACGGTCAGCACAATTTCGAGCGGCACGGCGTGTCCGACGCGAGCCCCGAACCAGTCGTAATCGCTGACCAGCGCTGAGCGGCCTCCCAGCAGTGCCGGCAGGCGCGTGACTGGGTTGAGTTGCTGCGCGCCAATGACCGCGGCTGCGAGTACGAGCAAACCGGCGGCCGCCATCAGGCCGCGGCCAGTGATCGCGGCTTCAAACACGCTGGCCAGGCGCGGCGACGGCGAACCGTCTTGCCGCGGGCCGGCCATCGACTTCACAGCGCGGTCGCCGAGCGGAAAACGATGGAGCCAAACGGGCAGAATTGCCAGCACAGCGCCGACGCTCGCCAGCGTCCCGAGACCGGCGAAGAGGCCAAAGCGCCGCAGCGGTAAGAGATCGCTGAAGCAAAGGGCGCCCATCAGGGCGGCGAAGAGCAAGGCGACCATCCCCAAGCCAGGCCAACCATCGGCGACCGCGCGCTCGGCGGCCCCGTCGAGGCCGTGGGCCAACCGGGCGTCACGGTAGTAGTGAAGCACGCGGAGCCCGGCGACAAGCGCCAGAGCGTAGGTCAGCAGCGGCGCAGCCATCACTAACGCATCGGCGACGCCCAGCAGCGGCGTCGGCCGGCCGAGCGACAGGACTTCGAGCGCTCCCGAGTAAAACACAATGGCCAGCATGATGACGCCGCTTGCCACGGCGGGGAGGGCGACCATCGCTGCCAGGCGAATGCTGTGCAGCCGCCAGGCGCAGATCGCCGCGCTCAACAGCACCGCGAGACTGCCCCAGCGGAGCAGCGAAGCGAGGTTCTCTTGGCCCGTGAGGACCGCATCAATCGCGGGACCGGCCATCCGTAGGGAAGCGACTTCGATGCCGCTTTCCTGGGCTGCCGTACGAATGCGTTCGATCGCCGAGGCGACGGCGGCGTCGCTGGAGGCGGCCAGCGGAGTGACGTACGCCACGAGACAAGTTTGACGCGAAGCATAACCTAACGACGCGCCGCGCTCGTCGCGTTGAGGAGGCCCGACAAACGTTCCCTCGAGCCGGTCGATCGCGCCTTCATACGCCAATCCGTAAGGGGCCGCAGTGAGCCGATCAACCCACTGCGGTCCGGTTTCGACGCGGGCGATGGCGGAATCAGGGCCGGCCGCCTCTTGTTGCAGCTTGCGAGCGAGCGTCGCGAGCTTGGCCGGTTTGCCGAGAGTGCAATCGTCCCAGCTGACCATGATAAACTGCTGACCGTCGAACTGCTCGCGAAACCAGCGGTCGTCCAGCGCCACGCCATGCGACGCCGGGAGCCAGGACTCGATCTGATTTGATTGCCGTTGGACTGCCTTCCAGGCTCCAAGCGGCGCCAGCGCCAGCACGAAGAGCGCCGCCATCGCGACGAGCAAGTAATGAGGCAGTCCAAGCGTCGTGCGCGCCAAGAACGATGGTTGCTTCGTCGGCATGGAGAGGCAGTCGCGCGGGGTCGTTTCGAAGCTCCCTTTCCTCATGAAAGGGGCTCGGCGAGTTGCGTGCCGGGCTGCTCGCATCCGGTTGGCGAACCATGGCCCCGCGCACTCGCCATGCAAGCAACTACGGTAGCGTCAATCGGCGCCAGAGTCTACGCCGACTGCGAAGCCTCAGGGCCTTACGGGCTTGTAGAAGGCCGCTCAAAACTCGGGCGGCGTCAACGAAAGCGAGCCGCAGGGTTTGCCCCCGCGGCTCAGATTTGATTGCTAGCAATCTTGAGTCTGTCGATCGCGCAAGCTTACCGGGGCATGGTTACCAATACGACTCGATGCCGACCGAGCCGCCCATGTAGACGCAGTCGCCGCCGGAGGCGATCGCGGAGTAGCCGCCGGGGATGAAGTTGGCTTGGAACGGGGCCAGCGCGACCGATTCGATGTACAGCAGGTCCAGTCCCGCGCGGAGCGAGACGTTCGGCCGTAGATGCCACTTGGTGAGCAGGCCGGCCTCGCCGACGAACGAGAGGTTGTCCTCGGTGCTGTCGGTTTCGCCGCTGTTGACGATCGTCGTTTCGCCGACTTGGAACGCAGACTTCAAGTGCATGCGATTCCAGTAGCCGCCAGCTTTGGCCGTTGCCGTGATGCTCCACCGCGCCGTTTCGTAACCGAACGAGCCGCCCATCTGCGTGCCGAGCAGGCGGTTTTCCGTGTCGATGGTGTAAAAGCCCGACTCGTTCAAGACGTTCGTCACCGGAATCTCGGTGGCGTTCCAGTCGAGTTCTTCGCTGACGTCGATGTACCGCAGGCCGGCCAGATAAGAGTAAGTCTTGGTGGGGTTGGCCGCCCGCACCCACGTGCCATTGGGCTGAAGTTGCAACTGGTCGCGAGACATGCGCGTGCGAACCGTGTAGTTGAGCTCGCCGCTATTCATCTCGCTGTCGTAGACGTAGTTCATGCTGCGTGCGCCGTCGAACGACTCGTTGACGCGATCAATGAAGTTCGACACTTGCAAGCCGTTGGTCGTCGCGGCGTCGAGACTCACCGCTTGCTGCCAACTGCCGCCGCCGAGCCAGGTCGCCTCCAGCAGATGATCGCGATTGCTAACGTCGCGGAACAAGAATCGGCCAAGCTTAACTCGGCCGACGCCTTCCATGCCTGGCCGCGATCCGCCAATCTGCAGGACGTTTTGCACGATGTACTGCCCGATCGGATTCGTCGTGACGACGCGTTCCTCGTTGGCGAGGATGAGCCCTTTGCGTTCCCAACTGCGATTGAAGGCGACGTAGTCGAGTTCCGTGAACCAGAATCCTCGCTGCAGCCAGGTGCCGGAACTTTCGAAGTAGGGCGTGCACTGCTCCAGCAGGTGCATCGGCTGTCCAAGAATGGAACCGTCGAAGCCTTCGGTCTCTTCGCCGGCGGCAATCGGTTCCAGGGGGCTGTCGCCTTCGTCAACGACGCTGGGCAGCGTTTCGCCGCCGTAGTCATTGCTCAGATCCACTGCCGGCGGCAGGTCGCCGCCATCGCCGGTCAGCGGTCCAGACAACGTCTCCTGCGCGGTCGCCCCTCGACTCGCGAGTGCGAGCACCAGACCCAACAGAAGAGGATTGAAGATTTTCACCGGACAGTCTCCTCGCCCAACGGTCCCCCCAGCGACGCACGGTTTGCGCCCGCCGTTTGCACAACTGTTTAATCGTCCGCCACTGACCATCAGCACAGGAATAACCGCTAGAATCGCCAAAAACGTTTCCACCGGAACAACCGCCAAACTCGTGGCCGAACCACAGTCTCGCCTCGCTTTGCGCAGATTAACTACCATGCTGGCGCCCGCTGCCGGCAGCCTGAGTCCAGCCGACCCTGGGACCACTCAGCTCGCGCAGCGGCGATTCGGTATGATGACAACGGTCCGCATCCAGTCCTGCAGGTGATTCCGCCATGCCCTCCCCCATCGAATCGATTGTCGCCGCCGGTACCAAGATTTGGCTCGACTCGGTCGATCCCGATTTGGTTCGCGCCAACCGAGCTCTGGGCGCCTCCGGAGCCACGTCGAACCCGATCATCATCAGCGATCTGATCAAGACCGGACGCTTCGACGACCAGCTGGCCAAGTTGCTGCGCAGCGGACTAGCCGATGCCGATGCCGCCTGGGCGCTCACGGATCAGGTGGTGGCGGGAGCCCAAGAGGTGTTTCGACCGGTGTGGGACCAAACTCACGGCGACGACGGCTACGTGAGCTTTGAGCTCGACCCGTTGCTGGAAGACGTCAACTGCCAGCTGGCGATCGAAGAACGAAGCCAGCGGTACATCGAACTCGGCACGCACTGGTCCAAGGAGCGCCCCAATCGCATGATCAAGGTGCCGGCCACGCCGGCGGGGCTCGGCGCGCTGGAGGAATTGTGCGCGCGGGGCATTTCGCTCAACGTTACGCTCGTCTTTTCGATGCGACAGTATGAAGCGGCGCGTGACGCGGTATGGCGCGGGGCGCAACGGCGAAATACACTGGATGCATTCAAGAGCGTCTACAGCATCTTTATCTCGCGGCTAGACGTCTATACGGAGAAGTACGTCCCGAGTCTTTCGGAAGCGGCGCAGGGACAGGTCGGTCTGGTAAACGCCAAGCAAATCTGGCGGGCGAACCAAACGTTCTGGGCGGACAAAAAGACGCCGCTGAAGCAGGAGATCGTGTTCGCCAGCACAGGCACCAAACGGGCCAGCGATCCCCCCTGGAAGTACGTCGAAGCGCTCGTGGGCAGCGACATTCAGACGAACCCGCCGGCGACGAATGACGCGGTGCAGGCCAGCGGGCGGACCTTCTCGCGCACGATCGATGACCTGCCGCCTGCCGAAGTATTGAGCGAAATAGCCGCGAAGGTCGACGGCGTTCATATGGAGCAGACGCTCATGGAAGAGGGGCTTCGCAAATTCGCCGATCCGCAAAAGGCGTTGCTCGCACTGCTGGAGATCAAGCGGTCTTCGCTTGCATAACGTCGGAAACGGTGCGTGCCAAATTCGCCGCGCCGAACAGTCTTCAGGGTGGAAGTTTCGCCGCCCCGCCGCTGCGCGAGTCCACTTCTCGCCCGAATGACGCGCCTTTGCCCGCGGGCTCAAGGCATCAGCGGTCTGCGTTTGCTGACTGGGCGGCGGGTCGTCGCCCGTTCCCCGGTTTGGTACGATAAAGTCCCCCGACGGCGCCATCCCCTCCGGTCCGACTCTCCATTCACTACGACGCAGAAAGCTCCCGGCCATGGCCATCGATCCCTATTCCCCGTGTCCTTGCGGCAGCGGCAAGAAGCTGAAGTTTTGCTGCGTTGATCTCGCCGCCGACATCGAGAAGATCACGAAGCTAGTCGCGGGAGAACAGCCGCACGCGGCGCTGAAGCATGTCGAGACGCTGCTCGCGAAGCAACCCGACCGAGCGTCGCTGCTCGACATCCGTGCGATGATCGAGTTGTCGCTTAACGATCTGGATGCTGCGGAAGAAACGCTGGAGCACTTTCTGAGCGTGGCGCCCCAGAATCCCGCGGCCCATGCGCAATTGGCCGTGCTCGCCGCCTCGCGCGGAGAGGTCATCCAAGCCGTCACTCGGCTGCAGGATGCGCTAGAGCTGACGGACAACGACATGCCCCAGCGAGTGTTTGAGGCAATCGGGGCCGTCGGGCACGCGCTACTGATCGACGGGGACATGATCGCCGCTCGCGCCCATCTGTTGCTTTACGCGGGCGTAGCCCCCGAAGGGGATAATCAAGCGCTGGAACTATTGCTGCGGCTCAATCTTCAAGGGGGGTTGCCGCTGCTGTTGCGCGATAACCTGATGTTGATGGATTGCCCGTCGCACTTCGCCACGGGCACCAAGGGGACTTTTGAGGAAGGCTTGCGACTCGCGCGTCGCGGCTTGTGGCGCCGCGCCGAGGCGGAGTTCGCCAAGATCCTCAACGAAGCGAATCCCGATCCCGCGGTCACCTACAACCTGGCGCTCATGCGCGGCTGGCTCGGCGACGAAGGGCGTTTTGCCGAGGGGCTCCACCGGTTTGCCAAACTCAACGTATCGCTCGACGAAGCGGTCGAGGCCGAGGCGCTCGCCCAACTCGTCGATCCAAACTTGGAGGAGCCTGTACTGCAGTCAGTGCGACTCACGTATCCGATCCTCGATGAAGACGCCGTCACCGAGAAGCTCGCCAGCGACAAGCGGATTGAGCACTACGAACTCGATCCGGAGTCGCTGGAAGAGGACGAAGTCACTCGTCCTCGCAGCACTCACATCCTGTTGGATCGCCCCGTACCCAAGACCGGGACGGATCTGAATTTCGAGGATGCGCCGAACGTCCTGGCGTTCATCAGCATCTACGGCAAAAGGACCGATCGCGACGCGCGCGTCGAGGTGACGACCGACCGGGGCGAGCAGTTTGAGAAAGTGCAGCAGTTGATCGGCCAGATCTTGGGCGACGCCGTTGGGCCGCAAAGCGAGGAAGAGGTCGTTGCCGAGAAGTCGGCGTCGGAAGAGGCGCTCAGTTGGCGTTGGCGATTGCCAAACGACACGCCCCCGGCGCTCCGGCGGAAGTTGCTCGCGCAGCGGCGCCGCCAGGCAATCGTCGACGATTGGACCGCGGCGCCGCGAGCCGCGCTCAACGGATTGTCTCCGCGCGACGCGGCTGGTAAAGCCGAGTTGCGCATTCCGCTGTTGGCGAGCATTCTGATCGTGGAACAGGCGGCCGTTGATCCAGAAGAGCAGGCGATGTTTCAAGAACTGCGCGAGCAGTTGGGCGTGCCGCGAGCAGAGGCCGTCGATCCGGCGAACGTCGACTGGGAGCGCATTCCGATCACGCGGCTGTCGCGGCTTGACATGGCCAAGGCGCCAGAAGATCGGTTGATGCAGCTGTTCAACCGTGCGTCGATGTCGGGCGCCGCGGTGGCGTCGTTGGCTTTGGCGCATGAGTTGATCAGACGCAATACGCCAGGCGTCGACCTGGGTCCGGTGTTCCGGCAGGTGATTCGCTCTGAACCGGATCCGGACAAGGCCCTCCAGTGGACCGCCCAAGCCAAGGACTGGGCCGCTCGGGCGACCAAGCCAGCCGGAGAGTGGTCGTTGCTGGAACTTGAGGTGCAGATCGAACGGGGCGATCCGCTCGGCGTGCAGGAGACGCTCAACGAAATTCGCGCGAAGCACCTCAACGAGCCGGGCATTGCGGAGGCGACGTACCGACTGCTGTACGCGGCCGGGTTGCTGACGCCGCGAGGCATGCCGACCGGCGGCGGACCGCTAGAGACGCCGGCCGCTAACCCAAGCCGGCTCTGGACGCCCGACCAAGGCGCGCCCGCAGCTGCGCCGAGCGCCGGCGGCGGCAAGTCGGCGATCTGGACGCCGTAGCATGGTATGCGGCTAGTTTTTCACCACGAAGATGCAACGAGCGTCACGAGGGAAGTCGAAAATGCTTTCCACCCAGGCGTTGCGCGTTAGCGTCCCTCTTTCGTCGTGCCGCCGTGGCTTAGTTCCATGAACGACAATTCACGACCCATGCAGAGGGCGATCGAACTCGCCCGCCGCGGTGAGGGGCTCGTCGAACCGAACCCCATGGTCGGCTGCGTGCTGGTGCGCAACGGCAACGTCGTCGGCGAAGGTTGGCATCAGCGGTTTGGCGGAGCGCACGCCGAGATCGAAGCGCTCGCGACAGCGGGCGCGGCAGCGCACGGCGCCACGGCCTTCGTCACGCTGGAGCCGTGCGCCCACCAGGGCCAGACGCCTCCTTGCACGGAAGCATTGATTGCTGCGCACGTCGCCCGCGTCGTCGTCGGCTGCCGAGATCCTAATCCCGTGGTAGACGGTCGCGGGATCGGCGCCTTGCGGGCCGCCGGGATCGCGGTTGAACTTTTTGAAAGCGACGGCGAGGCGGCTGCGCTGATCGCCCCGTTTACCAAGCTAATGAATCGAGGCCGCCCCTGGGTGATCGCCAAGTGGGCGATGACGCTTGACGGCAAACTGGCCGCTGCCTCCGGCGATAGCCGATGGATCAGCGGCGAAGAGTCGCGCGCTGTGGTTCATCGGCTACGGGGGAGGATGGACGCCATCGTCGTTGGCCGCGGCACGGCCGAGCACGATGATCCGCTGCTCACTGCACGTCCCGTAGGAGCACGGACGCCGACGCGGATTGTGCTCGACTCTCAAGCGGTGCTGTCGCTCGACAGTCAGCTGGTGCGCACGGCGTCCGAGGCGCCGGTGCTGTTAGCGGCCGCTGCGAACGCGCCAGAATCGCGTTGTCATGCTCTCCGCGAGGCAGGCGTCGAAGTTTGGCAAGCTGCGCCAACGGCATTGAGCGCTAGCGATCGCTGGCTGTCCCTGCTCGATGAACTCGGCCGTCGGCGCATGACGAACGTTCTCGTCGAAGGGGGAGCTAAAGTTCTCGGCGCACTGCTGGACGCGCACGAAATCGACGAGGTTCATGCCTTCATCGCACCGCGGTTCGTGGGGGGCGCAGGGCCGAGTCCGTTGGCTGGGGAAGGACTGCCGACGATGGCGCAGGCCCTCTCACTCGTGGATCGGTGCGTCGAATCGCTGGGTGAAGACCTTTACGTCCATGGCCGTTTGAAGAGTGAGAAGGCCCGCTAACGACCAAGCGCGGTGCGTCGTCCAACTCGTAAGCGCGCCCGTCGGGAGTTCACTCTCCCCAGATCGTGGCGATTAACCGTCGCCGCCCGCCATGGTTCCGGTGTTCGCACAGGTAGATGCCTTGCCAGGTCCCGAGCGCCAGGCGCCCCTCGCGAATGGGGATTGAAAGCGAGGCTCCCAGCAGGGACGCCTTTACATGGGCGGGCATATCGTCGGGACCTTCGCATGTATGGCGGTAAGGGAAGCTCTCCGGCGCGAGCGCCGAAAACGACGACTCCAAATCGAGCGGCACGTCCGAGTCGGCGTTCTCATTGATGGAGAGAGAGGCCGACGTGTGCTGTAGAAACAAATGGAGCAGCCCAACGCGGATGCCGGCCAAATGAGGGAGTTTCGCCAAAATGTCGGGCGTTACAAGGTGAAACCCGCGCCGTTTGGCAGGCAGCTCGATCTCCTCCTGGAACCACCTCACGATACCTCGCAAAGTCAGCGTAAACCCGCGGTTTTACCGAGCGCACTCGGCCTCGTTTCGGTTTAGTGCAATTCGATTCAGCTGGCAGCTCGACCTAAGCGTTAAGGATTCGCGCAAAGGGGTTGTTAAATTGCGTATGGGCCTCGAAGTCAAGGGGAAAAAACTTGACTTGGTTCACCAGCTGGTAATAATCGCTTAATCCAAAATTAAACAGCCGGCGGCTGGTGGCGGCGAATGGATCGCCTCACCGTTGAAGCACCCACCAAGATTCCCACCTCTGCATTGCCGGCTGAGGATTCTTGCGAGCACTGACCCAGGCGCATCACTCAGAGGCCTCGCGGCCTTCGCTCGCATTGGCGCATTTCGATGCAAGGCAATATTGTTCGTTGAACTAGTAAAGGTAGCAGGACCATGCCCGATCCCAAGTTGAAGAACGTTTTCGAAGCGATCCTCAAGTACGGTCACGACGAAGACTTCGCCCCGCGGATGGATGAAGAATTCAAGGCGACCCAGGCCCCGGCTGGCTCACGCGAAAAGCTCGAAGTGCTGGCGGAGCGGATTCGATCGGGCCAACCGCTCTGGCACGAGGAAGACCGCTCGGACTACACTGGCCTGACCGGCGCCGTGCGTCCTCGCGACTAGTTCCTTGACGAAGCGATTTTTCGACGTCGCCTGCTGTTTAACTCAGCAAGTGCTCGACGAGATTCGTCACGGGTGCGTGGATTGTCAAAGATCAGCAGAAGAGGCCGTCCCGGCGTCGCCGGGACGGCCTCTTCGCATCCTAAGAAGCACGTTTCGACGCAGCGGGCTTTCTTACGCGGAACGGGCCAGCGACGCCAACTCACCGGCGGCGACCTCGACTTCCAGCGATTCCAACGAAGCGTCCGCAGCATGCGGCTCCAGCTCATCGCGCAGGACCAACATGTCGCGCGGCGCGTCAATCCCCAGGCGAACCTTATCCCCGGCGACGCGAACCACCGTGATGACGATCGAATCTCCCAACTTGATGCGTTGCGATTGCTTTCTAGATAGGACCAGCATTTGGTTGACCTCCATGTTTCCCGCGGCGGGACGTTGTGTACTTCTGTATAGTATACCGAGCCGAACCGGGTTCGCAATGCCGGCCGGCGAATAATTCTGGCATTCGTTAGCTGAGGCGCGCTCAGCGGCGTCTCAGGCCCCGACCAAGGGGGCCTCCAGCAATCGGGTGCGCTGCATCCGTCGTCCGCACGAGCCGTAGAACAGGATCGTGTTCTGCTCAGTTTCCCAAATCGCGGTCAGGCGGACGGCCCGAGGGCCCTGGAGGCAGTAGTAAATGCCGCACGGCTTGCCGGAGCGATTGAGAATTTGTTGGGTCAGCGGGAAGCGATCGGGGTCCAAGGTCTCCAGACGGCTCAGAGTGCGGGCGACATACTGATGGACTTGCTCCAGCGTCGTGAGACGCTCGGCGTTCTCGACCATCGAGCGGCAAACCTCATGGGGGACTTCTTAAGCAGTCAACTCACGGTGAGGGGACTAGACGCGGCGTTCTCTTGTAGCGACCTCTCCGTTGGCGAGCCAAGGGGTCTCTGGTTGCACAGCGTACTTCGTCCGACTTCGTCATCAACTCGCCAGCCTTAAGCTGGGTGACTTGCGACAGCCTTAGATATCGGCGGCGAGTCGCCGCTAGCTACAGAGCCGCCGTTAAGATTTGACGAGTAGCGAAGCTTGCACGCTAGCGTCGCATGGGCGCGATCGAGATGTTAGCGCGAAGCGTTAGAGCCGCTTCCAATGGAATCTCACCGAAGAGATTCAACGTCGCTTTCGCTCAAGCGCGTGCTGCGCGCCGGCATGATGCGCTGCGAGGAGTGCCGCGAAGAATGGGGACGCTCGCCTGTTCGTCAATCCTCTTCATTGCACTCAGAATGAATTGACGTTGCGTTGGCGTTAGGGCGACGATTGCCTCGCGCCCATGCTTATTCGCCGGGAAAAATGCCTGCGCCGAAACCGGTCTGCGGCGGCTCCCGATAGTTATTGCGCGCGGCCGTCGGTGAAGAGGAGGGCGCGTTGCGATCGCGAGTCTGCCCGCCAGCTTGCGGCCGGTTGTTTCCGAGGTGCGAATGTCGCCGCTGGTGAGCCTGATCGACTCGCGTATCGCCCCCCGCCGCTTGCTGCGGTCGTTTGAAATCGCCGAATTCCACGTCGAAGTCGTCGTAGCGCGACACGTAGTCGGGGTGCTTCGCGCGCTCGATTTCCTCGAAGTATTCCTGGACGACGACCTCTTGAATCATTTCGCGACAGGCCGAGTTGATCGGATGCGCGATATCGGCGTACAGCTTGGCTCTTCCGTCGGCGTCGAGCGGCATTCGGTCGTTCGAGAGCTGACTGCCGCACTGGTTGCAGTAGGGAGCGCGGAGATGGTTCTTCATTCCGCAGCGCGGGCAATGCGCCGTGAGCTTGCGGCTCGGCATCGCCACGAAGGGACCGCTGGTTCCTTCGATGATCTTCAGGTCGCGCACGACGAAGCAGTTGTCAAACGTGATCGAGCAAAACGCCTTGAGACGTTCTCCCGGCTCGTCCATGAGTTTGATCCGAACCTCGGTGATTTCCACGGCAATACTCCTTGCGAGGTAGTCCTTAGCGGCACGTCGCGGTCGTGAAGACGGCACCCAAATTGGCGGAGGCAAGAACTGCGGCGGCTCGACGAGCATGGCGGGCGGATCGCATCACGCCGAAATAGGCAGAGCCGCTTCCGGTGAGTTGGTGGGCGCAGCACCCCAGCGAAGCAAAGATTGTGCCGAGCCGCTCCACCACGGGACAGAGGCTCGTCGCGGCGGCCTGCAACGCGTTCGTCATCCATCGCGCCGCCGACGTCAATGAGCCCCGACGCAGCGACTCCAACAATTGTGCGAGCCGCGTGTGGCCCTGGCGACCTTCGGCCGGGTTCCATTCGGGGGCATCGAGCTCGCGGAAGGCGCCGGCCGTCGAAATTCCCTCGCGCGGCGCGACGACGACAACGTTGAGGCGGGGCATCGAGTCGACTGGCGCGACGCGCTCGCCCCGCCCCCGGCAGACGGCCGTCTGACCTGCCATGAAAAACGGGACGTCACTGCCCAGTTGCGCGGCAAGGTCGCTCAAACGTGCCGGCGAATAGCCGATGTTCCAGGCGGCATTCGCCAGTACGAGGGCCGCGGCGGCGTCGCTGCTGCCGCCCCCCAGGCCGGCCTGGATCGGGATGCGTTTGGTGAGGACGAAGGAGCCGTGCGGCGGCCTACCCGCCGCTGCAGCCAATGAGTGAACGGCGCGCCAAACGAGATTGCGTTCGTCCGGGGGCGCCTGGTCGACCAACGTGGTCGCCGAGAAAGGATGGTAACGGAAGCTGAACTCAGCGGAGCCGTCGATGTCGTGAGGATGCCAAACCAGCCGGTCGTAGAGGCGGATTGGCGCCAACAAGGTTTCCAGCTCGTGGAACCCGTCAGGTCGACGTCCCAAAACGTCGAGATAGAGATTTAGCTTGGCCGGCGCAAGGGCCTCCCAAGCGTCACCAATCCTCCGAGCATACATTCTCGCAGCCCCATTCCCTGAGGGCATGGCGCCAAGGACGGCGACTGGCCACCCGAGCCAGGTCGAACCTTGGCGTGCGTTCCGTGCATCTGCGGCTGACGAATCGCCGACTCGCGGCCGATGGTATGGACCTGCACGGGAATCACACTGTTGTCGTATCGACGATCTAACCCGACGTTCGCCACCAGGAAGCGGCGAGACGAATCAGCAAATTCGCGGACAATGAACGTAAGCTTAAGTGCCATGAGATTTTAGCGCTTTTGGCGTACGGAGTCAATTCGGACCGCGCGGCTCGGTGAAACGACCGGTTTCAGTCGGGCCTTCGGACGAAACCGCGAAGCTTTGCGGCCGCAGAGCCTGCTTTTGGCGTCGCTAGTTGAGCAACTTCGTCGCGATCTCGCGGATTTCCTGCTGGATCGAATCAACCTGGCGATTGGCGGCGATCACGTGAACTTTGCCGTTGGAACCGGCGGCCTCGGTCAGAAAGCCAACCCGCAGGCGTTCGCGGTAGGCTGTTCCTCGATTCTCAACACGATCGAGTTGCCTCCCCATCCGTGCCAGGGCGATCGCGGGATCGAGATCTAACAGGAAGGTGCAGTCGGGCATGACCCCGTCGGTGGCGATGGAACCAACTCGCCGTACCGCCTCGACCGGCAATCCGCCCGCGTGGCCTTGGTAGACCAGGTTGGCGAGCAAGTACCGATCAGAAACCACCGTGCGGCCCGCTTTGAGGGCGGGTCGGATGATCTCGTCCACCAACTGGGCCCGGGCGGCCATGTAGAGCAGCATCTCGCTGCGCGGAGCGATGGGAGTAGAGTCGTCAGCGGCTAAGAGGAGCTTCCGGATCTCCTCACCCGCCGCCGTCGTGCCGGGATCGCGGCACACGATGGGATCGCGCCCCTGGTCGCTCAACCACTGACAGAAGAGCTTTAGCTGAGTGCTCTTTCCGCCGCCGTCGATGCCGTCGAAGGAGAAAAACAGGGACATGGCAACTGGCGACCGGCGTTAGGGAGCAGAATGACTGCCGCAGTTTTACCCGCGGTGAACTATTGCTCACAATCCCCGGCCAGGGAGAGGCGTTTCGCCGCTGTAGGCGTCGTAGAGGTTTCGTACCCGTTGAGCGACTAGTTTACGGAGTTTCGCCGGGCGGAGCACTTCGGCTTGATCGCCATAACCGAGGATCCACCACACGACCTCATTCAAGCCCGAGACGCGGACGTGGAAGTCGAGCGACCCGTCGTCGAGCCATTCCAGCCGCTGCGACTTGTGCCAGGTAACCTCGGCTACATTGCTCGCCACCAACGGTTTAAAGCGAATCACAATGCTCTCGTCCGGACCTGGGCTCGGCATAATGTTCCAGGCGTTGCCGAGGTAACGCTCGACGCTAAAGCCCCGCGGCCGGGCGTACTTCTGAGGCAGCAACTCGATATTGGCAATGCGGCCGACGTTGAACGTTCGCGGTCCGCCGTGGAGTGAGCTACGGCCGTTGACGTACCACGTGTGCCGGTTGAACAGCAACTGATACGGACGCAGTTTTGTATCGATCTCCTCCCACTCGGTGAGGCTCCGATACTTGATGCGCACGATGCGCTGCTGGGACAACGACTCAACCAGCTGTCCGTAGACGGTTTCCGCTCCCTGCAATCGGTCGAGCGGATTAAGGCGAACATGGATGCAACGCGCGAGCGATTGCACGTTGCCGCGCAGCGACGCGGGGAGGGCGCTCTGGATTTTCAGCGCTGCCGAGCGGGCGGCTCCGAAGAAGGGTAGATCACATCCGGCGCCCAGGTCCGTCGTGAGCGCGACGATGGCCAGCGCTTCCATCGAAGTAAAGTTGGTCGGACGCAGAAAGTAATCGCCGGCAATCGAGTACCGTGAACTCGCTTTATCGAACTGCAGCGGCACTCCCGCTTCGCGGAGCGTTTCCAGATCGCGAAATGCGGTGCGGCGGCTCATGCCGCAGGCCTTTGCCAACCCGTCAGCGTTGTCCCCCTGTCCAGCCTGCAGCGTCTGCAGCAGTTTGAGTAGTCGCGTAATTCGCTTGAGGTTCATAGGCGGCGGACTCGCCAACGACGCTCGGCGCCGTAGCGGCGGGGAGCGGCTGCGGCGCACCGAAAGGATTCGGAACGGAACTCGCCGCGGCCGAACCGGCCGGCACGACGACGGTCGGAGCTACATCGGAACGAGGAAAAGGATTCATCGGAGCGGTTTGCGGAGCGCCCGTGGCGGCGACCCCTGCCGCGGGAGTCGTCGTCGGGTGAGCAGGCGCCGACGCCGGCTCCATCGTACTGACTGCCGGCAATTCCGCTAGAGAGCCGACGTCCGAGAATTCGCTCGCCGGGGCGAATTCCGATGTACTGGTAGCCGAAGCCTGCGGCACGCTCGGCGCCGGCGCGATTGGCTCGGGCACAATGGTCGGAACCGGACCCTCCCAAGCGGCGCCTTTGGCCGTACCGGGGGTCTGATTGTAGACACCGCGGCTCATGACGTTTGGACGGGTAAATCCGTAGTCCAACTCCATGGCGGCGTCGCGACGGCGCGCCCGACGGGTGGCGTCGAAGTACGCCTTGCCCGGCCAAGGCCCTTCCTGCAGGTAAATGCCGTTGTACTCCAGCAGCGAACCCTTCCGCCAATGGACCCGCATAATGGCCCGGTTGTAATCGACGAGCGACCGATAGTAGGCCGACTCGGCTTGGGCACGCCGCTGCTGGGCTTGCAGCAACAGATCGATCGTGACGCGACCCGAAGCATAAATCGCCGCCACGGCCTGCACGTCGTCCTCGGCGGCGGCGCGTTGGTTGAAATTGGTCTGCGTCGTGCCGTACGACAGGTCAAGATCTCGAATCGTCTGCCCCAACTGGTGCGAGATCGACAGTTCCATATCCTGCAGCACGGCTCGTTCACGGGCCAGCAGTAATTGAGAATGGCGAACCGTCGTCATCCCCAGGCGGAACCCTAACGGCATCGAGAATTGGAGCCCCGCTTCCCATTCCTGAAAGTCGCCGCTGGTGAGAGATTCCCACGCGGTCGAACCATTGAGAAACGGCGGAATTCCGTTGCGCGGTACGTCGATCAGGTCGTCGCCGGCGCCGAGCCAACGGTAGCGGCCAACCAGGTCGAGTCGCGGCAAGAGCTGGTTCTTCGCCGCGATGAGCTCCAGTTCGCGCCGCTTGATCGTCCACTTCTGGCGGCGAATTTCCTCGCGCCGCGCCAACGCTTCGATATGTATCGTCGCCCAATCGAATGTCACCGGCGCGACCGTCGGCTCGTCGGCAGGACGAATCAATCGACCGTCGGAGACGCTCAGGCCCATGAGGAAGCGCAGACGGTTTTCGATCGCGAACAAGTTCGATTGCGCGACTTGGACCTGCTGGCGGAAATTGAAGTACTGGGAGCGCGATTGGGCCTCCGTGTTCGCCTCGCCCCCCTCGCCGCCGATGACGAACTTGGCTTTCACCTTGCGCCACGTTTCCAGGGCGCTGGCTTCGCCGATGCGGCGCGCCTCGAGGTCTCGATAGCAGAAGTAAAGTTCCCAATAGGCCTCCTCCACGTCGCGCATCTGATCGCGGACGCCGGCCTCGAAGTCAGTGAGCGTCACGTCGGTGCGGATCTTGGCGATCAGCACGCCGTCGATCTGGTCGGAGAAGTTGCCCGACGACTCCTGAAAGCTCCGCGGCCCGGCAATACGGTTGTACTCGGTGCCTGCGCCCTGCAACAACGGTTGCGTGACGGCCGCTTCGACGTTCGCGAACCAGTCACTCGGCTGCGTGCGGCTGCCGTTGTTGTTCTGGTCGTAGTTGGTGTTGGTGCGGGCCTCGAACGTGCTGCCGTTGGCAGCTGTTTTCGTCAGACCCGTGGTGAACCGACCGGTGTCTTGTCGAAACAGCGGATTGAAGAAGTTGGGCGCGGCGGCGAGCCCGAAATTCTGCGGCCGATCGTTCTTTTGCCAGACGAGGCTCGAGTCGAGTTGCGCGTCGAATTCCGACAGCGCCGCTTCCACGCCGCGGCCGCTGAACTGACTGCCGGTGTTGCCGCCATAGCCGCTTTCGGTCAATGCGGCGTCGTAGGTGGTGATCGCATTGCCGCCGCCGGCGGTCAACGCTTCCGGCGCGGTCGTCGAGATATTTTGGCCGCCATCATTGATTCGGCCGCCGAGATTGCGGACGACGGTGCTGTTTTCCAGCGTCAGGCGAACGACCTCTTCGAGCGTGAGGTCCCAGATTTTGAAGTCTTGAGCGTTAGCGAGCGTCAACGGGGCCTGAGCGTTGGCGACGTCGGCAATCGGTTGGGCATTGACGTCGGGATATTCAATGTTGGTGGCGACGTCCATGTAGTGGGAAAGATCGCCATCTTCCTTGAAGTAAAACGGCTGAATCGGCGTGCAGCCGCTGCAGAGCGTGAGCCCGCACAGCAGCAGCGAAGTCGCCGTCCTTAGTTGCCGATTCATCATGCGCGATCTTTCTGACTGCCATTTCGCACCCCCCAGTGCGGAGTTGCGGCGGTGACGCCGCAACTTTTATTGCTCCGCTAGCACTCCTGAGCGGCTCGATGGAGCACGCGCGCAGGCCGACGGAACACTCAGCAGAATCAGTATCGTCTGCGCAATCGGCAAACTTTGACATTTTGCGAAATTGTTCCGATAGCGGTGCTAGCGATTAACGCTGCTCACGCACTCGCGCCCGCGCTCGCCACGCCCGCTAAGCCGTAACGGCCATTCAGCAAGGGGCGACGGCTCGCTTTGCCCCGCAATGCACACGCGAAGACGCCATTTAGACGTCCAGCCCGCCTAAACCTCCGAGCGCCGTCGCGGGGGTCTTCTCGCTAGCATCCGGCGAGGGCGCCGCGGGCTGCCCCGCAGCGAGAAAGCGATCAAATTCAATCGCCACGGCATGTCGCACGCGCTCGATGAGCCATTGCTGCACGGCCACAGGCACGCCGCCGCAAGTTTCGCTGACGAGCGTGACGTCGAGATTCACTTCCTCACATTTCCGATCACCCGCATCCGTACGGGCGACGCCCTCAAACTCGAAGCGGCAGACCCCTTCGACGTCGCTGTTGGCAAAGCGAAAAACGCAGCGAGCGTTTTGCAGGAAATACGTCCGCTCGACTCCGTAACTGCCAATCGCCGCCTGCATGCGGGCAGCTCGACGACGCTGGACGTCGGACGCGTCAAGCGGGATATCTAGCCGCTTGATCGAGCGCAGCGGCACACAGTCGAACTCAACGTCAACGACGGATGGGGGCGGCTCGATTGTCACCTTCAAATATCTCCTGCCGATATCATGCCGTCGGCGACCGACCGTCGCCAGAGATTTGTGGCGCGTGAGACTCAGCCCTTGTCGAACCGCCGAGGAAAACCAAACCTTACGGCGCCGCGGGCGGCGGCAAGATCCAGCCCACGGTCAGCCAACCATCGTCTACCTTGATTTCGTTCAATAGCAACGTCCCAACGGCCGCCACCCGAATCGGATCAAGCGGAATCTCCTTGGGAAAGCTCTCGCCGGCGTTGGCTCGCGCGTTGATGTTTTTCGCGAGCGTGCTGCGAAAACCCGATTGCTGGGCCGTCAACTGCTTGTCCCATGCGGGATCGAACCCTGTCGGAAAGACCTCAATGTCGCCGACTCGCTGCAGCACGATACGGTCGTCTTGCTGCATCACGGCGTACGTGATGATGAAGTCCCAGTTGGAGTACTCGACGTCGTCGCTGTAGAGCTTCGACGCCCTCACTCGAATCACGGCCTTGCCGTCGTCGAAGTGAACGCCAGCCGGCGCTTCAGAGTTCAGTGTGATCGCGTAGGGGCGGAACGGAGGTAACGCCGGCGGGGCGTTCGGGCCGCGCTCATCGGCTTCGCCTTCGACCACCTGATCGATAGTCTCGCTCGCCTTATCCACGACGGCCGCGCCGGTCGCCGCAACGCCGGCCAGTTTCGGCTGCTTGACCGACAGGACTTTGATCCAATTGGGAACGTCGCCCTGCAGGTCGGGCGCTTGCTCGGCTGTTTCCTGGCTGATTCGGGCCGAGGCCAATGCCAACGGCAGGTAGTTATTGACGGCCGACTCGTGGACCTGCAACAGCAAGTCATGACCAGGCTTCGGTACGGGCGGCCCCTGATTGGCGGCAAGTTGGTAGCGGGCGGCAAAGGTCGTTTCGATCTCGATGCCATTCGGCGACGAGCTCATGTGAAGGTATTCCGGAGTGACCGCCCGTCGGGTCAAGGGATCGCGCACGCGCGTCTGATAGCGAAGCCGCGCGTCGCCGAGGTCTTTGGCAACCCGCTCATTGAATTCCTCGATGACATTCTCTCGTGTGTGCGCAGCCGAGATCCGCTCCGCCTGCCGCTTCGACTCCATCGCCCGTTTCCAGGCGACTTTCTCGATGAGGTTCGCCGCGAATTGCCCGCCGGTCTTCTGGATCGACTTGATCTGCGTCCGCGTATCGACCTCGGCAACGGCGGGATCTGCCTCGAAGACCACGTCGCTAAATGAAAGGCGCTTGCTGGCGGCGTAGGAGGTATTGCCTAGCGAGTTGATGCGGACAGGTCCGTTGTAACCGTTCGTGCGCGAGTTGGCTCGGCCGGTGAGGTGAACCATCAGTTGGATGCTGTCGTCGGCAGGAACTAATTCGTACCGAACGTTGCCCATCGTTTGGGCCGAACCGAAGATGCTCGTCCCCAAGATGCAGTCGCGTACCGGGCGGGCTTGGCTGAAATCGCGGTTCGGGAGATTCTCCAGGACCCGCGCCGACGCAAAGCCGATGATGTTTTTCTGTGCGAAGCGATCCCGCACGGTACGGACGAAGTCTGCCGAGTGACCGAGATTATCAATCACCCCTAGGATGCGCCCCGCTTTCCACGCCGTCTCCGTGGTCGGATTTTCAAAATGCCGTTGGAGGTCGACGGCGATCTGCTTGAGCAATTCGCCGTAATCCGCGCGAATGTCCCGCGACTTAGAGGCGGTCGCCCACGTCGCCAAGGCTCGATAGCGCGCAATCGCCCGGGCCGCGTCGGTGAAGACTGGCAGTTCCAAGCCAGGTTGGTTCGCGCGGAAACGCAGCAGGACCTCGTCGAGTTTCATCAGTGAACCGCGGGTAATTTCGAAATCGTCCGCGAAGTTAGGTTCCAGCTGGTCCCATAACAAGAACTTCTTCCAGCCGCGCGCCAGCGACGTGTTGGGGCCGCCCCACGCCTGCTCCAAGTCGCGAGCGCGGTCGCGCATCGTCGCGCGGATTTTGACGAATTGCTCCGGCGTCAGCGGCTGACGGTCGTCGCTCACTGCCGCGGCGAGCGAGGCAAAGTCTGGCGTCCCCTGGGCGCTAAGTTGTCGCCGAAAGTCGGAAAGCGCATCGCGCAGTTGCGCGAATGGCTTCAATTCTAGCCCCGGTGCTTTGCTTGCAAGTCGCTCCAGCGCGTGGGTGATCGGAGCAGTGTTCGCGTTGGGGCCCTTGGGGACCTCCGTTCGCAACGCCGGGATGCCGACGAACCTCCGCCAGCGCTGCGCATTCTCGCCGGCTCCCAGCCACGCATCGACCCGGTCGAGCGCCGCGAGGACGGGCGCCGGATCGGGCGACGACGTCGGCGATTCCTGACCATAGCCTCGCGGGCTGACCGCGGCGAAGACGACGAGAGTTGTAAAACAAAACCCTAGCATCCTTAAACTTGACTTCACGATGCCGCTCCCGCGTCCGATGGTGCGTGTTCAATGCTGCTTCAATGCGCAACGGCCATGCTACCGGCCAGGTATGTTTTGCGCCAATTATCCAATCCGCCTAGTCTTGCAAATTGCGTACCTCCCCTGCGGACTTCGGGCAGGAACCCTCAAATTCGGGGGCGCAACCGACGCTGCCGCCGCGGGCGGCTTGGCGATGCGGGAGATGCGGGGCGCTGGTCAGCCTAGCCGCTGATCGCCGAGCCGCCGGCAGGATGATGCAAAAACGCAACGAACGAGGGGGCGGCGGACCGCCTATTCCCCATCGCGAAGGCGATTGAAGTAATCCTCCGCATTCTCGCGCTGCGTCTTGGGAAGCTGCTCGATAACGAGCGGATCAGCTGGCTCGCTCGCCGAGGCGGTCATTTCCTCCTGAATCGCCGCGCGAACGTCGCCGCGGATGTTCGGTCCGTCGGCCTCGCCCGTAATGACGGCGGCGCCCTTGCCGGGATTCTGCTTCACCTGCGAATCGCGGAACGCGACGTCGTTCTTCTCGTCGGGGCGCGGCCCCTGCCCTCGTCCGGCTCCCATACCGTTGCCATTGCCCGTGCCCGGCTTCTGCCCAAAACGGTTTCCCATTTTTCCCTGGCAAGCTTTGCAGCCCTCGCCCATGCACTCTGAGCATCCCATCGACGTCTTGGCCATTTCCAGCTGTTCCATGGCGGCGTCGAGCATTTCGCTCTCGCCCATTTCCTTCTGCATTTGCTCCATTTGCTGAGCTAGCTGGTCCATCGCTTGCGCGGCAGCCTTCTGGTCCCCCTTCTGCATCGCCTGCTGGGCCTCGGCCAGCTTCTGCGCCATCTGCTGCATCTGCTTCGATTGCTGCTGCGACTTCTGCATCTGGTCAAGCTTTTGCTGCAACTGGCCAGCCTCGGCGAGGTTCCCCTTCTTTTTTTGCTCGGCGATCTGCTTCTTGAGTTCGTCCATCGCCTGCTGCTTCTCGGCAGAGGCTTGTTCAAGCTTCTTCTGCAGTTGCGAAAGCTGTTTCTGCAATTCCTTCTTTCCGGCGCCGTCGAGCTTGCCGGCTTTCAATTGTTCCTTAAGTTTGTTGAGCTCCTGCTGGGCCTTGTCCCAGTTCCCTTCTTTCATCGCCTCGACCATCTTCTCGGCCGGGCCCTTGCTGAAATCCTTCATCCCGGCGAGCTGCTTTTTCAGCTCATTATCGCCGCCCAACTTTTCGCGACGCTCGGCCAGCTGCTTCGCCAGATCGTTCATCTTGACCATCGCCTGCTTGCGGTCGACGTCTTTCTTCACGGCCAGCTTTTCGACGTCTTTGTCGACCTGCAGCAGCAGTTCCTCCGCTTCCTTGAGCCCCTTCTTCGCGGCTTCCTTACGGCGCTCGACGAGTTTCTTCCGCAACGCATCCGTCGAATTCTCAAGAGCCTTGGGGGTGAGATTCGTCGTCGCAGGGTCGACGCTGCTCTGCGCTTGCTTGTTGTCGACCAGCAACACGAGGGCGCCGGCGAGCATCGCAGGAACGAGCGGCAGCAACGCAGAGCGGCCGACGTTGATACGGAAGCGTTGATCGATCTCCAAGCGGCCGATCGCTCTCAGGGCGTCGGCAAGGAGGGCGCGGCCGGCAGGAGTCTCGGCGGCTTCGGGCGGCAGGGACAGACTGCTCGCGACCCGCTCCTTGAGTTCAAAGCGGCGATCGATTTCCATCGCGGCGTCGAGCTCGCTGCGACCGCGGAGCCACGTCCACCCCAGTGCGACCGTCAACCCGGCGACCAGCGCACCGATCAGCCAGCTAGCCGCCCAATTCGCGGGCAAATCCGCGACCGCGACGAACTTCGGCAAGGCGATGGCCACTGCGGCGACGATCAAGGCCGCGAACCAGCAGTTGACGAGCCGATTGAGAAACAATTCCATCCAGAGCCGACGGCGAGCCCGAGCGACTTGCTTGCGGATTTGGTCCATGGCACTGCTTTCTTACGGCAATTGTGGAAACTGGGGCGGACGCCAACTCGTCAGCCATTCTATCGGCATTGGCCGATAGGGTCACGCTGAAAGGGCGTCCGCGGGGGATTTAGGGGGTAAACTGTTAACGCTGGCTTCCTTTGGCGGTGGGCAGTTTGCGGGTGGCGTTGCGGCGACCCCCGTCACCCCGAGGTACTCCGAGGGGTCCGCGTCGCCTGCCGCACTTCCTTCGCTTGATGCAATCCGATACTTGACCGCTCCGGCGGGTCGTTGACCCGCCGCTACTAGACTGAGACGCCGTACGATGGCCGCTAGTTCCACCGCCGCTCCCTTCCCCCTTCCCCGTCCTACCGACCGTCCCGGCGCCGACGTCGTGATCTACGACGGCGACTGCGGGATCTGCACGGCCCAGGTCAGCAAGCTGCCGTGGTGGGACTGCCAAGGAAAGTTGGCGTACCTCTCGCTCCACGATTCGGAGGTGAAGGAACGATTTCCCAACCTGCCGCACGACCGGATGATGCAGGAGATGGTGATCGTCGACCACCACGGCAACCGCCACTGGGGGCCGACGGCGATTCGTTACCTGACTTGGCGGCTGCGCCGACTCTGGTGGGCGGCGCCGGTCCTTTACTTTCCAGGGAGCATGTTGGTCTGGCGACCGCTGTACCGGTGGATTGCCAAGAACCGGTATCGACTGAGCGCGAAGGATTGCACAACAGGGGCTTGTCAGTTGCACATAAAGTAAAAGCAATTGACGCGACTAACGGATTCATGTCGCAAAAGTCGCGGCACGCTACTCAAACGTATGCTCCGCCGCGGGAAAGTCACCGCCGCGCACCTCGTCGCGAAACCCTCGGACCGCGTCAACCACCGTCTTGTTTAGATTCGCATACGCCTTCACAAATCGCGGAGCGTAATCGCTCGCCATTCCCAGGATGTCGTGCAGCACGAGCACCTGACCGTCGCAGTCGGCGCCGGCCCCGATGCCGATCGTGGGAATCGACAGCATCCCGGTAATCTTCGCCGCGATGCCGCGCGGGATACACTCCAGCACCATCGCAAACGCCCCCGCCTCCGCCGCAGCGCAGGCGTCGCTCATTAGCGCCTGCTCGTCGCGCTGCACGCGGTAACCGCCAAGTTGGTGGACGTTCTGCGGACGCAAGCCGCAGTGGGCCATCACGGGTATCCCGGCGGAGACGAGCGCCGCGATCGTCTCGGCCTGCTCGACGCCGCCTTCCAGCTTCACCGCCTGGCAGCGCGTCTCCTTGAGAATGCGGCCGGCGTTTTCAATCGCCTTGAACTTGCCAAGGTGATAGCTCGGGAACGGCATGTCGACCACCACCAGGGCGTGGTTCACCGCGCGGCCGACCATCTCGGCATGATAAATCATCTCGTCGAGCGTCACTGGCAGCGTGTTCTCGTGCCCCTGCACGACCATCGACATGCTATCGCCGACCAGCACCCCTTCGACGCCGGCCTCGTCGACCAAGCGGGCGAACGGGTAGTCGTAGGCCGTCACCATCGAGATCTTCTGGCCCGTCCCTTTGAGGGCCGTGAACTTCGGCACGGTCATCCGCTGAGAACGGCGTTGAGACTCCGGAGTTGACGTTTCTTTGGTCATTAATGCAGGCTAATCGACCCCGAGGGCCGCCGTCAACGAGCCCCATCCATTAGCCATCGATACAGATGGAACCGCCGATGAACGGGGATGAACGGGGATGAACGCCGGTAAATTCCATCTGAGTTAATTTGCGTTTATCGGCGGTTCCAAAATCCCTTCGATATATACCGGGTGACGTCAGAGAGACTGGCCCCGACTCCTAGAAAACCGTGCCGGCGGCAGGTATCCTTCGTGTCCGTTGTGCCGTCGTGGTTCAATCCCCCATCTCACCGTCAGCCGCCAGAGAGGCCCGAGCATGTCCGACATCAAGATCACCGTCGCAGAGCGGGCCGGCCGCCAGTGCGCCTCCAGCGGTTCAAAGTGGGAACCGATCATGGGCTACAGCCGGGCCGTTCGCTCGGGGAACCTGATCGCGGTGACCGGCTGCGTCGGCGTCAACGCCGACGGCACCTACGCCAAGAGCTTTGGCGAGCAGACGGCCCGCTCACTGGCGATCATCCAGGCCGCGATCGAAGCCCTCGGCGGAAGGATCGAACATGTGATCCGCACGCGGATGTACGTCACCGACGTCAGCAAGTGGGAAGAAGTTGCCCGCGTCCACGGGTCGGTCTTTGCCGAGATCCGCCCAGCGACCACCATCGTCGAAGTCCCCCGCCTGATTGACGGAGACGCCCTCATCGAAATCGAAGCCGACTGCGTGATTCCGTAGGCTCTTCCCCGCCTCGGTAACACTGCTCGCCACGCCACGCTTCTTTTCTAAGCAACGCCGCTCGGCGCCGTCGTCGGCAGACGCTTGCCGATCACCGACTCGGCCACGCGCCGCGCGATAGCAATCGTCTGCGGATCGCCGGTGACCTGCCGCGTGACGTACGCTCCCTCGATGATCAGGCAGAGATCCTGGGCCATCGCGGCAGGGTCGTCGGCGTTCGCCTCCGCGGCCAGTTCGCGGACGATCGACTCGATCGCCCGCTTATGCTCGGCCGCCGCGAGATGCGCCGGCTCATGCGCCAACGGAAACTCCATCGCCGCGTTAACGAAGATGCATCCCTGGAATTCATCCGAATTAATCACTCGCTCGACGACGTCAAACAAGCCTCGCAGTTGCGCCGCGGGATCGGGTCCGCCGTGACTGCGAATCATGTCTCGGAACGTTTCTTGTAGCCAAACATTCCGCGCCTCAAGCGCGGCGAGCATCAGCTCGTCCTTGCTCTCGAAATGCTTGTAGAACGCCGTCTTGCTGATGCCGACGTCGGCCAGCACCTGGTCGATGCCGACATTGCGAAAGCCATCGCGATAAAAACGTCGGATGGCGGATTCGATCAGCCGGTGTCGAGTTGAATTCGGCGTTGAATTCGGCATAGTCGATCGCGATCGCCGAGCGTCTGATCGCGGCAATCAAGGAAAAAGTGGCCGGTGCACCTTGAGTCAACCGGCGAGTGTACCACAAGTCAACCTGACAACGGCGGCGGTCGACGCTTAAATTCCCATGACGCAGCCGATGAATCAGATGATCGACGCGACCAAGCCCCTGCCCCTCGCACAGAAAGCGCACGATGAAACGTTGGATGTTTTTCGCCTACGGACTCGCCAACTATCTCCTGTTCCTGGCAATCTACGCCTATTTCTGCGCATTCACGGCCAACGTGATCACGCCGACGTCGATCGATGAGCCGGTGGTCAGTTCATGGCCCGAGGCGGTCGCGATCAATTTCGCACTACTGGCTGCGTTCGGCATCCAACACTCGACAATGGCGCGCCCCGCGTTCAAGCGAGTCTGGACGCGCATCATTCCGCAACCCATTGAGCGGAGCACCTATCTGCTGGCCTCAAGCCTCGCTCTAGCATTACTTCTGTGGCAGTGGCGGCCGATTGATACGCTGGTCTGGAACGTCGAGAGTTCAGTGGGCCGAGCACTGCTTTGGACGCTGTTTGCCGTTGGGTGGTTGATGGTGCCGATCGTGAGCCTGATGATCAACCACTTCGACCTGTTCGGCCTGCGCCAGGTTTGGCTCTACTATCACGGCCGAGAGTACGAACCACTCCCCTTCCGCACGCCGTTTCTGTATGGTCACATCCGTCACCCGCTGTACGTTGGCTGGGCGTTGGCGTTCTGGATGACGCCAACGATGACCGCGGGCCATTTGCTCCTCGCCATCGTGCTCACTGGCTACATGATGGCCGCCGCCCTCATTGAAGAGCGCGATCTGATCGCCCATTTCGGACAACAGTACGCGGCGTATCGACAGCGCGTCCCCCGTTATCTTCCGCGCATTGGGGGGCGTTCCGGCGAACGCCAAATTTCGCACGCGGCCGAACGTACGCTTGAGACTCGCGTCTGATTGAGAACGTCGAGATCATGCCTCGCTCGTGACGATCCAACCATTGGTCCGCAGAATCGGCAATAGCCATGGCCGGTCGAGCGGCTTACGCCGCGCCGCGTCGAGCGCCACTCGCTCGACGATCTTAAACCCGACCGACCGCAAGTCCGCCGCGAGTTCGCGCCAGCGAAACACATGCAGATACATGCTCGGCAGACCCCGATAAGGAAACCACCGATCCCCGACGTCGACGTCGCGCCGAAAGGGAGCCGAAGTCATGTTGCCGATTACCCACCACGGCCCCTCGGGATCGCGCAGGTTGAACCAGTAGTTGTGAACGTGCAGGACGAATTTTCCGCGCGGTTTGAGAATGCGTCGCGCGTGATGGAGGACCTTCCGGCGGTTCGCCCGGCCGCGAATCATCCCCAGCGTACTGAACATGCACATGGCGTAGTCGACGGCCCCATCGGCGATCGCGTCCATTTCAACGAGGTTTGCCCGCACGCAATCAATCGGCAAGTCTTCGTCGTCCGCCTTCCCTTGGACGATGCGCAGCATGTGATCCGATAGGTCGACCGCCAAGCCCCGATGCCCAGCCTTCACCAGCGGCACGAGCGCGCGCCCCGTGCCGCATCCCAGGTCGGCCACCAGCCCCGGCCGATCGAACTGTCGACGCAGAATGGCGCCGTCGGTCTCGAACAGGCTGTTGAACGCAAAATAGTCGTCGTAATCGTCGGCGATGTGGGGGGTATGGACGTAGTCCCACAGTCCACGGGAAACCCCGGGCGGAAGCTGCCATGTTGGACGGTCGGGGCGGGTCATTCAGGAGCTTTCGACGGTTAGCAATCAGCCCTCAGCCTGAGGGGAAGCGGCGTCTGCTGCAAATAATCTACGCACGAAATTGAGTTTCTGCGGCTGACCGCTGAAAGCTGATTGCTGACCGCTTTCGTGCCGGTTGTGAGGCTGTTTCGGCAGCAGTATAATTCCCCGTTTGCCTGCCTCCCAGCGGGCCAAGCTGGGCCGACAGAGGCACACCTCGCACAGACAAGCCTGGCGTCGCCAGGTCCCGCCATATTCAGTCACTCGACTTTGCCAACGAAGGAGAACTCACGTGGCCATTCGCGTCGCAATCAACGGTTTCGGTCGCATCGGGCGCCTGACGTTCCGCAACCTCCACGCTCGCCCCAGCGAGTTCGAGGTCGTCGCCATCAACGACCTGACCGACAACAAGATGCTGGCCACGCTGCTCAAGTACGACAGCACCCACCGTCGCTTCGAGGGCAAGGTGGAGTACGACGACCAGAACCTGATCGTCGACGGCAAGAAGATCAAGGCGCTGGCCGAAAAAGATCCCGCCAAACTGCCGTGGAAGGACCTGGGCATCGACGTGGTCGTCGAATCGACCGGCTTCTTTACCAAGCGTTCGAAGGATGGCGCTCCGGGGTACGACAGCCACTTGGCTGCTGGCGCCAAGCGCGTCGTCCTTAGCGCCCCTGCCGACGACGGGGCCGACCTCACCTGCGTGCTGGGCGTCAACGACGACCAGCTGAAGCCCGAGCTGAAGTGCATCTCCAATGCCAGCTGCACCACCAACTGCTTGGCCCCGGTCGCCAAGGTGCTGCACGAGAAGTTCGGCATCGAGAAGGGGCTGATGACGACCGTTCACGCCTACACGAACGACCAACGCGTGCAGGACATGCCCCATAAGGATCCCTACCGTGCCCGCAGCGCCGCCCAAAACGTGATTCCCACGTCGACCGGCGCCGCCAAGGCCGTTGGCCTCGTTCTCCCTGCCCTCAAGGGAAAGATGACCGGCATTTCGCTTCGCGTTCCAGTGCCGACCGGCAGCGTCGTCGACCTGACGGCGCTGATGTCGAAGAACGTCACCGCCGAGGAAGTGAACGCCGCGATGAAGGCTGCCGCCGAGAGCGGTCCGCTCAAGGGAATCCTGGCCTACACCGAAGATCCGATCGTCTCGACAGACATTATTGGCGATCCCCATAGTTCGATCTTCGCCGCCCCGTGGACCCAAGTGATGGACGGCAACATGCTGAAGGTCGTCAGCTGGTACGACAACGAATGGGGCTACAGCTGCCGCACCGCCGACCTGATTGCCAAGATCGGGAAGTTCAACTAGGCAGTTCGTCGCCGCTGGATGATACGGCCCGACGGGTTCGATAACAGAAGTGCCGCAGAGCGCTCGTCAGACGACGATCTCTGCGGCATTTTTTATGCGCTGCAGATTAGGCGCTGATCAATGGCGCCGTTATCGAAATGGCGCCCAGTCGCGCTTCGCTTCGGAGGCGCCGGCAGTCGCACTCCGTTTCCAAGTTGGCTTGGTCGTCGATTCCGTCGAGGATGACGCAACACGAGCCGTCGGCCCGCCGGCAGTTGTGGCAAAACTCTCGACTCGAGCATCATCGAGCCGCACGGACGACGCTCGCCACGCAGGTTTCGACGCTTCCGCCGCCGTCTTCGCAATTGCGGACACCGCGACTTCGTCTTCAGCAGAGATGTCCGTTGGCATCGGCTCGGTTAGCCGCGTCTCGGGAGTCGGCGTGGCCGGCTCCTTCGCCGCCAAAGATTCTTCAGCATTGAAGTCAGCCATGGAGACCAGCTGAGTTGGTTCGAGCGGAATCTGCGTCAACAGCTTGCGGCCATCGGCAGCCAGGACTCGCGCCCACAGCTCTAACTCTCCGCCCGGAAGCTGCGCCTCGGCCAGTGGCAGTTCCAGATGCAAACCGTCGCCAAGTTGCGACGACTGCCAAGCCGCCGCGGTCTCTTCCGGCGTAAAGTCCCAACGCTCGACGCGACGCATGGCGCCCGATTCGTCGCGTTTCATGATCATCAACGACGCCCCGCCGTCGGCGCCGACGGGCTCGTCAGTGGCGTTGAGGGTCTCGATCACGACGAGCAAACTGGCGATTGCCTCGCCATCCGGCCCAGGACGTTCCGCGAACACCCGACGAATCTGCAAGTGGTCGGCCGACAGCCGCTCGGCATTGACCTGCGGCGCCGCCAGCAGAGGCGCCGCCGCCGTTTCTCCGTCGGCGACATTTGGTTCTTCAACTTGGTTCGGTCTGGCCGACCCGGCGGCTAGTTCATCATCATCCGCTTGATAGTCGATTGGATCGGGAATCAGCAGCGGCGCTTCCGCCGACTCAAACGTCTTCTTGAACGGCGACGCCTGGACGCCGGGCCCGATTTCAAGGGCCGGAGCCTCCATCTCATCAGGATTGATCTCCTCAGCAGGCGGCGCCGGCTCGACTTCCAACGTTTCCGGCGGAGTCGCCGCGGCCCCTGCAGGCGGAGCCTCGGTCGTCGCCGGCGGAGCTGGCAGGGAAGGCTTCGCCGCGGGGGCAAGTTTGTTGCGACCATTCATCGGAAGGGTTGGCCGCTTGACCGTGTCGACGTCAAGCGTGGGCTCGCCGCTGCTTGTGGCATTGGACGCCGATTTGGGAGAGATCGCCGTTTCGCATTGCATCGCGCGGGCCTGACGCAACTTTTCGGAGTACTCCATCAGGTACTCTTCGAGCTCGTAGATGTAGTCTTCCTGCTTCCGCAGCTCGCTTTCCAGCACGTCGACCTGGGCATTGTCGATGTGTCGACATCCCCCGAGGACCGAAACCATCAAGCATGACAGTAGCCAGCAGGCACGCGCCAGCCGGCGAGCCCGCCGCGCATCGCGGCGCTCGCCGGCGACGTTTATCAGTTGGATTGACTTCGGCTTGGCCATCCGTGGCTCGCCTCGTGCGGACTAATCGCTGGCCCAGAATCGCGCGTCGTGCGCGCATCGGAGCCCTGGCCTCTAAAATTGCGAGCTGAGAGATAAGAAAACTTGCGTGAGCCGTCAAGCGGACTCACCCGCGGCGATAGCATTCGAAAACAGCCGCAAGAAATCGCCAGCGGGGCTTACTGCCCGCCCATCTTCGAGATGACCCGATCGATGATTCGGTATTCCTGCGCTTCGGGGGCCGACATGAAGTGGTCGCGATCGGTGTGCTTTTCGATCTGATCCATTGTCTGGCCGGTGTGCTCGGCGAGGATGCGATTCAGCTTTTCCTTCGTCTTCCGGTACTCGGTGGCATGGATCATGATGTCCTCGGCTGTCCCTTCCATGCCGGCGGAAGGCTGGTGGATCATGATCCGCGCATTCGGCAGGGCGTGACGCTTGCCGGCGGCGCCGGCAGCTAGCAGCACGGCGCCCATCGAGGCGGCCTGGCCGATGCAGTAGGTCGCCACGTCGCAGGTAACGAACTGCATCGTGTCGTAGATGGCCATGCCCGCGGTGACGCTGCCGCCCGGCGAATTGATGTAAAGGTGAATGTCGGCCTTCGGATCGTCCGACTGCAGGAACAGCAACTGCGCCACCAAGCTGTTCGCGACCTCGTCGTTGACGCCGGAGCCGAGCAGGACGATACGGTCCTTCAGCAGCCGGCTGTAGATGTCCATCGCCCGCTCTTCGCGGCCCGACTTTTCGATGACATAGGGAATGAGCGGCATGAGTGGCAATCCGTTTAAGTGTGGTCGGTGGACGCTAAATGACGAATGACGATACCCGCATGACGAACGGAACAACTGCAATCTCTCATCCCATTCGTCAGTCTGGTTTCGTCATTCTTCCTCGGCTTCTTCGCTGCCGGGAGGCTTCGTCAGGATGTCGTCGACGACGCCGAACGCCTTCGCCTCGAGGGCGGTCATGTAGTAGTCGCGGTCGCACGCCTTGGCAATCTCTTCATGCGATTTGCCGGTGTGGTTCGCCAGGATCTCATTCAGCGCATGCCGGGTACGAATGATCTCGTTGGCCTGAATCTCGATGTCAGAGACCTGCCCGCCGACGCCGCCATGCGGCTGGTGGATCATGATCTTTGCATGCTTCAGCGCAAATCGCTTCCCCTTCTCTCCGCCTGCTAAAAGCACGGCGCCGCCGCTGGCCGCCAAGCCGACGCAGTAGGTCGCGACTGGCGGCGTGATCATCTGCATGGTGTCGTACATCGCCAGCGTCGCGCTGACGCTGCCGCCCGGCGAGTTGATGTAGAAGTGAATGTCCTTGCGACGATTCTCGCTCTGCAGGTAGAGGAGCTTCATCACAATTTCATTCGCGTTGCCGTCGTAGATCTCGCCCTGCAGGAAGATGACGCGGTTCTCGAGCAGCAGGTCGCCCAACGTCATCTGACGCTGACGCTGATAGTCGCGCATCGCCGCGGCGAGCTGGGGATCCAGGTGGGGCGCGGAACTTCCAATCGGCGTATACATCATTTCGTCCTTTGAACTTGCAGCTTCCTCAGGAGCTTCTCTACCAATACGGTAGAGATCGGGGGGACGGTTCGCGCACCGCCAAACGTCGATCCTGATCGGCCGGAGGAATCCCTCCCCACGAGTCCCTCCCATCACGAGAGGCGACGACACATTCTACGCGTTGTCCTTCTTTGGCTCTTCGGCTTCGATCGCGGCTGGAACCGCTTCGGCGTCGCCGCCGGCGGCGACCGAAATCGCCTCAACCGTGGTCTTCGCCGGTTCGTATGGCTTGTCCTTGAACTTCGCCTCGGACTGCACCTTTTCCAGAACCTTGCGCTCGACGATCTGGTTCTGCAGGATGTCCATCAGACCGCGCTTCTCGATCTGGGCCCGCACTCGGCGGGGCGATTCGCCGCTTTGCATCGCCATCAGGAAGATTTCCTTCTCGAAATCGCCCTCTTCGGCGTCAATCTTCTCCTCCTCCGCGATTCGCTCCAGGATGAAGTGCTCCTTGAGAGCCTTCGCCGTCGTCGCGGCGCTATTCTGACGCAGTTCGTTTTGCCGGGCGCGCAGCTCCGACTCAGCGAAGCCCGCGCGACGGAGCTCCATCACGGCCCGCTCGAGTTCGCGGACGCTCTGACGCTTCAGCAGGCCAGGCGGCAGGTCCCAGTCGGCCTTCTTCGTGAGCTCTGCAGTGATCTGCTGACGCGAATTGCGCTGTTGCTCGTACTCCAACTGGCGCTGCAGATTCGACTTGATCGCCTCACGGAGCGCCGCTTCGGTGTCAAAGCCGCCCATCTCCTGCAGGAACTCTTCGGTCAATTCCGGCAGCTTGAGCTTCTTCACGTCGAGGATCTCGAACTCGACGTCGACGCTCTTGCCGCGGAACTCTTCGTTCGGTGCGTCTTGGGTCAGTTCGATCTTGCCCGACTTTTTGTCCCCGGCCTTGGCGCCGGCGAGGAGCTGATCGAAGCCTTCCAGCTTGCCGTCCAGGAAGCTGAGCGTCGGACGGATCCGCAGCGTCCGCTCTTCCTCCAATGCCAACTGCTTGCCGTCGGCCGTCGTGCGAAGATTGACCGTCACGAAGTCACCCGCCTCGGCGGCGCCGTCGTGCGGAACGAGTTGGCCGTAGCGGGCCAGCATTTGCTCCAGATGGGCGTCGACGTCGGCGTCGGTGAAGTCGCGGACCGGCCGCTCGATGGTGAGCCCCTTCCACTTCGGCAGGTCGAATTCGGGACGAACTTCGATGTCGAACTCGAACACCATCGGCCCTTCGCTGGGGACCTCGATCGCGTCGAGGTTCAGCTCCGGCTCGCTAATGGCCGTGAACGATTGCTCCTCGCTGATTTGGCTCAAGCTGTCCATCAGCAGCGAGCCTTTGATCTTCTCGCCAATCTCTTCCTTGAACCGATTCTCAACGAGCTTCCGCGGCGCCCGGCCGACGCGGAACCCGGGCACCGAGGCCGAAGCCATCAGCTCGCTATAGGCCTCGTCGAGGTAACGATCAACGTCCTCGCGCGAAACCGTCACGGTGACGTGGCGCTCACAGGCGCTCGGTTTGGCGATTTGGACATCGAGGTTCAGCCGCTCGGCCGCTTCCTCTTCGCCCCCCTCAGCCACGGCGACGTCGTCGACTTGCGAATCTTCAACTTCTTTGGCACTCATGCGCCTGCTACCCGTAAATTGGCAAAGATCGCCGCCACGGCGCGAGACGGCTCGCAGCTCAACCGGGCGATCAAAAAGACTGGCAATAAAAAACTAAAGCGGCTAGCGATCAGCGACCAGCTATCGGCCCGTTTGAGAAAGCCTTCCCCAGGGCTGCCTTCTCTTGCGAGGCCGTCAGCTGAAACCTGATAGCTAACCGCTACCGAAGAGCGGGTGATGGGATTCGAACCCACGACAACGACGTTGGCAACGTCGTGCTCTACCAACTGAGCTACACCCGCGTTCCGCACGGGCGAGCCGCCCTCGAGCAGAAACATCCCCGGATTATAGGTCTCTGGCGATGCACCGCAAGGGGGCGAAATCGGCCGCCTGCGGCTCGCAACTCGCGGCGGAGCCGGCCTTTCCGTCACCTTCTGCACAGACGTGCTCGCCACTCGCCCGGAGCCTCGATCTGGTCGCCCCGAGCCAGCCCCGCTGATACCATAACCACCATGTTGCTGTTCAAGAAAAAGTTCCTCCCCGCCATCCGGAGCGGCGCCAAGACGCAGACGATTCGCCTCTGGAAGTGGCGGATGATGCGTCCCGGCCAGCGGAGCTACATCCCCGGGGCGGGCTACGTCGCCATCGAACGGGTTGAACCGGTCGCCCTGGCCGAGCTGACCGACGCCGACGCCGTACCCGACGGGTTCGAGACTGCCAACGCGCTGCGACATGAGCTTTCCTCCATCTACGGTGACAAACTCGCTGTGGGGTACCAGGCGTTCCGGGTGGTGTTTCGGGTGACGGGGGAGGGGAAAAAAGGATGAAGGCGGAAGGGGGAGGGCTGAAGGAAGAAAAGCGATACCATCAATTCCTTCCGCCCTCCCCCTTCGTCCTTCCACCTTTGCTCAAAAGCTCAGCATCTCCTTCATGGCTTGGGCGACTTGTTGCGGGGCGGCGAGCATCCGGCCGATGCTGGCGGTGAGCAGCAGCGACGCCGCGAGCATTAGGCCCAGGGCGCGTGGGTTGGGAGCGACGCGCAGTCCGGCCAGCTCGGTCCGCAGTTCTGCGGAGAGCCGCTCCCAGCCGGCCATGTTCTGCTTGCCGCCGCTCGAGACCAGCGAGCAGTGCCGCATGATCTCGAAACACTCGATGTGCAGGGAAACCCCCAGGTTCGGCATGGCGAGGTTGTCGCCGGCCCAGCGGGCGTGGGGATCGAGCCGCCGGGCCGCCTCGGCCAGAGCGGGGCGGAGCTCTTCGCCGCGGACGTTGTAGACCACCAGCCGCGGCCGGGCGACGAGCACCGCCAACCAGACGCAGAGCCAGTAAAAGACGATCAAGAACAGCCAGACGAACCCGCCGTAGTCCTGACTCGCCGCCTCGGGACGGAAGAGCTCAATCGGCCCAACCAGCACCAGCCCCGACATCGCCGCGCCGAGGGCAGCTAGATCGCAGCCGCCGGTGGTGATAAACGGTCGCCGGCGCGCGTTGATCAACCCCAGCAGCACGCAGTAGGCCGCGAGAGGGACCAGGGCGATCGAGAGTCGGAAAGGATCTGGAAGCATGAGTTTGGATTGCTAGTTGCTAGTTGCTGGATGTTTGATTTGCTGTTCTGTCACGCGTGCAATTCGCCGTGGAGGGGACAAAACAGCCTCGTGGCGTGGCATTTCCGCGGCAGTTTTCCTTTGTTTCTAGCGGTTTGACGGCTGTTTCTGGGCTGCGAGACGGGCTTTCCTTTTGTCCACGCCAGGCGGACAAAACTCGGCGAGCCGTCCCCGTGGCCACTTCGCGACTTCGCCACGGTATTTTCGCGTTCCGGCGCGCGGCGCGGGCGGAAAATTCGTCTGAAGCGCCGGGCGGATTGGCATTGCCACGCAGTCGGGACCGCGATCTGGGCCGCACTTGCGACCCGTTTGGATCGCGACCGCTAACGGGGCGACGATCCGCAGGCGTCGCCACGAGCGAACGCGAGGTGCATTATCCCGGAGCCGGGCGGAATTGACGAGGAGTGATTTTTGGCCGCCCCTTTACAGAAGTGATCGTCGAAAAACTCAACCAGCAACGCCATGAGGAAATCGACGCCAACCTCTCACGGCGTTTGGTTGAATGACGATTGCAGCTAGTGCTCTGTCACAACTTGATTTTCGGGTCGAGGGACTTGAGTTTACCGCGGGCGTCTTTGACTTTCATCGCCAGTCGACGCCGCGCTGGGTGGTGTTGACGTCGGTCGACCAGGCTCCTCGTTCGGATTGCGGCTTACGAGCGGCGCCTCAGCGACCTCCCCTGGCATGGGTGGGAATTCCGGATGTGCTAGAAGTCCCCGATTCTTCTGTGCCAACGCATTCTGCCGCCGCTAAATCGACGGCAAAAACGGGGCAGGAATCATTGCAGCCCATCGGTTAACACTGCTTGCGACGGTAAAGGTCTTCATCGGCCTCCGCTCGACATCTCTGTCGACTTGCTGCGGTGCGTACGCCCCGGCGCGTGGCATCTGACACCGACGGCGAGGATAGTCGGTTCGACGCGACGCCGAGCTGCGGACCTTCAAACAGAGCAATCCTCATCCACCTCTCGCAAAGTTGTCTTCGAAGGCATCTGGTCGCTCACGATTGCCTAGCTTGCTTACCGTCTTTTTGAGCTCTCGCCTGTCGCGAGGGCGGTTGTGTACCTCACACGACCGCCCTCGACAGGGGCGGTCCCTTTGGAAAGGAACGTCCCATGAACTGCTCAGCAATCGTCGCTGCTGATGACGCCCCTCCCCTCCCCTGGCAAGCCTCGTTCGTCCAGATGCTGCCGACGATCCGGCGCTACGCACGAATCGCCTTCCGTGAACTGGCCCCCGAAGAACGCGAAGAGGCGATCCAAACGGTCATCGCTTCGGCTGCGGTCGCCTATGCCGGGCTGGCGCAGGCGGGTCGAGCGAAGCTCGGCTACGCCACGCCGTTGGCCCGTTACGGCGTGCGGCGTTATCGATCCGGGCGCTTGACCGGAAGCCGTGACAACGCGGCGGACGTCGGCTCGGTGAAATGCCGGCTGCGCGGCTGTCGCACCGAACCGATCGACTCGATCGCCCAGTCCATTAGCGACTACCGACGGGCAAGTCCCGCGGAGATGGCGGCGCTGCGGATTGACTTCAGCCAGTGGTACGGTTCGCTCTCCCGTCGTGATCAGCGCGTGGTCCACGCGCTGGCGCAGGGGGAACGGACGAGCGCCGTCGCGGAGCTCTGTCGGCTGACCGCCGGACGAGTCAGCCAGCTGCGGCGCGAGCTGCACGACAGCTGGCGGCTGTTCGTGGGAGATGCGGCTCCGAGTCCGTGCTAGAGCGCGCGGGAGGGCTGCCAGCGCCGGGGCGCTCGCTCTGGCGCTGGCGGCCGCCCTGCCCTCCCCTGAGGAGCAAGGGGGGCTTTGCTTAGCTATCAGCGACGAGGAGTGCGCTGGTTCTCGGTAGAACTTGAATTCCTTGCCGAAAAATGCCAAGTGACGGGCAGCGGGCGGGGCGAGATCGATCGCCAACGATCATGCGTGACCGTCCAGCGGATTAATCCCAACTCGTGTTGCAGAAACCGCCTGACGTCGGCGCCCCGCAACGAGCACACTCCATCTTGGGCCGTGGGACCGGCCTCAATCCGCTGACGAATTGGTTGTTCTTGGTCAGGGGTGAGCGGAGAACTCGGCTGTCGGCCGCGATGATCCTCCAGCCCCGCCAGGCCGTTTTCATTGAAGCGATAGACCCATTCTTGGCAAACCCGCCCAGACAAGCCCATCGCCATCGCGGAGGCCGTCCATCCTTCCGTCGCCAGGATGACCTCCCGCAAACGCTTCGACGCTCGGGCGTCCTTTTCGGCGCGTTCAAGTTGCTTCAGGTCGTCCAACGTCGGTCGGGGCTCCACCTCCATCGCGACCTCCTTTCGGGTTAGTCGCTCTAGCTTGATGGGTAGAATGGGGCGCGCAATAGACGGCGCGCTGCTCTTACTTCGGATCGGTATCAGTCCGCCGGTTTGGCGCACGGGCCAAGCTGCAATCCGAACTGGGAGCCTGGTCGACCGACGTCAACATCACCCGACGCGGCGTCGATTGGCGACGAAAGTCAAAAACGCCCGCGGTAAACTCAAATCCCTCCACCCGAAAATCAAGTTGTGAC
>NZ_CP036339.1:1325823-1326657 GCF_007746075.1 Lacipirellula limnantheis | reverse complement strand
GTGATCAGCGCGTGGTCCACGCGCTGGCGCAGGGGGAACGGACGAGCGCCGTCGCGGAGCTCTGTCGGCTGACCGCCGGACGAGTCAGCCAGCTGCGGCGCGAGCTCCACGACAGCTGGCGGTTGTTCGCGGGAGATGCGGCTTCGAGTCCGTGCTAGAGCGCGCGGGAGGTCTGCCAGCGCCGGGGCGCACGCTCTGGCGCTGGCGGCCGCCCTGCCCTTTCCTGAAGAGCAAGGGGGGCTTTGCTTAGCTATCAGCGACGAGGAGTGCGCTGGTTCTCGGTAGAACTTGAATTCCTTGCCGAAAAATGCCAAGTGACCGGCAACGGGCGGGGCGAGATCGATCGCAAACGATCATGCGTGACCGTCATTGGCGTTACTAACCATCAGCCTGCTCGTACTCGGTCTGTCGAATGGCCGTCGGCCGCGATCCCTTCTTGGCCCACACGTTTGTGGTTGTTCCTTGCTGGCCGAAGCGCGACTCGTCTTGGAAGTAAGCCCGCAGGCGCTTGTCAGCGTGCGTCATCGCGAGCGTTCGCAATCGGTCGGGGAGTTCGCGCCGAAACGCCGCTTCCGCCTCGGGGTCCGCTTTGCGGTGGCGAGGCCGGGAACGGAGGTACGAATCGCCCAGCCGGTGAAGCAAGCCGTAGACGGGGGCCAACGAGCGGACTAATCCCAACTCGTGTTGCAGAAACCGTCTGACGTCCGCGCCCCGCAACGAGCACACTCCATCTTGGGCCGTGGGACCGGCCTCAATCCGCTGACGAATTGGTTGTTCTTGGTCAGGGGTGAGCGGAGAACTCGGCTGTCGGCCGCGATGATCCTCCAGCCCCGC